>JACVQJ010000035.1 GCA_015661075.1 Parachlamydiales bacterium | reverse complement strand
GATTAACGGAGGAACGCTTTCATTGAGTGCGGCCAGTCAAATTGCGACCACTTCAGCGCTTACATTGAGCAGCGGCACTTTTAACATGAACGGCCATGCGCAAACTTTAAAAAGTTTCACCTATCAGGGAGGAACCTTTTCCCAAGGCGGAGCAACGCTGACCCTTAGCAATAATGGAACCGCCCTCGCGATGCGCAACACGACCATTTCCGCAAATATCAAAATATCACCCTTGCCGGAGGAACCACTCCAACGATTCTTTTTGATACGACAAACAACGGCACGGCAATCATTAGCGGTAATCTCGATTTGGGAGGCAATACGACTACGTTTTCAGTTCCCCATGGTACGGCTGCCAGCGACATGACTGTGAGTGGAATTATCTCCTCACTGGGAGCTGTCACTAAAAATAATAACGGCATTTTGACTTTTTCAGGAGCCGTTGCAAATACTTACTTGGGGCTTACTACAGTCTCATCTGGAACCCTTGCTTTAAATAAAACAGGCGGTGCTGTTGCTGTTCCCGGCGATGGTTTGATTAACGGAGGAACGCTTTCATTGAGCGCGGCCAGTCAAATTGCGACCACTTCAGCGCTTACAATGAGCAGCGGCACTTTTAACATGAACGGCCATGCCCAAACTTTAAAAAGTTTCACCTATCAGGGAGGAACCTTTTCCCAAGGCGGAGCAACGCTGACTCTTAGCAATAATGGAACCGCTCTCACGATGCGCGATACGACTATTTCCGGAAATATCACCCTTGCCGGTGGAACCACTCCAACAATTCTTTTTGATACGACAAACAACGGCACAGCAATCATTAGCGGTAATCTCGATTTGGGAGGCAACGCGACTACGTTTTCAGTTCCTCGCGGCACAGCGACAAATGATATGGCTTTGAGCGGGAATATCGCCAATGGCTCTCTCGCAAAGACAAGCAACGGCATTCTCGTTATGTCAGGAAATAATTCTTATTCGGGAGGAACAACCGTTTCAGCTGGTCATCTCATTGTCAATGGCAACCTTTCATCTATCCTTAACGCGGTCACAGTGAGCGCCGGCGCTTATTTGTCCGGAACAGGAACAATTGCAGGCGATGTGGATGTTCTAGGATCGATCACGCCTGGCAATTCCATCGGAACGATTACCGTGGGCAGTTTGACTCTTCATCCTGCATCTATTACAAATATTGAAATTGATCCTGCCTCAGCTTCATTGATCGCGGTCACAGGAGCGGCACTTCTCGACGGCCAGTTAAATATCCAGATGGACGCGGGGTCATATTCTACCGCAGATTATACGATTTTAACATCTGCATCACTGAGCGGAACATTTAACAGCGTGGTTATTTCAGGCCTTCCAGTCGGTTCGTTGGGATCGGTGAGTTATCCTTTGAATACAGTTCTTTTTAGTTTATTGATGCCGCCACTTTCTCGTCCTCCGGGGCTTTCTGGCAATGCCCTTTCTTTTTTTAATTATCTGCAGGGCTTTATTACATTGCCAAGATTTTCATCCATTTATACTCAGCTCAACAGTTTATCGCCGGATGAGTTGACGAGGGCACTCATCACCCTTCAACCGGGCCGCAACGCCAGCACAACATTTGCTTCTCAAAACACTATGTTTGATTTTACACAAATCATCGCTTCCCGTTTTGCTGAGCAACGCTTCTTGCGATCTATTCACCCCCATGTCGCAGGCGCAACGGCTCACGTGGATTCCTCTCAGCTGGGCGATGGCTGCTTGATCGCAGCGAATGATCTGTGCGTTAGCAACAAGATGGTGAGTATCCCGGCCGGCAGCGTTACCACATATGCAAAAGAATCGAAAGATTATGCAGTTTGGATGGACGGCTTCGGCAGCTTTTCCAAAGAAAGCGACACCAACCAAAACACCGCATTTCATGCTGCTGCCGGAGGAGCTCTGCTCAATGCAGACTACTATGGTTGGACTGGTGGGGTTTTTACGGGAGGCATCGGATATTCTTCAAGTAACTTACATATGAATCAAAATGCTGGCAAGGGATCAGTCAATGCGTGCATAGCCAATTTGTTTAGCACATTCTACCTATCTGATTTCTACGTAGAGTTAGGCGTCCTTGGTTCCTATGATTATTATAGCAATTGGCGTTATATCGCTTTTCCCGGCGTAAATTTGACAGCAAAAAGCTCTCATAAAGGTGCATCTGTTACGCCTCGTGCTGAAATTGGCGTGGATTTCAATTTTAATTGGGCCACTATTGAACCCTATGTCGCAATCGATTGGGTTTTTTGCTTTGAAAAAGGTTTTTCAGAAAAAGGCGCTGGGATTTATAACATGCAGGAACTCGCCAGAAAATCCAATTTGATTCGAGGCGAAGCTGGAATCAATGCCTATGAATACTGGAATCTCGATAAAGGTACGATCATTTTGAAGGAAAAATTAGCCTATGTCTATAAACAGCCGAATCATACAGGTTTGATCACTGCTTCCCTGATAGGAGCACCGGATTCGTTTACCGTGGATTCTTTCACTCGTAAGCAGCATCTATGGCTGCCCGGATTCGAGATTTTTTATCGATCAAACAAGAATGCATTCGCATCGATCTCGTATGCAGGAGAATTCGGCGATGATTCTTCTTCTAACGAAGTTCAGGCAAAGCTGGGATGTTATTTTTAGTTCGATGAACTGTTAAAAGCCATTTCTGCACGGGAATGGCTCCGAGAAGTGATTTCTTGCATTTCTTCTACCAGACGACTAACATCGATCCTGATGTACTGTCTCTGGAGGTATCGATGAAAACGCATTTCTGGCCTGCAATCGCAAGCGCCGCCATTCTGCTCGCTGGATGTCATTCGAATAAACAAAACGGCGATGTTGTTTCACAGCAATTCGTACACAAATACGGATTTGGCGTAACGGAGCAGGAATGGGACGAGCGCGCTCAGGACGGCCGAGTGATTACCATGCTCAAAAACGGCGTCAAAGTGACCCGTTCATTTGAAAACGGCCAATTGCACGGCTCGACAACCTACACCTTTCCCCACAGCAGCGTCATCGAAAAAGAACTCGTGTACGATCAAGGCACTTTGCTGAAAGAAGTTCTTCACGATGCCGGCGGCATTCCCATGCGCGAAGACCTGTATGAGTTCGATGACAGAACGATTATTACATTATGGGACGCGTTAGGATCGCCATTGAGCATCGAAGAGTACGTCGACGAGCCGCTCATGGAAGGAAAATACTATACGCCGGAACATGAACTCGAAGCGCAGGTTGAAAATGGATTCGGCACGCGCATCAAGCGCGACCGCTCGGGTCTATTGCTCTGCAAGGATCGGATTGAAAAAGGCGTAATCGCCGAACGCATCAGCTTCCATCCCAATGGACAAATTCAAACTGTCTCGCGCTATCAGGACTATCAGCTCCATGGCGAGCAGATCAAAAATACTCCATCGGGAAAACCGCTCATGGTCATGCAGTGGAACCACGGAGTATTGGATGGAACAAAGACAATTTACCGCAACGGCATCAAAATCGCCGAAGTTCCCTATGTGAATGGCCTAAGACAAGGCACCGAACTGCACTATGATGATTTTGGCACGCTCACCGCTGAAATCCAATGGAAGGGTGACAAAAAACATGGCATCAGCAAATTCCATAGCGAAGAGCCGACCGAAAACGAGTGGTTCTATAAAGGGCAAGCGGTCTCCAACCAAAAATTCGAGATGCTCGAAAATCGCGAAAAACTCATTGCTGAACTGACTGGCAGTGATTCGGATCGCTGATCGTCCCAGTGTTATCGTCAATTTTTCACGGGAAGGCTGTACCCTCAGCCTTCCCGATGAAAGCGGATTTTTCTGCCGATTCGGTCCGCTCTCGGCGCCATTGAAAGATCTCTACCTCCATTATCTTCAAGAATATTGTCAGGGACGATCTTTGACATTTCCTTTTCCGCGCAACACGTCATTCGATGAGCGCGTTTGGGAAATGATCAGTACCATTGCATTTGGAGAAACGCGTACCTACAGCGATCTGGCGCGCCAACTGGGCATGCCTCATGCCGCCCGTGCCGTCGGCGGCGCTTGCGGCCGCAATCCGATGCCCATTTTCATTCCCTGCCATCGCGTGATCGCAAAAAACAGTAAAATCGGCGGATTCGCGTTTAATCTGGAAATTAAAAAAAGATTAATCGAATTCGAGGGGCAGAAAAAGACTTTTCTGCCCCATGGATCAATTAGGGCGCTGTATTAGCAGGCGTGCTATTTTCCGATACTGCGCTCTTTTCAGGCAAAGCCGCAGCTGGTGTAGAAACCGGGACTGGCGTTGCAATCTGTTGCTCTACATGGATTGCTGCAGGAGCCTCCGGAGCCTTTGTCTCAGCAACAGGAGCTGGCGCCGCAGGAGCGGGGACTTCTACGACTGGCGCAGCAGGAACAGCGGGAGCTGGTGTTGCTGCGACGGGGGCCGCTGGCTGCTCAACAGGAGCCGCAACAGTCGCTTTGGGCGCTTCGGGCTTTACAGGCTCGGCAGGAGCGGGAGCAGCAACGGCTTTCAGCTGCTTTTCTTCCGTTTTAAACGGCTCCGTTTGATCCCATGTGCTTTCTTCATTATCTTCATCCTCGCACGCTCCATCGATGTCGGAGTGCAAAGACTGTGAAGGTTGCGTAGGTTGGCGAACTGGTTTGGATTGGCAAGCGACAGCCAGAGTCAAAATACTGCCTGCCAAGAGCAGTTTCTTGCCCAGCGATAGTTTCTTCATATACACCTCTTGTTAAACCCCCAATATCGTTCGTTGATTCTCAAAATGAAGGGGACAGTTGAAACAACGTTCTCATGTTACGCGATTTCCATCAACGAGGAAATCTGTTCTCTTTCACAACCCTCACGCACTGAAAAAATTACAACATTTCAACATTTTTTTGTCTTCGTGGCACGGCTATCGCATCTTAATTCATCTGCCAACTTTGGAGGACGACATGAAAAATCCGGAAGCATCCAAAAAACTTGCCAAACTCGAAACAATCAATGACCAGCTAGCTGCGGAAATCAGCTATCTGGATCAGCTCGCCCGATCGCTGGGGTTTGCTGAAGGGTTGAAGACGTTGAAATCAGCCGCTTTAGAGATGATTGAAACGGATAAAAAGCGCGCCGAGCATCGCCACACCAAAGACACGAAAGCCATTGAAGAGACTGATTTTTGATGAAAAACTGGAACTTTAGCATCGACGAGATCAGCCTCATGATGGGCATGCCGGATCTGGAAATCGAGGATCTGATCAGCAGCAGCTTATTCCAGGCGCACTGCTCAGAGCTGCCGGATTCGCATGTCCCTCAGGATCTGTGAAAAACCGGCCAGATCTTTGGAGGAGATTCTTTACGCAGCTTTTGGAGGCGGTGCGGCTAAAGCCGCTTACCGCACGAATAAAATATCTTGCCTAGACCCACCCCTGAAGGGGTGGGACTCTAGGCAAGAAGTGCGTTCACATTCTCAAAGGATCAGCTTTTAATTAGTTGCAAAAAACCTCTAATTTATATAGCATAAACTATTAAAAACAAGGAATTTATTTATGACTATAGATATGCATTCATTGGTTAGCAGACCGCTTTCTGACCAACAATGCAGCATCTGCCACCAAGTACTGAATACAGAAAACGATCCGATGGTAGGCCATGCTGCTTTAGTCCATGAAGGGGTTGTGAAAGTTTGGCATGACTATCACCAAAACTGTATATTAAAGTGGCTGGAAATTCAACACACCTGCCCATACTGCCGCCAAAGTATTAACAGACTGAATGGTAGTGTCCTAAACCAACCAGTGCCTGAAATTTTGGAAGAAGGTTTTGATAACGTCTTCATTTTTATGCATCTTGAAAACCAACTCCTTACAGATGAACGAAGAGCTCCGCGCTATGACCACGAAACTGTCCAAGTGTATATACGCGCGTTTCTCGAGGGATTCGCTCCCGCTCCCTTCCTACGAAGACAAATATAGACAGCCTCTGATTGAGGTTTTTCCGGAAATTTCGTCCTACTAGTCGGAAAAAACTTCCCTTCCTTGCAATAATTGCTTTACAGCGATACCACATACCAAGCCACAGCCAGACCCCCAGTTGGGTTTGAGGCTTGTTCAAAATTAGTGTCTTGGCTATGATGTCTGGCTTTACCGCAGCAAAGGTATTAGAGCCCATTGCAAAACTCGCTTCGGAGAATAAATTCGATGATTTTGGCTTTGGTTCGATTTTTTGCCAAGCGACATATCCCAACTGGTATAGGCGCTTGGCAAAAAATCGAACCAAAGCCAAAAGCGCGAATTTAGGCCCGAATGGAGTTTTGCAATGGGTTCGTTAATCTTCTTTTTTCGGAGAGACAATGGCTCGTTATAGAGGACCTAAAAATCGTATTGCCCGTCGCTTTGCAGCAAATATTTTCGGCAAGGCGCGCAATCCCCTTCTGCACAAGCAACACCCCCCGGGAATGCATGGCGCGAAGCGCAAAAAGAAATCGGACTATGGCATGCAGCTCGATGAGCGCCAAAAGCTGAAAGCCGTTTACGGCGTCCTCAGCCAAAAGCAGCTCGTCAACACGTACAAAAAAGCGCTAAGCCGTCCCGGCAATACAGCTCACAATTTCATCGATCAGCTGGAATGCCGTTTGGACAATATCGTCTACCGCCTGCGCTTTTCATCGTCCATTTTCGCCGCACAGCAGCTCGTCTCCCACGGCCATATTCTGGTCGATGGCAAGAAAGTCGACAGGCGTTCTTTCCTCGTCCGGCCCGGCATGACGGTGGCGCTGAAACCGAAATCACAACAGATGAAAGCAGTATTGATCGCGCAGGAAAACACGCATCGTGAAATTCCGGAATATTTGTCTCTCGAAGAGAGCAAGCATACCGGCAAACTCGTAGCGATCCCGCAAATGGATCAAATTCCGATCCCATTGCCGATCAACATTCCCCTCGTCTGCGAATTTCTCTCGCACACGAACTAATTTTCTTCAAGCCCCGCTCTCTTCTGTGGGGCTTTTTTTCCAGTTCATTAATTTTATTATTTCTTTTACATCGAGCCAATAGGCCATAGCGAGTCCCGTTATGCCAAAGGCGCTGGCAGTAACTAAAAACCGGCTTGCCTGCGAAGCAAAATCGCGCTGATGAGGCACCAGGCTGTCAGCCAGAAGCGCTGCAGCAGCAGCGAGAAGGCTGCATAGGCTGATGCGCCCATTGCCGCGCCAAAGGGAAAACGAGCCGATGTGGGCTTGCAGCCCATGCGCCAGCATGGCGCAATTCAAAAAGGCGCTCACGGCCGTGGCCAGGGCAATACTGGCTGCCCCCCAATGCAAAACAAAAACAAAAATAATATTTAACAGGGCATTGCAAGCGACGGAAACAAGGGAGCAGTGCATGGGCCAGCGATACGATTTTTGAGCATAAAAGCCATTGGCCAGCATGAGAACAAAGACCATAGGGACCAGGCCCAACGCATAGGCCTGCAAACAAACCCCCGTCTGTGCGACGTCGCCCCCCTGAAATCCTCCATGGCCATAGAGCAAATCCAAACCCGGTACAGCCAACACAACCATCCCAACGGCGCAGGGAATCATCAGGGCCGCACTTTGGCGCAATCCCCCTTGTAAAAGCTCGCGGTATTTATCAAGCTGATTCGATTGCATGGCCCTCGATAGCGGCGGCAGCAGCGCTCCGGCCAGGGCAATCCCAAATAACGCCAACGGCAGCTGCTGAATCCGGATGGCGTACCAAAGATAAGCCGGCCCCGATGGATCGGCCAAACGGGCAAAAATGGCGTCGACAGCGCTATTGATCTGGGCCGCGCCGATTCCCACAATGCCAAATGTCAGCGGCTTTAATAGAACCCTGACCTCGGAAGAAAACGGATGGGGGCGAAGCCATTCGCGCCATCCGATGGCGCCATGCGCCCATTTTGTGACGGGAGGCGACGTCATCCACCACTGCAATCCGAAGGCCGCGAGTACACCGATGGATAAGCCAAACATCGCATCCTTGAGGCCTTTACCGGACAGGAAGAGTGCCGCAATGATCCAGACGGCATTGAACGCGACGGGCGCCAGGGCCGGCAGAAAATAACGCCGCTGGCACTGCAATACCGAGCTATTCAGGGCATACAAACACAAAAAAATCACCCCGGGCATCATCGCCATCATCATGAACGGGATGTCGCTATCGATCCAATAGCCCAGAGTCCAGCAAACGGCAGAGCTGATCCCTGTCAAAATCATCAGCGCGATGATAATGGAAAAAAATAAATCTCGATAAAACCGGGCGGCCGGCGCATCGCTTTCCAAGCGAAGCCGCTCGAAATGGGGCACAAATCCCCCCTGCAGATTGCCCTCGCCGAACAGACGCCGAAATAGATTGGCCAACCGATAGGCGACCATGAATGCCGCGACCTCGGGGGCGCTGCCGAAGCAAAACGCCATGACGATATCGCGCAGCATGCCCATGATCCGGCTGAGCAAAGTGCCGGCAAAAAAACTTTTGGCCGATCGGAGGATTGATGCGTGCGAATCCATGCCACGATCTTAGGAGCTTGTTCTAATCCTGTGCAATCACTAAAATTGATGGAAAACAAGACAAACCCATGACCCATCGACTCTGGATCGGAGCCCATACATCCGCCGCAGGAGGCGTCCATAACGCCCTTTATCAAGGCCGAGACATTGGCGCTTCGATTATACAGCTTTTTACAAGCAATCAGCGACAATGGCACAGCCGCCCCATTCCCGATGAGGAGATCGCTCTTTGGGAAAAAGCTCTCGCTGAAACCGGTATCGGCCCAGTGATGAGCCATGGCAGCTACCTGATCAATCTCGGCTCATCGAAAGCCCTTATCCTCGAAAAAAGCCGCCAGGCGTTTCGCGAAGAGATCCAACGCTGCCAAGCCCTAAAAATCCCCTATCTGAACTTCCATCCGGGCGCTGCCACAGGCGCCAGCGTTGAAAGCTGCCTCCAAACGATTATCGAAAGCCTGCTCAGTGTGCAAGATCTCGCTACCAAAGGAAAGACGCGCTTTCTTGTGGAATCGATGGCCGGCCAGGGAAGTAGCGTTGGACATCGATTCGAGCACCTGGCAGCCATCATCGACGCCGTTCAAGGCAAAATTCCCATCGGTGTAACCATCGACACCTGCCATCTCTTTGCCGCCGGCTTCGATATTCGGACCAATGATGGCTGGGAAAAAACGCTCCAGGAATTCGATCAGATCGTCGGACTTAAGCATTTATATGCTTTCCATGTGAATGATTCCGTCAATGATCTCGGATCGCGGGTGGATCGCCATGCACCGATCGGCGCCGGAAAAATAGGAATCGAATCGTTCCGGTTTTTGATGACGAACCAAGCGACGCGCGATTTGCCCAAATACCTGGAAACGCCCGATGGTCCTGAGTTATGGAAAAATGAGATTGCACTGCTAAAAAAATTTGCCGAACACAAGTGAGAGATATGAGAACAAAAATAAAAGACATTCTGCACGCCAAAAAGATCGTAGGACAAACTGTCACCGTCTCCGGATGGGTACGCACCGTGCGCGATCAAAAATCGTTCGCCTTCATCGAAATCAATGACGGCTCCACGCTGGCGAATCTGCAGATCGTCTTTGACAGCTCTCTTCCTTCCTATGCAGAGCTATTGCCCCAGATCACGACGGGCGCATCGCTCTCAGTGACGGGCCCCCTCGTCGAAAGCCCCGGTAAAAATCAGGCACTCGAGATCAAGGCGCAATCGATCCATATTCACGGCCCATGCAGCGCCGAGCGCTATCCGCTGCAAAAAAAACGCCATTCGTTTGAATTCCTGCGCACCATCGCCCATCTTCGCCCCCGCACGAACACGCAGGGCGCAGTTTTGCGCGTGCGCAATGCGCTTTCTTTCGCTACCCACCTCTTCTTCCAGCAACGCGGATTTATCTATGTGCAAACGCCCATCATTACCGGATCGGACGCTGAAGGGGGCGGCCAGATGTTCCGCGTCACAACGCTCGATCCAATGGCGGCCAACAAAGACTATTCGAAAGACTTTTTCGGCAAACCCGCATTCCTGACCGTATCGGGGCAGCTCGAGGGGGAAATCGTCGCCTGCGCTCTATCCGACATCTATACGTTTGGTCCGACATTCCGCGCTGAAAACTCCAATACTTCGCGCCATCTCGCCGAGTTCTGGATGATCGAGCCGGAGATGGCCTTCGCCGATCTACCCGCTGACATGGAATGCGCCGAAAGCTATCTGAAATTCTGCGTTAAATACGCGCTGGAGCACTGCTTTGATGATTTGGAGTTCTTCGACAAGTTCATTGAAAACGGTCTTGTCCAGCGCTTGCAGCATGTCGCCGACTCTCCTTTCGTCCATCTGACCTATACGAAAGCGATCGAAATCCTCCTCAAAGCGCCGAAACAGTTTGAGTTCCCCGTCGAGTGGGGCTGCGATCTGCAGTCAGAACACGAGCGCTTTTTAGCGGAAGAGCATTGCAAAAAGCCCGTTATCCTGACGGACTACCCCGCCCAGATCAAGGCCTTCTATATGCGCGCCAACACCGATGGCAAAACCGTAGCCGCGATGGACATTCTCGTGCCTAAAATTGGTGAAATCATCGGCGGATCACAGCGCGAAGAGCGCCTCGACGTCCTGGAGAAAAAAATCGCAGCGATGGGTCTCAAAAAAGAAGACTACTGGTGGTATCTCGAATTGCGCGAGTTCGGCTCGGTGCCCCATGCCGGATTTGGCTTGGGATTCGAGCGGCTCGTTTTGTTCATCACCGGAATGGAAAACATCCGCGACGTCATTCCGTTTCCCCGGTTCCCCGGCTCAGCGGAGTTTTAGAGCTTAGGAGAAATATGTGGCGCTTGTTTCAATGCATTATTGCAATCCTACTTTGCACGACACAAGATGTTTGTGCTCAACCTATAGAAGTTGTCTATCATATTGCCACTTTAAATCGATGGGAAGACATCGCTAAAGAACAGCTGCAAACGATGCAATCTTCGGGATTAGGAGAGGCGTGCGATCACATAACAATCACTGTTGTGGGTCCTCACATACAAAAGGTACAGTGCTTGCTACAATCTATGCCTTATTATTCAAAAGTCCGCATCATACATGCCGGAGAAGATGTTCGACTCTGTGAATTTCCGGGCATAGAAATGGTTCAAAAAATTGCCCACGAGAACACGGATGCAAACATTCTCTATTTTCATAGCAAAGGCGTTTCGCATCAAGATGAGGATCTATCGCGTAATGCTCAATCATGGCGTCGATACATGGAATACTTCACTATAGAATGCTGGAAAGAGTGCATTGAAGCCCTGCAATCGTTCAATGCCTGCGGAGTAGAATGGCTGAACGGCCGCCACTCAGGCACTGCCAAGATAGAAATTCCAGGCTTCTTTGCTGGAAATTTTTGGTGGGCTCGTGCTGATTATCTTTGTACCTGTCAGAAAATGTCTGGCAATCCAAATGATTTACAATGGTCATATCAGCATCGTTACGATTGTGAAGCTTTTATCACCACGGGCCAGAATCTATCACCCAGATCATTTCATCAATCCGGCATCAATTTATATTTATTTAATTACACACCAGAATATTACAAAAACGAAAACACAAACCCCTCAAACAGAATTGAAATTGTCTACAATATTCTTGCCTCTATAAACCGAATGACAACGATCCATGAACAGATTCAACTGATTCAGAATGTCGGTTTGATGAAAGCATGCGATCGATTGACCGCCATTGTATTAGGGCCAGAAACATCAAAAGTAGACACTCTGTTACACAGTTTACCAGAACAGCATAAAGTGCGTATTATCCACGCTAACAGCAAAGAGCATCTCGGCGAATTTCAATCTATAGAATTAGTTAAGAGAATTGCCAAAAACCATCCTGACGCCAAAATTTGTTATTTAAATAATTCAACAAGCGATTACCGAAAATTTTATATAAGACCCTACAAATCCATTTGGCATGGGATCAAGAAGGCGGTTGTCAGAACTCGTAAAGAACTAGTCTCTTATATAAAAACGCAAATGCGGCGTGTGCTATTTAACTTGGATAGGCAACAATCTGAAAATCAGACAATCAAACAATGGCAACGCTGTCTGGAAGTTCTGAAATCACACAACATTTGCGGAGCTTTTTGGAAACCAGGCTATCCAAAAAGCGCTCATTTTCCCGACATTCGATGTCATGGATATTTTGCGGACAATTGTTGGTGGGCCCGCGCTGATTATCTAAACTCATGTCAGGATGTCCATTATCACTCTCCTTTCGATCATTGCGCACATTTGACGCATGCTTGGCTTCATCAGTATTTCGCAGACTGCCAAATGTTTATTGGCACTGGCGATAATCCTTTAATTCAGGATATAGCTCTTTGAACGCACTGCTAGGCAAGCAGTGCGTTCAAAAAAAATTGCGCAAAGCCGCCTGAATAGTGTCCCAGGAAAATCCGCGGCGAAGAAGGGCGGCGATCGTTTTTTGCCGCTGACTGGACTCCTGGCTGAATTTCTTTTTTGTTAGCAGAGCGCGGATACACTCGATTTGCACATCCCGGGGCATGATTTGTTGAGCGGCCTCGGAAATCGCCTCTTGGGAAAATTCCTTGGAGCGCAATTTCCACATCGCTGCCTTAGGACCGTGGCCGGTACTTATTTCCCTCCGGAGGGCTGCATAGAGATATTCGGTATCCTGAACATACCCCAACCGAACGGCCCATTCGACCGTGCCTCGGGCGCACGCTTCAGAAAACCCCTTTTCAACCAATTTCCGATAAAGGATCTGCGAGGGATAATTGCGGCCGGAGAGCAGTTTCGCGGCTGCGTTTTTGGCCATCTTCTCTTCCTGTTTTGCCAACCACTCTTCCAGCTCCAAAAGCGTATCGAATGAGGGGGGGATCGCTGTCCGCTGAGAAAAAAATGGCAACGAGCGATCCTGCTGTTTTTCTGTGTCATGCCAAACTTCCCAACTGTTGAGTACCCTGCGCAAAGTCCAAGCCATAAATACCGTTTTTTCAAAGTGCCTTTAAAATATTACTTAAAGCAGTTATATTGCAAACAGGTGATAGCCATGGTCAATATGCCGAATACACCCCCTCCCATCGATCCGAGCCTTATAAAAAAACTTCGTCAAGCCGAGGAAGCTCAAGAGGAAGCTAAAACAGATAAGAAACTCTCCCCTCATGAATACCATGCGAAATCCATGACTTTTTTAGGCATGTATTTCGATTCATATCATGCCACCAAACTCTGGGAAAGCATCATTCAGACCATCGGCAACCAAATCCAAAAAGATAAGGACGCAGCCGTCAAAGCGATCCGCAATTTTGGCAAAGACGAATCAGAACAATCTTAAAGTAAGCATCTTACAGAATCGAGCAAATAATTCCATCTGCTGCTAAAATAAGATGCATGACAATATCGGCCGAGCCGGAAATCGACTCTATTCTTATTACTCCGCAGGAAGCGGGTCAGCGCATTGACCAGCTGCTTGCCCATCTTTATCCATCGTATTCGCGGACCTATTTTCAAAAATTGATCGAAGATGGCTTTGTTTTATTGAACGACAAGCCCGTAAAAAAACGGATCGCACCGGATGTCGGCGACGAGATCGAAGTATTTTTTCAATTATCTCCCGTGAACACTTTGGAGCCGGAGAATATTCCTCTCGACATTCTTTTTGAGGACGAATATTTGATCGCTGTCAACAAACCCGCTGGCATGGTCGTCCATCCCGCGCCGGGGCATTGGAGCGGCACCTTCGTCAACGCGCTGCTGGCGCATTGCGATAGACTCGCACCATGCTCCGATCCTCTCCGCCCCGGCATCGTCCACCGCCTGGACAAGGAAACATCCGGCGTGCTGATCGCTGCCAAAACGGCTCATACCCATCAAAAACTCGTTCAAATGTTTTCCTCGCGCAAAATCAAAAAAACCTATCTGGCGATCTGCGTTGGACGTCCTCCGAATACCACGATCAACGCTCCCATTGGACGCCATCCGGGGCAGCGCAAGGAAATGGCGATCGCAGCGCCCCATTGCGGCAGAGAAGCGATCAGCCATGTTCAGACGCTGGCCTTCAACGACGCGATCAGCCTGGCGATGATCCGGCCGGAAACGGGCCGCACCCATCAAATCCGCGTACATTTGAAACATCTCGGCCACCCCGTCCTCGGCGATGCGACGTATGGCAGCGACAGGATGAATGATCAACTGAAAGTCGAGCGGCACATGCTCCATGCCTATCGATTGGATTTCAAGCACCCCATGACGAACGCCTCTTTATCGTTTTTGGCGCCTATTCCGAAGGATTTTCAGTACTGGGTTCATCGTATTTCCGAATAAAAATCTCTCATCGGAGGATTGATAATGTGGATAATTATCTATCCATCTGTTAAAAATTCCTTAGAGAGCTAGTACCGAACTACTTTTTTGAGGAACTCACCATGAAAGAATTTGTCGAATACATCGTAAAAAACCTCGTCGACAATCCGGATCAGGTAAAAATCACCGAAATCGGCGGAACGCATACCCTGATCATCGAATTGTCTGTTGAAAAATCAGATATTGGAAAAATCATCGGTAAAAAAGGCAAGACGATTAACGCGATCCGTACGTTATTGATGTCTGTCGCCAGCCGCAATGGAATCCGAGTCAACCTCGAGATTCTCGAAGAACCCAAGCCATAAATCCATCCCATCTCAGGAGCAAGTCCATCGCTTGCTCCCCTTTTTTACACATAAAACGCCCGTTTCGGGCCTCTGTGGTTTCTATCTCTGTGGTAAAATTTATTATTGGAAGATTCCCCTCTCCGGCTGGAGAGGGGAATAAAAACACGAACTTATAAAATTTGCGAAAGAATGGCCAAGAGAAGCAGAGCCACAATGTTCACAATTTTGATCATCGGGTTGATTGCGGGGCCTGCGGTATCCTTATAAGGATCGCCGACGGTGTCGCCCGTAATCGCAGCCAAGTGGGCAGCAGAGCCCTTTCCGCCGAGATTGCCTGCCTCGATGTATTTCTTGGCGTTATCCCAAGCCCCGCCCCCGCCTGTCATCGACAGAGCCTGGAAAAGGCCTGTCACAACAACGCCGAGAAGCATTGCACCAAGCGTTACAAAGGCCGAAGAGCCGGCAATCAACCAGATCACAACGAAGAGAGCAATCGGCGCTACGACCGGAAGCAGCGAAGGAATGATCATCTCCTTGATTGCCGCTTTCGTGAGCATGTCGACCGCTTTTTTGTAATCGGGAAGATGCGTTCCCTTCATGATGCCAGGGATCTCCTTGAATTGCCGTCGAACCTCAATCACAACCGATGCCGCGGCTCGGCCGACCGCCATCATACTCATGGCGCCAAACAAATACGGCAGCAATCCTCCGACGAAGAGGCCAATGACGACATAGGGATCTTGAAGATAGAAGTGGACATCGAGATGAGGAAAATAAAAAACCAGATCTTCGATGTAGGCCGCAAACAATACGAGGGCCGCAAAGGCAGCGGATGCGATAGCGTATCCTTTGGTCACCGCTTTCGTGGTATTGCCCACGGCGTCCAGAGCATCCGTCACTTCCCGCACTTTATGAGGCAGATTCGCCATCTCTGCAATGCCGCCTGCGTTGTCCGTAACAGGTCCGTACGCATCCAGCGCGATGATCATCCCCGCCAAAGCGAGCATGGACGTTGCACCGATGGCAATGCCGTAGAGTCCCGCGTTGAGATAAGTGACTAAAATCCCTGCTGAGATGAAAAGAACGGGAAGCACCGTCGATTCGAGCGATGTGGCCAAACCTTGAATAATATTCGTGCCATGTCCTGTCGCCGAAGCTTTCGCGATGTTTTTCACTGGTCTGAACTTGGTCGACGTATAGTATTCAGTAATCCACATGATGAGCCCTGTTACGGCCATACCCACGAAAGCGCAGATGAATAGATTTTTTCCCGTAAAGTCCATGTTCTGGATCTGAAACATCTGACTAAATCCGAACCATTTTTCGACGAGCCACGCGATCGCGCCGATAGAAAGAATTGCGCTGACGACGAACCCCTTGTAAAGAGCCAGCATAATGTTCGTGCTTTTTCCCAGGCGCACAAAGAACGATCCCACAATCGACGCCAAAATGCATACGCCGCCGATGGCTAATGGAAAGAGAATCATATCTTCCTGCACAGCCCCGGTAAAAAAGATCTTGCCAAGGAGCATGGTTCCGACAATCGTCACGACGTACGTTTCGAAAAGGTCCGCAGCCATTCCCGCGCAATCGCCTACGTTGTCTCCTACGTTATCGCTAATCACAGCCGGGTTGCGGGGATCGTCTTCCGGAATACCCGCTTCGATCTTCCCAACCAGGTCGGCACCGACGTCGGCGCCTTTTGTAAAAATGCCGCCGCCCAAGCGCGCGAAAATCGAAATCAGCGAAGCGCCGAAGCTAAGAGCGACCAGGGCTTCAAAAATTTTTCTCTGATCGACATGGTTGTGCTGCATAAGAAAGTAATAGATCACAACGCCGAGAAGAGCCAGGCCAACGACGAGAAAACCCGTCACAGCGCCCGATCGAAAGGCAATCGACAAACCGGCTTTCAAGCCGCTTTTGGACGCTTCGGCTGTCCGGACATTCGCACGAACCGAAATATTCATGCCGATATATCCCGCCAGACCGGAAAGTATACTTCCGATAATAAAGCCAATTCCGACCAGGGCACCGAGACGCCATGTCAAGAGAGCCAAAACAACCAGTCCAACCAAAGCGATCGTTCGATATTGCCGATTGAGATAGGCCGAGGCGCCGTCTTGGATCGCCCTGGCAATTTTTTGCATCGATTCCGTCCCAGCCGGCTCCTTAAGCACGGAATAAATCAGGATACCGCCGTAGATCAGAGCGGCGCATCCGCAAAAAATCAATAAAGCATAAACGTTAAAAATCATGAATCACCTATATAAACGTTGGAAGTGGTTTTTCATTCACAAAATACCCAAAAAAACGGATTGAATAGGATTCGAACCTACGACCGCCCGCTTAGAAGGCGGGTGCTCTATCCTCTGAGCTATCAATCCATTTGAGACAAACTCTAAATATTAGATTTTCGAGAGCTATTTGGCAAGAGCTGATCGTTACCTCGACATTGTACATTTTTAGGACCGAAGGCCTCGATGGATTTGCCCTCTGAGGCTTTAATTTAATAAGGAAGGGGTTGACTATCCCCATCCCCTTCCTTATTAAATTAAAGCCTAGTTCGACCAGAGGTCGAACGTCAGAGGGCAAATAGGCGAGGCAGGCGGCCCTAAAAATGTACAAAGTCGAGGTTACCCATCAGTTCCGTTTCCAGAGGGAGGCGAGGCAAAGCCAGATGGAAGCGTAAGCGGTCCGAATGGTGACGCCCATAGCTGAAAGCAGCTATGGGCGAGACAGAGGATCCATATGGCAAAGCCGCAGCCCCCTATGGAAACGGAAGATACGGGTAATGATCAGGGCAAAAGACATTCCCACGAACACGGGAATGATATTAACGAGCTAATCGCACCCCTAGTTCGAAATGGGTTCCTTCGACATGAACCACCAAAATCGCCGGTTCGCCGAACCCAGTACCAAAGGACGGGTCTAATCCACTGAGGCGCCGACCTCCAACTTGCCTTTCAATCTGGATTTGGACTTGAAACATACAGCTGATGGCATACAGCTCAGCGCTAGAGGCAAAAAAACCGGGCTGTTCGACCAGGTTGAAATAGTCCTCAACAGAAATAGGCTGATCTTCTATGGCCTGTAACTGTCGATTAGTCTCTAGAATCTTTTTTTTAATTTCGGCTTTATCACGGCCAGATTCCGTGAGAAGAAATTGGTAAGTATTCAAAGAATCTTGTAATTGATTTTTTCTGAAAAATTGATATGCTTCAATCGCTTGATTAATACAATGTTGAAGTGCTTCATCTTGACTACGGTGGGCTCGCATCCAGGCCACCGCTCTTATTCGCAGCCCTCTTTGATCCAGATCGCCGACTTCCCAGCTTTTTCCCTTCACCTCTTGGACTAATCGCAAGCCAGCGCTTAAGGTGTGAAATAAGCAATTGCCATCTCCAGGCATCTGCATAACATGCTTATCATTAATCCGTGGCACAAAAGTGAGGTATAGCTCCGGCTGCAACAGCCTCAGTTGCCTAAAAGTGTCTCTCACATATTCAAAAGCGACTCGCTCTTTTACTAATTCATTCGTTCGAAAAATCGCTCCATCGTTTTCTCTTTCAAAATCCTGAATCGCATTAGACAAATCAATCCCATGTTTTTCATTAATCAATCGAAGATTTCCAAAAACTGCTTCCAATGAAGTATTAAGGCCTTTAACGGTCTGCTTAATTTTTTGAGCATCAAAACTTGCATTCCTTGAAACTTCTGGAATGGAAGAACCCTCATTTGACTGAGGCAAAACCTCTTGGGGAGGTGGTAAAGTTGTTGGAGTCAAATCTCGAGAAACAGGAGAAGAGGCTGAGGGCGAAAAAGAGAGCCGATTCTTCCCTAAGCCAGGGATAGCAATCACAACAAATCCAATCGCAAACGGGATCGCGATCAGCAACGCAAATGCTATTACAACTCTCTTTGCGACCTCAAGCATCCGCCCCTTTTGCCGTAGCGGAGAAAATAGCCCTGAAACTTGCCGCCCATACCATAAAGCGGGCTGCAAGAGACGATCTCCAAAGCTCTGAGGAGTAGATGCAGTAAGCTCAATCGAATTAGGCGCAGCCATTCAAGTTCCTTTTTTACAAAAACTTTATCATAAAATACCCTAATTTTGCAATGCCAACAGCAGCAATTCCCGCTTTAAATTTTTCGTATAGACATATACAATCGTTTCTCAAAAAAAACTTCGCAAAGAACAGTTTGGATGTACCTGCACCAGGAATTA
>JACVQJ010000010.1 GCA_015661075.1 Parachlamydiales bacterium | reverse complement strand
TTTGATGTCAGCTCGAGAGCGGCGGATCGCGCGGCAGACCGTGCTGAGCGCTTCGTCCTGACCGATGATTTTAGTTCTGAGCGCGTCTTCCATCTTGAGGACTTTTTGGGTCTCGCCCTCGGTTAAACGGGTGACGGGGATGCCGGTTTGTTTCGCCACGATGTTGGCGATGTCTTCCTCATCGACGATGGGCTGATTCTCATCTTTATGACTTTCCCAGTCCGAGCGCTGGCGCTGCAGATCGTCGCGCAGATTTTTTTCTGTGTCGCGCAATTTCGCGGCCTTTTCATATTCCTGGCGGCCAATCGATTCTTCTTTGGCGACGCGAGCTTCTTCAATTTGCCCTTCTAACTGAGTGAGCTGCGGCGGCTGGTGCATCATCGAAATGCGCGCCTTGGCGCCGGCTTCATCGAGCAGATCGATCGCTTTGTCGGGCAGAAAACGCCCGGACAGGTAGCGCTCAGACAGCAGGACGGCGGCTCGAACCGCCATATCGGTATATTTGCAGCGGTGGTGCTCTTCGTATTTGGGTTTGAGACCGATCAATATGGAGATGCTCTCGTCGATCGATGGGGGATGGACGATGATTTTCTGGAACCGGCGCTCGAGGGCGGGATCTTTTTCGATGTGCTTGCGGAATCTTGCGGAATTCGTCGAGCGTGGTCGCGCCGATGCACTGGATCTCGCCGCGCGACAGGGCGGGCTTTAAAATATTGGATGCGTCGATGGCTCCCTCGGCAGCTCCTGCCCCGACGATGGTGTGCAGCTCGTCGATGAAGAGAAGGACGTTGCCGTTCTTTTTGATCTCGTCCATGACGGCCTTGATGCGCTCTTCGAACTGACCGCGGTATTTCGTGCCGGCGATCATGAGAGTCAAATCCAGGGAAATGAGTTTTTTCTTGCGCAGGTTGTCCGGGACATCGCCGCGGACGATCGCTTGCGCCAACCCCTCGACAATGGCAGTTTTTCCAACGCCGGCCTCGCCGATCAATACTGGATTGTTCTTGCGGCGGCGGCACAAAATCAAAATCAACCGCTCCACTTCATCGCGGCGGCCGATGACCGGATCCATTTTGCCTTCGCGGCACATCTCTGTGAGATCGTGGCCATAGGCCTTGAGGGCCGGCATCTTGTCCATCGACGAAGTGCCCGCTGGGCTGCCGTTGCGGTCCTGAGAGGGGCGCTGGGCTCCGGGCAATGGAGGCGCTCCGCTGGAAGAGTTCATCGGAGGAAGTTGAAGATTAAAGGTTTCGAGCTCTTTGAGGACTTCCTTGCGCACTTCCTTGAGATTCACATTGAGATTTTCCAGCACCTGGGCCGCGACGCCGTCGGTCTGGCGCAGGAGGGCGAGAAGCAAGTGCTCGGTGCCTACATAGTTATGGTTCAGGTTCGTCGCTTCTTCGTTGGCGAATTCAAAGACTTTTTTCACTTTGCCGGTGAGTGCTGGATCTCCATACACCTGAATCTCCGGCCCGAACCCGACGATGCGCTCGACCTCGGCGCGGATCGTCTCATAGTCCAGGTTGAGGTTGCGCAGGACGTTGACCGCGATCCCCTGGCCCAGCTTTAACAGGCCGAGGAGAACGTGCTCGGTACCCAAATAGTTGTGATTGAGTCGCTGAGCCTCTTTTTTGGCCAGCTTGATGACTTGCTTCGCGCGATTGGTAAATTTGTCGAACATGGCACTCCCCAGATGATCGAGGTATACCGCTCGTGATTCAAAAATCGGTTTAGGCGGCGTCGGCTTTGCGTTGCCTTTGTGTCTGCCTCGGTCGCCCAACTTATTCAAGTTGAGCTTCCTCGGCACCGGCTTCGCCTGACCCAAATTCAAGCAGCCTTCTTGCCTATTCCCAATTTTTGAATCACTCCCGGTATACTATTTTCTAATTGTAACTGTTTTTGGTCTAAAATGCAATTTTGATAAAAAAATTGTTTTGTTTTCGTGTTTTGCCAAATTAATAACTATCCGTTTTTCTGTCACGATCCAAAACATTTCTTTTCATCAACAGTAAAAAACTCTCGCTTCGTACCGTCGGGCCTTTTATAATAATTGGCTCCTAGAGGCTTGTAATAGCTTCTCCCATTTTCTTTGTGAAGTGAAAAATATGCTGCAAGTTCTCAACACCGGTTCCAACAGCGCGGAAGCCAACATGCGTTTGGATGAGAAATTGCTCATGGAAATGGATCCGGCGGGCCCGTGCATTTTACATTTGTACCAATGGGATAGTCCGGCGGCGACCTATGGGTATTTTATCGATCCGAGCAAATATATCGATTTGAACAAATCTCGTCAGCATCGCATCGCTTTGGCGAGGCGGCCGACGGGCGGCGGCATTGTGTTTCACATTTGGGATCTGGCGTTTTCCTTTCTGATGCCTGCCCACCATCCGCGCTTTTCACTGAATACGTTGGATAATTACCGGTTCGTGAACGAATCGGTTCTCGAGATCATGAAAGACTATTTGGAGCTGCGCGAACCGTTGGAGATGATTTCTTCCAACGCATCTTCTACCTGCGAAACCGCGGCACAATTTTGCATGGCGCGGCCGACGATTTACGATGTGGTATATCAGGGGCGCAAGATCGCCGGAGCGGCGCAGCGGCGGCGCAAAAACGGCTACCTTCATCAAGGGACGATTTCTTTGGCATTGCCTCAGGCGGATCTTTTGACCGACGTGCTTTTATCCCAAAAAGAGGTCGTGCAGGCGATGATGGCCTATTCATTTGCTCCTCTGGGCCGTTATTGGGATGCCCATGCGCTTACGTCCATGCGCCAAGAAATACAAAAACGCCTGGCCGATCAACTGCTGGCAAAATTATAAGGGTTCAATATGACAGTAAAAACAGCGATTCAGCCTACGCGCGCTGAAAACTATCCCGAATGGTATCTATCTGTCGTTAAGGCGGCGGATCTCGCCGAGCACTCATCCGTGCGCGGCTGCATGGTCATCAAACCTTGGGGATATAGCATCTGGGAAAATATCCAGCGCGTTCTCGATGGACAATTCAAAGCGACGGGCCATCAAAACGCCTATTTTCCTCTCTTCATCCCGCTGTCCTATTTTCAAAAAGAGGCCGAGCACGTCGAGGGATTTGCGAAGGAATGCGCTGTCGTCACCCATCATCGCCTCGAGATGAACAAGGATGGCAAGCTGGTTCCTGCCGGCGAGCTGGAAGAGCCGCTCATCGTCCGTCCGACATCAGAGATGATCATCGGGGATTCGTTTTCCAAATGGATTGAGTCCTATCGCGATCTGCCTTTGCTTATCAACCAGTGGGCCAATATCGTCCGTTGGGAGATGCGTACCCGAGTGTTTTTGCGCACGGCGGAATTTCTTTGGCAAGAAGGCCACACGGCTCATGCGACAAGCCAGGAAGCGGAGCAGGAAGTCATGAAAATGCTCCGGCTCTATAGTGACTTTTGTCAGGATTATCTCGCCATGCCGGTGATTTGTGGGGAAAAAACGGCGAGCGAGCGCTTTCCGGGCGCTGTGGCGACCTATAGTATAGAAGCAATGATGCAGGATCGCAAAGCGCTGCAGGCAGGAACATCGCATTTTTTGGGTCAGAATTTTGCCAAGTCCTGTCAGATTCGCTATAAAAGCGAACAGGGCTCATTGGAGTACGCCTGGACGACTTCGTGGGGCGTAACGACGCGCCTCATCGGCGGCCTGATCATGACCCACAGCGATGACGACGGCCTTGTTCTGCCGCCGCGCATCGCTTCAGCCCATGTGGTCATCTTACCGATCATTCACGATGAACAGACGCGCGTTCAGGTGATGAGCTTTTGCGATAAGCTCAAGCAGGAACTCAGCGCGGTACAATTCGACGGCCAGCCTTTGCGGGTGATCCTCGATCAGCGCGACATGCGGGGCGGCGACAAGAGCTGGTCGTGGATCAAGAAAGGCGTGCCATTGCGCATTGAAGTGGGTCTGCGCGAAATCGAAAAGGGCCAAATCAGCCTACTCAGGCGCGATCGTTCGCACAAAGAGCGCATGCAGATGAGCCCGGCCGAGCTAAACCTGCGCGTGGATTCGATCTTGCTTGAAATCCAAAACCATTTGCTGGCCAAGGCCACCGAATTCCAGCGCCGCCATACTGTTCGCCTCGACAAAAAAGAAGAGCTGTATGACTTTTTCTCATCTGATGAAAAAGGGGGCTTTGCCATGTGCCATTGGAATGGCGAGGCGGCCACAGAACAGAAGATCAAGGATGATTTGAATGCGACCATTCGCGGCATCCCATTGGATGCCCCCCATGAACAGGGACGTTGCATTCTCACAGGCGAGCCGAGTTCGCGCCGCGTGATTTTTGCCAAGTCGTATTAACCCAACTTCAGTGAACTTTCTCCGAAAGGAGAAAGTTCACAATTCCCTGAAAAGAATCCAGTTAAAGCTTTTTAGCAAAAAGAAACTTTTGTAGGTCGCTGATTTTTAAAGTTTTGTTCCAGTGTAGGGACGTTAAAACCATTCAAAGTTTGCATTTCATTTTTTTTCAGATGTCATTACCCGGAAAGTGATGTGTGTGAATGCGTGTTTGCGTGGATGAGTGCAGGAAGCTCAGCTAAAAACTCATGAACAAAATCAACATCTGCCTTCTTCTTTTCTGCTTTCGTTCGATTATAGCTTGTTTTCCATTGCGCACGCCCATCTACTATGTCAGCAAGCATAAAATTGACCCCGCGATGTGAAAAGATACAATAATGATTAAATTTATCGTTGACAGACAGCATAACTTCATTAACCTTATCTTTTGCCTGTTGGCTTCTATTGGATTCCTCGATGTTTCTAGCTATGATAGAACTTGAAATCAGGCAAACAGAACTCAGGGCTATTGAAATAAAAAGCCCGGAATATGTTGCAAGCCAAAACATAACAGAAAAACCGGCGATGATAGGCAACGCGACAACCAATACTGCATTAACGATGCCAATTTCCTTTAAAAAATCCTTCGTTTTTTTTAAAAAGACAGCAGGATTGAAATCCTCAATCGCAACAGTCCAGGATGATGTTTGGTGCAAGAAAGTATCAAGCTGCTGCTTTTCTCTTTCGTCCATCAGTTCTTGAGCAACATCATCCCAATTGATTACATCTTGTGTAAGCAATGATTCGATTTTGACAGAAGGAACAAAGTTCATTTTATTTTCCTCATTTAACAATTTACTCACGCGCCTAAGCCAAATACTTAGGCGCGCCTATTACATCATGCCGAGGTTCTCGTTTTATCCTGACGCAGTTCTTCCAATATCCTAGCTGCAACTTCACTTTTCACATCAGCCGAAGGAACATAAGCGCGACTTTCAGTGCGGTAGCGATAATAATCTCCTAAACCTGCTCCAGCAACCCCACCAATCACCCCACCTGTAATCGTCGAAGCTACTATTTGAGTCGGAATACTTGCTATTGGACCCGACACAGCATAACCCATTTCTGTAACATATGTTACGATTGTTCCCGCCGGAACTGCTCCTACATATGCAAAAAGTCCTGATGCAAGCCCACCTGTCAGAATTCCGAGAGAAACTCCTGCAATTAATGCAATTTTCTGCAACTGAGCTTGCGAGGCTCTTGACCGTCCTTGGTCAATACACTTCAGTTCGATTTCCAAACGACAGATTTCAGTATCAGAAAGTTCTCCTTCAGGGATAGCAATGTTTATGGTTTCCATTAGCTTTTGTATTTTGGTGTCTGCATCCCACGATGGACTTTCCGCTAGATATATCTCGTAAAGCTTTTTAGCTCTGCCACCGTGAACTGGTGAATTCACCAAACTGTTATTGCTAACATTACCTATTGAACTTGTCATATCGAACCTCCAAAATTAGAGTTCGCAGGAACGTTATCAATCCAATGTTTCTTTTGCAAGTCCTTAATCAACTTTTATCATTCAGGTATACTGGGCACGGGTAGGTTATTAACTTTTTGGCGGTTGGATTTTGCTTGTCTTGAAGAGGAGAGCGGCGGCCAGGATAAAAACGCCCCCGAGAGCCAAAGGCGTGTGAATGTTCCAGGAAATCATCAGGCCGGCGAGGAGCGGACTCAATCCGAAAGACGCTGTTTGGACGGATTCTGCAATCCCCAGAATCTCTCCCTGAGAATCGGCATCCACGCTATTGGAAATCGTCGCATTGTAGACGGGATAAGCCAAAGCGACCAAAAAGTTGACCAGGATGACCGCGATCCATGTCCAGCTCATGCTGGGCTGGAGCAGAAGAGTCAAAATTACGCATCCCATCGCGACTAAAGAATAAAATAAAATGGGTAGAGGTGCATAGCGGTCGACAATCGGTCGGATCAGCAGGCCGGCGCTCAAGGCATAAACAGCCGCGCCCACTGTGAACAACAGACCGACTTGTGTGGCATCCAAGCCATAGTCGGAGATCCAGATGACTGGCATGAACTCATAAAAGAGAGACCATCCTCCGCAAAAAAACACCGCGCCAATAAAGAAGATCCTCATACTGGGGATGTGAAACGCTTTTTTGAGGTTGCGCAACCCGTCGGCCATTTTGATAGGTTTGCGTCGAGTCACGGTTCGGGTCTCCCGAAACCAGAAATAGATGCAGATCAAATTGAGACCCATTGCGATTTCCGCCATCAAAAACGGCATCATATAGCCATTTTGGGAAAACCAGCCCCCAATAAAAGGGCCGACAGCAAACCCGGTGCCGGCGGCCATGCTGTACAGGCCAAAGTTTTTGATTTTATTTTGCGCGTTGCTGAGATCGGCAATCGTCGCACACACCACCGCCGCGTTTCCCGCCGCGAAACCCGTGACAGCTCGAGCGATGATCAGGCCGAAAAGACTCTGGATCCAGATACTCCCGATGCATAGGCCGTAGCCTAGCAGAGCCAATAATAGGCTGTAAATATACATGGGCTTGCGGCCTGTCTGATCGGACAGCGCACCCAGAATGGGGCCGCTAATAAATGACATGCAGGCGGGGACTCCTAGCAATAAGCCAAAATACAATCCCTTGGTCATCTCCGTCGTGTCAGGAAAAACAAAGGAACTTCCCTGCTGAAAAATCATCGACGAAAAAATGGGATACACCAACCCCATGCCGGCGTGGTCTAAAAATACCACTAACAAGACAAGGGCGAAAGAGATTCGATCTGTTTTTAACATATGAGGCTATCGGGGTGTTTTAAAATAATGCAAACTTTTTTTGATTCGCCTTGCCATAACAAACATAAGTTCAAGGCAATGATGGGGTTTACTATCTCCTTAAGCGGAGTAAAGAATCTCCTCCTTTCAAGGAGGAGATTCTTCAAGTTCGCCATCTGCAGCAGATGGATAATGTTGCACGTTTCGACATTTCGGAATATTCGAAATGCTAGACGGGCCAGAAGAAGTTTTCGACTTGATAGAAATTTTTGAGGATCAACCCACACCTCAATCACACTTTTTCGTCTCTCCAGCAAGCCGATTCCTTTCAAGCACTCTCTCTATGCCTTCGACTGTTTCCAGACAGACTCTCTCCCATTCCGGATAATCGGGAGAATCCAAATCGGGAATAGTTCCTTCAAACCCTGTTGCACAGGATTTACATTCTCCAACATATAGGGAAGGCAACTTTTTAGTGGTACCTGTTAAATCGTTCGAAAGCGTTTGCAAGGCATATTTTGCAACACTGACTATCCCCGTCTCCATACTGCAAAACCGCCTCTGTAACACTACACTCAAAAAACATCCTCCACTCAACAATCGGCAACTCACTACATTGAGCATGGAAAGCCTCCTTTAATACATTTTTTTTGACATCGAGTCTAACACATGATGCTTTTGTTGACCATCCGCACCTCTCGACACTCTTTAACATAATTCACAAAACAAACTAATTTAAAAAATTTACTTCTAATTAATTTACATTGATGTAAATGCAGTTATGTTTATAATTTTTGATTAAAAACAGGTTCTTATGCTAACGAGTACGGCGAGACGAGGCTTTCAACATGGAGCGTGGCGCCACAACTGGCAAGGCGAAAGTTCGTATCTAACTGCATCATTTACCCCTTTGTATAAACAATTGGAAAAAACAGTCATCGCAGCAAAAAATTGCAGTATTCCTAGAGACTGGAAACCTAACCAGGCGCATCTTGGGCAGTTTACTCTTTCGGCCGGCATGTTGATTTGGGCCATTTCAGGAAATGACCGAATAGCGAATCAGCGGGATCGATCAGATGTTCTCCTCGCAGATGATTTTAAGAGCATTGTGATTTAGACTGATTTGCGCCAGCTTCGGGCGCAAAATTAGTCCAAACTCCAGTCAACCAACTTCTTTTTCGAGGCTTTCCTCCCTGCAATTTCCCATTCCTTGTCTCAAACAGATTTTTTTGCTATGCTTGAGAGCTAAATTTTCCCACGGGTGGCTATGCTGGCCTTATTTCGCAAATACCAGCGAATTTTGTTCATTTTCGTCACGGTGATCATCATCGTCACATTTTCTCTCTTTGGTTCGTATAAAACGCTGGGCCAGATCGAGAAACGAAAAGAAATCGTGGTCGGTCGCGCGATCGACGGATCGAATCTTAAATATCTTGATATCAAGCAGCTCGGAGCCCTTCTCGGGGTCGAACCCGCCTCTTCGGGCATCTTGGGTCAGGATCTGTTGAAAACAGGCGTCGCCGAGCGGCTGGCTGCCTCGTTTTTCGATAGATTGAAACCCGATTGGCAGGCGCGGCTCGAGCGTTTGAAGCGCTGCCGGTTCTATGTCCATCCCTCCGCCCCTTTTTTGAGCGCCGAGCAGATCTGGAATCAGCTGGCGCCGGGCGCTGTTGAAGAAGTGCGCCATCTGCAGCAGATGAACGATGCCGGGCCTGATTTTTTCGCCGCCTGGACGCGCCTTTTCTGGCTTCAGGAACGATGCCCCTCTGAATTGATCAAGCGGATTCTGGCTTATCATCAAAACCAGTATCAAATCCCCAACGATCCGCGGATGATGAGCGAAGACTTTTCACTGTGCGGTTTTCAGTCGGCCCATGAATGGTTCGGCGCTAATTTTATTGATCTGGCCGCTCAAATGATCATCAACGGCGCCATCGAGGCGGAAGCCAAAGGTTTTCGGGTGACTCCTGCTGAGGCCGAGGCAGACCTGATCCAGCGATTTTCATCGAAAAAAGCCAGTCTGGATACGGTTCTTCGCTCGATCGGCACTCGCAAAAGCGATGCTGTAGGGCTTTGGCAGCGAACTCTTCTCTTTTTGCGCTATTTCCGTGAGATGGGCCACTCTGTTCTGGTGGACGATCTGGCCTATCGCCAGATGGCTCAGTATGCCGGCGAGTCGGCTGTGATTAGCCTTTATCAATTGCCTAATGAGCTTCAGCTCCACAATCTCGACGATTTTCTGGCCTTTGAAATCTACACCCGGCTTGCCTGCGCCCCTGTCGAGTCTGCGCCTCTTCCGACTGCACTGCTCAGTGCCGAGGCCGTGGCGAAAAACGCCCCTGAACTAGTTTCAACAACGGTTCAGATGAACTGCGCGAGCATTGATCTGGCCGCGATTCAATCGCGTTTGCCTTTGCGAGACGTGTGGGATTGGCAGATTCAGCCGGATCATTGGGAGAGGCTTTTGGGCCAATTTCCCGAAATGAATCAGATAACAGGCAAGAGTTCATTTCAGGTTCTGGAAAAACTGGATCCGGAGCTGCGCGCCCGTATCGATGACTGGAGCCGCCGACAGATCGTCGAGTCCCACCCCGAATGGATTGAGCAGGAGTGGGCATCGATTGAGTCCAAGCCGCGCGACGTGATTTTTTATGAAAATGGCGATATCGATGGGATTTCAATTCAACAAGCGATTGTTTTTCGCGAGCGGATCGATGGCTTTCTCGCGCAAGATGCGGTTGCGATCGAGTCGTTGAAGGCATATCGAGAAGATCAGACGATCTGGCGCATCGACTCCGTTCAGAAAAAAACGGAGAAAACTGTTCTTTCTTTGGCAGACGCCAAAGCCAAAGGGCGTATCAAAATCGATTCATATCTGGAAGAGCAATATCGAACCCTCCGCAGCCAAACCCCCGCGTTATTTCAGAATGAGCGGGGCGACTACCGACCGTTCGGCGAAGTGCGCGAACTGGTGATTCGGCAGCTCTTTGCCCCCATTTTCCGCTCCATCGATCGCGAAATGGGGACCACCGGCGATTCTAAGCCGCTGTCATTTTATGTGAGCCATCGTTTTTATGGTTTGATGAATGAGTCTCGAGTATCGCACGACATTCATTCGAGCGGCCTTTGGCCGATTGAAAAAAGTGAGCGAACGATAACAAGAACTTCAAGCGAGGATTGGATCATGAAACAGCCTTTTATTTTGAAGACGGGTGAATGGTCAGATGTGTATGTGCCTCCGAATGGAGAGATTGTGTTTTTCTTTGTATCGGATCGGATGCAAACCAACCCGCCGATTTTCGATCAGATTCTGCTCGGAAAAGAAACTCTTGCTTCGGATGCGAAGTGCTGTCTCGCCGATCAGCTGATTGCCCAGGTTCTCAAGAAACAGGCGATTGTGTTTCCGATCACAACCCAAATCGAGAAAAATGACGATCTTTGAAGAAATACCGGCACTTTCGCCGGTTCAGTTTTTTGCTCTTCTTTGGGATTGTCCTTATCTGAAAGGGGAGTGGCGGGCCACGGCGGAGCGGCGTATTCCGTCGACTGCCGAACTGTTGGGCGAAGATGAATTCGCCGATCTGTATATGGCCTGGAATGAACAGAAGATCATCGTCGAGGTTCAGGTGCGCCACAGAAGCGCAGGCGACTCTGTGGAGCTCTTTTTCGATACCCGCGATTTGAAGACGAAAGCCCATGTTTCGAAATTCTGCCATCATTTTATCTTTTCGCCCGATGAAAAAGAGGGGTTTTTTGGCCGAGAGCTCACTCGGTTCCGCGGCGAGGACATCCATCGCCTGGCTGATCCGAAGGAGCTGATCACCCTGCCGGAAAGCGATGATCATTCCTATGCGTTGCGCATTGAAATCCCTGCTGTTTGCCTTCATGGATATGATCCCATCCAATTCCAGCGCCTCGGCTTTACCTACCGCATCAACCGCGCGAATCTGCCCTCGCAGCATTTTGCCGTCACATCCGAAGAGTTTGCGATCGAGCAGCAGCCATCGTTGTGGGCCACTTTGAAACTGGTGGGAAAAAAATGAAATTTACTCCATCCCATGAATGGATCCGATGCGAAAAAAACATCGGCACGATTGGAATCACAGAGTATGCCAAAGACGAGCTCGGCGAGATCGTTCATATCGAACTGCCCAAGATCGGCCGCATTGTCAAGGCTGGCGATGAGCTGTGCGTATTAGAATCGACCAAATCGGCGACCGATGTTTATTCGCCTGTTTCGGGGAAAGTCAAAGCTGTTAACGCGGATCTGAAATCGATCAATCAGGATGCAGAAAAACTGGGTTGGCTTGTTCAGATCGAGCTATCGAATTCCAAAGAACTCGATCCGCTTTTGTCCAAAGCTCAATACGATCAGTTAGGGCCCGTCCAAAAATAACTTCATCATCTTAGAGTGCGCCAAAGCTCCCGGGGTTGAACGATCGCAAATGGGGGCAGTATTAACCTCAATACGACCCCACTCTGATTCAGTACTATTTAGAATTCAGCATAGCAACTATCCTTATGCTATTGCAGATTCGCAGGGCCAAATGCATCCGGCAACAGTTGATCCAGCAGCTTTTGAAAATGGATGCGACCGTGTTCATCCGCTGCAATCACTTCCATTTTTGGACTGAATTCGTTTAGCACCTGACGACATGCACCACACGGCATGCCGCCGTCCTTGGTGACGATGGCGATAGCCTCAAATTCTCTTTCTCCTTCAGAAACCGCTTTAAAAATGGCCGTTCTCTCCGCACAGTTCGTCAATCCATACGACGCGTTTTCCACGTTGCATCCCAGATAGACTTTACCCGATTTTCCCAGAAGTGCCGCACCGACAGAATAATGCGAATAGGGCTGGTATGCCATTTTTTGAGCATCCTTCGCTTTTTCAATCAGCGTAGACGTCGTCATCGAATTCAGATTACCAGCCAATAGAGCACCAAATGTAAAAATAAAAGTTTGCTTTGTCCGTTTTTTTTGACAAAAAAAATAACCAGAACTGGAATCGAACCAGCAACACAAGGATTTTCAGTCCTACAAAGTCGCTTCAAACCAGTTCTTTAGATGACCTTAAATCATCTTAGCTTGCCATAGTGTAAAAGGAAAAGTAGATTTCTTCCAGGAAATATTGGCAATGGACAGCTCAACATCTGCATCAGCAATCAAGTAAATACGGTAGTCAAACCAGGATTTGATTTTTTCCCATGCTTTTCCATCTTGACCCACACCACAATATTTTTTTACTCCCCACTCCGCCTCTTCTTCGCGTCGCAATGTAACGGTAATAAAAGACCTTTTAGCATAAGTTCAGCTGCTTCTACATTGAGAAACACCTGATTAATAATTTCTGTTATTGTATCCGGCTGATAGCTTTTCATTTTCTCGTCTAAATACCCATAACGAAGTCCAACAAATGAATTTATGGATTCCAAGACACTTTGGGCGTTAAGAAGATGGGATATACAATCATCTACGAAAATGACTTTGTTTGGAATGATTCCTTTAATTTTAAAAAACTGCTGAAGAACGGATCCTTTAGAGGTATCGCTACAATAAATTACCTTACCCTTGCAAACGACACATTTGTTTTCTTCAAACAAAAGATCTTCAGGTTCTGAGAAGCTTTGATGAATTCCGATAAAATCAAGCTGTCTTTCTGTAGTGTTTATGATGGCCTTTGACCGCGCGGTTAAAAATTTGTACGGTATATTTTTCTTATGAATAAAATCGAATAATTCGCGGATTTCTTGTTGCACTAGACGAACAGGAGAAACCGTTTGCATCGCACTCCATATCAAAGAAGAACGTTGATGAGCAATTTCTTCTGAGACGCCCATTGCGAGATGTTGTTGAATCAAAGATTTTTCCCAAGCATCGCTTCCAAATTCATTAACGGATTCGATAATTGTATTATCAAGATCTAAAAATAACCAACAATCATCATCGAGATGAGGAATCAATTCAAGAATTGTTTTAATTTCGTAAATCATTTTTAAGGTACTTAAGAATAACGCTTTCAGCTTGTTCGTTTGCTTTTTCATTTGGAACTACTAAGTCAGCAAATTTTTTGGCTTGGATTACGTATTTCGAATAACCAGGTTTGACATAATTAATGTAGTCGGATTTTATTTCAGAAAAAGATTTCCCTCTTTCCTGAACATCTCTTTCCACCTGTCTAAGCAAAAGGATATCTTCATCAACATCAAGAAATATTTTTAAATCAATAAAATCTCGAATTTTAGGAATGGAAAAAATCAAAAACCCTTCAAGAATAATGATATTTCTAGGGTAGATCGTCTCTTCAGAAAACGATCGTTCGTGAGTAATGAAATCAAAAAACGGTTGTTTAATAGAACAACCGTTTTTAAGCAAAACAAGATGTTGAGATAAAAGATCAAAATCGACTGAATCAGGGTGATCAAAATTAGCAGGCTGAGGAAGATCTGATAGAGATTTGTAATAATTATCTTGATGCAAAATGACGCAAGAATCTTCACCAAGTCCATCTTGCAACTTTTGAGAAAATGTTGTTTTTCCCGAACCGGATCCTCCAGAAATTCCAATAATCAGAGAAGAACACCAAAGGGGCGTAGCGGCAACAACAAAAACAAGAACGTTTAAAACAAGATTCATCTTTTAATTACCTCAAAGTAGTTGGCGATAATCTTCATTACTTTTTCAGTAATATCATACTTTCCAAGATCCATTTGCTCACACCAAACATAATGGTCATGTTCAGTCATTTTAACTTCAAGATGTGGAATTACAGACAATAAAAAGTTAAATTGTCTAGTTCTGTTTCCGCCGGCAGATTGATAATCAAAATGACCTAAATAATCTAAAATATTACTAACTACAAGACCTGTTTCTTCATACACTTCTCGACACAGACCTTGTTGAATCGTTTCATGTTTTTTGACTCCACCACTTGGAAGTTCGTAGATATTCGGCAAAAAATCATCTGGTTTTCTTCTAAGGATCAATACTGCATTATTGCTTGCTATGACTCCTCCGGCAACGAATTTTTGTATACCTTCCTTTCGAGCCTCATCTGCGAGGTTTTGAAAAAAGGGCGACGATTCTGTGACTTTAGAAACATCACTATTCATAACAGCTCCTTGTAATGGTTAATAACTTTTTCAAAAGCATTGACATATTGATATACAGTCTCAACATCCATCTGTTCGTGCCATACTGGAAGTTTGAAAGCATTTTGATAGAACGATTCAGCGATTGGAAAGTCTCCCGGTGCATATTGAATTTTGCCTTGATATTTTGGAAAAATAACTTCAGGTTTTTGAAAAAGAGGAAGAAGATTCAAAGGACGAGTAGAAGTAGGAAGATCCAGTTCTTTACATCCTTCGGCTATAAGAGCATCATGAAATCGTTTTAAAGAAAGCCCCTCTAATTTTGTGTTATCAAATTGAAAGACCATGGCGTACCAAGATGGATTTGCATGAGGGGATATTTGAGGCGGTCTAATACCGGGTAGCTGGCCTAACGAAGAAATCATTTTTTTTGCCATTTCGCGTCTTTTGAATAAGACATCGTCAAGATGGTTTAATTGTTCATTCGCGATTGCTGCCGATAGCGGGTGGATTCTGAGCTTTAAACCCATTCCAGTCACTCCAAAGTCATAAAGCGGATGATTGCGAGGAATTTCTTGCAAACATCTTTTATTGTAATGACCCATTAAAATTGCCCGGTAGTAAAACTCATCTGAAGGTGTTAAAACAAACCCTCCTTCTCCTCCTGTGAGAGTTTTTTGACCTTGTAGACTAAAAATCGCTAAATCGCCAAAGGTCCCAGCTTTCTTTTTATGATATTCAGCTCCATGCGCATGAGATCCATCTTCTATTAGAAGAAGCTGATGTTTTTTTGCAAAATCTGTAATTTGATTCATGGCACATGGATTTCCCCACATATGAGTAATCAAAATTGCTTTCGTGTTCGATGTGATTTTTTTTTCAATCAACAAAGGATTAATATTACCGCTTTCATCTGAGTCGACTAATACAGGAACTGCGCCTGTAAAAAAAAGAGGAGTCGCCGTAGCGTAAAAAGTATATGCGGGACAAATCACTTCGTTTTTTTCAGCGATTTTTTGAAGGAATTTACCCTCTTCAACTGTTCTTGCGAAGGGTTTCTCTTTCAAAATGTGAATCCCTTTTTCGGCTGCACACACGACAATTTCGGGATAAGCGTCATGAGAGGTTGCAACAACAATGAAATCCAAACGTTCTTTTTCAAAAAGCTCTCTGTAAGAAGTGTATTTATTCAATCCTCCTATGACATCTTCTAATTTAGTCGAATCTCGATCACAAACTCCAACCAACTTTATACCTGGGGATTTTTGCAAAACTGGTAAATACGTCTTTTGGCCGTGATGGCCTAGCCCAATCAACGCTGTTTGCACATGTCATCTCCACGTAAATAAAAAAATGACTTACTTTCATTTCTTTAACAAAAGAAAAGAAAATCTTAATTCTCGACTGCAAAAATTGTCAAACAAAGAAAAATCTACAAAAAAATCAAACCATCTCATCGTTGCGGATTAGAGGCGATCATTCGTGTACAAACACATAAGTATTGCCATGATTCAACCCCGTTTGCGATCGTTCAACCGCGGGGCTTTCGCGCACGCTAAGATTGAGAAGTTATTCTTGGACGGGCCCTTTAGTCGGAAATTGATCCTGCGGTTCCCAGCCGCCCCCGAGCGCCTTATAGAGTGCGACGAGATCGATCAGGCTGGCGCTCTGGTTTTTCAGTAGAGTTTCCTCGGCAGAAATCAGCTGGATTTGGCTGTTGATCCAATCGAGGACCCCGATGAGTCCTTTTTCAAAGCGCTCCCGCGTGATGCACTCGACTTTTTCCAGGTGTTGAACCGTTTCTTCGTGCCGCCGCCTGGTTGCGAGGCTTTCGGAGTAGGCGACGAGCGCGCTCTCAGTATTTTGCAGAGCAGCCAAGACCGTTTGCTGATAGCTGCTCAAGGCCATTGTCTGCGCCGCTTCGAACGCGTGCAGGTTGCCGACCCGTTTGCCCCCCTCATAGATAGGAACGTTGAAATCGCCGCCGTAGGCCCAGGTTTTACTGGCCGATTGGAAGAGGTTTTTGATCTGCAGCGATTGCAGCCCTGCATCGCCGAGTAAAGAGAATGTGGGATAAAACGATGCCACGGCCACGCCGACGTCCGCTGTTGCGGCGGCTAATTCCCGTTCGGCCTTGCGCACATCGGGACGGCGGCGGAGCAAATCAGATCGCAGCCCCACAGCGACGATATCGGGCAGCGCAGGGAGCTCTTGCTTGACAATCAGCTCATCGACCAGTTCTTCCGGCATTTGGCCGGTCAATAGAGAGAGCGTATAGATCGAGCGGTAGATGTCGGCAATGATGTCCGGCAATGCGGCCCTCGCATCGGATAAAAGTGCACGAGTGTTTTCGCAATTGATCTGATTGGCGAGACCAGCGGCTAGCTGATCATTCACGACTTGTTCAGTCTGTTCGAGAAGCCGGATATTTTCTTCGAGATACCAGGCATGTTTTTGAAATCCTCTCAGCTCCATGTAATTGCGGGCGACCTCTGCCAAAACGGTGACGAGCGTATCGTTGCGCTGTTCGATGGCGCTCTCGACTCTGGCCTCAGCCGATTCAACGGTGCGCCGCGTTTTGCCGAACAGATCGATCTCCCACGTGGCGTCGAAGAGGGCGTTGTAGAGGTTTTGGACCTGCGGAACTTGGGCCTGAAAGGGAAGTCCGGTGGTCGCAGAGGAGATCCCCCCTCCCTGACCGCCGCCGGGAGAGACAGCAAATACGGGGCCGTTTTTACTAAAATAAGTCTTTACAGCGGAAAGATCAGAGGTGATTTGAGGAAAAAGACGGGAAGCGGCGATGTCGCGCAATGCCCTCGCCTGGAGAATGGCCGCTTCGGCCCGAGCAAGATCTTTGTTATTGCAGGCGGCCATTTCAATATATTTGTTCAGCAGGGGATCGTGGAATTGCGACCACCATGCTGTGACGGTCGGCTCGATCGACTCTTCATTGCCTTTTTCATGCCACGCGTCGCCCACGGTGTTGTCCGGAGGGAGGTATTTAGGCCCGACCGTACAACCGGCGATGGCTAGCATTATTAAAGGAATCAGGCGCAGCGGTCGCATTTTCATATTGTTCCATTAACCGCACATTAATTGGAGTTTGATTAAATATACAACTTTTAAACTAACTTTCGGCGAAAGCTCAGCGCCGCGCCCATCTGAGTAAAAATTGAGATCACGATCATCGGCCACGTCTGAGCGAGCACGATCGATGCCGGCATGGCTTTAAGAAAAATCCCTTTTGAAATCACCAGCATATAGCGCACCGGAAACAGATAGGTCGCCGGCTGCAGCCACGTGGGCATATTTTCGATCGGGGTCGCAAATCCCGAGAGCAATATCGCCGGCGTCATGAAGACGAAGATGCCCATCATGGCCTGCTGCTGCGTCGAGCAGAGCGAGGAAATGAAGAGTCCCACCCCGCTGATGGCGCAGACGAACACAAATAGAGTCAGATAAAGCAGCAGAAACGATCCCGTGAACGGTACCTGGAAGACCAGGATGCCCACGGTTAAAATGATCGTTCCTTCCAGCATGCCGACGATGATCCCGGGAATGATCTTGCCAATGAGGATTTCAACAGGAACCAGGGGTGAGACCAGGAGCTGGTCGAACGTTCCCAGCTCGCGCTCGCGAGCGACGGAGATGGACGTGACGATGAGACATGTCAGCATCGAGATGATCACGACCAGGCAGGGGACGTTGTACCAATAATAGAGGATATTCGGGTTGTACCAGTTGTAGGGAAAGAGCGCCGTGTTTTGCTGGCGGATCTGATTTTGGGCGGCAAAATCGACATTGAACTGCGCGATGATGTTATTAGTGTAGCCCGCAACGATCTGCGCCGTGTTGGAGCGCCGTCCATCGAAAATCAGCTGGACTGTCGCCGGACGGCCGCCATCCAGCGAACGGGAAAACTGTTCATCGATCGAGACCACCATGATGCCCTTTTGGTTGTCGATGAAGGGCGCGATCTCTTCGATGGCTTGCAGATGGACGATGCGGCTGAACGTGGGCGCGCCACGGAATCGCTGAACGAGTTCGAACGACTGCTTGCCGTTGTCGCGATTCAGAATGCCGATAGGGACGTTCTTGACGTCCAAAGTGGCGGAAAAGGTGAAGATGAGCAGCTGGATCACGGGCGGAATCAAGATCGAGATGCGGCTCTTTTTGTCGCGCCAGATGTTGAGCAGCTCTTTGATGATCAGGGATATTATTCGTTGCATCAGTCGAGCCTCTTGACAGTTTTGCGGGCAGTGATCAGCAAAAGGATGGCTCCAATGCCCAGCATGGGGAGCAGATTGAACAGAATGAGGCTCCAGACATTGCCGACTAAAAACAGCGTCTGCAGGCATTGCACGAAATAGCGGGCGGGAACGAAATGCGTCAGTGCCCGGATCGGAGCCGGCATGCTGGCGATTTCAAAGAGAAAACCCGACAGCATATACGATGGCAAGAAGCCCAGGAGCGATGCGAGCTGGGAGGCGACGAACTGGTTTCTAGCATAGGTGGAGATGAGAAGGCCAGTGCCCAAAGCAGGGATCAGAAAGGCCGCCGATACCAGTAGAAGCAGCCACAAAGAGCCGCGCAGGGGCAATCCATAGCCGAAGACTGAAACAGCCACGCAGATGATCATGGAAATCATGCCGAGGGCAAAATAGGCGATGAATTTGCTCAAGATGATTTCAGAGATTTTGACCGGCGTCGACATGAGCGCTTCCATCGTGCCCCGCTCCCATTCGCGCGCCACGACGAGCGCCGTGAGCAGCGTTCCGATCAGGGTCATGATGATCGCCAAGGATCCGGACAGAAGAAAGTAGCGGCTTTGCAGCTCTTCGTTATACCAGTAGCGCGCCTGAATATCGATATGGGCGAGGTTTGTCAGATCGGAGCTGATCGCCTCTTGCTGTAACCAGTTCCAAAAGGCGCCCTGGACGTAATTTTGCACGAAATTGGCTGTATTGGGCTCGCTGCCGTCGGCAATGACCTGGATGGGTGCGATCGTACCGGGTCGATTTCTGAAATCGGAAAAATAAGAGGGGATGACGACGATCCCGCGGACCCTGCCTTTAGTCATATCTTCCGTCAGTTCCCGCCGATCGCGGGCGATTGTCACCTCAAAATATTTTGAGTCGATCAGCGATTTGGCAAAGCTCTGAGCGTCCGGCGCTGTGTCTTCCATGACGAGGCCGATGCGCAGGTGATCCAGATCGAGAGATACGCCAAATCCATATAAAAACAGCAGCAGCATCGGCAATACGACAGTGATCATGAAGCTGCTGGGATCGCGGAAAATCTGAAAAGATTCTTTCCGGATCAGCGCTTTCAAGCGGCGCCAACGGCGGCCATCGGAAAATAGGTCAGATGGAATGTTCGCTGTCATATTTCTCGATCCGTTGAATGAATGCATCTTCCAGCGTGGGATTTTCGTTGTGCTCGGATCTGGCGGTCTTTTTGAGCGCGTCGGGCGTGTCGAGCTGGATGATTTTTCCGCGGTAGATGAGCGCGATGCGATCGCAATATTCCGCTTCGTCCATGAAGTGAGTGCTGACGAGGACGGTGACGCCTTTTTGTACCAGGCCGTTGATATGGTTCCAGAATTCCCGGCGCATATAGGGATCGACGCCGGAGGTGGGCTCGTCGAGATACAACACCTCGGGATGATGCATGGTCGCGCAAGCGAGCGAGAGCCGCTGTTTGAAGCCCAATGGCAGAGAATCAGCCGACGCATGCAAATAGGGCGCGAGCATAAAAATTTCGACCATTTCATCAATCGCTTTTTTCTGATCGGTTTTGGACAAATTATATATGCCGGAAAAAAACGACAGGTTTTGTTTAACGCTCAAATTGCCGTAGAGAGAAAATTTTTGGGCCATATACCCAATATGGGACCGTGCCTGGGCGGGAGCGGACGCCACATTGAGATCATTGACAAATGCCTTTCCGTTTGTGGGCGGCAAGAGGCCGCAGAGCATTTTGAACGTCGTCGATTTACCGGCTCCGTTCGGCCCCAGCAGGCCGAAGATCTCGCCGCGGCGCGCGGCAAAAGTGATCTGATCCGCCGCCGTAAACGAGCCGAATTTTTTGGTCAGCCCTTCGGCTCGCACGGGGTATTCGATTTTTGCCGCCACTTCATGGGTTCGGTTGGCGAGCATCGATTCGCCGCCGGGTCCGCCGCCCAGAATGTCGATGAATGCGTCCTCGAATCGAGGTTCAGTTTTTTTGAGCGGGTAATGATCGAATGACGCCGAATCGGCGTCGCGAAAGACGAGCCGGATATCTTCGCCCTGGATGACGCCGTCGATGATATGAGGATCTTGCAGGGCCTTGGCCAAAATCTGGCGGCGATTGCCATCGGCGCAAGCGATTTTGAAAACGCGGCCGTTCATTTTCTGCGTGAGATCTTGCGGCGGGCCCTGGTAGAGAAGCTCGCCTTGATTCAGGAGCAAAACGCTGTGGCAGCGCTCCGCTTCATCGAGATAGACCGTGCTCCACAAAACGGTAATTTGCTCGGTCAACAGATCATTGACCATTTTCCACAGCTCGCGCCGCGAGATGGGATCGACGCCGACGCTCGGCTCGTCGAGTAGGAGCAACTGGGGTTTTTTGACGAGTGCGCAGGCAAGTCCCAGCTTTTGTTTCATGCCGCCGGACAGATTGCCGGCCAATCGGTTTGTAAAGGGCTGCAAATTGGTGAAATGGAGCAGTTTTTCAAACGCAGATTTTCTCTCATCGCCAACAACGCCTCTGAGGTCGGCATACAGATTGAGGTTTTGCATTACGCTCAGATCTTCGTAGAGGCCAAAGCGCTGGGGCATGTAGCCAGCGAGGGTATGGATTTGTTCGCTCTCTTTCATCGTGTCGAAGCCGGCGATCTGGATCGATCCGCTGGAGGGTGTGAGCAGGGAGGCGATGAGCCGGATCAGGGTGGTTTTGCCGGCGCCATCAGGGCCTACGATTCCAATGATCCGGGAGGCGGGAATTTGTGCGTTGATCTCTTTGATGGCCGCTGTTTTTTGGAGGGGAAACGTCTTGGAAATATGTCGAATGTCGATGAGCGCCTCATTCACGGGCGATCCCTTTTCGATTTTTTGAGCTGGACGGTCACGGGCATGCCCTGTTTGAGCCCTTGATCGGGATTGTCCGCATAGATGCGCAGACGGTAGACGAGATCGGTGCGCAAATCGGTCGTCTGCACGGTTTTGGGAGTAAATTCGGCGACAGGAGAGATGAATCCAACCTTACCCGTATAGACGGGGCCGCCTTGAGTGTCCGTGAGGATCTCCGCCTCCATGCCGAAAAACACATTCCCGAGCTCAGGTTCGGCGACGTACGCGCGGATCCAGACAGGGGAGGAGACAGAGAGCGTATAGACGGGGTTCGATGGAATTACGACAGTGCCCGGTTCGCGGATGCGGGACAATATGATGCCGTCGGACGGGCAATAGGCTTTCGTGTAGTCCAGATTGTCCCGCGCGGCAGACAGAGCTGCTTCGGCGGCATAGAGATTGGCCTGCAGTTGATCGCGGTTGGATTGGGCGTTATCGAGATCTTCCTGCGATACGCCGCCGACCCCGATCAGTTCCTTGCGCCGCTTGAGCAGGATTTCACCATTTTTCAGATTGGCTTTGATCGACTCCAGATTGGCGGCAGCCTGGCGCACCTGGTCGTCATAGGGAGTTTTGTCCAAGTAGGCCATGAGCGTTCCCTGGCGGACAAAGTCGCCTTCCTCAAAGCATAATTTTTCCACCTGGCCGCTGACCCGAAAGCCGATATCAACCTGCCGCACGTCCACGTTGCCGTACAAGGTGATCGTGCTGTGATTTTTTTCGGCGCGGAAAATAAAAATGGCGCCAAAGATGATGAATGAGATAAAAAAAATGATCAAGCCCAGCGCGATGGCGATTTTTTTTACGGATTGCAAAGAGTTTTCCTCAGGCTGCACAAATTTTTATTAATACATGTGAGGCGCAATCATTTCAATCCTTCTAAAAGGAATCAAGATTCGGAGGAATTCCTTTGGCAATCTGCTGAATGTATCCATTGATACCGGCACCATCTTCCCCGAGACATTTCTCCCATAGAGCAGACCTCTTCAAAAAAAGCTCCTTAATTGTATTGATCAATTCTTCATAACATGTTTGCATTATTTTGCTAATTTCCTCGGTCATGCTCGGGTCAATTCTGTTCAGATCGAACTTAAATTGAATGAGTTTTTCTATATTAAAATCACTAATGATAGCTTCTGCTGCCTGTTGAAACCGCACAGCCCAGTCTTGAATAGCGAGCGTTTGTACTCTTTGGTGGATAGTGTCGATCAAGACCTCCCAACTATTGGATTTTGGATCCGATGAGCGCGTTAATAAAGAGAGAACTTCTCCAGCAATTTGTGCATCTTGAAGCGATAATTTATCTAAATTCGGAGACAGAGTGACGAGAGAGCGCGGTCCCCAGTTCCTGGCCAGAGAGCTTTGCTGTTTTTCACGCGCTTTGTGAAAAGTGGCGATCAGAGCAAAAAATTTTCTTGCGAAATCAAAACGATATCGAGCCATCTTTGCAATGTAGATGTGATGGTCCTTCATGAGCTGAGCGCGTAACTCTTTTTGCTCAAGCAAAAGGTCTAAAGAAACGGTAGAAGCACATAAAATCTCCGAACTTCCCGGCTGGCCTTGTCTACCCGCTCTGCCTCTTACTTGCCCCCCTACGCGCAAAGAATCTGGGAAAAAGGTCAACAGGCTGTGCAATCCCCCATTTTTTATACTTTCTGCTTCTAGGCGAATATCGGTCCCGCGACCTGCCGTGGTGGCAACGGTCACGGCTCCGGGAGCACCTGCCCGGCTTAAAATCTCCTTCTCGGATTTTTCTTGCGCCTCATTGAGCATCTCGTGAGAAATGCCCTGTGCAGAAAGCAGATCGGAAACTTCTTCGGAAAACCGAATTGTTTCACATGAAATGAGAATGGGTCGGCCATTGGCTTTGCAGGAGCGAACAGCTTCAAGTGTTTTAGTTAAAATGTCTTTCGAAGAAGCAACGAGAGTGGGTTTTTGATCCACTCTTAGCGAAGGATTATGAGGAGGTACATCGAAAGAATCGGCTCCATAGATAGCACGGATCTCTTCCCTTTCAAATTGCGACCCTAATGTACCGCTCAATCCGAACATGCGGTCAACCATTTCATAATAAACGGGATGAGATAGAGAAAGGGGAGAAAGACTTTCCTTATCCACGGGAATGCCGTGCTTAATTTCTACAAATTGGTGAATTCCACTGGTCCATCGGCTCCCTTTGAGAATTTTTCCTGTATTTCTCACATCGACGATCTCAATTTTTTTCTTATTTTTCGTGTGCGTGATGACATAATGCTCCTTTTCTTTTAGTTCATACTCAGCATGTTTGGCAGAAGAGAGCCACTGAGCCAGTTGTTAATCAGAGATCGTAGCAGCTCTTGGGTCATGGCCTAGAAAGCCTTTGAGCTGGGTTACGTTTCCCTCTTTTCGTTGCTTGACAAATTGCAAGATAGGAAAATAGATCCATTCGTATGCAATTTCTGCCGGATAGCCTAACCGCGCTCCATGGCCGAGCGTGTCAATGGTTAAATTATCGACTTCATCCACAATCACACAATCAAATCGTTTAGCGGAGGGCTGGGACGGGGCCGAATTAGGAAAAAGAGGGGTGCAGTACAGCATTTCCCGCATGATCGCAAATTCAAAATCAGAGGCGGCTCCGTAAAGAATTTTTGCCTGGAAAGAATCGCGATCGGGATGCTGTTTGCAGATGTGGGAGGTAGTGATATCGAAGAGAGCAAAGAAAGAGACGCTCTCCTGCTGGTCGCGCATCGCTAAATTAGCGCCCGAGGAAATGATGTGTACTGTTTTTCCTTTCAGCACCAAAAGGAAAGCGAGTAAAGTCACAATCATCGATTTTCCCTCTCCCGTGTTCACTTGCGCAAGGCAACTGGTTGGGAAAAGAAGTTCTCCGAGTACTGTGAGAATCTGGACCGGGTGTAAATCCATTGTAAAATGGAGTCGAATTGCGCAGACGGCAATGGCCACCGCACGCAGAAGATCCTTTTCTCCTACGAGTTTACCTGTTTGAAGCGATCGGATCTCATTGGCAAGAAAGGCGCTATTTTTTCCTGCATAAGAATCTTGCCATTTTTGAATCTGACTCAACTGGGCAAAAATCTTTTTCAGGGAGGCTGGATCTAATGGGAAAGGCATCTGGGCAAATCTTTGCTTTAAACGGGAAAGGTCTTCTTTATTTGTCGTCTCCATCGGAAAGATTTTTCTTGGGGTTAGAGCTTCGATAAAATCTCGACAAGACAACCTCTGGCCAATGAATTCATTAATGGCTTCAGAAGCCTGATGATTTTCATGACACAACAGACGCACTTTTTTTATCTGGGGCAGCCTTTCTTCAGAAGGGATTCGATCTCTTTGTAAGGCTTCCAAGAGGGTGCTACAAAATAGCTCTCCATATTCTTGACGAAGCGCTGTTATTTCAGCTCTCAATTCGGCTGAAGCAGTGGTTGTAGCGATTGATGTAGCGGAAGGCTCTTCCAGAGTGGCCACCAGCTTTTGGATCTCAGACATTATCGCCGTAGGATTATTCACTCCCAAGGTCTGAAAAACGCGAAGGAATACAACCGTGATCCTTTCATGGTTTTTCGGATGGTTTTGGGCGTAGAAGTTAAGGATGGTATCCACTTGGGCGGCATTCTTAGGGAAAGAGCAGTGAGAAATCAGATCGCGAATACGTGGATCCAAGTTTACACAAAGGTTATATTGCTCTGATGAGAGATAAAAGAGATGGGGGGCGCGGCTGACAACAAGGGTCATACTTCCTCCTGCTCTTCTAAGATACATCGTTCAATTGCAGCTCTAACGTCCGGGTAAGAATTTACAAACCTCCGATAGTTATTTAAAACACACTCATTATCTGAAATCTGCAATCGTAAGGCATATATTCTGTCAATGAGTTCTGTTTTATCTATAGGTAAAACATGACTTCTATCAGGTGTAATCACGCGGTGAGCAAAATCCTGCCACCGCCTTTCGCATAGCGTTCGCAATTGAGGTCTTGTCATAACAAACTGCTCAATTTCATTGACTCGCCATTTCAAGAGATTGAGTTTTTTTTCCGAGGCAGAGAAGTCTGCTTTCAACGATTGCTCAAATTCATAAGGTAGAGACGGTGGAGTAAAGCGGCTCAACCACTGCCAACAATTTTGAAGAGTAACTTTGACTTTTTGCCAAGAAGAGGGAGAAGATGATGGATTTGCTGCGATGGGTGATGATGTAAGAGGTGTCTCATGTTGTTGGGCCGGAACAATATGAAAAATTTTATAGAGCCTGATACATCCGATACAAATGATGATAATCGAGCTTCCTATGAGTGGCAACGATGAGCGGAGGGAATGGGGATAACCAAAAATGGCGATGACAAGGCATTCCACAGCGATTGCTGTAGTTATTAATGCGGTTGAGCGTTGCATCGGAGTCATCCACTGCGACAAAACACACAACTTCACCTCTACTCCCGACAAATTGGAGCGTAATAAATTTGAGAAGCCGGATAGAGCATTGATGTTCATGCAAGCCTCCCTGCGTATTGCGGGTAATTCGTTCTGATGTTTTCTATGTAATTGCTTACGTTTGTAATGACATGGGCGGAATCGCTCACTTGTAAGGGAATGCCGGGAAAATTTTCTTTGTAAATCTTTTCCAGTTGAATGATCTCATTTGCAAATTCACTATTGAGAAATCCCAGACCAAATTCACGCTTGAGATTTTCGATCAGGACAAAACATCTCCTTTCAATTTTCGCTTTCATTTTATCAAGACGTCTCATTTCTGCATCTCCAGTGGCTATCATCCATGCATATCTGTTCGCGCTTCCTCGTATTCGGACTGAGTGGTGATAGAATCTGATCCGTCTAATCAGATCAATAATCCGATGAATCCCGCCCTCTATGGGCCAAAGAGAAGGTATGGCTGGATAAGCCATTGCAAGTTTAACGTTTCTGTCATCTAATTTGATAGCAACATCAAAGGCGTCGTGGTACCGTTTTATTTCTCTCTCATACACATCATTAATCTGCTCCTCTATAAAGGGAAATCGCATCCCCGAAACTCCTGCTTGCTCAGAAGGAGATCGAGTGGTTTGGGTTAAAATAGAGAAGACTCGGTCTCGGCAAGGAATCGCTTCAAACTGTTCCTTCGACACATGTATCGGATAGTCCCTTAAATTAAGGGTTCCAGCTGCTTCTCTTCTTAGGACAATTTCCTGTCCGTTATATGTTGTCCCGATAGGGCCGGCGTAAGAACTCGTTGTTGTAATCATGAATGCCTCTTTTCATCGAAAGTTTTTATTAGATCCGCCTCTTCTTTTGATAGCGTCGCTCCCGCGTGCAATAAAGAAAGGATCATTTCTTTGTTACCCATGTCGATGGCCAGACGCAGCGCAGTGACCCCATTCTCATCTTTCTGATCGATCGTTGCAGGGTCGAGTGTTCCGGCCAGCAACTGCAGAGCGAGGAGAGATTCTGTTCGTATGGCACGGTGGAGGCTTGATTCTCCCTTGACTGGCTTGATACGCGCGAATTGTTCAAAAACCTTTGCAGTTTCTGTGTCCTTGGGTCGTACGAGATCCGCGCTCGTTTTACCGTCGGAGGAGCAAATGCTGGCATCCGCTCCGCAAGCAAGTAGTAGACGAGCGCAATTTGCGTGGCCTATCTCCGCAGCTCGATGAAGAGGGGTATTTTTATAGCAATCGATAGGGTTCAATGAAGCTCCCTGCTCTATCAACACTCCCAGGTGTTGGAGGTTGCCGACCTCTGCCGCTCGATGCATCAAGGTGATCTCTTGTGAATACGCTTGATCGAGCGGTGGCTCCACGTAGTCCAATAGCAACTGAAACTGCTCAAAAGAAGTTTCTCCGGATGTGTTTTCTGCGGCGAGCTCAAAAGAATTTAACCCCGATGCGCAAGGGAGGTAGGGGTTGCAACCTCGACTGAGCAACCATTGTGTGCAGTGCACTGCTCCATGCTGGCTGGCTAGATGTAGGGCTGTATAGTTAGGAACCAGGTCCAGATCGATCCCCAATTCATTAGAAAATAAGACCTTGACCGCGGCGAGATTGTCATTTCTAATCGCCTGCATAATGGCCAGCCGGATCTGCTGAGGAATCTTAGAGACATGGTAAGAGTTGAATAGAGGAAGAATGCTTGCAGCCCCTTTTCCTACGGCAGCTGCTGTAAAGGGGGTTTCTTCATCACTGATTTGAACAGAAGGGGTAACCCCTCGACCCAGCAAAAACCGAACCGTTTCAGCATGCCCGCACGCGCTGGCAATCGTTAGTAACTGTGCACCCTCTTTTCGATCAAGAGGGGATGGCTCCAGGTTCAGCAAGAACTCTAGCGTTTTTGTCTGCCCGGCGCGTGCCGCGTAGTATCGGGCATCTTTTCCTTCATCATCCTGAAAATCAACCGAAACTCCTCTGGCTACCAGTGAGCGAAGAAGAGTAGTTTTCCCTGACGCCGCCAGCAAATGAACAAGACAACATCCCCCTTTTTGCTTGAAATCGACCTTTGCGCCGTGAGAAAGCAGGCAATGGACTACCGAAGAATGATTGGCAAGAGCTGCGATCCACAAGGGAGGGTGCTGCTTTGTACCTTCGAGTTGGTTTGGGTTCCCGCCCGCCCGAAGCAGTTTTTTTACCATTTCCAGAAAGCCGATTCCGCAGGCCTTTCCGAGCGGGGAGATCAATTGATTATTCTTATGTTGTACATTGGCGCCTCTCGCAAGCAGAAGTGTCATATTATGCTCGCTTTTTGCTTCAATTGCATAGAAGAGAGGGGTGTTACCTGAAGCATCCACGACTTCAATCGCTTTTGGATGCGAGGACTGCGCTGCCAGAACCTCTCTAAAAACAGAAGGCTCGGCCTTGGCAGCAATCAAATGCAGAGCGGTTTTCCCGTTCCAGGTGGACAATAGTTGTTTTGCAGATAGACTTTGCATCAGATCCTGAGGGACTTCTTCCTCGCTTAAGGCTGCAAATAACGCCTGTATTTTGGGATCTATATCTTGCGCCTCTTGGGCTTTTTCGCGTGCAGCCGTCAGGCTCTCTGGGGAAGGAGCGTTTTCCATTAATTGAGACAGAAGTGGTGACGCCGCCTTTGCTGCCCAATATAAGGCCTGTCCGGTGACGGGAACTCCTTTGGATAATAAGAAAGAGACGGCTTCAGGAGACTGGGCGCGCACGGCGTAATCGAGAGGCGTAATGCCTTTCTGATCGGGCGATTTTAAATCTGCGCCGTAAGAGGCTAATTTTTCCAGAACGGATGCGGCTCCCATCCACCCGGCCACATGCGCAGCCCGTCTTCCTTTGCTGTCCATTAGAGTGTGGGCATGGGTTTCCAAAAGACCTTCTTCAAGGCCTTCCTCAATGGCAATATAGAGAAGATGTTTGTCTTCGTGTGCATTGTCAAAAGAAACGCCCGTTTCTTGCATGCGTCTACATAAGTATTTAAAAACGCGATAGCTACCGTGTCTTGCAGCAATGGCAGCCAGGGTCAGGTTCTTTTCTTCCGCTATAGGTTTACGAAAATTCCTCTCTCTTTCCACCAGTAATTCAAAGAAAAGCAATCCATCGCTTTTTGCCAGATAATGCAGAATCTCCCACCCTTTGAGGCCTTTGCAAGCCGTTGGGTTGATTCCTAATGGCCACAAAATTCCTTGAACGGCTTGATGATTGCCTGCTTGCGCGGCAATCAATGCGTACTCTTGAAGCTCCTCCGGAGATATTTGTGCAGAAGAAAGAATTGTTTTTAAAAAAGGATCATACGGCGCGGATAACAAACGGGGAATCTCTCTCGTGCTGATTTCCACGCCTTTGTTTATTAAGGCTTTTATGACAGCCCAATTGCCAAAATCGATCGCAAGGCTCAGAGGAGATTGTCCATTTGCATTGGTCTTAACCAGACTTTCCCGTGGACTGTCCTGGATCAGCGCGAGGGCAACGAAGAGATTCCCGCTGTAAATCGCAATATGGATGGCGTTGTCTTGCGACAGGTTAGTAAATCCATTGATGTGCGGCCGTAGCGCCTGGATCACTGCTGCGGAGCCCTCTTTTACTGCGGATTCAATTGCCTGGGAGGAAGGGGTTGTCTGAGTGAGTAAATAAGTCAAGAGGGGAATAGAACCTCGAGCGATGGCAATCTCGATCGCTGTGATTCCATCGCGCCTGGCCAAGGTTGGATTGGCTCCCGCAGTAATTAATTTTTGCACCAAATCCAGAGCATCCAGTTCGCAAGCAAGCGTCAGAAGAGTGCCTCCTTCATTGCTGCACACATTCAAGCAACTGGAAAAAGAGGGAGTAGAAAGCAATTGCTCAATGATGGGCATATTGCCTTCGTGGATAGCGCTATGTAGATCTGTGTATCCTCCGGCTAAAAGAGCCGGCATTGCCCCTTCTCGCAATAAAAATTCCACGGCCTTCACACTTTGGTGCAAAATGGCCACGCTGAGAACTCTTGCTCCATTGACGGCTTCCGCATTCACGAGCTTTTTCTGAAAAAGAACCTGCAAGGTTGCGGTTTTCTTCTGCATGACCGCATAATGCATGGGAAGATAGCCGTTCTCATCTCGCTCTGTGGGCAAGCACCCCGCTTTTAGAAGTTCTGCCGCATAAAAGGGATCTGTATAGCAAGCCGCGTGATGCAGCAGTGTTCTTCCATGCGGATCTCGAAAAGAGAGAGCCTGGTGTGCGCTCGCAAGCAGCTCTGTGAATGATTTTTTATCTCCTTCTCGCATTGACCGTTGCAGCTCAAGATTTTTTTGAGCGGCGTCGCGGTTCCCTGATTGTCCGCTAACCAGTAAAGATTCCATCCATTCATAGTCCTCTTCGATCATGGAAGGGGTGTTTTCCAAAAATAAGCGAAGCAGCGCCCGGGGAGCGGCTCCAACATTCTGAAAAAGAACCCACTTTTCAGATTCCAGGTTTTGCAATTGCAAGGCGTTTTCCTGCAAAAGTTTCTTTGCCGCGATGGAAGGCTGTACTCTTTGCTTCTCCAGATGAAGTCCACACCCTCCCACCACTCGATTCGTTCTCTCCAATTCTACCGAGTCTCGATCATTGGGCGCGAGGGTCGCTACTTTGGAAAACTGTACAATTTCAACCACCGTGTCGGACAAATGTTGAAAAACCTGTAAACATTGACTGATGAACTCCTTGCGCATCTGCGCTACGCGCACCACGGCGTAGTGCCAATCACCACCGAGATAAGGTCGATTGTTTAATGATTTCTGCGTTTGCAGGACGTCTTGCACCCACCCATCCAGGATTTGCGTTGCAAGAGCAGTGCCTAATTCTCTGATGTGAAGTTTGAGGTTTTCAGAAAAGGGGACATCGGATGCCAGGAATTTTCGTCCTACCAGTCCTGCTCCATCCCATACCTGTGCGATGCACTCGCGCACAATGACCTGAGTTATTGTCACTCTCAGTTGTTCACTACGGTTTCCCCGGCCCCATAGCTTGCTGATATAAGCACCGAACTGGTATGAAGGATCCTCACGATTGATGAATTGGTTGATACAATCCTCGATTAAGGTCCGATGAGAGGCAAGGACGGCTTCTCCCACTTTACGAAAAGAGATTTTTAATGGAATATCCCAGCGTTTTGTGACCGGAAGGTGAGGAAAAAGGGGCGGGCAGCCTCGCACTTCTGCCTTTTGTGCGACGGGTAGGCGAGGGCTTTTGCGGTGTTGTTTAAGAGTAGAGAAGTAGCTGGAAAAAAAGCTAATGACTCCCAACATGGAAAAATACTTTTTGCAAAGAGGCATTTTTGCCATGTGGTCATGGATCTGCATAGTGGTTTTTTGATAAAAGAGCTCCATTTGTAGATGGGAGCTGGGCGGTTTCCCATATTTTCGAATGTGCGCTTCTAAGGCTTCGGCGTATTCCGGCGAGGGGTTGATCTCATAAAACACGTCAAAATCGGGATTCACGAGAAGTAAATTTCCCTCTTTCTGGATGCCATTTTGTTTGGCGATAATGCGGAATGAATTTCTAAATCCCTTGAAAGAACTCAAGATCTCTGCTGCTAACGGGTCTTTCTCGACGATGCTGGACATAAATGAGAGAGGGCAGTAGCTCTGATCTTTTGCATCCATCCGCGTTTTGCAGTAGTCCACAAATCCAATGAGTTGTTCCAGGGAAGAGGCCCCTCGGGACTCCCAGTCAGGGTTTTTATGCCAATTCTCAATAAAATCGTCTTTGTATATGCCCCCATTGAGATACCCCTTCATGATGTAGTCGAGCATGCCGATCACTCGGCCCACGAGCGTATTTTCATATACCGGATGGATCACAGGGAAAAGATCGGTCCCTTTTTCTCGAAAATGCAGGCTAAAAAAGGGAACTGTGCTATGGACATATACCCCGATGGCCAGTTCTCGAAGGATTTGCTGCAGCTCTGCGTTAGTAAACGGTGCGCTTTCGCCTGGCAAAACCGGGAAGGCAAAGTAGTAGTTATCCAACAGGAGAGCGGGCACATCGTCGAATAGCCCTTCGATATAGGACGTAGAACATGCCACACCGCCGATCTCGCCTCCGGTCATTCCCTTTTGAGGCATTGGATTGTCTGCATGGACAGAATTGTACGAATTGGTCAGACCTGTTTGTTGGAGTACTTGTCGAAAGCTCGCCATCGCGGGATTTGTATGGGGGCGACTGGGAGGGCAATCTTTAAGCTCATAGGGACGATGCTCCTGTCCGCGAGTTGAATAATTCTCTTTATATGTCTCTTGCGTGCTGACCTTGATTTTTCCTCGGAGAGCGTCCCCTTTCACGTCGATGTGATAGCCTCCATCGTATTCTGGCCTTCCGTTCTTTTTTGTAAAATCCACATTGAATGTAGACCGGCTTCTGTCTTTTGGATGTTGAAAAACAAGGCCTTTTCCTGCAAAATTATCTTTCTTTTCTTTGTCTGAAGGAGGGGCGTAGTGGATCGTTTGTATCTTTCCTCCTTGTTGCAGCAGATTCCGAATGGTTTTATGATTAGTCGCATTATAGATCCCTGCGGAAGCCCCATTTAGATGAATCTCTACCTTGGGAGGATTTTTCTCCTCGGCTACCTGATAACCGCTCGAGTAAAACCAGGCGCACATTTGTTCCTGAGTTCTTCCTCGAGCTAATCTTGAAATACCGCTAAACTCCTGGTTGGAGCGTGGAATTGCCTCATGCCATCCACCCCCGCTCGTATGTGGCCAAATGACAAGGTGTCCGTTTTTTTGAAAAACAAAATCCCAGACTCTCTCTTCCGGACTCGACAACAAACGATTATGAAGAGTGGTCGGATCTTCTTCAAAATTTAAGGCATTATGAACCTGATTGGGAGAAATGGTGAGACGGGAGCCGTCTGGCCTCTGTAAAACACCCATGACCTGAGATCCTGGAACGGACCAGAGTTGGATCGTATTTCCGTGTTGATCTAAAGATGGCTTTGTTAAAGGGAATATCAACTGACGCAATGCATCGATCCTTCCTTCAGCGTGCCCTTTCTCTTCGCTAATACCTATCGGTGAAAGGTCATCCGTTGTCTTGTCTTGAACCCGTATCGCCATAGAAAATCCTTTCGTTCATAAATGCTCTTTCTGCTTCTTCAACCGCTTTGTAATCCGCTCTATCCACAGACAAAGACTGGTAAGCGGGACTATGATTTCCTCCGTAATAGAGGCCCCAACCTTTGATGGGGTGTACGCCATCTGGAAATAACACCCCCAATGAGATATAGCCTCGAATGCGTTGATTTGGAGGTCTTGAGCCCGAGTAGTCGTAGTCTACAGTGAATGCAGCCTCTTCTACAAAATCGGCAAGTTCTTCAAACCCTTTTGCATTCCCCAAAATATAGATGTCGTTAGTGCCGTCCCCCCTTGTTCCAAATGAGAAGATTGGATAGGGAGAATCCGTGCACGTTTTCATCAGATACAACCAGGCGGGTGCTATATCTTCGCCCCATCTTGGTTCGCCGTATCTTACGCTATTAAAAATGTCGTTCCAGTGGTTCAAAATATTTCTGGAGACATCTTGACTAGAAGCAAACTCTCGCATCCATTGAGAAAAAAGCAATGAGCCGACGCTATTGCTACGCATATCCATGTAAAATGAGATACATCCGTTTTCATCGTGTTGTTTTATTTCATCAAGGTCCAAGAAGACTCGCTCCTCGGGCTCGAGGCGGATGAACTCCACGATCTTAAATACGTGATCGTCGGGATCTCCTGGATAGGGGGAGGTTAACAAGAAAGGCAGATGGAGCCATGACTCGTTATTGGGTTCAGTCACATAGAACCAATAACGTTTATCCCGCAAACAGCGAAGCATGTTCAAAAAGGTTTCCCATCCTTTTCGATTCACGGTGAGGATAGGCACGCCGTCTTGTGGGTTACACCCTGCGGCAAAAATCACATTTGTCTGATCAGTCTGTAAAAATTGAATGCGCAGCTCATCGTGTAGACTATTTATGTCAGAAGCGCAAAAAACTCTGTGAGGGGATGGATCGGTCGCCAATGCATGATAATTGTGTCGAAGACACCACGAATGCCACGTTCTTTGAGGGCGGTGCCATTGCTTAAAAGAGATGCTCTTCGGAGGCGTGGGCAAATGACCGTAGATCTTGAGAAAGGAATCAATGCCTTCCTTGCTCGCATTGAATGCCAATGTTGCCTTGCATGGGGACACTTCCAGGTTGAAATATTCCATAATGTTCATTTCTGTGTATTTTGAGTGTGGAAGTATGAATGTTTAGTTAATTTTGTCAAACGAAATGAGAGGAGAGTTTGCTAGCAAAACTTTAATTTAGACGCAAATTGGAGTTTGCTTCGCCGGATTCGATTTCTCGCAAAGTGCCGATGCCATTAGAATAAGTAAAAAAGTGAGGAACTGGTTTGCGGCGCCGTATTCTGACGATTTCTTTGATCATACTTTTCCTGGCCCTCTTTTGGCGGGATTTGCTTTTTTTCGGCGTGCAGATGGCCGCGCGAATCCATTTCGGCAGCCAGATCGCCTATCGCGATATTCACTGGCGCGGCGGCGAGATCGTGCTCACGGACGTCATGGTGCTGAAGAGCTCGAAGAAGCCCGTTTCCTATCATATGCGCGTTGAGAAAGTGCGCTTGGCCATCCACTTTCTGCAAAAACCTGTTCTTGTCGAGATCGCTTTGGAGAGGCCCTCTGTGGCTTTTCTCGATCCGATTCAGTGGCCTCATGATCGCCGGTTGGCTCATCCATCGAAATGGATTACCACGAAATGGAGGGCAGAAAATGGTTCTTTCGAATGGCGCGCCTTGGGCGGGGCCCCTTTTTTTGGCCAGTTTTCTTTCGAGAACGAGAAATTATCCATTGATACCGGCAGCGGGACGGCGGCGATTCAACTGATCCGGACGGATCAGGAAAGAAAAATCAGTTGCACCTTCGATCAAATGGACATTGCGCCGTTTTCACAGCAATTTTGCGCCCGTTTGAGCGGAAACGTTTTGATCGAGCTGGAAAGGCTGCAGCCGAAAAAAGCCATCGGCCATTTGCGCTTCGAAAATTGTTCGTTCGTCTCTTCCCAATGGGCCGGCCGGGGTGGAGCTGCATTGATTGAATGGGATGGAGAGTTCAGTTTTGTTCATCCGAAACACGATCGTTTTTTGGATGCCGTTTGGTCGTTTTCCGATCCAATGAAGATCTCTTGCCATGAGGGATATGTCACTTTGAATGACAGCCGTCTCGATCATCTGGACGGCGTGTTTTCGTCCAATCAGGGCGCCGGATTGCGATGGGAGATCCAGGGGCCGGGCTTTTCCTGGGACGGCAAGAGCTTTTCCAATAGCTGCCAGTCGAATTGGCTGGAGAGCCGCATTAGCATGAACGATGCGGTGGGAATGGTGCGGGCGGAACAAATGGATCCCGAGCGTAGCCATTGGTCGTTGAATTTGGAAAAAGCCGATCGGACCCTTGTGCAGCTGGTTCAGAATATTTGGCCCAAAGAGTGGTCCTGGCGCTTCGAAAGTGGAATCGTCAGCGCTCAACTGATTTGGGAAGAGTCCGGCGAAGGAATCGAGAATTGGAAATTGGAAAGGTTCAAGGCGGACGGCATGGCCATCAAAGCCGATCAGTGGGATTTTCATTGCGCGAATGCCGAGGCCGCCGTTTCCTCTGGGCCTCATTGGGCCATCAGGGAAGCGCAGATATCTCTCGTGGATGGCTGCGCCCATGTGGGGTCAACCGGCCTGTCGTCATTCAACTTCAACTGCCTGATTCAGGATGAAAAAATTAATGAGGCTTTCTTTTCAGGCGATTTCAATGGTTTGGCCATTCAAGGCGATGCGCATGGAACATTTGCTCAAACGATGGCGAGCATACATGCCAAAGGACCCTGGTCGCAATATTGGTTTTGGCGCCCCAGCGAAGGCCCCGCTTCCATCTTGGAAAGTTTTTGGACGTTAGAAGGGAATTGGAAAAGTTTTTCCGCGGGTGTTCGAGCCCATTTTTCCGATGCTGAGTCGATCGAGGCCCAGGCCAAGATTTGCCATATCGACTCGCAATGGAGCATTTCTGAGGCGGCTCTGAAAGCGCGGCAATTGGATCTGTCCCATCTCCGGCAGCTGACAGGGATGGATTGCTCCGGATTGGCCGATCTCATTCTTGATTATCGCGATGAAGAAATGAAGGTCGAGAGCGCTGTCTCTCAGTTTTCGATGAAAACGAAAGGGGGCACGATCGCCATTGAACAGCTCGGCCGAATGGAGCCGTTCGAGGCCGGTGTCAAGGCCGTATGGGGAAAAAGAAATGATCAATGGACTGTTCAAACCGCTCGAACACGCAGCGAGTGCTGCTTTCACGGGCAAAAAATCCGGTTCGACGGCCAGATGGAACTCACCGGCGATTTGCTCAAGATCTATATCGCCAAAGGAATTTTTCGCGATCTCGAATTCTCTGGCGACTGGTTTTGTTCGTTAGAAAAAGGCGCCCCGTTTTCTTTTGTGGCCCAGAAGATCGAAGGCTCGATCCAATCGGTCATTCCCTCGGCGAACGGGCGCATTGTTTGCGAAAGCGATGATTTTAGTTTAAGCGGCGATTTTCTTTCCGATCCGTCCCAATGGGAGTGGAGGGCCAAGGCGCGGCTGTCCGAGATAGGGTGGGGGCTGCTCCATGATGGAACGGCGACGATGATGGCTGATTCAAAAGAGGGGCTCATCGAATGCCTGGGCCTGCATGGGACTGTTGCGATCGGCCAGGCCCGTTTTCCGATTCGAGTGTCTGAGTTGAGAAAGCGGGGAGAAGAGTGGCTGTTCGACGGCAGTATCGAGCATCCCATCTGGGATCTGGGGCGGCTCGCCGGCACGGCTTTGATTCAGAATCATAGCCTGATATTAAAACCCCTCCTTCAAAAGGAGGGGATTCTTTCTCCGCTTAAGGATGCGGTGCGGCAAAGCCGCATACCGCAGAATAAAATAGCTTGCCTAGACCCACCCCTAAAGGGGCGGGATTGCGGCAAGCAGTGCGTTCAAATGGGCGAATGCCAATGGGCACTCGATGGTGCGATTGATCTTACATGGCGCATCAGTTGGGATCAGATTCTGGCGGCATCATCTCAGATCGAAAAGATCGATCCTGTGCTGCATTCGATTCTAGAGTCCCCGATTCAGGGAGCTCTGGCATTGACGATCCATCGGACGGCCAGCCAGCCCCTGGAGATCCGCCTGGAGGGCGACAATATACGATGGAAGGGCTCTGCGATTCCCTTTTCGATCGGCGTCAGCGAGTGGACGGGGGGATGGAAAATCGATCATCTGCAAATCAGTGCTCTGCAGTTGAGCTGTTTGATGCTTCGCGATGAGGCGCGGTGGAAAATCCAAAACGGCTCGGTCCAATGGCAGGGTAGCCTGGATGCAACGATTAGCGGATATTTGAGCGGATTTTCCAAGTGCGATCTGTGTGTCGATTCATTGACGATCGATCTGCAAAAAACGATTGCCCCCTTCATCTGGCCCGCCCTCGATGGGAAAATGGAAGGAAAGGGATACCTGTCTTTGGAGTGGAAAGGAGAGCTGGAGGCCGAGGCCGATCTCGATTTAAACGCCATCAATATGAAAAGCGGATCATTGATCATCGATAACGCCGGTCCGATGCAGGTCCATTTTTCCAGAAGCCAGGGTCTGCTCATCCAGGGACTCGACTTGCAGGTCCATAAGCCCGAGGTGGAATGGCCCTGGATTCACGCCCGCATCGGGCTCATGCAATTCGATTTTAGCCAGAATCATTGGGTCCTCCACCATGCCCAGCTGAATTTGCCGGCGGATTCCTTTGCGTTGCTGCAAAAAAAAATCCAGGAAAACCGCCTTCTCGGCCATCTGCTGCAAGTTTTGGACAATCGGCAGGATCTGGAGTTCTTTGCCGATATTGACTGCGCTGCGGACTTCTCTTCTCTGACCTGCTCGATGCGGGAGGGATTTGTTCCGTTTTTAGGGGCTGTCCGGCATGTGCAAAACGTCAATTTGAGCTGGAGTCCGGACGGACTTCTCGCCACGCTCACGGCCATCCAGGGGGGACACAATCTAAAAGTGGGTGCACGTGTGGCGTTTGAGCCTCATGCCCGGGGGCGCATCGTATTGGAAGACGATAGCCAGCCTTTGACGCAGCTGGAAAGACCTCTGGCGATCGATTGGGAAGTGGATGCGAAAGAGGGTCTGACGATTCATTCGATTGAAGGCGCTTTCAATGGAAGCGAGTTTTCATTTCATGCCGAAAGCCAGAACAATCTGATTGGATCCGCCCGATTGCATTTCGGACCGCTGTCTGAGATATTGCCCCCCCGCCTCGGCCACATTTTGCAACAGTTGAAAATGGGCAAGGGCTATGAGCTCAAAGGGCGCCTTTATTACAGTGCCCAGAATCTGGCGGATGTCTCATTCAAAGGATTGCTCAGCGGCAAGCAATGCGAATTATTCGGTTTTCAGATCCGCACCATGCTCTCGCAGGTCGATCTCGATGCAGCGCACGTCCATCTGTTCGAGGTAAAAATTTCCGATTCCGCGGGCATCTTGAAAATCGACGATCTCATGATGAGCCGAACTATCAATGGCGAATGGAACATTTCCATGCCTTTGTTCAAGCTGTTGGAATTCCGGCCGAGCCTGCTCCAAAAAGTCGGCTCTGAATCGGGCCATGTCGGGCCGCTGGTCATCCGCGAATTGAAGCTGCAAAATCTTCGCGGATCGCTCGACCACCACGAGACGTTGACGGCGAAGGGCGAGATGAATTTCGTCAATTCCTTCAAACGTGAGCACACGGTTTTCGATCTGCCGTCTGACTTTTTTGGGCGCATTTTTGGCCTGGACATGGAATTATTGATTCCCGTCCGGGGGCATTTGTTGCTGGAGCTGAAGGAAGGGCGCTTTTGGCTGTCGGATCTGCAGGACGCCTATAGCGAGGGGAAGCGATCGAAATTTTTTCTGGTGAAGGAGGGATTATCCCCGTCGATCGGCCTCGATGGAAATTTGCATATTTTCGTTACCATGAAACAATATGTTCTATTCAAAATTACCGAAAACTTTCTACTGACGATTGATGGATCGATTGAAAGACCTTCTTACCATTTGCAAAAGAAGAGCAAAATCCTGGGTCTTTCCATTGATTGATCTCTTCTATCCGCCGCTCTGCCGCCTTTGTCAGGCCCCGGCAAAAGGCGCATTATGTCCCGCCTGCCTCGACCAGATCGCATTGCCCGACATCGTGTCCCGCTGCCGCCATTGCTTTGCCCCTCTCGAAAGCCAGGCCCTATTATGTCCTGTCTGCGTGCGCTCTCCAAAATTGTCGGCTCCGAGCGCCTATCTTTTCGAGCCGATGCATGCGGCGCGAAGGATGGAATCGGTGTTGGCCTGCGAAAATGAAGCGGCGCTCCGTCTGGCCGCGGCCTCAATGCTCGTTGTTCTGTGGCATCGCTTGCATTGGCCCTGCCCGGATCGGATTCTGATTGTGCCACGGAAGAGCCATTGCCGGGAGCTCAGGGAAGTGGCCGAAGAATTTGCGCGGATGATGGATCTTCCTCTCGCTGAAGAATTTTGTTTGCGGTGGCAATCGCCGTTTGTTTGGCGCATCGAGCGGCATTGCCGCGATCTATTGGAAAATCAAACCATTTTGCTCATCGATTGGGCCGGATCGCCAGAGCATTTGCGTCAGGCCATCAGCGAGTTAAGAGGGGCTTTTGCAAAGACGATCCACATTCTGAGTGTTTTTTCGTAACTGTACATAAAATTGAGATAAAAGATTTCGATACCGATACCGATTTTCTCATCTGCAAGATAAATTAGAATTTTTGGAAAGCGCTGAGTTTAAAAGAACTGAGGCGCTAAGGCGCAGAGAAAGAAAAAAAGCAAGAAGAGTGAGGGCTGCAAGCCGCCCATGTTTGCAAATGCATGCATGCGAAGCTGCGAAACTTTCTTAAAAGTTTCGCAGCTTCGCATGAAGAGCTTCGCTCAACATAGGCGGCCTCAGCGCCTCGGCGTCTCAGTTCTTTTAAACTCAGCGTTTTTCTCAAATAACCATAGAAGAGAAAACCTGTTATGAAATACCAGCCACACTCGAGAGAAAAAAGACTCTTTGAAGAACACCTTCTTTAAAGGAGGGGGGGTCTTTCGTAGCTTAGGGATCTTTGCTTTATCAAAAATCCATAATCTTTGAACGCACTGCTTGCTGCAATCCCACACCTTCAGGGGTGGGTCTAGTACACCGTTTCATCAAAATCTTGCCACTGGAGATCGCGCTGTATTAATTCGATACAGCTAGATTTGCGATCGTTGATTTGAGGTGCTTTGACGCAGTCCAATGGCAAGATTTTGATGAAACGGTGTACTAGGCAAGCTATTTTATGATGCGGTATGCGGCTTTAGCCGCACCGCCTCTTTAAGCGTAGAAAGAATCTTCTCCTTAAAGGAGAAGTTCTCCAATATCATTCCCATTTGAGGAGAAAAAAATGGCAGTTTTAGGAATTCTGATCTTTTTGATTGTTATGCTGCTTTTGACAATCAGCGGCACACAGATTATCCCCCACCAGCAGGCCTGGGTCGTACAGCGGCTGGGTCGTTTCCATCGGATATTGGAATCCGGTCCGAATTGGATCATTCCGCTCATTGATCGAGTGGCGTATCGCCATGCATTGAAAGAGGAGACGATCGATGTGTTCGAACAGACCGCCATTACCCAGGATAATGTCAGCGTGGTATTGGATGGGATCGTCTATCTGAAGATCGTCGATCCCTTTGCCGCCTCATACGGAGTTAAAGATCCCATCAACGCCGTGACCCAGCTCGTCCAGACGACCATGCGCTCCGAGATCGGGAAAATTCCATTGGACAAGACTTTTGAAGAGCGAGAGACTCTCAACGCGAGACTGGTCGAAGCGATCAACGAGGCAGCGGCCTCCTGGGGCGTTCGCTGCCTGCGCTACGAGATCAAGGACATCAAGATGCCCGATGAGATCCGCAAAGCGATGGAATTGCAGATGACGGCGGAAAGGCAAAAGCGGGCGCGCATTTTGGAGTCGGAGGGCCAGCGCCAGGCGCAAATCAATTTGGCCGAAGGGATGCGAACGACGGCCGTGCTCGAATCGGAAGCCGCCCAGGTCTCGCGCGTCAATCGCGCCCAAGGTGATGCCGAGGCCATCGAGCTGCTTGCCAAAGCGACGGCATGCGGGTTAGACAAAATTGCCGGAGCTCTATCCCAAACGGGGGGAGAAAATGCCGCGGCTCTCCAAATCGCTGAAAAATATCTCGAGGCTTTCCGCCATCTGGCGAAAGAGGGGAATGCTGTTTTGATGTCATCCAACATCCAATATCCCGGAACGATGATCGCCGAAGCGATGGGAATTTACGAACAGGTTCGAAAAAAACGAGGGATGGCGATCATAGAAAAAGAGGGGCAGCCAGTATAGGCGCGCCCCTCATGTACAACCGGTGATCGGATTAATATCCGAAACCGACAGAAGCCTCGACGATCGGGCCGAGTGTTGCGCTAGCCAATGTCGCATAGGGCTTCGCATACGATGTTGCGAAAGCCGGTTGGCTGACATCGATCTGGAAGAAGCTGCGCCAGTTGTTGTGGCGGTTCATCTCATAACCTGCTGTAACGCTAGGAATGATGCCATTGAATGCAGCTTCTTTTTTAGCCAGCATCTCGCGGGTCTTCATTCCACCGTAAGCCAGGCCGGCTCCAGCGTAGAAGCTCTGTTCTTTTTTCGGTGATGCGTACATAAAATATGATACGCGGGGAACCGTGTAGAAATAGGTCCCTTCTGCGCCTACGTCAGTGCCGGTGTAGGATGACGACACGTCGAGTGCGCCCAAGGGGAGTCCGAAACGGAAGCCCAATCCCAGATTGGGATAGACGCGTTCCATTTCATTCGGACGTGAGTCCGAAGCGCCGAGACGCATATATCCGAACCAGTTGCGGACGTCTTTGGTATCGACCAAAGTCTGTTTTACCTGGAGAGGTAACTCTTGGGTCGTTGGCATTTGATCGGCGAAAATCGCTGATGCAGCAGTTAGAAAAGCGGTCACGAATTGTTTTTTCATATGTCCTCCAAAAAGGTATGACCACAATTGTAAAAGCAGATCTGAAAATTAAGCAACTTAAATAATGATTTGAGGATTTGGGCAATGATGGAATGGTGGTAATAATCAAAATGAAAAAATTCGCAATTAATATTATTGTTCGATGTTTCGGCGAATCATTTGGATTTGCTTGACGAGATCTTCATTTTCTTTCAATTGCTTGTTAATTTTATTCCAGGCGTGCAGCAGGGTGGAGTGCGTTTTCCCCCCGAAAGAAGAGGCGATTTTCGTTAGCGAGTCCTCGATCATTTCTTTGGCGAGGTACATGGCGATCTGGCGGGCGAAAGCGATCTCTTTTTGTCTTGATTCGCCTTTGAGATCGTGGATGCGGATTTCGAAGGCGGCGGCGACGCTTTGCAGGATCGAATCGACGGATATTTTCTTTTGCGGGGCGCTCTGGACCAGCTCATTGAGAATTCTTTCTGCGGTTTCCACCGTCAGATTTGTTCCCTGGTAGCGGGCATGGGCGCATAGGCGGTTGATCGCTCCCTCCAGCTGGCGGACATTATGATAGATATGCTCAGCGATGAAAAAAGCCACATCGCTGGGAAGGTTCAGATTTTTCCTTTCCGCTTTTTGATTGATGATCGCGACGCGGGTTTCCAGATCGGGGATGCCCATATGGGCGACCAGGCCCCATTCCATGCGGGCGACCATCCGCTCGGATAATTTCAACTGCGAGGGCGGCTTGTCGGATGTGATGACGATTTGCTTGTTCTGATTGATGAGGATTTCAAATGTATTGCAGAACTCTTCTTCGAAATTCAGGCGGTTTTGCAAAAACTGGATATCGTCGACCAGCAATACGTCGAGCGTGCGGTAGAATCGCTTCATCCGGTCGATCGATTTCGCGCGCAAGGAATCGACAATGTCGTTGATGAACGCTTCAGTCGTGATGGCCTGGATTTTGAGTTTTTTTTGCTCTTCGTGGATCGAGTGGCCGATTGCGTGCAGAAGATGCGTTTTTCCGAGGCCGACGCCGCCATGAATAAACAGGGGATTATAGGTTTTGCCCGGGCGGGCTGCGACGCCGAGAGCGGCGGATTTGACGAATTGGTTCGATGGGCCTTCGATGAAGTTTTCGAAGCGGTATGTCGGGTTGAGTTTCAGATCATAGCCGGAGCTCTCTGGGATTGGCTCAGCGATTGGCTTGGGCGCGGCGGCAGACGACTTTTTCGGGGGAGCGATAACGAAAGTCAATGCGAGCTCTTTATTCGCTCGAATCGGGACGAACTCTTGCAAAAGATCTTTGTAGTTATCGAGGAGATATTCCTGCACGAAGATGTTCGGCACTTCGAGGACGATTTCTTCGGGCGTGCTTGAGCGCAGCTGAATCGGGGCGAGCCAATTTTCGAATTCAGCTTTGGTGCAGCGGCTCTGAATGAACTCGAGAAACTGGAGCCAGCCGTTTTTTACAATACATTCCAACATGGTACGAAAATATCAAGATGAGGCGATCAGGGCAAGAGATCAATCGCAGTGTGCATGATTTCAGCACAGGCCCAGTTCTTTGGAGACCTCTTTACGTGGTTATTTATAGGCGAGTACCAGGGCGCTGGCTTGCGAAGCGACCCCCGGATCGTCGCATTTTTCCAGTTCCATCGCCTGTAATAATCCCTGGCGGCGGTAGCCCAGCATAAAGAGAGCTTTGGCGCGGTTGAGCCGCGTCTCCAGGCTTTGCGGTTCGACCTTCGTGGCGCGGTCGATAAAATCGAGCGCTTGCAGGCCATTGCCGAGCTGCAGATGCAGGGCGCCGAGGGTAGCCAGATCGTAGGAATTAGACGGGTTGAGAACCGAGAGGGCTTCGAAATATTTCAGCGCCGTGGAATAGACGCCCTGCTGTATATAAGTGCATCCCGTGGCGCGCAAATCGGCGATCTGTTTTTCATCCCAGCCCAGAACTTCCAGCCAGTCCATCGTCTATCCTTTATGGTATTGGTTGCAGCGCCCCTTGATCAAATCAAACGTGCGGGAAGAGTCGACGAGAAGTTTGATCAGTGAGTGAACTGTTTTATATTCATATTGCGGAGTCTTGTCCTGAGGAACGGCCTTTTCCAGCGCTTCCAGTTTGTCGAGGGTTTCTTGCAAATCATCCGAAGTGCCCAAGGACGGGATTAGTAGATAGGAATATAAACGGGCGGCATGGATAGCAAAGTCGGATGGCAGAGTGAAAGTCGCCCATCTTGTCAAGGTTCCGACGGAAAAACCCTCTTCCACCCGGAAATAGGGAGTGGCCGGAGCGGTGGTGTCCGGTTTGCTTTGAAACAGCTTCGATCCTTCTATAATGCCGCGGTCGAGCTCTTTTTGATCTTTTGCGTAGCGATTCGATGCATCGATGGGCAAATTGTCGATGGTCAGCGGCTTCGTTTCCATGGTCATACCTCGTTAAGCGCATTCTAGCAATCAAGGGAATTTTGAGAGAACACAAACCAATGTTTTCCACAAATCTCCACAATATTCTTTTTTCCCGCCATTTTTTTGGGGAGCGCGAGTTTTGAACAAGCTGCCACACAAAACGGAAAATCCACCAGACAATTCATTATGAGCACGTTGCGAATATTAGGATGAAATGACCGGTGTTTTTGTGAACAGATTTCCCACAATTTCCCACCAAAATATTTTTTAGTCTTAGCGGTCTGGGTATGATCGGGTTGAGGTGGATGTGGAAAGTTGGAAATGACAAATGATTTGCGCCCAGTTCAGATATTTTGTTAGTCTGTGGAATAAAGTGGGAAATTGGGTATGGGCGGCTTCTTCTTTAGTGGATCTTCCGTCGCAAAGCTGGATGAAAAAGGCCGCTTTGTGCTCCCCCATGCCATGCGCTACGGTCTTGTCGAAGAAGGAAAATGCGAATTTGTCTTAGGACTCGGATTGGGAGGATGTCTGTCGATCTACCGCCGCGGTACGATCCAGTCCATCGTCGAAAAGTTCCGCGAAAAACAACACATGGCCCAATACCAGAAGTTCTTCACTCTTTTCTTTTCGACCCTGCACGAAACAGAGTGCGACAAAGTCGGCCGCGTGGCGATCCCCGTCCATTTAAAGAATGCGATGAACATCAAGAAGGAAATCGTTGTTGCCGGCGTCATGGATAAAATCGAGTTGTGGCCCAAAGAAATTTACGACCAGAATCTGCGCAATTTGCTCGAGAACAAGAATCCCGATTTGAATTTGGCCCAGATGGCAGAAGAGGCTTTCGCTCTCCTGGTTGAGAAAAGCCCCGCCATTCCATGAGTGTCTTGCACAAGCCGGTCATGCTTCAAGAGGTACTGGCGATTTTCCAGGGGATGGAAATCCGGCATTTCTTCGATGGAACGCTGGGAGCCGGCGGCCATGCGCGCGCGATTTTAGAAGCGCATCCTGAAATCGAAAAATATTTCGGGTGCGACCGCGATGAGGGTGCTTTGAGGATCGCGGAAAAAGAATTAACGGGATTTAAGGAAAAGCTGCGACTCATTCATGGCAGCCACTCGGAGATGATGCGGTGGCTGCAAGATGCGAAGATTCCATGCGTGCAGGGAGTGTTGATCGATGCGGGCGTCTCTTCGATGCAGCTCGATTTTCCCGAGAGGGGATTTAGCTTCCAGGCCGATGGGCCATTGGATATGCGGATGGATCCGACGGCCGAACTGACGGCCTTCGAGATCGTGAACCGCTACAGGGAAGCGGATCTTGAAAAGATCTTGCGGGATTTTGGCGAAGAGCCGAGAGCGAGAGCCATTGCACGTACGATCGTGGCGGCCCGAAAGAAAGGGCCGATCCGGACGACCGGGCAGTTAGCCTGCGCGATCCGACCGGTCGCGCGAGGCAAAAAGCATTTGCATTTCGCGACGCTCACGTTTCAGGCGCTGCGCATCGCCGTGAATGATGAGTTGAATGTGTTAAAGCGCGGAATTGAGCAGGGGATCGAAGCGCTTTGTCCTGGGGGGAAGATCGTCATCATCTCCTTCCATCGGCTGGAGGATCGGATTTCGAAAAACTGTTTGCGGGATGAGCAAATGCGTCCGGCTAAAAGAAGAGGGGAAGAGGCGGTAGGCTGTCTGGAGATCATCACGAAGAAGCCATTAGAGCCGTCTCAGGAAGAAATTAAGAGTAACTACCGTTGCCGCAGTGCCAAGCTGCGGGCAGCTATGAGGGTATAGCGATGCCAAAAGGATTATTGCTTCGGCTGGGATTTTGCTTGGGAGTTGTGTGCTTTTGTCTTTATTCGTATCTCAATAAGCAAAATGAGCTGACCCATTTAAAGATCCGTTTGCCCCAATTGGAAAAAGAGATTAAATTGATCGCTGAGGAAAATTGCCGGCTGCAGTACGAGATCGATCGGATGGAAAATCCAACCCGGTTGATCGAGTTGGCGCATCGCCCCGAGTTCAGCAATCTCAAGCATCCGATGATGAAAGAGATTCTGACCGTACCGGAAGGAATAGCTGTAAAATCCGATTCCGAGCGCACGTCCGGCCTTTGGTAACCAACGATGTCACCGCTCTCCCCGCATCCGGCCGCCTGGCGTGAGCGCAAGCGCCTGGTAACAGTTGCGATTCTCATGTGTTTTCTCTTTTCGCTTCTGATTTTCCGCTTTTATCAAATTCAGATTGTCGAGGGCGAAAAATGGACGAAAATCGCCCTTTCCCAGCATCAAATGGTGCTCGTCGAACCATTTCGGCGCGGCGCGTTTTACTCCAATATGTCCATTACGAAGGGACACTCCGAAGATGAACAGCCCTTCGTCATCGACGTTCCCAAATTCCATCTCTTCATCGACCCCGATTCGATCCCGCCCTCCAGCAGGAAACAGATGGCGAACGATCTGTTTAAACTGCTCAATTTTAGCAATGAGCTGCAAAAGAAAATGTTCGGTGAGTTCGAGCGCAAGAGCCGCTGCCGGAAAATCTGCATGTGGCTGGATCGGGAGAAGCGCGATCAGATTCAGCAATGGTGGACGCCGTTTGCATCGAGGGAAAAAATCGTCAAAAATGCCCTTTTTTTTACGCAGGATTATCGGCGCTCATACCCGTTCGGCACTCTTTTGGGATCGGTTCTTCATACTGTGCAGGAAGAAAAAGATCCTCAATCGTTTCAGAGCTTGCCGACCGGCGGTCTGGAAATGGTTTTTAACTCGTATCTCAAAGGCAAGCAGGGCAAGCGCCTGATGATGCGCTCGCCGCGCCATCCGATCGATACCGGAACTCTTGTCGAGGAGCCTGAAAACGGCGCTGATGTCTATCTCACGATCAATCACTATCTGCAGGCGATTGCCGAGGCGGAATTGGCCAAGGGTGTGCAGGAGGTGAAGGGGCAGGGCGGATGGGCAGTGATGATGGATCCAAAAAACGGTGAAATATTGGCTCTGGCCCAGATGCCTCCATTCAATCCCACGCGCTATTCCGATTATTTTAACAACCCTGCAATGCAGGAACTGACTCGTGTCAAAGCCGTCAGCGACTGTTTTGAGCCCGGTTCGATTTTTAAGCCGATCACTTTGGCCATTTGCATGAAAGCGAATGCTGAACTCCAAAAGGCGGGAAAAAAACCTTTGTTCTCTCCGGAGGAAAAAATGCCGACATCGAACGGGATGCTGCCGGGCCGAAGCACGCCACTGAAAGACGGCCGTCTCCATCATTTTCTCAATATGAACATGGCTTTGCAAAAATCCTCCAACGTCTATATGGGCCGCCTCGTTCACAGACTGATCAGTACGATGGGGGATCGCTGGTATCGCAACGCTCTGGAAGAGACTTTTGGGTTTGGCCTGAAAACGAATATCGAACTGCCCGCGGAAAACCAGGGGCTTTTGCCTACGCCCGGCAAGCTGCATCCCAATGGCAAGCTCGAATGGTCTGTCCCTACCCCCTATTCGCTCGCGATCGGCCATAATATTTTGATCAACAGCATTCAAATGGTCCGAGCCTATGCTTTGATCGCCAATGGAGGGTATCTCGTTCAGCCCCATTTAGTGAGAAAGATCATTCGCAAGCATGCGGACGGATCGCAGGAAACGATCGTCGATCGAACGGGCGCGCTGATGCCGCAATCTAAACAGGTTCTCGACCCAAAGATTGCCCAGCGGCTCGTTGAGGGGATGAAGTTCGTGACGAAGGAAGGCGGTACGTCAAAAAGAGCCGATGTCATGGGCTATACGGAAGCGGGCAAATCGGGAACATCGGAAAAGATTATTGCCGGCAACTACTCCAAGCAGCACCATATTTCTTCGTTTTTGGGGTTTGTCCCGGCGAAAAATCCCCGCTTTGTCCTGCTGGTTTCTGTGGACGATCCTGAATCCAAATTTGTTCCTGGAGTCGGGAAGCAGCAGCATGGCGGCGTCTGCGCCGCTCCCATCTTCCGCCAGATCGCCCAGCGCTCCTTGCAGTATTTGGGCCATGAGCCCGATGATCCATATGGTTATCCACCGGGAGATCCCCGCCGCGATGCCCGCAAGGCGGACTGGGCCGCGGAAGTGGATGCTTTGAAAAAGATTTACCTCCAATGGAACGAATGAAGCTCAAAAAACTGATTCAGGGACTCGAGTTTACGGATATCAAAGGATCGAAAGAGATCGACATTACCGGCATCTGCTCTGATTCGCGTAGAGTTTCGATCGGTAATCTCTTCATTGCCAAACGGGGCAGCGATTCCGACGGCCATCACTTTATTCCGCAAGCCATTGACAGCGGAGCTATCGCGGTCGTGACCGAGCACTATAATCCTTTTCTCGGCAGAATTATCCAACTGATCCATCCGCGCCCGCATGATTTGGAAGCCTTACTCGCCGACCGGTTTTACAATCATCCCTCGGGCGATCTGTATGTGCTCGGTGTGACGGGTACGAATGGAAAAACAACGACGACCTATCTCGTCAAACATCTGTTCGATGCGATGCAGCGCCCGTGCGGCCTGATCGGAACTGTCGAGACCATTGTGGGGGACAAACGCTCTTTTTCATCCTTGACGACGCACGACGCGGTGCAAAATCACAAATGGCTGCGCGAGATGGTCAATGAGGGGTCGTTGGCTGTCGCCCTCGAAGTGTCGTCGCATGGTTTGATGCAAAATCGCGTGGATCAAATCGATTTCGATGCGGCTCTATTGACCAACCTCACTCCCGATCACCTCGACTATCACGCAACAATGCCAAAATACGCCGCAGCCAAGCAAAAATTGTTTGAGAGGCTCCATTTCAGCTCGAAAAAAAAACGCTGCGCCATTGCGAACATCGATGATCCGTGGGCGCAACAAATGCTGGATGGCTGCCCAACCCCGCGGCTTTTTTTTGGATTTAGCGACAAAGCGGATGTGCGTGCCGAGCAGATCGATTTTTCTGCATCGGGAACCCGATTTATTGTTCGCACCTGCGATCAATCTTGCCCGTTTTCAACGACGCTGATCGGACGGTTTAATGTCTATAATGTGCTCGGCGCTATTTGCGTTGGGCTTCACGCGGGCTTTTCATTGCCAGACATCGCCCAAGTGTTAGTGAGCTTTCAGACAGTGCCGGGCCGTCTGGAGCGCGTCGTCAATGACCGCTCCATTCATGTCTTCGTTGACTATGCGCACACGGCCGATGCTTTGGACAATGTTCTAACCACCCTGCGCGAGATCGCTCGGGGAAAAATCATCACTGTGTTCGGCGCTGGCGGTAACCGGGATCCGGGACGGCGGCAGGGCCTGGCCCAAGCGGCGCAAAAAGGATCCGATATTTCCATCATCACGTCGGACAATCCCCGCCAGGAAGATCCGCAAGAAATCGCTCGGCAGACTCTTTTGGGATTTTCCGATCCAAAAAACGTGCATGTCGAGCTCGATCGCAAAAAAGCGATTGAGTGGGCGATCTCGATGGCGCGGCCCCAAGATATCGTCCTGATTGCCGGCAAGGGCCACGAGCGCGTGCAGATCTTTGCATCTCATTCGGTTCCTTTCGATGATCGCCTGGCGGCCCGCGTAGCGCTTGCCAAAGGCTCCTGAATATGCGATTCTGGACTTCAATGAAGAATAGAGGCAGTTGTAAAACCCTTCGACGCGAAAAATCGCCCTTTTGGGGCATCTTGCGACTGTGCGGCCTGTTCACTTCGTTCACCTGCTCCGCATTCCGAAGGTCCGCCGGACCTTCTCCATGTTTCCGCAGCCTCGCTTGCCCTCTTGGGCAAGCCACCGTCGGCACAGTTCGGACAGGCTTCGCCTGTCCTCGCAAGATGCCCCAAAATCATCGATTTTTCGCGGTCGTGGCGTTTTGCAACTGCCTCAAAAGTCTTTTATTGTTTTTTTTATTGTTCTTGCCGCTGATCTGCGTGGAAGCGGGGGTCAAAAAGGAGCGCCGCGTTTCAACGGTCGCATCCGCTGTCAAGGGGCTGGGGCTGGTTCCGACGATTGTCATCGACGCAGGCCATGGAGGATTGAATCTGGGCGCACATGTCCGCCAACCCTTTTGCGAAGAAAAGCGCATCACTCTTCTCACGGCTTTGTACATGAGAAAATATCTCAATCAATTGGGATACCGCGTCATCATGACGCGGAGCACCGACGCATTCGTTCCTCTGCCGCGCCGCGTTGAGATCGCCAATAAAGCGAGAGCTGATCTTTTCGTCAGCATCCATTATAATTCTTCGCGCAGCCCGTCTGCGCAAGGGGTCGAGGTTTTCTTTAGCGAGGACTCGGACGATCGCAATCGCATCGCCTCATCGCGCAAACTGGCCAGCTCGATTCTGACCCGCGTCGTACGCCGGACAAAAGCGCCATCGCGCGGCGTCAAAAAAGCGAATTTTCTGGTGATCCGGGAAACGAACATGCCGTCCGTGCTCGTTGAGGGGGGCTTTATTTCCAATCCCCAGGAAAGAGGCTTCTTGAAAGATCCACAATATCTGGAAAAAATTGCTCGGGGCGTTGTTGAAGGTATCGACCATTACTTCCAGAGGTAATCTTAGACGAGCACGTCGACGAGTTGATGATTGGGGTTTTGCTTGATGCAATGCTGCTTGTCCCATTGGTCGATGAATAGGATCATCGGGCGTCCCTGTCTGTCCTGAGCGAGCATGGAACTGAATGATTTTGTGAATTTTCCCATGTCGCCCAAAATCCACGCGCTGCATTGATAGGGAAGAGGCGTGAGGATCGTTTCTACATTGTACTCGTCTTTGAGGCGGTATTGCATCACTTCGAATTGCAGTTTTCCAACAGCCGCGTAGATAAATTCCCCCTCTCCATCATGCGGTTTGAGCAACTGAATCGCTCCTTCTTCGACCAGTTGAATCACGCCCTTGTCAAATGATTTTCGGCGGCCCACGTCTTTGGGGTAGATCTTGGCAAAGATTTCGGGTTGAAACTGCGGAAGGGGTTTGAAGTTGAACCCGCCTGTAATGGAAAGTGTATCGCCGATCGCAAATGAGCCCGGATTAATGACGCCGATGACATCTCCCGGATAGGCGTCGTCGACGGTTTTTCTTTCGCCGGCGAGCATGCTGTGCGGCCTTGCTAGGCGGATCTCTTTGTTCATCCGATGATTTTTTACGATCAGATCTTTTTCAAATCTTCCGGAGCAGATCCGGATGAAGGCCATGCTATCGCGGTGGCGGCGATCCATGTTGGCCTGAATCTTGAAAACATATCCGCTGAACGGAGTCGTGATCGGATCGATTTCGATTTCACTGCCGTCCGTGCGGGTGGCCATCCGGGCATGCGGGCAAGGAGCTAGATGGATGAATGCATCGAAAAAGGGCTCGACGCCAAAATTCGTCAATGCGGAGGCGAAAAAGACAGGCGTGACCTGGTTGGCTAAAAAATCTTCATGCGAATAGGCATTCCCCGCCATTTCCAGCAGCTCGAGCTCTTCGATCAGTTTTGCATACTCTTCGGCGCCGATTCGTTCTTTTGACTCGGTCGATGCGAGCGGATAGCGAATGATGTCGGCCTTTTGCGCGCCGCCGATCGATGTTTTGGTGAAAAAGACGCATTCCTGGGTCAATCGATCCACGACGCCCAAGAATCGTTGGCCGCTTCCGATCGGCCAGTTCATGGCATAGGAATGGATTTGCAAAACATTTTCCACCTCGTTCATCAGATCAATGGGATCGCGTCCCGGCATGTCCATTTTGTTAATGAAAGTCAGAACGGGGATTTTCCTTAAGTGGCAGACTTCAAAAAGTTTGCGGGTTTGCCGCTCCACGCCCTTGGAAGCGTCAATCACCATGATGGCGCAGTCGGCGGCCGTTAGCGTTCGATAGGTGTCTTCCGAAAAGTCCTGGTGGCCGGGAGTGTCCAAAACATTGATAATCGTATCTTTATAGGTGAATTGCATGGCGGAAGAAGTGATGGAAATGCCACGCTCTTGCTCCATCGCCATCCAATCGGAGGCGGCGGCCTTGCGGCCCTTGCGGCCTTTGACTACTCCGGCGGTATGGATCGCCCCCGAATAAAGTAGTAATTTTTCGGTCAGGGTCGTTTTCCCTGCGTCGGGGTGGCTGATGATCGCAAACGTACGCCGCTTTGCGACCTCTTGTTGAAGAATGATTTGCATTTCCATGATTGAATAAGAATACTAGAAACAGGAATCGAAGTCTATTGAACCTATCCCGATACAGCGGCTCCCGCTGGAAGCGGGAGCCGCGAAAAATCGGCTTTGCCGAAAAGGTGAGAATATTTTTGGACAAAACTCCGCTATGGCAGCTTTGCCCATG
>JACVQJ010000034.1 GCA_015661075.1 Parachlamydiales bacterium | reverse complement strand
GTGGACCTTCGCAGTGCGCAGCAGGTGAGCGAAAAGCGAACCGGCCCGAAGGGATCGATATGTCGCAGCCGCAGCAAGCTATTTGTCATCTTTTTACCGCCCCGGTTAATAATAAAATAGCTTGCCTAGACCCACCCCTAAGGGGATGGGACTCTCTGCAGGCAGTGCGTTCACAATCGGCAGCAAAAAAAATCGGATGAGTATATAAAGGAACTAAACAACGCGTAGAGGAAAAATGGGAACAAAAGCCAGAGAAATCGTTGGGAAAGATGTGAAAAAGATTGTCGCTCTGTTGAATCAGGCGCTCGCGGATGAATGGCTGGCGTATTATCAGTACTGGATTGGCGCGAAGATCGGCCACGGTCCGATGCGCCAGATTGTAACTGATGAGTTCGAAGTGCATGCCACAGAAGAATTGAAACACGCCGGAATGCTGGTTGAACGAATTATTCAGTTAGGGGGCGTCCCGGTATTGGAGCCGAAGGAGTGGTACGAAAGGACCCATTGCGGGTATGCCGCGCCAAATAATCCATCGATTGCGGTGCTGTTGAAACAAAATGTCAAAAGCGAGCAGTGCGCCATCGGATTTTATCAGAAACTGGCTGATGCTTGCCGCGATGCCGACGAAATTACTTATTATTTGGCCCTCGCGATTATGAAAGACGAGGTGAGTCACGAAGAGGACTTGGAAGCGTATTTAAAGGATTTGGCGCAAAAATAGTACTTTCGTTTTTTGGAAAAAAACTTGCTGGATTATCATCTTAGGGACTGTAAGGAAATAAATTTTACAGTTATATAGGAGAAAAACGGTTCAGATTTTGAGGCTTTTTCCGCAGCAGGGGTTTTTTTACCCCCTGCAAGGGAAAATCCTCAATAGATGAATCGATTTTTCCCTATAGAACTGTAAAAGTTATTTTCTTACAGTCCCTTAGCTGACGAAGACTTGAATTGAATTCTTTCCGGTTCGCTGCAGAGCAGCTTCACTACAAATCCCAACGCAAGCCGAATTGTCGGCTTGCTCTCTTTCGTTTTTTGGGAAAAAACGGAAAGAGAGGGATTTGAACCCTCGGTACCCCTTAAACAGAGTACGCGTCCTTAGCAGGGACGTGCCTTCGGCCGCTCAGCCATCTTTCCAGAGATGGGACATGGTATGCGAACGAATGCTTTTTCTCAAGGAGATTATTCTTCAAAAAAGGGCTGCGCGATGCGGGCGCCGTTCAGGGCATTCCAGTAGGACGTCATCTGGGAGCCGTCCGGATTTTGAACGGTAATCGTATAGACAGGCAAAAAGATCTCGGTTGTCTTGCGGATCGCAAAATCAGGCCCGAATGCGGCCCGCGAAATCTGCTCGATCTGCGCTCCGCGAAAACGCTTGTTGGCCCGATTGACGTGCTTGGTGTGCTTGGTGACCAGGTTTAATTCAAGGCGCGTTTCTGGAACTACCTGCAGTTTAGGGTTTTGTAGGTGCAGACGGTAGGTGTTACCGTTTTGCACAATCAAACTTTTTTTTCGGCAGACGTCGGCCCATATGTCGAGAACGTTATTTTCAATATTGAGGAATCTCGACAGTCCCTCGCGGTCCCATGAGCCGCCGCGGCTGGCGAGAGCGTTGATAATTTTAAACTCCTGACGGGTGGCGTTCGATGCGATGCAGTCTCTAAAGCCATGGGTTTTTTCCCACGTGCTGGCGTTGATCACCATTTCTCCGTCGACAAGGCCCCAGAGAATCACCCCTTCGCCGGTTTTGTCATAAGAGCGGTTGTATTTGACCTCCATCAGCAGATAGGGATAGAACTTGAGGTAGGGCTCCAGAAAGACGTGCTCATTGTCTTTCAACAGCTCTTTGCGGTGCGCGTCCATGATATTTTCAGCCGTGTAGCGCACTTCAAGAGTCTGAAATGTGTTGACGGTGAAAAATTCCTGAATTTTCATGCGGAAATGGGGCACAAAATTCCATGCCCAGATCGCGGATGCCAAAACGAGAAGACTGCAGATAATGATCGTTACATATCGCATATACAACGCAAAATGGTATTCCAATTTGTGTTTTATCGAAAATGTTTTTTTCTCGATACACTAATCCTTCATCGAGAGCAGGAATTCCGCATTGCTGCCGGTTTTCTTCAGCCGTGCGACCAAAAGGTTCATCGCATCGAGCGGAGTCAGATCGGCGATGCCCTGGCGGAGCAGGTAGATTTTCTCGAGTTCCCCCGGATGATAAAGCAGCTCTTCTTTACGGGTGCCGCTCTTGATCAAATCGATCGCGGGATAGATGCGGCGGTCGGCGAGGCGGCGGTCTAATACCAGTTCCATGTTGCCGGTGCCCTTGAACTCTTCGAAAATCACCTCATCCATGCGCGAGCCGGTATCGATCAGCGCGGTAGCGATGATGGTCAGTGAGCCGCCCTGCTCCAGATTGCGCGCGGCGCCAAAGAATCGCTTGGGTTTGTGCAGAGCATTGGCATCCACGCCGCCCGTCAGAATTTTGCCTGAGTGGGGCTGGACAGTGTTATAGGCGCGCGCGAGGCGCGTCAGGGAGTCGAGTAAAATGACGACATCATAGCCGCATTCCGTCAGGCGCCGCGCTTTTTCGATGCACATATCTGCAATGCGCACGTGCTGTTCCGGCGGTTCATCAAAGGTCGATGCGACAACCTCGCCTTTCACCGTGCGGATCATGTCGGTCACTTCTTCCGGGCGCTCGTCGATGAGGAGCACGATCAGGAACACTTCGGGATTGTTCGTTTCGATGGCGTTGGCGATGCTTTGCAATAAAACGGTTTTTCCGGATTTGGGCGGAGAGACGATGAGGCCCCTCTGGCCTTTGCCGATCGGAGCGGCCAGATCCAACACGCGCATGGACAGCTTTTCCCGGGCCGTTTCCATGACGAGGCGTTTTTCCGGATAGAGCGGAGTCAGGTTTTCAAACAGGAGTCGGTCGCGCGTTTGTTCAAAAGTCTTGTTGTTGATCTTTTCGACCTTCAGCATTGCGAAATATTTTTCTTTGTCTTTCGGGGCGCGGATCGAGCCATACAGTGTATCGCCTTTGCGTAGATCGAACCGTCGGATTTGAGCGGGCGAGACGTAGATATCTTCGGCGGAAGGGAGGTAGTTGTAGTTTGGCGAGCGGAGGAAACCGAATCCGTCGGGAAGAACTTCCAAAACGCCCTCGCCATAGAGCACTTCATTGGGACGCTCGGAAATTGTTTTGACCACTTCGAAAACCACTTGCGATTTGGTCAATGAGGCCGTGTGCCTTAGGCCGATGCTGCGGGCGTATCCCTGCAACTGGTCGATATTCATTCGCTGCAGATCCGAGATTTTGGTCACAGTTTCATAACCGGTCGGCGGCCGCGGATTGTCTATATTCGGTTCGATCTGTGGTTGCTGCGGCGGTTGCTGATGCTGTTCTTGATTCATGGAAAGTGACCTCTAGGCAATTTGTTGGTTTTGAATGCGTTTATTAAGCTGGGTGACTTGCTCTCGCAAGTGATCCGGCGATCCGTTGTTTTCAATTACATAATCGGCTCTTTGCTCCTTCAGAGCCGGATCGAGTTGCCGCTTCATGCGCTTCTCATATTCCATGCGGCTCCATCCCGATTGGCTGAAACGCTCCCGACTGATCGATGGGTCGCAAGAGACGGCCACGACAATGTCAAACAGCTTTTCATGTCCGATTTCAAATAGAAGGGGGGATTCCACAACAAAGGCCGTGCATGCTTTGCGGCGGCAAGCCTCTTCGTAGAGTTGTTCGATTCTTTTGAGTACTGCGGGATGCAGCAACTTCTCAAGAGCATTCAGAGCGTCCGGGTTCTTGAAAACTTTATCAGCAATCACCTTGCGGCTCAGTTTTCCGTCAATGAGGACTTCGTTGCCGAGCAGGCCGATAATTTGCTGACGAATGTTGGTATCGTGAGAGAGCAATTCATGGACGATCGCATCAGCGTCGACTACAAATGCTCCGAGTTCTTGAAAAACTCGGCAAACGGACGTCTTTCCGCTCGCCACCCCACCTGTGATTGCTATTTTAATCAACTTTAACATTCGCCCCAATTTTTGCCAACGGAGACAGTGACTTCGATGGGAATGTTGAGTTGTATGACGTTTTCCATTTTTTCTTTGACCATCGATTCAAAGGCCGGAATTTCATGGTCGGGCACCTCAAAAATCAGCTCGTCGTGGATTTGCAGGATCATGGCGCCTTCGAGGTGCATGTCATCGATGCTGCGATCGATATGGATCATCGCGAGTTTGATCAGATCGGCGGCCGTGCCCTGCAGAGGAGTATTGACCGCCAGGCGCTCGGCCGCGGCGCGGACGGCGGGGTTTTTGTTGTCGATATCGGGGATCGGCCTCTGGCGCCCGGTCAGCGTTTTGGCCATTCCGGTTTTGCGGGCCAAATCTTTCATGGATTGAATATATTCTGCTACAAGCGGGTATCTTTCAAAATAAGTCTTGATGAATGCGGACGCTTGGCCAAACGACAGGCCCGTCTGCCTGGATAGTCCGTACGGTCCCTGGCCGTATAATATGCCGAAGTTGACCGCTTTGGCCTGCGAGCGCATCTCAGGAGTTACCTGGTCTAAAGGCACGCCGCAGATGAGCGAGGCCGTATAGGCATGGATATCCTCGCCATTTTGGAACGCTTTAATGAGTTGTGGGTCCTCGCTGAAATGGGCGAGCAGGCGCAGTTCAATCTGCGAATAATCCGCTCCCACATAGCTCCATCCGCTTTTTTGCGGCATGAAGCATTCGCGAATGCGTCGGCCCTGGACGCCGCGTACGGGAATATTTTGCAAATTGGGGTCCTGGCAGGACAATCGCCCCGTGGCCGCCGTCGATTGATTGAAAGTACAGTGGATGCGCCCTGTTTTCGCATTGATCTCGTCTGGCAAGGCATCGACATAGGTCGAGCGGAGCTTTTCGAGCGTGCGGTATTCGAGAATCAGGCCGGCGACGGGATACTCGATGGCTAGCTCTTCCAATACATCGGCAGCAGTCGATGTCGAGGCTTGTTTTTTGCCCGGCAGACGCATCGCCATTTTTTCAAAGAGCATGCGGCTCAGCTGCTGGGGCGAGTTGAGGTTGAATTCTTCGCCGATATTTTGAAAAATCCGGATTTTGAGCTGAATGATTTCCTTTTCGAGCTCTTGGCCGCAATCCTGGAGTTTGGCCCGATCGAGGAAAATGCCTGTGCGCTCCATCTTGCCCAGAATGGTTAGCAGGGGCAGTTCGACATCGTGCAGCAGGCGATCCAACCGGGTATTTTGCAACTCTTCTTCGAAGAGTTCCTTGAGGCGCGTGGTATAATCGACGTCTTCGCAGCAGTAGTTTTTAACCTCTTCTACGGGAACGTCGCGCATCGAGCGGATTTGCTTTCCCTTGCCGATGAGATTAACGATTGGAATTTTAATCTTTTTAAATTTTTCCAGGGCCAGTTCGTCGAGATTATGGCGGCGCTGGTGCGGACTGAGCAGATAAGAGGCCAAAATCGTGTCGAAAGAAATTTTCTTTAGATCGATGTGGTAATTTTGGAGGATGTGCCAGTCGTATTTGAGATTATGGCCGAAAAATTGGCCGGGGCAGCGACTGAAAAACTCTCTCAGGGCGGGCAATACAGTGGCCTCGCCAGCCTGGCCGTTCATGGGAATATAGTATGCATGGCCCGGTTCAGTGCCGAAGCCGATGCCGACGAGTTCAGCATTGAAGGGCTTTTTGTCTGTCGTTTCCGTGTCGATGCAAATTTGCGGCTCTTTCATCAGTTTTGCGAGCAGCGCATCGATCTCGTGGGGACTGTCGACGAGGACATAATCATGGATTTCTGTATAGCGCTTGCCGGATTTTTTTTCCTCGGGCGCGGGCGTTGCCATTGGGCCCATATCGCGCAAAAGAGTGTTGAATTTCATGCGATGGTAAAAATCGGCCAGGCCTTCTCGATCCGTCGGTTTGATCCGGTAGAACTCTTCAACATGTGGAATGTCGATCTGGGTGTCGAGCGTGGCGAGCTGGCGGCTGAGAAGAGCGGTTTCTCTTTGCGTGCGCAATATTTCCTGTTTTTTTTCGCCTTTGACCTTTTCGGGATGGGCCAAAATAAAATCGAGTGTGCCGAATTCCTGCAACAGGGATGCAGCCGTCTTGGGGCCGAAGCCCTCCAGTCCGGGGATGTTGTCAGAAGCATCGCCCATGATCGCGAGGAGATCGAGCATTTGATCGGGCCTGACGCCGTAGCGCTCCACGACTTGAGCGGCATCGATGCGCAGGTTGTCCTTGTGCGACTGGATCATGAATGTATGATCGTCCACCAGCTGCATCAGATCTTTGTCGCTCGAGCAGAGATAGACATCCGATCCCATTTTTCTGGCCCAAACGGCCACGCTGGCCATGGTGTCGTCCGCTTCGACGCCTTCGATGCAAAGGACGGGAATGCCCGATAATTTGCAAAATTCATAAGTGCGATCGAATTGGGCGAACAGATCTTCCGGCGCTCCTTTGCGGTGCATTTTATATTCCGCATAGACCGCCTGGCGCGTCTTTTTATTGTCCGGTCCATCGAAAATGGCGATCAAAAAGGCGGGCGAAAAATCCTTGATCAGCTTTTGGACAGATCGGATAAAGCCGAACAGGGCGTTGGTCGATTCGCCCTGATCGTTTGTCATCGGCCCGATCGCGTAATACGATCGAAACAGATAATTCACCGCGTCGATGATAAATATCTTATCCATAAAACTGGACTTTGTTCATTAAAACTTATGGTTGGTAGAGATAGGCAAACCGGTCCTTAATGGTATAGGAGTTTTCCGAGCCAATTTTTAGACTGTGCTCGATTTTGCCGTTGAATAGCGAACGGCCTTGCGTAATGTCTGTCCAAATGTTGCGCTTGGGCTGCAGGGTAACGATTTGGTAGGGTTTTTCGATGTCGATCTTCGCTTCTTTCATCAATGCGGTGAGAGCCGTTTCATAATCGCTATCCGCGACATCGACGTATCCGAGTTCCATTGCGGTAGGTCCGTCGAAGATTTTCGCGCCGTATTCTTCGACGAGATTGTGGCGGCTGATTTGCGGGCGGCCTGTTGTAACGACATCGACAAATTGCTGATAAAAATGGGTCATTATTTTCTTGAGAACTGCGTCTTCGTCCGGTTTCCAGGGACGAAACGGGTTCATCTCATCTTTGTCGAGACCCACTGTCAGGGTTTTTTCCTGCACGCCGATTTTGGTGATCGCATCATAAATATTGAAAAACGGACCCATCACAATGCCGACCGATCCGACGACGCTGGAGTGTCCGCAATAAACGCGGTCAGCGGCGGAGGCAATGTACATCCCGCCCGATGCGCAAAGGCCATCGACATATCCAAACACAGGTACGCTATATTTTTGCTTGTACTTGAGCAACATCCGGTAGATGTTATCCGAATCGATGACGGTGCCGCCCGGCGTATCGAAATGCAACAAAATCCCTTTGATCCGGTCATGCTGCAAAATCCCTTCTCGGGAATCCAGCAGAATCGATTGCACGACATCGCTGTCCATGTGTTCCGGCACGCCAATGATGCCGTGGATATCGATGCGCAAAATCGCAGGAGAATTCAGAGGCGCCAGATCGCGTTTGCCCTCGAGATTGGGTAAAATGGTCAAAGTCGTTTTTTCTTCCGCCTGATACGGAGTGGAAAAGGCGAAAAAAGCAAATGAGGCGATCGCAATGGCCGCAAAGACGCCGAGCAGGATGAACAGGCTTCGGCAAAATCCACGCAGGGCAGAGACAAAAATCGATTCGTTTTGAATTTCCATAGAATGCAAACCCGGATTGATGAGACTTTTGCTGATCGAAAATCAGCGACTTTAACAAAAGGCTCTTTATGAGAGTAAGATTAAACGCTTCTCAGATTCTGGGAAAGAGATTCTCTGCATTTTTTACCAAATGATATATCCTTGTCGATCCGTTGAACAGGTGCGGTATGGAAATGGTGAAATTGTACATAGAGAACTGGCTATATCCCGCCCGGGATTATGCGTGGCTATGCGAGATTGGCCTGTATTTGGCCTTGATTGCTTTGGTCAATCTTTTTTTTAAAAGGGCGGTGGGCCGTTATCAGCACCGCGTTCATTTGCAGGAAAACGATTGGCGCCTTCATCTCGATTATGTGTTTTTTGCGCCTGTGCGCGCGCTGCTATGGATTTTCTTTGCCCTCTTCGCCATCAATCTGGCGACCTCTCGATTGGGGCATCTCGGCGCCTGGTTTGATGATCAAGCGGTTCGCAATGCCTCGATCATCGGATGCGCAATGTGGATGCTGCTGCGATGGAAAACGGTTTTCCAGCAAACACTGACTGCGCGGCGATCAACGGGAAAGAGCGTTCTGGATCCGCATTCCATTCAGATTATGGGTAAAATCTTTTCTTTTGTCGTGCTGTTTACCGGCTTGTTGATCGTTTTGCGGATCTTCGGGCTTGATATGATGCCCCTCATGGCCTTCGGCGGGATTGGAGCGGCCGCGGCGGGGATTGCCAGCAAGGACGTCATCGCTAATTTCTTCGGAGGGCTGGTGATTCACCTGACCCGTCCGTTCACGGTGAACGAATTGATCGAAATGCCTGAGAAAAAGATCGTCGGCCACATCGAGGCGATCGGGTGGTATTTCACGATGCTGAGAGATTTGCAAAAAAGGCCGACCTGGATTCCGAATGCAGCGTTCTCAACGGATGTGATGATCAATCAATCGAGAGTGACGCATCGGCGCATTGACGAAATCATCTCGATTCGCTTTGAGGATGCGTCCAGGGCCTCTGCTCTAATCGAAAAGATCCGCGCAGATCTTGCTCTGCGCAAGGAAATCGATCATTCTCAGCCTGTCTATATCTTTGTCGATGCGTTAGCTGCATCTACGATCGACATTCACTTGACGGCCTATACGCACAATACGCCATACGAGAACTTTATCAAAATCAAACAGGAAGTGCTGTTAAAGGCCTATGAACTATTGCGTCAGGAAGGGGCCGATCTGGCCGTCCGCACGATCAAATAAATGGTTGATCCGATACAGAGGTAAAAGGGTTGCTGATCTGTAAAAGTTCGACGAAGGCGAGCAGCCCCATGGCCATGAAGGAGGCATCGATGATCCATGGAATCGAGTAGCCCAGCGTCAGGGCGATTAAAACGATAAATTGCAGGGCGGTCGTGACTTTGCCCCATCGAATCGCGCGAAACTCAATTTGCCGCCGTCTTCCGCAGACCAGCATTAAAAATCCGTAGAGCAAAAGAAAAGCATCGCGCGAGAGCATCGCGGACATGCCCCACGGGCTGATTCGCCCCTCAAAATAAAAAATGGCGAGGGCAAAATAAACGAAAAACTTGTCCATCGCCGGATCGAGGATGGCGCCAAAATGGCTTGTTGATCGGCTGCGGCGCGCGAGATATCCATCAATGCTATCGGTGATCATGGCCAGAATGATGGCCAATAGACGAAGAGCAGTGCTTTCCTGCAAAAACAAAAATGCAAGAGGGGCTCGGAGAAAAGATAGGGTATTTGAAATCGTCAGCAAGGATACATCGTCTTTTTAAGCGTAATTTATATCAGATCGGTTCAATTCCCGTCATTTATGTTTGCTGCAGAGTCGGAGAAGATTCTTTGGATTCAGGTTCGGGAATATCCAGCTTGGCGTTCTGATTCACCTGTTCGTCGAACTGTTTGCCGAGTGTTACGACGGCAAAGATCCAGATAACGAGGAAACAGAAAAAGAAGAGGGCGATAAAGGGAGCGCTCGCGGCCACGGTTGTGAAGAAGAGCAAAAAGCCCTGATGGATGACGGATCCGCCCGATTTGCCGAGGCGCGAGCCGACGCCGTCGATGGCGGCTTTCCCCTTGAGCTTTGATTCTTTGCTCAGCGGAATGAAAGCGAGCTCTTTCGTGGCATCGTAAAACGTATATTTTGAAACGCGGGACAGACAGTAATGAAGGGATCCGAATGTCACGCTCAAGTACAGGGGCGAAAGATTCATGAATTGGGTGATTCCCATGAGGGTGCTGTTCGGAAAAACGGTGAAGAAGAAAAAGAGAGCGCCCGTGGCCAAAGTGATGATCGGCGGGATCAATGCGCTGGCGGTCCATGAGAATCTTCGGAGTATGTTCGTCGTGAATAATATTGAAACGAGCGTGGCCACGACGCCGATGGAGGTCAGCACTTCGCCCATGTAAACATTATACGAGCTGGGGTCGGGATAGATCTGCCGGATCTGGTTTTTCCAGACCACCTCGAAGAGATTGACCGCGACATTGTAGGTCAAAACGATCAGAGCAATGCAAAGCAAATACTTTGATTTCGACAGGTAAGCAAAATTTTTGCGCATGGACATCTTGATCTTTTCGGGCTTGGCCAGATGCGCCTGCGAGCGCTCTTCGGGGAGAATGACGTGTTTGTTCAGCCAGCGAAAGATGGCAATCGTCAAAATACCGCTGAGAATGACAGCGCAATTGAGATACAGAATGGACTGTTCCCACGGCTCTTTGCCATAGGGCAGCTGGGGGATAAAAATCGTTTCTGACAAAAAGATGAGTGCCTGGCCGGAAAAGATGCCCGAAATATTGGCGAAGATGGAGAGAATGCCGTAAAAGCGCTTGGCTTCGCTGACAGAAGTCACTTCATTGGCAAAACCCCAGAACAGCACAGTTAATATCGCCGTACTCCAGAGCTCTGACATCACATAGAACAGTGTGAAAATCCAGTTGCGGAAGATGGCGATCAGGCCGCGAAAGCCCGATGGCAGAATGAGTTGCAGTTTGTCGGCGAGTTCGTTGGGGTGCAGCCATTCCCGCGCGGGATAAAGGAAAAAGGTGAAGATAAAGAAAAACGACAGGAAAACGATCATCATGACGTAAAAGACTTTTTCCCGGCTGTATCGGTTGGCCAGCCGCGTGAAGACAAAAGTCAACAGGATGGCCATGGGCAGGATCGCCCACACTTTGATGAACGGAATCGCCTCTGCGCCAGAATTTTTGGCTGTAACGACGAGAGAATCTTTGAAACCGCGCAAGATGTTGTAGTTGAAAGCGATTAGAAAGAAGATGGCGAGCATCGGCACAAACTTTCTTAGCTCGACCCGATGAATGGGCCAGAAGAAAGAGCGCCACTTGCCGAATTCATCCCGTAATTCCGCCGCCATACACCCCGTGGGAAAAGCAAAATAATGGAGAGGTTCGCAACTCGCTCGATCCCTCTGCAATCTACTCTGCAGTTATTCGGGTATTATAGACGGCGAGGATTATAAAGTCAGCGTAAATTTAGAGGCTCTCACTCAAGGCGTCGATTCCCGGCAAATGCCCGAATTCAAGAAATTCCAATGAAGCGCCGCCGCCTGTCGATAGATGGGCGAACCGGTCGGCCAGCCCCATTCTCTGGATAGCTGCCACGGAGTCTCCGCCGCCGACAATAGTGGTAGCAGGGCCCTGGGCCAGCGCTTGGGCGATCTCGAGCGTTCCGCGGTCAAACGGGGGTTTTTCAAAAACGCCGAGGGGGCCGTTCCAAAAAACAGTGGCCGCTTTCGACAAGTCTTTTTTCCAATCCCGCACTGTTTGCGGGCCGATATCCATGCCCTTCCATCCCTTCGGAATGCCTGATAAATAGACGGTCGGTTCAGCGCCTTCTTTCGCGGCGACGATGTCGATGGGTAAATAAAGTTTGATTTTGCGCTGGCAGGCAATCTTTAAAATTTCTTCAGCGATGGGAATGTCGGCTGGATCGCAGAGCGAATCGCCGATGGGGATTTTTTGTGCGGCCAAGAAGGGAAACGCCATGCCGCCGCCGATGAACAGCGCATCGAGTTTGGTTATGAGGTTTTTGACGACGCCGGCCTTTGAGGCGACCTTCGCGCCGCCAATGATGGCGAAAAACGGACGCAATGGATTCTTTAGCAATGGCTCCAGATGAGTGAGTTCCTGTTCGATGAGAAAGCCCATGGCCGCCTTGTGGGGAAAAAAATGGGCGATCAGAGCGGTGGATGCATGGGCGCGGTGAGCTGTTCCGAAGGCGTCGTTGACATAGATGTCGCCGAGGCGGGCGAGGGCTTTGGTGAATCCCGGCTCTTTTTCGGGATCTTCTTCGCCGGGATGAAAGCGCAGGTTCTCGAGAAGCATCACTGATCCGTTCTTCATCCGCTGCGCCACGCCTTCGACATCGATGCCGATGCAATCGGGAGCCATGGCGACAGGGCGGTTCAATAATGCCGAGAGCCGCTGCGCGCAGGGTGCCAATGAGGCTTTCGGATCCTTTTTTCCTTGGGGACGGCCAAGATGGCTCATCAAAATGACCGACCCGCCGTGATCGAGCACATAGCGAATGGAGGGCAGCGCTGCGATGATGCGCGAGTCGTCCAGGATCGATCCGTCGTCATTCAGGGGCACGTTAAAATCGACGCGCATGAGAACACGTTTGTTTTGCAAAGAGAGCTGGGAGATTTTGAGCTTCATGGTTGCCTTTTGAAGAAGACTAAAAGCGAGCCGACATCTGTGTCAAGGATTCAGAAAAAAAAGGGCGAGATGATGATCTCGCCCCGCGATGGTCATGGACGAAATTAGCTTTTAACTTCGACATAATCTAGTGGATTGGCAACTAATTTTAATATAGCGGTTCTTTTTTTGTTTTCAGACTTCGTCAGAGAATTCCTTATGTTAAGTTCTAAATCAATAATTTTGTCACAGGTCATTACACCCAAGTTCGCCACGGCGATGCGTAAGTAGTTGATTGCCAGAGATCGTTCTGCCTTTAATTAGACGTAACGCGTGGTTTTCTGCCAAAATTCATGCCTG
>JACVQJ010000009.1 GCA_015661075.1 Parachlamydiales bacterium | reverse complement strand
CGAGATTCCGGCACGCGAATCGTTAACCCGACTGCTCGGTTGACGTGTCCGGTTTGTCTATGCGTTAGCGTAGATTTGCCTAGATTTTTTTGAGCGGTTTGTATGGCAAAATACTTTTGAGCTTCGGCGATTTCTCGCTTTCGCGGATCTCCATTTTGAGCAATGAGGTAACAGGCAAAACGTGAGAGATTCCAGTCTGTAACTTTTCTCTCGGCTTGGTGGCCAATACCGATCATTTTGTCGGCGCCGACAAAATGATTGTCGGGATCATTACCGGATTGCTTGCAAGAGGTTATGGCTTTTTTAATAGTATTCTCAAATTTTCTCCATTCAGAATATCCCAAACATGGCTGAAGATCTCTAGCGCTCCAGTATCGGTTCAAGCGTGTTATAACCTATTTCCAAGGAGCATACGTGGAAGACGAGGAATTTCTCACGGAACCAGAGTACGATGACGATGAGATTAATCAGGGATTTTAACAATGTTGAAAAATAAAAAATAGAGTGCGTTTTTAATATATTTATTTACTAAAAAATAATTTTTAGATAAATGTAAAAACTACGCCACAACTTTATTCAATCAGTCGTAGAGTGGTTAATATGAAATTAAATTTTCTAGAAAACGCCGGATGCGAATATTTTTATTTTAAGGACGTGTTTGATGTTGTTAATAAGGAGTTTGGTGATGACTATAATGTCGTTGTCGGAAAGATTACGTATAATTCCGAAAGTCAAATCGAACAATTGCTGAAGGCGATTAAATGTGTGATTCCGAATAAAAAAAATGTTTTCTTAATCCATGATGATGAAAACGAAGCCCCGACTCCGTGCAAATCGTTAAATGGTTTCGATTTAATTTTTCGAACGTTTAACAACAATTGGAAATTCGACAATCAGAGAACTTTTCCGCTTCCGTTGGGTTATGTGACGAATTCGGATTATCCGTATAAGGTCGTGTTAAATAAATTTAAACTAAGGCCGCTGAAGGAAAGAAAATGTGATATTTTTTTTTCAGGACAAACCAATTTGGAAAGAGAAAGTTGTGTTAAAGAAGCTAAAAAATTAAATGCAAATTCTCTGTTGCAATTGACTCCTGGTTTTTTTCAGGGACATGAATTGAACGAATATTTTGATCTTATGAACAACTCCAAAATTGCATTAGTCCCTCGAGGTTCGCTTTTTACAGAAAGCTATCGATATTTTGATGCCTATCACGCAAATTGTATAGTGATCACAACGATGCCGCTTGACAAAACACATAGTAATGTTTGGTATTATCACAATTCTCCCGCTGTTCGGATTGGTGATTGGTCGCAATTAAATCAGAAATTAATCGATTCATTGTTAAATGATTTAGATAAGTACGAGTTGTTGAATAAAGAGTATTATGACCGATGTATCTCGCCGGAAGGTGTTGCAAAATACATGATAGAAGTAATGAAAAATAGATTCGAAGTTTAAAATGGAGGGCGTTTCGTTTTCTATGGTTATGTGGCTTTTGGTAGTTGGTGCATTACATCGAGCATGATATTTATTTCTTTGGCGTGTTTGCTGCTTTGATTTCTGAAGGCATGTAACCACTTTACAAGAGATTCATGCTCCTCAGATGTGATTGACTGTCGTTCTTTGACTATTTGATAAATCCTCTGGTGCAGGTCGAAAAACCGATCGTCGGTAATTTTGAGCGTTGTGGGTGATTTTGCTTGGGTAGGTGAAAGAGGAAGTGGATATATTTTACAGGGCATTTTTCACCTCAATAAGGATTTGAAAAAATCTGTGTTTAGATTTCGATGTAAATTTTAATCGAAATTGGAATTTTTTTTCCACGTTTTTATAAAACCTGCTAACGTTTGGAGGTGATGCGGCCGGTGGCGAATTCACCGTATTCTTTGCGAATGGAGGCCAGAGAGCTTTCATCTGGTGGGCAGGGCTTGATATCCCAGATCGTCTGGGCGTAGTTGCGGATCGATTCGTCGGATGAGAACCGGCCCATGGCGGCCACGTTATGGATCGCTGTCTCCGACCAGCGTAGCGGGTCGCGATAGAGTTCTTCTACTTTTCTCTGTGTATCATAAAAGGGCCGTAAATCGCGCAAGACAAAGAATCGATCGTGATCGAGCAGGCTCGCATGCAGAGAAGCAAATGCCGCCTGTTCGGATGCGTCTTTTGCAAAAGTGCCGTCGATGAGAGCATCGATCGCACGCCGAATGGATGGATCGGCTGAATAGATTTCCCGGCTGTGATAATGATGTGCATTGGCGTTTTCCTCGGCCGTGGCGCCAAATAAAAAGGGCCACCAGCGGTCGGTCACGGCCTGCCGCATCTCGACGTTCGCTCCGTCATCCGTCCCAATCGTCAAAGCGCCGTTCATTGACAATTTCATATTGCCCGTGCCGGATGCTTCCCAGCCGGCTGTAGAAATCTGCTCGGACAGGTCAGCTGCGGGGATGATGATCTCTGCCTTCGACACATTGTAGTTCTCAATCATGGCGATGCATAATCGACCCTTCATAGCCGGGTCGTGATTGATCGTCCGGGCCATGCTGCAGATTAAACGGAATATCTGCTTGGCCTTTTCATAGCCCGCCGCTGCTTTCCCTCCGAAAATCGCCATGCGCGGGACGCGGTTCGATTTAAATTCTTTGATCTCCTGATAGAGCATGATGAGATGTATGGCGTTGAGCAGTTGTCGTTTGTACTCGTGGAAGCGCTTGATGTGGATGTCGAAGAGGGCGTCAGGACCTAGTGTGGAGGATTGGGAAATGATTTGTCCTGTTTCGTCTCGCACGGGATTTTCATTCGACAGAAAATCGATCAGAGTCTGCTTATTGCGGCGTTTGATATCCCAAAAGGCTTGCTGGCTTTTTTTGTCGGATGCGCAATCGGCCAGTTTGCAAATTTGCGTGAAGTCGCTGACCCAGGAATGGCCGATTCGCTCTGTAATGAACGCTGCCAGAAGCGGATTGGCGTGATAGAGCCAGCGGCGCTGCGTGACGCCGTTGGTGACGTTGACGAATCGATCCGGAAACATTTCATAAAATTCATAGAAGACTTTGGATTTCAGAATCTCGCTATGCAGTTTGGCGACGCCATTGACCTTATGGCTGCCAAAGATGGCGAGATGAGCCATTTTTACTTGGCCGTGTTCGATGATCGACATGCGCCGCACGCGCTCTTCATCGTTGGGAAACCGTTGCCGGATATCATTGCAAAAATCCTGATTCAATTTTTGGATGACCTGGAGCTGGCGGGGTAATAATTCTTCCAGCCTCTTTTCGCTCCATTCCTCGAGGGCTTCCTTGAGGATGGTATGGTTCGTGTAGCTGCAGACGGTGCGGGTGATTTCAACGGCGTCTTTCCAGGGGTAATTGAAGTTTTTGGTGAGGTCGCGGATCAGTTCGGCAATGACGAGGGCCGGGTGGGTATCGTTGATCTGGATGCGCACTTTGTCGGCAAAGCTATTCAGATTGCCGAAAATATGCAGATGGCGCCGAATGATATCTTTCGTCGATGCAGAAACGAGCAATAGTTCCTGCTTGAGTCGCACGCGCCGACCCATTTCCGTCTGATCGTTGGGATAGAGGACATCGGTGAGCGAGGTGTTTTCAGAGGCTTGGTCTAAAAACCCTTCGTTAAATCGCTGGAGCTGAAAATTGCGGGGCGATTCTTTGGTCGACCACAGGCGCAAGGAGAGGACGGCGTAATTGCCTTTTTCGGATAGTCCGATGATGGGCACGTCGAAGGGCAAAGCGCGCACCTCCTCGTAATCTTCGAGCTGAGAGACATCGTCGCCGAGAGCGTTTTTGGCCATTTTCGGACGGCCGCGGAAACAGACGTTGACGGCATGCTCATCGCGCCTCACTTCCCAGGGATAGGTGTTTAAAAGCCAACAGTCGGGGCGCTCCACTTGCTGACCGTTCCAGATTTCCTGTCCAAAGACCCCGTACTGGTAGCGAAGCCCGTATGCGAGCGCGGGATAGTCGTGCGCAGCCAGGGAATCGAGCAGGCAGGACGCCAGGCGGCCGAGGCCCCCATTGCCGAGGCCCGGATCCGATTCGCAATGCATCAGATCCTCATACGAGCGGTTCATTTTCAATAAGACCCGCTTGACGAGATCCCACGCTCCCATATTGGTGATATTATCGCCAATGAGGCGCCCGGGAAGGTACTCCATCGAAAGGTAATAGAGGATGCGCGGCTTTTTTTGATCGAAGGTGGCGAAGCTTGCCGCCCAATTGACCATGATTTCTTCGCGCAGGGTCTGGCAAAACGCGAGATAGAACTCTTCTAAGGACGCTTCTGCGACCGTTCGGCCGGAGGTCATGATAATGAAGCGCTTGATTTTTTGGATCAGCGCTTCAGCTTGTTCGTTTAAGTCCATTAAACTCACAATACGAAGGAGAAATCTTCAAGGCAAGAGGTTTGATTTTTCTGTCGTAGTCGATGACTTTGATAAATAGACGAATTTATTCACAAAATCTAAAACCACAACGTGGTTTTCAAAGAAATCCATCCCCAGGATGGCCTCGATACGAAACGGAGTTTTGATGGGAATGTTGCGAAACGAAATAGGTCCAAAATTATTTTCGCCAACTTTAAATACAGAAAACACTGAAACGTTTTCTGGATCAAGGAACCGTTCTCCAACAGATTTGTTATTGTCATCGTCACTATTTATTACGCTCAACGTGCAACCAGTATCCAGCACGCATAACATGGGCCCATTGTTTGTTTCGGTTTCAAGTTCAACAAGGCCGCGTTCAGTGAACAAAGGCGTTTTTATCAATTCGTCGACTGAAAATCCCTGTTGTTGCAAAGTTTCCAAGGAGTCGCTGACCACAATCTTTAAATTTTTAATATCGATCAGTAAGGTGCTGTTATAAAATAGCTCCCACCCCAAGCTGCCTTGGACTTCTGTGGGATGCTTAACGTCTTGTTCAGTGGAAAAATAAACGTCGTTAATAAATTTAGTGTTTCTTTCTAGTAGGATGAATTGAGAAAAATTTATAGTTCCTATTTTAAATTCAGGTAGCGAATATAAATTTATAAGATACTGCTTTCCTAAAATGTTGGTTCTTAGTTCTGTTCCAATCAAAGTTTTTGATAAAATTTGGTCAATTGATGTGTCTAAGATGGAAATGGCGCCTTTAAATCCCAGATCAAGATCCACAGTAAAGGGCTTATTTTCGATCAATATTTCCACACATGGATTTTGGGTGGAAGTTAGCTTTGTGATGGGTATTGTACATGTGTATGAAGAAGTATCATTAGTTTGATCGGTCTGTTTTTCTTGGGTTGACGTAGAAGAAAAACAGGACACAGTTAAAAGAAGCATCCACAAGATAGAGAAAGATTTCATTTTTTTTCTTGGTTATCAAATTTTCTATAAGACCGGGCTTAAATCCCGGTCTTGTAAAAATATCCGTTAAGTGTGTTGGTCAAATTTACTATTTCCATGCAGCTTTCGTCGCGCCTACGGTACCAATTACAAGCGCGCCTCCGATTGTCGTACCTATCCCAATGTGAAATCCATGTCTTATCGTGGTCCAATCTACAAACCTCGATTGGTTTTGATTGCCAGGAACTTCCTGGACTGCGTTTTGACTTTCGATTCTACTGCTCATTGTGTCCTCCTATGGAAAACAAAAAACACTTTAAGCAGGAGATTAATTTTGAGCTAGGAAAATGTAAACATCTGGACGGACGATGAATTTAGCTTATTTTTGGACGAGCGCCAGTTCTTGCTCAGTCAACGAGCGGTATTCTCCCTCGGGAAGAGAGCCCAGAACCAGGCCGCCGATGCGGACGCGCTTGAGGTCGATGATATCCAGATTTGCGCGCTCGGTGATGATGCGCACTTCGTGCTTTTTTCCTTCTTTGACGCAGATCTTGAATGTTCCGCGCCGCACTTTTTGCACCAGGACGGGACGCACCCACCGGTCGTCGACTCGGGCGCCTTGCGAAAGAGTTTCCAGATGATCGGCGGTGATCTCCTGCGATACTTTGACGATGTATTCCTTGATGATATTCGCCGATGACCGAAGTATTTTATCCGCAAAGTGACCGTCATTCGTCACGAGGAGCAGGCCCGTCGCATTTTGATCCATGCGTCCTACGGTAAATAGCCGTTCGGATTTTTCGGCAAAAAGATCCAAAACGATGCGCCGATTTTTGAGGGGGTCAATCGAGCAAATCAGGCCGGCCGGTTTGTTCAGCATGAAATAGAGTTTGCGCTGTTCGCCTGTCACCAGCACTTCGTCGACGCGAATCTGGTCTTTATCCCAGTCGATGAGCGTTTGGGGGACGAGTGTGACGACGCCATTCACCTTGACGTGTCCTTCGAAAATCATCTCTTCCGCTGCGCGCCTTGAGGCGATACCGGCCGCGGCAAGGGCCTTGCTTAAACGTTTTTCTTTCATAGGTCAGCTATTATACTTGGAAGGAGCTTTTTTTCAGAGGATTGGTTAATATTAGATCCAATTTTTAGAGGATCGGGATGTCAAAACTAATTTTGATGCGCCATGGCCTTTCGGCCTGGAATGAACAAAATTTATTCACCGGTTGGGTTGATATCCCACTCAGCCAGGCGGGGATACGCGAGTCGATCGAAGGGGGCCAAAGGATCAAAGATATCCCCATCGACGTGATTTTTACCTCGACCCTGGTTCGCGCCCACATGACCCTAGCCCTGGCCATGCTCCAGCATGCGAGCCAAAAAGTGCCGGTTTTCCAACATCCGGGGGAAGGCAAGAGGGGGGAATGGGCGAAGATTTTTGGCGAAGAGGCCAAAAAAACGACGATTCCTGTCTATATGGCCTGGGAATTAAACGAGCGCATGTATGGGGATTTGCAGGGGCTGAACAAGGCCGAAACGGCTCAACAATTCGGCGCCGAGCAAGTCCAGATTTGGCGGCGGAGTTTCGACGTGGCGCCCCCGCATGGCGAAAGCCTAGCGATGACCGCCCAGCGGGCCGTGCCCTATTTCAACAAAGAAATTCGGCCGCGGCTGCAGCGAGGCGAAAACGTATTCATTTGCGCTCATGGCAATTCCTTGCGCGCGATCATCATGGATCTCGATCATCTCAATAAAGATCAGGTCGTCAAACTGGAGCTCGCGACTGGCGAGCCAGTCGTTTATCAATTCGAGAAAAACGCTCATGAACGAATCGATCTATCTCGATAATCATACGGCCACCAGGCCGTGCCAAAGCGCTTTGGAGCGGATGCGGCTTTATCTCGATGAGCTGTGGGGAAAAAATTTCGATGGTCCCGCTCAGATCCTCTTTGATCTCGCCGGAGCGATGCCGGAGGATCAGTTCGTATTTGCATCCGGCGGCGCCGAAGCGATTCATCAGGTTTTTTGGTCGGTCGATCGGGCGATGCGGCGGACCCTAGGGAAAAGTCATTATATTGCGGGATGCCTAGAGGACGCGCCGGTGATGGAGAATCTCCAACGCCTCCAAGAGATGGGATGCGGCGCACAGTTCGCGCCGGTTGATTCATTCGGCCGCATTGATCTGGAAAAACTACGAGCGATGATGACTCCTGACACGGCTCTCGTCAGCATCGGCTGGGCGCAAGCCTTGACCGGCGTTATCCAGCCGATGGAAGAAATCGCGAAGATGTGCTCTGAAAAAAACATCTATTTGCATGTGGACGCTACGTATGCCGTCGGAAAAATTCCCATCGAGTTTTTGGGCGACTATTTGACTTTTTCCGGTGATCGGATGCACGGACTCAAAAGTTCCGGCGCCCTGTTTGCCAAAGCCGGACGACCTCTTTTTCCTTTGACGCCGGGGGCTGATGGCGTTGATATTCCCGCGCTGGCCGCATTGAGTGCTGCGGCGCAGCAATCGCTGCTTACTCTCGATTCGATGGGATTGGAGACGGCCCGTTTGCGAAGGCGTTTTGAGCAGGGCATCGTCGAAAAGATCGAGGGCGCTAAAATTCTTATGTCCGAATCACTCCGCCTCCCGAATGTCTCTGTGATCGCCTTCATGCGGGTGCACCAGGAGGCGCTCCTATACGCCCTGAATCGCAAAAAGGTCTTTGCAACGATTGGCGGCGCCCCTCATCAGGAACTCGCCCATTTGCTGATGGCGTCCGGATGCGATGAAAAAACGGTGTCGAGCGCGATCAGTTTTTCGTTGAGCCGCATGACGACAGAAGCGGAGATTGATGCGGCGGTGGATCGCATTGCACGGGCTTTCGAGGCGATTCATGCGATTGCGGGAGATTTGGCCTCATGCTGAAGACGTCTATTTGGGAACAATATAGCAAAAAAATTCGCGAGCGTTTGGACAAGCCGCTCTATGCAGGGAAGTTTTCGGCTATCGAGGCGAAAGAGCGCGGCATGCGGCTTGTCCAGGGCCAGGCCGGATGGGGCATAACGATTGTCTGTTTTTACTGGCTGGTGGATGAGTCCGACGGCATGATTGCCGATGCAAAGTTTCAGGCGATCGGCCCGACAGCTCTTATCGCGGCGGCTGATGCCTGTTGCGAGATTGTCCTCCGAAAAAACTATGATCAGGTCTCTCGGCTGACGGCCGATTTGCTGGATCGCCATTTGCGGGATCGCTTGGATCATTCTGCGTTTCCCGATCAGTGCGCGCGCAGTCTCAATATTGTGATCGAGGCGATCGACGTGTGCGTCCAGAATTGTTTCGATATTCCATTTGTGGAAAGTTTTGATGCAACCCCCATTGACGAGGGCGATGGAGAGGTTGCTATCGAGATTCCTGGTTGGGAACAGATGGGGGATGAACAAAAGCTCTCGATCATTGAAGGGGTCTTAGATAAGGAAATCCGTCCCTATATCGCGCTGGATGCGGGAGGTATCAGGGTTCTGGGTCTTAATGATGGGCGCGAGGTCCGGATTTTATACGAGGGCGCCTGCGCTTCTTGTCCATCATCGATGGGATCGACGCTCAGTGCGATCCAGAGGGTTCTTCGTTCGCGTGTACATCCGAGTCTGTTTGTCATCCCGGAGTGGAATGGGTGATCGTAATTACAGCTCTGAGCGCTTGCAAAATTTGTCTGATTCGATTAGATCGTAACTTATGTCCAGTATCAATAATGACCCTCTCGATTCGCAAAATTTTTGGGAATTGGCCAGCATTCAGGTCGCGTCGGTCGGTATATTAGGGGTGATTTTTGGATGGCAACTCAAAAACCAGTTTGGGATTGGCGATTCGATCGTTGCAATAGGAATCGGAAATTTGATTCAATGGCTGATTGGCCTCGTGATTATTAAAATGAGCTCTTCCAATCATATCGACGCCATCGAAAACGTAAAGAAGTACCTTGGTAAGGGGAGCGCAATAGGTGCGATGTTGACGTTGATCATCGCATGTTTGTTCTGGTTTGTATATCAACTCGATGCTGGAATTCAGGGAATCAACCACATATTTCCAACCGATAACGGGATCAGAGATAACGTCTTATGGGGAACGGCGCTGGGGCTTTGTGCTTCGTTTCTCGGTGTAAATGGGATTCGACTCATCAAAAGGATGAATGTAATTTTATTTCCTGTTTTAATTGTTTCGCAAATCTATGCATTGCAATTTTATCATATAGAAACACCCATCTCTTGGGGATTTTCATTGACAGCGCTAGGATTTGTTGTGCTTTTAACCTTGGTTGGTACGATCAATCTTCCGACTTTTTTCAGACACTCCCGTTCCATGGCTGATTCGGTTCTTGCCTTAACAGTGATCTTTTTTTTCAATATATTCACTCAGCTTTCGAGTGTTTTTATTGATTTTGATCAAATCATTTCATTTTTTTTAAACAGCAACATAGCTTTACGGGTTCTGTTAACGTTGTTTGTTGTTTTTCTTGTCATTAATAACTTATTGCGAAATATTTATTTCGCCTCGGCTTGCTGGAGATCGCCAACGCTTCAATCGCTGCGTTTTTCGAACGAATATGCTATCATTGGAATTGCAGGCACATTCGCGTTTTTTTTCATTCCAGCTACTCCGCCAGTGATTTTCGTGAAAGACCTGATCACAGACTTTATTGCCAATCTCGGACTTGTTTTGCTCATCACGTTTATGGTTCGGGTGATTATTCGAAGGAAACCGCAAACATTTGGAATGATGGTAGGAAGTGCTTCCTGGTTGATCGGCTGCATAGCGGCGACAATTTTAAGCCTTCAAAATCCCGGCCAAACCATACCAAATTTATTTATTTCTCTTGGTCTTACTGCGTTATTTTATTTAATGGTTATCTACATTGAAATAGCAATCTGGTCAATTAAGAAATTGATGAACATGAAACATTCGATAGCGTCTGATGATCAATAAAAGGTAAATGCATTGGAATGCCGGCATAAATATGGTTCATAAAGAAGCTGCTGGGATTTTCTAAGGCAAATCCGCCATCTTTGGCCAAGGATCGATATTTTTCAAATTCTAAATCATTGAGTAAATGGATTGTATTGTGGTCACTGAATTCAGGAAATTGCCTGTGATCTGCGGCCGCGGCCAGAATGACGTCATCCAATGAATACCTGCTCATTGTTTGTTTCCATGAAGAAGACTCAAGCAGATCGGATCCTACTACCACGCCCTGTATGATCATGGCCGGCTGATTCATATCGAAATTTTCAAGCGTTGTTTCGATTAATTTTGGAAGTTGGCCATCCAATGTCTGCGATTCATAAACAATAACTTGTTCATTGACAAGTTGATATTTTCCTTCTTCAACATTTGATAAAAATTTGGCATGAACAATGACAGGTACTTTTTTGTCATGAATCGCATTTAAGATTGCTTTAAAGGACCAGAAATTCGGGATACACGAGCAATTGTTGTGTGCCTTTGTAAATTCAGCCGAGACCATTCGCGATAGATGAAGATCAACGGATTTCCGAGCGATGTTCCTGATCCAATGCACGGAATCGAGACTCAGCAGCATTCTCAAATATTGCACAAGGTGTTTAGTGAACTTCGATGAAACATCGCCGAACTGTTTTAATTTATGCGGATAAGCTTCATTCCTGATCAATAGCGAGCTCGTGATTTGTTCTTCAAGACAGATCTCTTTCGCTTCAGATAGCAGAAATGATTCGATCAAAAAAAATTCATCTTTCGTCGATTTAATTAGTAGATTGTTAGATTCAAATAAATCGAATAGTGATTTTTGATTCCGAATTAAAAGCGAAATTTTTTGCGGATGTATTGATTCAATGGTTTTGATTGTGCATAATATTTGGCTTTGAAGTGTGGAAAAATTGAGTTTTTGGCTTGCGAGCCGAACAATGTAAATGGCCCGAATTTGACAGGCATTTTCACCCACCAGACTGTCGAATTTTTCAAGCCTCCCATTATTATAATGTTCAATTGCTTGTAGCATCGCATTAAGCAATAATTGGTATTCTTTTAATCCGGTCTGTAGTTCTTTCCGAAATCGGGTCGCGGGATCATAAGGAAGCAGTTGGTGCAAGTATTCAACATTTGGTAAACGGGGCCATTCTTGCAATTCGTTTTTGCAGCGCAATGGCACTGAAGAAGAGTCATTAAGAGATGGTTTGTCTGTTTGTCCCATATATCCATATGTTTAAAAGAAATTATAACATATTGTTAAGTTATTGTCAATTGAACGGTTAATTATAAGTCTTTGGATTATAGTTGCTTGAGGTTTGCGTGAGTAAATTAAGAAGGATTTTTGATGTCGCCTGTCAGAAGAGTGTGAATTTCTTTATTCGGCAAATACAGATTTAATTGTCCATCGCTCGTGATGGAATGGCAGATCCCGACCCATTCCTTGTGTCCGTCGAAGCAGTGGATGGTTTGTCCTTTGTAGGCGAGCAGGTTTTCAAATTGGCTGTGAAAAGGAGTGAACCCCTCTTTTTTGAATTTCAGCAAATCGGCCAAAAACTGTTTTTGGAGCTTTTTTAGCAGGTTTGCGCGGTCCCAGGGATGGCCGGTAACGGCTAATAAAGAGGTCGCCGGTTGATCGATTTTTGTGAGCAGATTCTCCGGCATGTTGACGTTGATGCCGACGCCGAGAATGATGTCGACCGTATCGCGGTGAAATTGCGTTTCCGCAAGAGTGCCGGCCATTTTTTTGCCGCCTAGTTGAATATCGTTGGGCCATTTGATTTGGGGATGCAGGCCCTCTTTCAAAAGAACCATGGCTAAACTCACAGCCATTACTTGGCCAAGGCTGATGAGATGCAGGGTGTGGATGGGCAGCTGAAAACAAAAAGTGGCGTAGATGTTTAGATTTTTCGGCGAGTGCCAGAAGCGCTGGTGGCGCCCGCGTCCGGCCGATTGCTCTTCCGCCGTGATGCAGGTCAGTTTTGAGGAATTGAATTCATTGAGGTGCGCTTTGGCGTAGTTGTTCGTTGAATCGATTTTTTCGAGATGGATGTCGACGATTTCCATGATTTACCTCAATGCGCAGTTGCATTCTATCGCAAGTGATTCATAAAATGCCATGATATGAACAGGGTTGTCAATTATCAGTGTTTATCGCGGATCGACTGGCGCATCGTGCCGGTCATTTTTGCGCTCATGATCATCAGCCTTCTCGTGATTTCATCGATGACGGCCGATGCGGAAGATTTATTTTGGACGCCGCTCGTCAAAAGCCAGCTGCGCTGGTTTTTATGCGGCTGGGCGGTTTTTGCCGTCATGGCTGTTTTCGATTACAGGAAGCTGCAGAGCTTCAGCTGGATTTTATACGGAGGCATTGTCGTGCTTTTGCTGGGGCTATATTTGACAGCTCCCATTCAGAACGTCCACCGCTGGTATCGCATTCCTGTGATCGGTTTGAACATCCAGCCCTCCGAACACGCTAAACTCATCGTGGCGATCGCTTTGGCGCACTTTCTTGAAAAACAGGGGAGCTATGTCGGCAGCTTGCGGGTCGCAATGAAAGCGTTTGCCATCATGGGCCTGCCTTTTATTCTGATCCTCAAACAGCCCGATCTGGGAACAGCTCTGATTCTTTTCCCGATCTCTTTGGCGATGTGTTATTTCGCTGGAGTCCATAGCAAAGTGATCCGCGCGATGACTCTGGCCGGCATCGGCGGGCTGCTCGTCGTGCTTTTTTTATTCGTCGGTATGTTTTCCCACGAAGAGATGCGGCCGTTTTTTACGCGGTTTATGAAAGAATACCAGTATGAGCGCCTCAATCCGAATACCTACCATCAGAAGGCCGCGGCCACATCGATCGCTGTGGGTGGATTGACCGGGACGGGATGGAAAGAGAGTGAATTCGCCGGAAAGAAGTGGCTGCCGGCCGCCCACACCGATTCCGTGTTCGCCGCCTATGGCGAGGAATTTGGTTTTGTGGGGCTTGTAATCCTTCTGTTGCTTTTTTTCGCTTTAATCTATTTTAGTCTACAGGTGGCGGCAGTAGCCAAGGACGCCTTCGGGCGGATCCTGGCCGCAGGCCTGGCGGTGTATCTCGCCATGCACGTACTGCTCAACATCTCGATGATGTGTGCGCTGCTGCCGATTGCGGGGGTTCCGCTGATTTTTGTGACGTATGGAGGGAATTCCATTCTCACGACGATGGCGGCTCTCGGGATATTGCAAAGCATTTATAGCAGAAGGTTTATGTTCTAATGGGCGAATTTATCCACAACTTCCTCTTTTCTCCCGGCCATTGGGCGGGGAAAGGAAAGATTACATTGAATATGCTGGAGGAAGAACTCACGTTCGACACCCACTGGAGCGTGCAATCGCGCGACTTTACCGGAAAGGTGGAATGCCAGCAGTTCATTCAGGTTCAGGGACTGTCGGAGAACATGAGCAATAAGCTCAGTTTTTCCGAGTTTCAAAACAACGTTTTTACGGTCGACATGGAGAATCCGAACATCGGCCAGATTGTGGGAACGGGAGTCTATGACGATCAGCTGATTGGATGGGAATTTCGCAATAACGGATCGAATTTCGAGGGGTTTGAGACCTATCGCCTGCAGCCCGATGGAAGCTATCAGATGCATGGTGAATATGTGACCTCCGACCAATTCCGCACGCAAATTGAAGCGCAAATATGGCCCAGCAGCGAAGAAGCGCCGCCATTTAATGAAGATGAAGAGCCGAACGAAGGGGAAGACCCACAATGAGACGTCTATTGATTATATCTTTTTTCATGCTAGCGGCCTGCGCATCGGGTCCGAGCATTGTGACTATGAGCGCGTTCTATGATATCCCTGTCGGAGCCACAAAGGATGAAGTGATCGCCAAAGCGGGCGATCCAGTGAGCATTAATAAAAAGGACGACGGTTCCGTGGAATACGATTATGTCGAGCGCTTGAAGGCTGGGTCGCGCCTACTTGAAGAGCGCCATTATATTATTATTTTGAAAGAAGGTGTGGTCGTTTCCAAGCGCGTCGAGCAGAACTCGCCCATTCCGACGCAATTTAATAGCTACGAGATGCAAACGACGTTCGATAGTTATGACATGCAGACAACGCAAAATACCGAAACGCCATAAAACACCGAGGGAAAAGTCCCTCGGTATCTCAATTGGTTAGGCTTTAATCTTGATGTCGACGCCGGATGCGACAGGCAATACTTTCAGCTTGTCGATCGTGTCGAGGGTGGGATTCAATAGATCTAACATGCGGATGTGGGTGCGCATTTCGAACTGTTCGCGCGATTTGCGGTCGACATGCGGCGAGCGGAGGACGGTGAAGACCTGCCGTTTGGTCGGTAGGGGAATGGGCCCTACGACGCGTGCGCCGGTTCGTTTTGCTGTTTCTACGATGTCCGCAGTCGATCGATCCAGCTGGCGCTGGTCGTATGCCTTCAGGCGGATGCGGATTCTTTGTCTTGGTTGTTTGCCCATAGTCCCTTACTTTTTCACAATTTCTTCTTGAATTTTCACTGGAACCCGCTCGAAATGGCTTGGTTCCATCGTATAGGTCGCACGACCCGAAGACATCGAACGCAACTGCGTCGAGTAGCCGAACATCTCAGAAAGCGGCACTTCAGTGGTCACTTCGACCGTGCCTCGAACCGTTTCCTGACCGAGGATTTTTCCTCGGCGGCGGTTAATGTCGCCGATGACGTCGCCGACGTTTTGTTCCGGCGTTTCGACGACGACCTTCATGATCGGCTCGAGAATGACCGCCTTTGCTTTACGAGCGGCGTCTTTAATGGCCATGGAAGCGCAAATCTTAAACGCCATTTCATTGGAGTCGACTTCATGGTACGATCCGAATACGATGGCGACCTTGACGTCCACCAGCGGATAGCCCGCCAGAACGCCCGTCTGCAATCCTTCTTCAATCCCTTTGATGACGGGAGTGATGTATTCTTTCGGAATGACGCCGCCAACGATCTTGCTGACAATCTCGTTGCCTTTGCCCGTTTCGTTCGGCTCGATCTCCAGGCAGACGTGGGCGTATTGACCTCGTCCACCGGATTGCTTGATATACTTCGTCTCAGTATGTGCGGGAGACGTGATGGCTTCTTTGTACGAAACCTCCGGTTTTCCGACATTGGCATCGACGCTGAATTCGCGCAGCATGCGGTCGCGGATGATGTCGAGGTGCAGCTCGCCCATTCCGGAAATAATCGTCTGCCCCGTTTCTTCGTTCGTACTGACGCGGAACGTGGGGTCTTCTTCTGAAAGAGAAGAAAGAGCCATCGAAAGTTTTTCGCGGTCGGCCTTCGTCTTCGGCTCGATCGCCATTGAAATCACCGGATCAGGGAAGTTCATCTTCTCCAAAAGAAGAGGATTATTTTCCGTGCAAAGCGTGTCACCCGTGCTGGTGTATTTCAATCCGATCACGGCCGCAATGTCGCCGGTATAAAATTCGTCGCGATCTTTCCGCTGGTTGGCGTGCATTTCAAGCAAGCGCGAGATGCGCTCTCGTTTATCCTTGGTCGAATTGAGCAGCGTGGTGCCTTTGGGCAAGGTGCCGCTATAAATACGGATAAAGGTCAAACGCCCGACATACGGGTCGGTCATGATTTTAAACGCCAGCGCGGAAAAAGGGCTGTCATCCGATGGAGAGATCTCCACCGTCTCGTCTGAGTCGAGTTTATGGCCGCGAATCATGCCGCGATCGAGCGGAGAGGGCATCCAGTGTACGACAGCGTCGAGAATCTGCTGAACGCCTTTATTCTTAAATGCCGTTCCGCACAAAACAGGGTTGATTTTATTGGAGATCACACCAAGGCGAATAACGGCGTGAATTTCGTCTTCGGTAATCGAGTCCGGGTCTTCGAGGACCTTCGTCATGAAAACATCGTTGCTCTCGTCGATCGTCGCAATCTCTTCGAGCATTTCCATGCGCATTTTTTTGCACTGCTCAAGAAGATTAGCCGGTATTTCTTCGGTATCGTACTTCGAGCCGAGCGTCTCGTCGTGGAACAGATAGGCTTTCATGGTGATCAGGTCGACCATGCCTTTAAAGTTCGATTCCGCTCCAATCGGACATTGGACGGGAATGGCATTCGCGTGTAGTTTTTCGCGCATCGAACGGACCGCTTTGAAAAAGTCGGCTCCGGTGCGGTCCATTTTGTTGACGAATGCGATACGGGGGACGCCATAGCGGTTGGCCTGGCGCCAGACGGTTTCAGACTGGGGCTGCACGCCGGCTACTGCGCAAAATACAGCGACAGCGCCGTCGAGAACGCGCAAAGACCGCTCCACTTCGATGGTGAAATCTACGTGGCCCGGCGTGTCGATGATATTGATCTTGGAGTCTTTCCAGTGAACGGTTGTAGCAGCGGATGTAATCGTAATGCCGCGCTCCCGCTCCTGTTCCATGAAGTCCATCGTCGTCGAGCCTTCATGAACCTCGCCAATGCGGTGCAGACGCCCGGAATAATACAGAATACGCTCGGTGACCGTCGTTTTGCCGGCATCGATGTGCGCCATGATGCCGATATTACGCACGTTTTCCAGCTTGTCGCTCTCAGGCCGTTTACTCATGATTGCCCCTTACCATTTATAATGGGCAAAGGCTTTGTTCGCCTCCGCCATGCGGTGCGTGTCGTCTTTCTTTTTGATCGTCGCGCCCTGATTGTTATAGCAATCGACGAGTTCGGAGGATAGTCCTTCAGTCATCGAGCGGCCTGGCTTGGCGCGGGCAAAAGTGATAATCCATTGCATGGCCATCGCAACGCGGCGGTCAGGTGCGATTTCTACCGGAACCTGGTAAGTGGCTCCACCGATGCGGCGGGACTTGACTTCCAGTGACGGCTTGGCATTTTCCAGAGCTTGCTCAAATGCAGCCAAAGGATTTTCGGCCTTGAGTTTCTCTGCAAATTTTTCCAATGCAGCATAGACAATGGCGCGAGCTGTCGACTTTTTGCCGCCATACATGAGTTTATTGACGAACTTGGCGAGCGTCTGGCTCTGGTAAATCGGATCGGGATCGATACGGCGCTTTTCGGCGCGACGTCTTCTAGACATTTCTTTCTTCCTGAGTGTTAATCGTTTCCTTCACCCGGCTCCCGCAATGGAGCCTGCTCGTGGAGCGCTCTGGTAGAGCAGCGCACTCCGCGAGCAAAAACACCTTTAAGAATCTTAGTAAAAACTCTCAAGTGTTTTGGCATTACTATTTCGGTTTTTTCGCCCCGTATTTAGAACGGGATTTTTTCCGGTCTTTGACGGCTGCACAATCCAGAGAGCCGCGAACGATGTGGTATCGCACGCCGGGGAGGTCTTTCACTCGTCCGCCGCGAACCAGTACGATGCTATGTTCTTGCAGGTTATGACCTTCGCCTGGGATATAAGCGATGATTTCCTGGCCGTTCGATAAGCGAACCCAGGCCACTTTTCTTAAGGCCGAGTTGGGCTTTTTCGGTGTTTTCGTCTTGACTTGCAGACAAACACCGCGTCTCTGCGGGCACTGTTGCAAGGCAGGGGCTTTTTTGCGTCTGACTTTGTCGACACGGCCCTTGCGAATTAATTGGTTAATCGTTGGCATGAAGCCATTCTCCTAAAAATTAAGCTAAGGATAGCAGAGGAATATACATGGAAGCTCTATTTCTTTGAAGTTCAAAAATTATGAAAGCCATTCTTTGCCTCCGCAAGGTACGGATCGGCTAGAATAGCTTTGTTTGTTTATTTGTTTATTTCTATATATCAATTTACATGTCTATTACTTATAGCTGTGACTAAAGTTTTTTTATTATTTTATTTGAATATTAAATTTAATTGTTATTATAATCAAGACGGGAGGCTAGGGGGGATAAGGCCAAGCTTACGACGCTAAGTTTGAAATTTTTGGACCTTACAATCTCGTCCGCCTCCTGTTTTTCCTAAAAGTTTTGATCCGGCGCTCTAATAGCGAACCGAATGAAGTGCTAAAGAGCCATATGGAGATGTGGATGAAGCGCAGCCTAATGTTGATTTTTTTATTTTTCTGTGTCTGGCTAGCGCCTGTTTTTCCGACACAACCTTTATTACACCAGAGCGATATTCATCGCGTCATGGAACGGCTTTTTTCTTTGCATATCGAGAATCGGGAATTGAATCCTACGATCGTTCGACGCAGTTTTAAGCTATATATTGAGCAGTTTGATTCTGAAAAGAGCTATCTGCTCGCCTCAGAAGTGATGGAGTTTTTGCAAATGTCCGATGAGACGGCTCAACGGATCGTCCAAAAAATGAAACAGGAAGATTTTAGCGATTTTTTAGTCCTGAATGAGTCGATTCAGCGAGCGATTCTCCGCGCCCAGAACAACCGCAGTTCCCTGAATGCCCGTCTGATTGAAGATAATAAAGAGATCCGGGCCACGTCTTCAGGCAATCATTCTCAGTATGCCAAAACCGAAAATGAGCTTGTGGAGCGCCAAAAAGGCCGCATAACCCGCTTTTATCTCTATCATCAGTCTCGCAGTGATCTGTCGTCGCAAGACAGAAAGGCAAAGCTGATCGCCCTGTTCGATAAAAAAGCGCGCCGCCTGGAAAACGCCTATCTGTTTCAAAAAAATAATGACACGCAGATGGATCTCAAGCAGATGGAGCACCAGTTTGCCCTGCGCGTTTTGAAAGCGTTTGCTAAAAGTCTCGATACCCATTCTTCGTTTTTCAGTCCGGAAGAGGCCCATGAGATGCGCCTGAGCCTTGAAAAGCAGTTTGAAGGCGTTGGTGTGATCCTGTTCGAGGGCGTTGATGGAGTGATGATTTCCGAGTTGGTTAAGGGATCTCCTGCGGAACAAAGCGGGAAAATTCAGGTCAATGATGTGTTAGTGGAGATTGATGGCGCGAGCGTTGAAACCGCTTCGTTTGAAGAGGTTCTTGATTTATTGAAAAAAGTAAACCGTAGAGAAATTGTCCTGGGCATCAAGAGACAGGATGAATCAGGCCGCTCGAGCGTTTTTCACGTCTCGCTTCCTAAAAGGCCGATCGTCATGAATGAGGCGCGATTGACCACGAGCTGGGATCAAGTAGAGGATGGTATCATTGGCAAAATATCTCTTTACTCCTTTTATGAAAGTTCCGATGGTTTGAGTTCTGAAAAAGACATCAAAGAAGCGATCAAAGCATTTCAGAAGATCGGTCCTTTGCGCGGGCTTGTTCTGGATTTAAGGGAAAATTCCGGCGGATTTTTAAGCCAGGCCGTGAAGGTGGCAGGTCTCTTTCTTTCGAATGGCGTAGTCGTCATTTCGAAATATGGCCACGGAGAGATTCACTATCTTCGCAATATCGTTGGCCGCAGCTATTTTAATGGTCCGCTGGTGGTCCTCACTTCAAAAATGTCTGCTTCGGCATCTGAGATCGTCGCGCAAGCTCTCCAGGATTACGGAGTCGGCCTTATTGTCGGTGATGAGCGCACGTTTGGCAAAGGATCGATCCAGTATCAAACGGTAACGGATGAAAACGCCGAGCTCTTTTTTAAGGTTACTGTTGGCAAGTATTATACTGCTTCAGGCCGCACGACCCAGATCGAGGGTGTGAAGGCGGATATTGTGGTTCCAACGAGTTACGCGCCTTATAATATTGGCGAAAGATATTTGGAATATCCTCTAACAGCGGATCGGGTCAAGCCCGCCTTCGTCGATCCTCTCAGCGATCTCGACGCCAAAACCAAGCGTCTATTTCAGAGCAAATATATGCCCTATTTGCAGCGCATTGTCTCGTTTTGGAAAAAAAATCTTCCCGAGCTGCGCAAGAACAGCGAAGCAAGGATGGCGAAAAACCTTGATTTTCAAAAAATGCTTCGAAAACATGAACAAGTTCGCTCCCGATTGAGTATGCTTCCGCCGAATTCGATCGATGATGCCCCGGCTGTGACAACAGATCTGCAAATGATCGAAGCCGTTGATATTGTTAAGGATATGATTCGCCTGGAAGAGCAGGCTCACCCTGTTTCTTCGTTAAAAGAGCTGCAGCCCACAGGCAGCGATTAAGAGCTTTGTTGATAATATTCCCTCTGCCATCTATTATTTTCGCTTTTGGTTTCATTTCATTTGGCCAGATAGCTCAGTTGGTAGAGCAGAGGACTGAAAATCCTTGTGTCGCTGGTTCGATTCCAGTTCTGGCCACATTTCTCTTGCCGGAGAATAACGGAAATCCAACGGAGTTGAGATTTCCAATCCTTAATCACCCAAATAGGGTTCCTAAAAAGGGATTGCTGGGGTGTCGATTCCGTTAAAATTACGGTAATCACTTTCACGCTCCTTTTAAGTAACTGAAAATCAAGCGCTAAGATCGATTGGTCAGATCAAAAAAGTTACCGAGGAGATGTGCGGCACGGAATTCAGCTCCGCACAAGTATCGCGAATTGCCACTCTTCTCGATGAAGAGGTGGCTTTATCTTGGTGATCGAAGGGGTGGCTCTATCTGAGTGATCGAAGGTGGTTCTATCTACGCGATTTTTACCAGCCTGCACAATTTGTAGAGGTAGAATTTTTTTCTACATATGGCTATGCTAGTCGCTTAAGCGAAACCAATTGGTAAAAGGAAAGGATGGACGCTATCTCCACAAACAGTTCTTTGCTTCTCTATCAGACAGAAGATGGTCAAACTAAGATCGAAGTACGCCTGCAAGATGAAACCGTTTGGCTGAATCAAGCCCAAATGAGCGAATTATTTGATAAAGATCGAAGAACAGTTGGGGAGCACATACAAAACATATTCACGGAGAAGGAATTAGAAGAAAATTCAGTATGCCGGAAATTCCGGCATACTGCCGCAGATGGCAAAAATTATCAGGTGACGCATTACAACCTCGATGTGATTATTTCGGTGGGATACAGGGTAAGTTCACATAGAGGTACCCAGTTCCGCATCTGGGCCACTCAAAGATTAAAGGAATATTTGATTAAAGGTTTCACGCTTGATGATGAACGGCTTAAGCGAAGCGGCGGAGGGAACTATTTCAATGAACTTTTGGCCAGGATCAGAGACATCCGGTCCTCTGAAAAAGTATTCTGGCGCAAGGTCCTCGATATTTACGCTACAAGTATTGACTACGACCCGAAAACGGAAAGCTCAAAACAGTTTTTCAGAGTAGTGCAAAACAAAATGCACTGGGCAGCTCACGGGCATACAGCTGCTGAAATCATCTATTCTCGGGCCAATGCTGAAAAAACAAATATGGGTCTTACCTCCTGGTCCGGCAAGAAACCAAGACAGGTCGATGCAGAAATTGCAAAAAATTACCTCAATGAAGAGGAGTTAAAAATTCTCAATCTGATCGTATCTCTCTACCTAGATTTTGCTGAACTGCAAGCTTTAAGCCGCACTCCCATGTATATGAAAGATTGGATTGCCAAGCTTGACGATTTCCTCCGGATGGCCTCCCGGGATATTCTCTCCCATGCCGGGAAGATAAGCCATGAAGAAGCTCTTGATAAGGCCAGAGCGGAATATTCCAAATACCAACAGCAGATCCTTGACGCCCCCTCTTTGGTAGAACAACACTTTCTTGAAACCATTAAGGAATTTGAACGCACTTCTTGCCTAGACCCACCCCTTAAGGGGTGGGTCTAGGCAAGATATTTAACTTAGTCTTGTCGTGTAAGAAATATTGACAATATTTTCTTACAAATTAGGTTGAGAGGGTGCCAGCGGTTTGAGTTGGAAAAAGCCCTTCATTGGGGCACTTTGCCCAAGATTTATGGAATTGAAGTCTACTTTTTCCGTTTTCGTGTCGGCGTCATTTTAAAATGTCACCCGCTGAATCACAATGTATTGATGCTAAAAGAATTGGTGCGGTGGGGGACGTCTATGCGCATTAAAGAAGTCAGTCAATTAGAGGAAGAAATGGCAGCGGATGAGCAAGGCCGCATTCACTTTCAAAAGCAGCTGGATCAACTGTTGCCGAATGCGTTTGGCCCTGCGAATCTGCAATCGCCTTGAGGTCATGAAGCGTTGTTTTGAGGGCGTCGCAGCCCATTCCATTTTGCGCCGAAATTTCGAACAAGAGGCCAGAATATCGCTCGCGAAATGGGCCGATGAGAGCATCGCTGCCCTCGATGTCAATCTTATTCAGGGCAACGAGGAAGGGCTTTTCCAGCAAAGAGGGGTTGTAGGCTTCGATCTCGGATCTCAGCATACAGAACTCTTCAAAAGGATCGCGAGTCTCTTCCCATGGAGACAATTCAATCACAAAGACGAGGATGGAGCAGCGTTCGATATGGCGTAAAAAGGCAAGTCCCAGTCCGCGGTCTTCATGAGCGTTTTTGATGATGCCGGGAATGTCCGCGATCAATAGACGCGATGAATCGCTGAAGACGACGAGGCCGAGATTGGGTCGCAGGGTTGTGAATGGATAGGGGGCGATCTTGACAGAGATGTGGGCGAGCTGCGAGATCAGCGTCGACTTGCCGGCGTTGGGCATGCCTACGAATCCCACATCGGCGATGAGTTTTAGCTCCAATTCGACTTCTTTCGATTCACCGGCGGTGCCTTCGGTGAACATTAAAGGGGCTTGATTGGTTGAGGATTTAAAGCGGGTATTGCCTTTGCCGCCCTTGCCGCCGGCGCAAATCTTCCAGGATTGGCCTTTTTGCGTCAGATCATAGAGAATTTGACCCGTTGCGGCATCTTTGACCAGGGTGCCTGTAGGCACCTTGATGATCAGATCCTCGCCGTTTTTGCCCTTGCAATTGTTCCCTCCGCCCATTTGCCCGTTTTGCGCTTTGATGATGCGGCGGTTGCGCAAATTCTCAAGTGAATGGATTTCTGGATCGGCGATGAGCGTGATCGAGCCGCCATTTCCCCCATCTCCGCCGGCGGGACCGCCCTTGGGGATGTATTTTTCCCGTCGCCAGGCAACGGCGCCATTGCCGCCTTTGCCGGCTAAAAGACTTAATGTTACTCGATCGACGAACACAATATTTCCTAAAATAGATGATACAGGGGGAGGCTAGTTAGCCTCCCATCAGGGGGGGATTAAACTTGCGGGATGACAGATACGTACGTTTTGTCAGCTTTGCGGAAGGAGACGACGCCATCGACGAGTGCGAATAGCGTAAAGTCTCGGCCCACGCCGACATTCTTATCGGGATGCCATTTCGTGCCGCACTGGCGGACGAGGATACTGCCTGTCGTAACAAATTGACCCATCGTCGCTTTAATCCCTCGCCGTTGCGATTGGGAATCGCGCCCATTGCGCGTAGAGCCTTGCCCTTTCTTATGTGCCATGATTATCCTGCTGCTGCAATTTTGGTGATTTTAACGCGGGAATACCGCTGGCGGTGGCCGACGGTGCGGCGGCTGTTTTTGCACGGCTTGAATTTATAGGCGATGACCTTAGGGCCCTTCGTTTCGCCGATCATTTCCGCGTGCACAGTGCATTGGGGAACATAGGGTAATCCGACTTTTGGGCCCTTCCCATCGTGAACGAGTAGGACTTTATCGAATATCACAGTTTGATCAGAACCAAGCAGCTCGACGTCAAGGACATCTCCTTCCTGAACGCGGTATTGTTTGCCGCCGGTTTCGATGATCGCGTACATAGTACCTCCGAAAAATCAAAATTAATGACGGAAATCTTACTACAGAAGGCCCCTACTGTCAATTATATTGGGTTAAATTTCTCATGTCGGGGGAGAAGAAGCGTTCAACTTAAATTTTTGTTTTTTCATGAGCAGGGCGAAAAAATAGACCAAAGCGGCGAAAAGCGAGATCGTGGCTCCGGGCGGCCAATCGAGGAAATACGATGCTGTAATTCCGCAGCCGGAAGAGAGCAAACTGAAAATGACCGAACCGGTTAGGAGCGTGGACATGCTGCGCGTAAAGAGGTTGGCGGTCGTGGCGGGAAGCGTGAGGATGGCGATTGTGAGAACCGTGCCGATGATCTGGATCAGCAAGACGATGGTCAGGGCAATGAGAGTCAAAAGCAGCAAATAAATTTTTTGCAGGGGGATTTTTTGCAAAAGAGCGAGATCTTCATCGAAACAGATAGCGAGGAAGGGCCGATAGCATGAGACCACGATCGACAGGATCAAAAGGGACATGATCGACAGCCAAAACAGATCGGTGGGGCTGATCCAGAGGAGATTGCCCAAAAGAAAATTTGACAGCTCGCTCTTGGAGCCAGGCGTCAGGGCCAGGAAAATGACTCCGATCGACATGCCTGTGGACCAGACGGCCGCGATGACAGCGTCGACCCGCTGGCGGAAGCGCAGATGGATCCATCCGATCAGCCAGGCTGACAGGATGGCTGCGATAAAGGCTCCGAGCAGCGGATAACACCAGGAGAATTGATGGACTTTTTGGAGGTAGAGGAAAAATCCCATGCCGCCCAGAACAGAGTGGGAGATGCTGCCGCATAGATTGGCGAGGCGTTTGACGACGACATAGCTTCCGATCACTCCTGCAGATATCGAGGCGAGAAAGGCGGCCGCAAGAGACAGGATGAGAAATGAGGGGATCATTCGAATCGACTCGCTGTATGGTAGAGGCCATTGTTAAAGTGGTCGCAGATCTCATGGGGTTGGAGAGTGGCGACTTTATTCTGCACGCATAATAGGCGCGCGGAGTGCTGCATAATGGTTTTCAGATCGTGTGAAACCAGAAGAATTGTTTTCCGGTTCTTGAATTTTTCCAGAGTCCGCAAAAAGATCGCCATGGAAGAGGCATCGATATGAGCCGTTGGTTCATCTAGCAAGATCAGATCGGGATCGCTGATGAGAGCTCGGGCCAAAAGGGCTCGCTGGGCGAGGCCGCCCGACAGCTCGCCATACGCCTTATCCTTGTGGTTGAGAAGGCCGAGCTGTTCCATCCAGTTTTCGCACTCTTCCAAAACCGTTTTGCTCAGGCGGCCGAAATAGGGACGGCGCGATAAAAGGCCCATCGCGATGAGCTCACGGACAGTGATGGGAAAGTCGGGATCGATGTGATGTATTTGCGGCACATAGCCGATCCGATGGCGGATTTTTTCAGGCGTTTGATCAAACAGGCGAATCGATCCATGGTCGGGTTTCAAAAACCCCATCAGGAGTTTGAGCAGAGTTGTTTTTCCTCCGCCGTTCGGGCCGAAAATCCCGACGAATTCCCCTTCATCGATCGAGAGTGTGACGTCTTGTAAAATGGGCATTCCCTGCGAAAGAATGCTGACCTCTTTGAGTTCAATGGCGGCTGTTTTCACTTAAATAAAATCCATTGGGTCAGCGATCGCATCGTGTCAAAATATTCACATGAATACGGGTCGATCGTTTTGATCGGCACATGCAATTCATTCGCAATCAGCTGAGTCCCTTTGTTATTGTGCTGCGGCAGCGCGATGGCGACGACGGGCGGCCTTTTTTTCCCCTGTCTCAATAAACATTCGATATGTTTGGGGCAGGGGTCTTTGCCTTCGCATTCAACCGAAAGCTGCTGCAACGAATAATCGCGGCAAAAATATCCAAATGCAGGATGAGAGACAAGCAGAATGTGATTTTTCTGGCTTTCTAAAGAGGTGCGGATCTCCTGGTCCAGAGAGGCGAGATCCCGCAGCAGAGCGCTTAGGTTGGTTTCAAAGGCGTTTTTGTGATCGGGAAATTGATCGCTCAATGCCTGGGAAATGGCTTTGGCCTGCATTTGCACAATACCGGGGCTCATCCACATATGGCGGTCCTGATTTTCCGCATCGAGGCAGCAGGCGGAGCTGCCAGGCAACATTTCAATGCCCTCTCTGAGATCGACAACGCGCCGATGGTTTTGGAACAAAGACAGCAGCAAGTTTTCAAATGGCTCGCCGATCCTGAACCATAATGTTGCGTCTTTGATTGCTTCTCTTTGGCGGGGAGTGGGTTCAAAGCTGTGGATATCAGCGCCGCTGGCGGCGATGGAACTAACTTCGATATGTTTGCCGCCGATTCGCTGGACAATGCATTGATAGGGGGCCACGCTGACCAAAACGAGGGGTTTGGGGCTGAAAGCTGACGGCGGGGGTGATTTTTCACAGCCAGTCAGCAGCGTAAGAAAAAAAATAAATCCCGCACGCAATATGTTCATTGATATCGCTCGCTTCTTGTGAGTTTGGGATCATCTCCTTTTGGGAGATATTCGGCAATAATGGATAGTGAGGAAAAGCTCTTAAGACATCTGTTTTTCCGCGCTCTTTTTTTCAGCGATGAATTGAATACAAATGGGTTCCATGCTGGGTTCATCAATCCGGTACTTACATGTTTTGATCACATATCCTGTTTGAGTCAGTAGCGGCCTGACCATTCGTCTATCTGGAAGAAACCAGGCTCCCATCTCTTTCATTGAATTCATTTGTGGAATCAACTCCGGATGTGTGGGAGTGCGAAAGAGATTTCCAACAAGGAATCCATTTTCTTTTATAAATTTGTCATGAATTTTATTCCAGGTAGTGCGGAATTGAGCGGGATCGATATATGGTAAAATGTCTGCTGCCACAACAAGATCTGCAGGTTCAGAGGGAGAAAAGGTTTCAACATCAGCTTCGATGATCTGCAGTTGACCGGACTCAACAGTTGCAAGATTATTTTGACGGAGAATGTCTAGAGCCGGGCGCGAATTATCAATGACAATCACTCGCCATCCTTTTTGCAGCAATGGATTCGCTGTTGGACTATTGCCGCCGCCAAGGTCAATGGCCAACCCGCCTTCTGTGCGCCACCCGTCCACAAATTCATTTACCACTGGTAGAGGTGTGGGTTGATGATCTGCTGCAAAAAACCCCCAGAATTCTTTTCGATCCATCGGCATATCAGGAAAGTGCATTTCCTGTTTTCCACGCCATCTGGCAGCGATGGCTGAGATGGAATCCCATATCACATTCATATCCCTGGCGGTTACATCGTTCATTTCAACGATGGGCTGTTCATCATTGGGGGCGTATATCATTTTTCGAAAGGTATCTAATGCTTCTCCTGACTTTGGATAAATCCTTGAACTCATAACAATCTCCTGACAGGTGTAGTTTGTGAGTGTAATTATTTCAAAATGTTACAATAAAAAACAATGACTGTTTGTGTGGATGTTGTTAATTAATATTTTAATTGTGATCAAGTGTTGTCTAGGTTGGGTTATTCGCCCAAGAGTGGCGGGGGAAATGGCTCATCAAGATTTCATCTTTTCGATTATAGATTGATTCCTTTACAATGTTTTAAGTTCCTTTATGGAGAGATGTCCGAGTGGCTTAAGGAGCACGCTTGGAAAGCGTGTGTACGTTAACTGCGTACCGTGGGTTCGAATCCCACTCTCTCCGTTTTTTGTCCCAAAAAACGAGAGAAGCACGCCAATAGTTTGGCGTGCGAGTGGAGTTCGAAGTGAGGAGCTTTGCGACGAACCGGCTCTCGCTGCGAAGCGGACGAGAGGAATCCCACTCCCTCCGATTTTTTCTTCCGAAAAATCGGAAGAGAGAGCGACCCAATAATTTGGGTCGCGTTGGGATTCGAAGTGAGGAGCTTTGCGACGAACCGGCTCTCGCTGCCGAAGGCGGACGAGAGGAATCCCACTCTCTCCGCCACTGCAACCAATTCGAACTCTTGGTCTCATCCAATAGAGCCAAGGTTTGAATGCATTTTTTTATTTGAACGCTAATTTTTGCAATTAGACACTAGTTCCTGCAAATAGGAAAAGAGTTCTGGGACATGCTGTACTTCATCGAGAATCAGGAACGGACCGTGAGTGGCCAGAAAACCCATGGGATCTTCCGAGGCGCTCTTCCTTAAGCTTAGGTTCTCTAAAGATAGGTACTTATATTTGGGGAAGAGGGCTTTAGCCAGGGTTGTTTTACCGCTTTGCCTGGGCCCAACCAGAGCCACAATTGGATATTGTTTGGAGTATTTGAATAACTCCTCCTTAAAAGGAGGAGATTCTTCTGTAGCTTTTGGTTGCGGTAAGCGGCTAACGCCGCTTACCGCACGAATAAAATATCTTGCCTAGACCCACCCCTAAAGGGGTGGGACTCTAGGCAAGAAGTGCGTTCAAAATATGTCTGGTTAGGTGTCTTGGGATCATAATGACAATTTTACGATTCAATCGCAGATTTGTCAATATCAGCCTAATTTGTTAATATCGAGGCGTTTAATGAAATTGTATATAATGATGACAGGTTCTTTCTTGCTCATGGATAGTTTTTTTGTTATGATTTTCGCCTTATATTCACGAAATTATTAAAGGTCGTTTTTCCTTTTCCACATTGTCAAATGAAGAAAAATGATTCACAAAAAATGGGTGGAAGAGTAAGTGTTTTGCGGATGGTCAATGTGCTTGCGAATCGAGGTTTTTAGCCTGTATGCGATGTCCATTTTGCGATTATGAAGAATCGAAGGTGACTGACTCGCGCGATGCTGTTGAAATCAACGCGACCCGCCGCCGCCGCGAGTGCTGCCAATGCATGCGGCGTTTTACGACCTTTGAAACGATCGATCTGAGTTTACAGGTCAAAAAACGCGACGGCACATTTGAGGATTTTCAGCAGGAAAAGCTCATCGCCGGCATGGATGCTGCCTGCCGCCATACGAGAGTGAGCCACGACCAGGTGCGCGCGCTTGCCTATAAGATCAAGGCCGATCTGATGGGGCGCGGCGTTCGAGAGATTGCGAGCAAGGAACTCGGCGAGATTGTGATGCATAATCTGCAAGAACTCGACGTGATTGCATATATTCGCTTTCTGTGTGTGTATAAACGATTCAAAGAAATCAATGAACTCATTGAGGCTATTCAGTTGATCGCCCCTGAGAAAAGATCGGAACAAGAGGACATGGAACATGCCGCTGAAGAAAAATGAGATTGCCCTATTCAAAAAGAGACTGATCGATCTGCGGATTCGGATCAATCAGACTGTGAAGGGCGCGACGAAAGAAGTAACGGAACTCGATCAATCCAAGGGGTATTCCCAGCACCAGGCGGACGAAGGGACGGATGATTTCGTCAAGAACATCAATCTCGAGGTCTCCAGCAAGGAAATGAATGTGCTGCGCCAGATTGATCGCGCTCTTGAAAAAATTGAGGATGGAACATACGGTGTCTGTGATTTGACCGGCGATGAGATACCGTTCAAGAGACTGGATGCGATTCCGTATGCAACGATGACCGTAAAAGCTCAGGAGCAGTTTGAAAAAGGCGCTATTCAATAAGTTATGGCTCCTTGCCATCTTGGGAGCGGATGTTTTGTCGAAGGTGCTGGCTCTGCGCTGGGTTCCTCCGTTGCAGGGTTCTCGATACCCATTTGGCGGGATTGGGATTTTTGATTATTTCAATGTCAGTTTTTCACTCAATACTGTCGCGAATACCGGAGCGGCGTGGGGTGTTTTTCCGGATCATTTCAATCTGTTGCTCGCTCTCAGAATCTGCGTCGTTACGGGGATTTTAGTGTGTCTTCTTTATTTTCGGCCCGTTTCCCGGCTTCGTTTACCGCTTTGGCTCATCGTGACAGGAGCAATGGGAAACATTATCGATATGATCCGCTACGGCCATGTGATCGATTTTATTCATTTTCGGTTTTTCGGTTGGTCGTTCCCCATTTTCAATCTGGCCGATAGCTGCATTACTATTGGAGTGGCGCTGCTGCTGCTCTGGCCTCATCAGGCAAATAAAAACAAAGCCGGTATTTCGGATGCGGGTTGAGATTGCGACGATTGGTGACGAGGTTCTGGAGGGGCGGACGATCAATGCGAATGGCGCTTTGATCAGTCGCGCTCTGTCCGAAAAAGGGTATGAGGTCTGCCGGCAGACTGTGTTGCCGATGGATAGCGAAGCGCTCTTTATGGGCCTAAAAGAACTGCTCGACCGATCGACTCTGGTGGTGGCGACGGGGGGCTTAGGTTCCTTAATGAATGATGCGACCAAACTTGTCGCTACACGGCTGTTTTGCACATCTTTACAGATCGATTCCAGCCTCTACGACGACTTGTTGGAGCGCTATGGCAGCGGTCCGGCCATCGAGGAGATGGCTCGCGTTCCTCGCAATTCGATCGTTTTGCCGAATCGCATTGGGACGGCGCCGGGATTTTTATTTCTTTCGACGGAAGGCTCTTTATTGCTTTTGCCAGGCACTCCACGCGAGATGGAGCATATGTTTCATCAAAGCGCATCGCCTCTTTTGGCAGAGCACTTCCCCGTTGTGGCCAAGCAGCAATCCTTGCATCTCCATCTATGCCAGATTAGCGAACACGCCCTCGATCCGATTTTGCGCGAGATTCAAAGCGCCCATCCCGATGCCCGGATCGATGTTTATCCCTCTTTGGGGACGCTGGAGGTCCGTTTTTCCGTTTCCAGGGATTTCGGGCGGATGGATCAGTGGGCTGAATTAATCCGTAAGGCCTTTCCCACTTTTTTGTTCGACGGCCCGTCCATTCATGAGGCGGTTCATCGGGCCATGATTGCCCGCGGCCAAACACTGGCGCTGGCAGAAAGCTGCACAGGCGGCGCTCTGTCGGCCCGCCTGGTTTTGCTTCCCGGCGCATCCAAATACCTGCTCGGCTCGATCGTCGCGTATTCCGATGCATTCAAAGAGCGCTTTCTCCATGTCAGCCCCAAGACTCTGGAAACAGAGGGGCCGGTTAGTATCGAGACGGCCGGCGAAATGGTGCAGGGGCTTTTTCAAACGACGCGGGCGGACTATGCCATTGCGATTACCGGATGGGCCGGCACGGGCGCAGGATCTGCGAGCATACCGGCCGGCACTATTTTTATCGCCGTCGGCAAGAGGGGCGGATCTATCGATTGCGGCCGTATTCAGGCGCCGCCGGATCGAGCGGGCGCCATCGAGTTAGCGGTTCAATATGCGTTGGGCGCACTCTGGCGCCGGATTACCTACCAGGCGATGACATTTCTATGACGTATTCATTGATCGATAGCGGCGGCGAGCAAAAGTTCGAGCGCTGGGGTTCCTATACTTTAGTTCGTCCCTGTCCGCAAGCCATTTGGCGGCCATTGCATGCGAAGCAGTGGGAAGCCGCAGATGCTGTTTTTTCTCGCGAACAGGAAGACCGATGGCGTTTTTCCCGCACCCTTCCGTCGAGCTGGACGATTGAGCTCGGCGGCGTACAGTTCAAGATATCTCTGACCGATTTTGGCCATCTCGGCGTTTTTCCCGAACACTCCTTTCTCTGGACGGCTCTGCGATCGATGATCCGCAAAGAAATGCGCGTGCTCAATCTCTTTGCCTATTCCGGCGGCGTGACGATGGCTGCGGCGCAGGAAGGGGCCCAGGTCTGTCATCTGGACGCGTCGAAGGGCATGGTGGATTGGGCGAGGGAAAACGCCGCTCTGAACGGCCTGGAAAAAGCGCCCATCCGATGGATCGTCGACGATGCGATGAAGTTTTTGAAGCGCGAGGAGAAGCGAAAGTCTTTTTACGATGCCATCATTCTCGATCCGCCGACTTTTGGAAGAGGCAATCAGGGCGAGGTATTCAAGATCGAAAGAGATATCATGCCTCTTTTGGAGCTCTGCCGCGCTGTTTTGTCGAACCAACCGCGATTTGTGATTCTTTCCTGCCACACTCCGCTCATGTCGCCGCTAGTCTTGCAAAATCTCGTCGAACAAGTCTTTGGGCCGGGCCAAACAAAATCTGCGGAGATGGTTTTGAGCGCGCCCAATGCCTTGTCAATTCCCAGCGGATGCTTCGCGATGAAAACCTATGGATAAGATCACCAGCTTGCAAAATGCCAAGGTCAAGCAGGCCGTCCGCCTGCGCGATCGCCGCGAGAGAGATGAAACCGATCTCTTCCTCATCGAAGGCTATCGCGAGCTGAAGCGAGCCATCGATGCGAGACGATCCATTCAATCCATCTATTTTTGTCCGGAGCTGTTTTTAGGGGATAACGAACAGCAGCTCATGGAGAAATCCCAGGCGGAGCTGATTGGCTGCACTCCGGAGGTCTTTGCCAAGATCTCCTATCGCGATCGCCCCGACGGCCTGCTGGGCGTGGCGCTCCAAAAGCATTTAAATATAGGGAATTTAGATGAGTTCCTCTCGAACAATCCGTTTTTGGTGATGGCTGAGAGCATTGAAAAGCCCGGCAATCTGGGCACGATCCTGCGCTCTTCCGATGCCGCGGGCGTGGATGCGGTGATTGTCTGCGATCCGACGACAGATATTCACAATCCGAATGTCGTGCGATCGAGCGTCGGCACTTTGTTCACCCAGCCGGTCATCGAGGCGGACGGTCAGGAAATGCTGGCGTTATTGCGGCGAAGGTCCATTGCGATCGTCGCGGCCACGCCTCATGCCGCAAAGTCCTATACTGATGCAGATTTTTCACGCCCCGTCGCCATTGCCGTCGGCACGGAACAATACGGCCTTAGCGATGAGTGGATGAAAATGGCCGATTGCCAGGTGCGCATCCCGATGCTCGGGGTGGCCGATTCATTAAATGTAGCCTCAGCAACGACACTATTACTATATGAAGTCCTCCGACAACGTGGTTTATTGCGATAACCACATCCTCGTCGCCAATAAACCGGCCGGCTGGCTGACCCAGCCTGACGGTACGGAGACGATCGATCTGGAAGAGCAGATGAAAGAATGGGTGAAGACGACCTATCAAAAAAAGGGCGCTGTCTTTTTACACGCCGTTCATCGGATCGATCGGCCTGTGAGCGGTCTGGTTCTGTTTGCCCGGACGAGCAAAGCGCTGAGCCGTCTGAATGATCAGGTGCGCGCCAATGGGATTCACCGATTCTACGTCGCCCGCGTTGAGGGCGTCTTGCCGAATCAGGAGGGGGATTTGGAGCACTATCTGATCCATGGCGATCATCGGGCGATTGTCTCGTCATCTCCCGATGCGAAACTCGCGCAGCTGCATTATTGGGTGGAAAAGGTCGAAGGAAATTGTACGCGCGTCCGGATCGAGTTGAAAACCGGGCGCTATCATCAAATCCGGGCACAGTTTGCGGCGATTTGCCATCCCGTTGTCGGTGATGTCCGCTATCAGGCGAGCTCCGGCGATGGGAAAACGATCCAGTTGCACTCAGCGGCTCTGCTTTTTACCCATCCGGTCGCGAAGGAAGAAATGCGCTTTGATTGCCCCGCGCCGTTTTAAAGACAGTCTGGCTTTAATCTAAGTTTTTTTGGGGATCGGTTCTCATTTACTTATCAGTTTCTTCAGCTTTTGTTGACGATAAATTTTCATAACGCTACCTTTGCGTGCAAAAAAATCCTGAAAAAGGAGAAAAGCAGTGTCAAAATTATACCCACTTCGACATGACAATGAAAACCAACTCATTGAAGGAACCGTAGCTGCAGACAATCGCTTGGTTGATGGCACAGTCCAAAGTTTAGGACAAGCCGTGGGAATTCTGCAGACAACCAGCACAGCTCTTACAGGAACAGTGGATCACGCTGTTGAGGTCATTGATCAACGAGCTGGGCAAGCGATCGATGCAGTCTCGGGAACACTCGAACATACTGTTGATGTCGTTGATCGACGCGCTGGACAAGCGATCGAGGCGGTCTCGGGAACCTTGGATCATTCCGTTGATGTTGTTGATCGACGCTTGGGACAAGCGATTGATACTGTTTCTGGAACACTTGATCATACTCTTGGAGTTGTTGATCGACGCTCAGAACAGGCGATCGATGTCGTGCGCGAAACAGGGAGTAATATTTCAAAGGTAGCACAAGGCGTAGGGCGATGCTTTAAAGTCTTGAGCTGGGCGGGGGCTTTTGCTGGTGGAGTGGTTTCGATAGGAGGGATGATTTGGACGCAAAGACGCGCTGATCGAACAGCGAAAGAAGGGACCCGACTAGCCAATCGAACTGTAGATTTAAGAGCCCAGGAAATTCAAAGCGCAGATCGTCAATCCAATGAAAATCGAAGAGTTACGCAAGAGATCTCGCATGAGCAAATCGGAGTGGCACGCGAAGGCGTGCATGGATTGCTGGCGCTAGCCAATAAAACGACCCTGGCCGCATGTTCTCTTCTTGCTTTTGGATGTATCGCCTGGATTGGACTTGTTACCAATTGGCCCGTTTTTTCATGTGTCGGCATGGCGGCCGGAATAGCCGGGTTAAGTTGGATCGGTGGCCACTGCATACAAAGTTTGATAAGTAATCCCGTTCGTCAGGGAGGAACCCCAGTCCTTGCTATAGTTGCGGATGATCGTTCTGCTCCATCCAATGGCGAAGTGATTGCGCAGGTTCCCAGTGCGAATGAGGCCCCAGTTCCCAATGAAACAAATGCTGAAAGAGAGGAACTATTGAATCAACGGCTAGACAGAATGATTTTGATGGGAAGGGTAGAAGCTAGCCTGACAGGAAGGGCGGCTCGAGAGAGAAAAGAGATGGAGCTTGAGGGTGAAAGGCTGGCTCGAGAGGGAGAAGAATTGGCTCGAAAGAGCGAAGAATCAGCTCGAAAGAGCAAAGAGTCGATGAAACGATTAAATGATTTGATGAATCAGTGTCAGGGGCAATTAAAGGATTAGTATTTAATTTTACTCATTTTGGGGTTTATTATGACAATGAATGTAAGTGTGGTTCAGGCGCAATGCCAATGTTTGCAAGACCATGATGTGCGTTTACAAGACCATGATGTGCGTTTGCAAATCCATGACAAACGTTTTCAAAACCAAGATCAAAGAATAACGACATGTGCAAGCGATATTATTGATCTTGAGCGCATTGTTTATGGAGCAAATGAACGCGAAATGGAAGTTAAGTTGAGCGGATTGAAAGATAGGCTATATGTTCTTCAACTTCAATCGGATGAATATGGTCATATTTGTTTTAAAAGAAGATCTGGACAGATCGTGGTGGGAATGGGCGGCGCTGCTCTTGGGACTGCGGGCGGTTTTGTTGCTGGCGCAGCTGTCGCAGCAGGGTTAGCTGAGGCTACAGGAGTTGTTGTCACTGCTGTTGCTGTTGCTGCCGGGGGGCCAGTAGTGCCTTTAGTGCTTTTGACAGTACTAACTTTTTCAGCGGGTGGAGCTGTATTTGGATTTCGCAAAACTTCAAAGTTAACTGCCCATCTGGTCGATCCAAAAAGACGCGAGCTTGATCAAATGCAGGAAGCCCGACTTCGAGAGATGACGCGAGTTGCAATTGAAATTCGAACCATCTCGCAACATTTGAATAAAAAAAATGAAGAAAGAAAGGTTTTGTTGACAGCATAGCGCTACGCCAAATCGACTCTCCTCGTTGACGCTGATCCCGCTTGGGGAAATAGACCCAGTTTGGAACGTTGCCCTTCGATTTGGCAATGCCATCCGAGTGCTCCATTCACAAAACAGTTTTGAAGCGGTTCTATTCACCTTTGATGAGAGCCTCGACCACGGCGGGATCGGCCAATGTGGTGATGTCGCCGAGATCACTCGTGTTCTTTTCGGCGATCTTTCGCAAAATTCGCCGCATGATCTTGCCCGAACGGGTCTTGGGCAAACCGGCGGCAAACTGGATTTTATCGGGAACGGCGATGGAGCCGATTTCTTTGCGCACATGCTGCGCGACAGATAGTTTCAGATCTTCGCTTTTGGACACGCCGTCGATGAGCGTGATGAAGGCGAATAATTTCTGGCCTTTGATCGCATCGCTGACGGGGACCACAGCGGCCTCGGCAACGGATGGATGGCTGACGATGGCGCTTTCCACCTCGGCCGTGCCGATCCTGTGTCCCGACACATTGGCAATATCATCCATTCGCCCCAAGAGCCAATAGTCGCCGTCATCATCTACATGGCAGCCATCGCCCGAAAAATAGACGTTGGGAAAGGCGGAAAAGTAGGTGTTGATGAACCGCTCGTGATCGTTCCACAGCGTCCGCATCATGCCCGGCCAGGGTTTGCGGATGCATAGAGATCCGCCCTCAAAGGGCGCGCAGATCGATGCGTTTTCGCGCAAAATGACGGGGTCGACTCCAAAAAATGGTTTCGATGCGCTGCCGGGTTTGAGGGTATGGGAGCCGGGCAGCGGGGTAATGAGAATGCCGCCAGTCTCCGTTTGCCACCAAGTGTCCATCACCGGACATTTGCCCTGGCCGATCAGGTTGCGGTACCAGAGCCATACTTCCGGATTGATCGGCTCGCCGACGGATCCCAATAGGCGCAGGGATTGCATATTGTATTTCTTGGGATAATCGTCTCCCTTCGAAATCGCCGCACGGATCGCCGTCGGCGCGGTGTAGAAAATATTGACTTTGTATTTTTCGATCACTTGCCAGTATCGTCCAAAATCAGGGTATGCAGGCGTTCCCTCGAATAACACAGTCGTGCATCCGTTGGCCAGAGGGCCATACACTACATAGCTATGCCCCGTGATCCAGCCGATGTCGGCGCTGCACCAGTAAACGTCGTTTTCATGGATATCGAAAATATATCGGTGCGTCAGCGAGGCGTGCAATAGGTAGCCGCCCTGCGTGTGGACGACGCCTTTGGGTTTGCCTGTCGAGCCCGATGTGTGGAGAATAAAGAGGGGATCTTCCGCCATCATCGTTTCGGGAGGGCAATAGGCGGGCTGATCGGCCACGATCTCATGGTACCAGCGATCTTTTTTGCCCATTGTGCATGGATCGGACGTTCTTTGGACGACGATGGTCGTTTCTATGGTGTTGCATTTGGACAGGGCTGTGTCGCAAATTTCTTTGAGAAGCAGTTTCTTTCCGCCGCGCATGCCAAAGTTGGCCGTGATCAGCATTTTCGCTCCGGAGTCCTGGATCCGGTGCGCAAGCGATTCGGCGCTGAAACCGCCGAAAACGACGGCGTGGATCGCTCCGATTCGGGCGCAGGCCAGCATGGCGATCGCGGCTTCGGGAATCAGGGGCAAATAAATGCAGACTCGATCGCCCTTTTGGATGCCGCAGGTTTTCATGGCATTGGCCAAACGGCAGACGGCCATATGCAATTGGCCGTACGTGTATGTTTGGGTCTCTTCGTCGCTGTCGCCTTGCCAGATGATGGCCATCTGATCGCGCCGCTTCAGCAGATGGCGATCCAGGCAATTGATGGAAACGTTCAGCTTGCCGTCTTCAAACCAGGTATGCCGGACCTTGCGCTGGGCGGTATTCCATTCGTATTGACAGCCAACAGTGGGGCGTTTGATCCAGTCGAGCGAGGAGGCCATATCCAGCCAGAATGCATCGCTCTCGTCGATGGAGCGTCGATACATTTTTTCATATTGCTGAAGGTTTTTGATATGGGCGTTTGCCGATGTTTGCCAGGAAGGAGGAAATTTTCTTCCTTCATGTTGCAGACAATCTACGGATCCTGTCTCGAGAGGGGATTTCATAAAAATTATTTTCCTTCTTGAAGCGTGCAAACTATTTTACACCATCGACTATATTTTTTCTTTCGGATTTTTTGCCTCAGGAATGAGGCAAGTATTGATTTGAATTGATCTGTTTGATTGTTACATGTTGTTTATAATGAGAGTGTTGGGTTGATTTCATGCTTGTTGACCTGTTTATGATCCTAGAAAGGGCGTGAAAAAATCGGGCGTAAATGTATAATCATGCTTTTTTTCACCATTGGTTCTGGGTTGAAAGCCAAAACAGATCTGGGGGTGATCAAAAAGTTGAATAATCAAACAAATGAGTGGTTAGAATGAAATCTACAGGAATTGTTAAGTTTTTTAATGCAGCAAAAGGGTTTGGATTCATCGTTCCGGATGATGGGGGCAAGGATTTGTTTGTCCACGTGAAAAGTCTCGAAGGGGGAGTGAAATCCCTGAATGAGGGCGATGCCGTCGAATACGTTGAATCTCCTGGTCGCAAAGGTCCGGAAGCGACTCAAGTTAGTCTCGTAAGATAAAATCAGTCATCAGAGCGCTGCACATTTTGATGCGCGCTCTTTTTTTTTCGGTTCAATTTTTCAGGACAGTTCAATGGCTCCCATTGAGATCATGGCGCCCGTTGGCTCGTGGGACTCTCTTACAGCTGCGATTCAGGCGCGCGCCGACAGTGTTTATTTTGGGATTGGGCATCTCAATATGCGCTCGCACGCGGCTTTCAATTTTACAATTCCAGATTTGCGAAAGATCGTGCAAATCGGCCGGAAAAACAAGATCAAGACCTACGTGGCTCTGAACTCGATCCTGTACGACGAGGATCTGTCCTTGATGAGGGAATATTGCCAGGCCATCAAAGCCAGCGGCGCAACGGCGGTCATCGCATCTGATATGGCCGCGATCCAATTTGCCACATCGATTGGTTTGCCGATTCATTGTTCGACGCAGCTCAACATTTCAAATCTTGAAGCTGTCCGTTTTTTTGCCCAATTCTCGGATGTTTTAGTATTGGCGCGCGAGCTGAGGCTCGATCAGATCCAATTGATTGGCGAGCAGATCAAAAAAGAAGAGATTCGCGGGCCGAGCGGACAGCTCGTGCAGATTGAACTATTTGTCCACGGCGCTCTTTGCGTATCCATCTCGGGAAAATGCTATATGAGCCTGTCGTTGTACAACAAGTCAGCGAATCGGGGCGAATGCATCCAGCCGTGCCGAAGGAAATACCGCGTTTTTGATGATGAGACGCAAAACGAATTAGTGATCGACAATCAATATGTGATGTCCCCCAAAGATTTATGCACGATCGGCCGGCTCGATGAAATTGTCGATGCAGGCGTCAGCATCCTGAAGATTGAGGGCCGCGGCCGAGCGCCGGAATACGTCTACACCGTCGTAGGCGCGTACCGCGAAGCGGCGGATGCCATCGAGCGGGGTGCATTTTCAAACGAAAAAATCCAGATCTGGATGGACAGGCTCAAGTCGGTTTACAATCGAGGTTTTTGGGAAGGCGGCTATTATCTGGGCGAAAAAGCGGGCGAGTGGAGCAAAAAACCGGGATCGCAGGCAACGCAAAGAAAAAAATATCTGGGAAAAGTGACGAAATATTTTCCGCGGATCCAGGTGGCCGAATGCCAACTGCAAAGCGGCTCGATTCGCAAGGGCGATCCCATTCTCATTACTGGATCGACCACGGGAGTGATCGAGGCCCGGATCGAATCGCTGCATGAAAACGGCAGCGTGGAGTTTGCCGACCAGGGCGCCCTCGTCTCGTTTCCCGTCCCGTCCCGAGTGCGGAAAAATGATCTGCTCTATCTGATCGAGCCCGGACAGTGTCATGAAGGAAATTAGACTAGAGATCGATCGGATCGACGATCAAATCATCTCTCTTCTCCAGCAGAGATTGAATCTGGTTCTGCAGCTGATCGATCAGAAAAAAACGCTCCACGATGGGCCGCGCGAATCAGAGATATTGGCCAAAACATCATCAAAATATATTCAGAGCGTGTATCGCGAGATCTTCAACAACTCGAAGCAGATGCTGTTGGATCGCGGATTTTTAGAGTCCGATCAGTCATCTTGACTCAGATTGCGATTGTAGGATACGTTTGTTGCCATGCAGCGAAATATCAAAACTACCCTTCAATCAGCGAGCCAGGATGTCTTACGGGCGGCGCGAGCGATTTCCGCGCCCGACGGTCAGGTTTTTATCGAGTCGGCCGCTCTTTTGATTGCCGATTGCTACCGCCGCAAAAACAAGGTCCTGATTGCCGGTAATGGCGGATCTCTATGCGACGCCATGCATTTTGCCGAAGAGTTGACCGGACAGTTCCGTAAGCCCAGGGCCGCGCTGCCCGCGATCGCTTTTTCAGATCCGGCGATGATGAGCTGCATCGGCAACGATTTTGGGTTCGAGGAAGTATTTTCCCGCGGCGTCGATGCTTTTGGCCATGAGGGGGACCTCTTCATCGCCCTGACGACGAGCGGCAATTCGCTCAACATTGTGCGCGCAGCTGAAGCGGCGAAAAAGAAAGGGATGCAAACGATCGCTTTTCTGGGAAAAACCGGCGGGACGCTCAAGGGCTTCTGCGATCTGGAGTGGATCGTTTCGGGTTTTCCTTTTTCCGACCGCGTGCAAGAGGCCCACATGGCGGCGATTCACGTAATCATTGAACTCGTCGAACAGGAACTTTTTTCGGGCGTCTCTCCCTATGTTCAGCCAGCTGCGCGATAAGCTTTTTTCTGCCGCGCAGGAAGGCCGCTTCAGCCATTCGTTGGGCTTACGTTTGATCAGCCTGGGCTGGTTATCCGCCGCCCGGATCCGGAATTGGCTCTACGATCGAGGATTTCTTCCCGCTCGCCGCTTGCCGTCCCTCGTCATCAGCGTGGGGAACATCGTCGCTGGCGGCAGCGGGAAAACCCCGCTCGTGCATCTGCTCGCCCAGAGTCTGCAGCCGTTGGGGCCGATCGCGATTTTATCGCGCGGCTATCAATCGAAACGATCTTCTTTGCCACTCGGCGATGAGCTGACGATGCTATCCCGGCGACTTCCATTGATTCTTCCATATGCGGGGAAAGACCGGGTGGCATCGGGCGAAAAAGCCATTCAAGGCGGAGCGCGCATTCTCTTGCTCGACGATGGATTTCAGTACCGGCGGCTCCGGCGGGATTTTGATTTTGTCATCGTCGACGCGGCCAATCCCTTCGGATATGGGGCCTTCTTGCCGTGCGGCCTGCTCCGCGATTCGCCGAGCCGTCTCAGACAGGCCGATGCCGTGTTCGTCAATGGGTCGATGTCCCGCACTCTGGAAACGGCCCTGCGCCGGTGGAGTGAGGCGCCTCTCATCGGTGTGCGGCAGCGGTTCGAGAAAATACTTGATTTGGAAGGACAGCCTCAGGAGATCGGACAGGTGCGCCGGGCCGGGGCTTTTTGCGGGATTGGCCAGCCGCATCGCTTTATGCAGTCCCTGAAAGAGGCGCGCTTTGAGATAGTCGATCATTGGATCCTCGCTGATCACGGAAAGCCAGATCCTGTTCGTTTAGAGCGGTTTGCAGAAAGGTGCCGGGAAAAAGGCGCCACGTGCCTGGTCTGCACGCAAAAAGATGCCGTCAAATTGTCTTTCGATCGCCGGGCTCTGCCGATCTATTATTTGGAAATGCAATTAGAGATCATTTCCCAAATGGCCGAATGGCAAAATCTCATTGAAAAAATCAGTCTAAAGATGAACAATTGATCTAATGATGAACCCACAATTATTAATTACTCTTCCCAAACTCGGCGAGAGCATCGTGAATGCCACGGTTGTGCAGTGGTTTAAAAAAGTAGGCGATGCGGTCGCATTGGACGAGCCGCTTTTGGAAGTTTCGACCGACAAGGTCAATAGCGAGATTCCCTCTCCCGCGTCCGGCGTATTGCTGGAAATTTTGGCTTTGCCCCATCAAGAGGTGGGGATCGGCGAAACGCTGGCGATTCTCTCCACATCGGCCGCAGCCATTCCGAAAAAAACGGCGCCGGTGGTTGCCGCTCCCACGGATGCAACAGCTGTGCCGGAAGATCTGCTGACCCCTTCCGTCATGCGTCTGATGAAAGAAAAGGGGATCGATCTCAATGAAATGGAAAAGATTCCGAGATCAGGGCACGGAGGCCGTCTGACGAAAAAAGACGTCGAAGAATATTGCTCAGCGCGCGGCCCAAAAACAGAATCAGAGCCGCTGGAGCGAGTCAAAATGTCGCCGATGCGCAAGGCGATTGCCGACAACATGGTCCGTTCTTTTTATGAGGCGCCGCATGCCTCCTTGATGACGGAAATCGATGTGACCCGTGTCGTTCAACTCATCAAGGAACAAAAAGAACATTTTCTGCAAAAAACCGGCGCGAAACTCACGATCTCCAGCTTTGCCGCCCGCGCCATCGTCCGTGCCATCCAAGCCTATCCGTTGATCAACTCATCGCTGGAAAACGACACGATTGTCATGAAGAAGTTTGTCAATCTGGGTGTGGCCGTGAGCGTGGATCAGGGCGTCATGGTTCCTGTGATCCGCCATGCGCACCGGCTCGATATGGCCGCGCTGTCGCGCCAGATCGCCGATCTGGCCGATCGGGCCCGCCGCCATGCTTTGTCTCCGGATGATGTGAAGGATGGAACGATTACTATGACAAACTTCGGCATGACAGGCGTGCAAATCGGCATTCCGATCATCCGCTATCCCGAAGTCGCGATCGTCGGACTCGGGGCGATCACCAAAAAAGTGCTCGTCATGCCGGATGATACGACGCCGATTCGCTCGGTCATGATGGTTTCTCTGACGTTTGATCATCGCGTGCTGGATGGTATCTATGGCTGCGGCTTTTTGAGCGATCTGAAAAAGCATCTCGAGAGTGATTTGTCGATCTAGCGGGAGTTTACAAGTTATTTTGCGCGATCTGACGCCAATCGATTATATTTTTTCGTGCTTAGCCGATTGGGTAATACACTCAAAAATATAATCGATTGCGACTCAAAATCTTGCATCATATCGTCAAAATAACTAGTAAACTCCCGCTAGCGGAAGTTTAGATCCGGCCGAGTTGATTGAGCGAGCGTATGCTCATTGGCCAGGTGAAAAATCTGTGGAAGAGTCTTGTGGGCAGACCGTCACTGTACCGCCGTTCAAACTTGTGCGCAGAGCATCGAGTCCATCGGCAACTGTCTTGATTTTTCGGGATTTTCGGAATGTTGCTCTCTTCTGGGACGCTTCCGTCCAGTCCGTCGTCGGGTGGTATTTATTTAGCTGTTCATATGTGCCTGGGCGCGCTTTGAGTGCATCGAAAGCGGACTGACTGGCTATTTTTGTTTTGTAAACATGCGAAGCGGGGGGTTTCAGGGGCGGGTAAGCCGAGCTATTTATTTTATCGGGCGCTTTTAAGCGCCCGCCATTAGCTGTCGAAGAATCTCCTTCCTTTAGGAAGGAGTTCAATGATTCTTGATTAACTTTTTCCTGCTCTTGGAGCGCTTCCAGACATCCGTATACTATTTGCTGAATTTCGTAAGCGAGGTTAGGTCGCGATTCAAAGGTTTTAAGATTGTCGGCGCTGATCGAAATGTCATACCAATGACCCTGGTCGTCTTGAATCGCCTTGAAGATCACCCAGCGGTTTTCTTTTTCGAACACCTTGTGCTCGAGTCGAGAATCTAAAGGAAATATGCCTAATCCCATATGTGTCTAATGTTTATAAGAAGGATTCTAGCAAAAATTTGTAAATATGCCTCGATGCTTTGTAAGCATTTTATGGTAAGGCTTTTATGTTTTTTAAAGATCTAATTCGATCTGGATTCCTGTCACGAATGCATTTTTGATCGTCCCATAGCCTTTGGGATTGATGATGTATTGCACGACCGGAGTCAGAGCAAACCAGGGCGTCGCCTGCAGCCAGTAGTTGAGCTCGATCTGGGTTTCGGCGCCTTTAGACCGCAGATCTAAGGGACCGAAGAGCTTTTGCCGTAGATGAAGAACTTCGGAGTTGTTCAACTGCGAGCTGTAATGTCCGTAGGCGACTGCCAAACAGAGGGCATCGTGGGGGCGCGACTGGATAAGTCCTTCATCCACCAGGCCCAGCGCAAAGAAGAATGGAAATTCATTCCGGTCGGCGGGGGCATAGAGAAAGGCACCCCATCCGGTGAGGCCCTGATCGGTTCTTAAATCATGAACATAGAACATCTGATCGAACAGGAAATACATTCCATAATTGCTGGGGACAGATCCATTTGTGCGATGATCGTTCTGGCCTGTGATGGTATAACCGCCGATTTTGTAATGGCCTTTAAGGCCATGGAGGCTTTTGAAAAGATAGGCCCATTCAGTGATGAGAAAAAGCCCTTGCTGGCTGTCGAAGGTAAAATTGGCGCCGTGGAATTTATTTTTCCAGATGCTGACGTTCGTGTTGTAGGCGCCGAATTTGAAAAGATACGAGCCGATCTGAAAATCCAGATAAGCGCCCCATGTCGCAAAAGGATACGTGGAAAAAAAGGCGTTATAAACAATGGAGATAGGATTGATGTTGATCGCATCGGTGACGTATCGCAAGTAGATCGGCGAGGCGAGAAAATCATTGCCGCCGCACAACCGTCCCAACTTGATGGTCAGACTTTGATCGAACAGGCTCTCTTGCAAATAGAGTTCCGCGAGATGAAATGTTTGCCCGCCATAGACCTGCTGAACGGGAAATTCATTGTCGATGTATTCCGACGAAAGGCTGTTGCCATAGCGCCATGAGATGGAGTTGTACAAGCTGCATCCGCCAATGCGGGATATTTTTTCCAGATTGAAAGAGACAGCCGCATCAAACGAACCGGGACAGGTCCAGCCTTGGGATTGGCCGCCGATCGGGTTGGCGGCAAAATCAGTCGCATATGATCCGAAAAAATCGATCCCTGCATCGTGCGCCCTTTGGCGCGCGCCATTCCAGTTCCCGGTCAGAAATGGTCCGCCCATGGCGATGCCGGGCCCTAAAATCATCAAAAGAAGCAGTGCAATCAGCTTTGTTTTCATAGTATTTTTTTCACATGGATCGTAGATTCAGACTAGACAATTTTTCAGCCGACTTCAAGAATGAAAGCCATGATTCGAGAACTTTTGCAAGAACAACAGCATTATCTCAGCGCCTATTTTGAGAAATTCGACTCTCAAAAAGCGGAAGCGATTGTGCAGATTTTAATGGCATGTCGAGGAACGATCATTTTTTCCGGCGTGGGGAAAAGTGGGCATATCGCGCAAAAAGTCGCGGCGACGTTTCTTTCCACGGGCACGAAGGCGTTTTTTCTCGATCCCACCCATGCTGTCCATGGGGATTTGGGGTATGTGGCCGAATCGGATGTGTTTTTGGCGTTCAGTAAGAGCGGGGAGTCGCAGGAACTGTTGGAGCTCGTGCCCTTCGTGCGCCGGCGCCAGGCTGTCAGCATTGCCATCATATCGAGCCGCCAATCGCGCCTGGCTACTGCCTGCGATCATTCCATGATTCTTCCCGTCGAGCGCGAACTGTGCCCGTTTGACCTGGCGCCGACGACGTCCACGACCGTCCAATTGCTGTTCGGCGATCTAATGGCCGTCGCCTTGATGCGCCAAAAGCAGGTCACGATGAATGAATTTGCCCTCAATCATCCGGGAGGATTCATCGGAAGGCGGATTTCATTGAAGGTCTCCGATCTGATGCTGCGAGGCGATGCACTGCCGCTATGCCATCCGAGGGACCGGCTGATCCATGTCTTGCCCCAGCTGTCGGCCAAACAGTGCGGATGTCTGATTGTGGTTGATGATTTCCAAACGATGAAGGGGATTTTTACAGACGGTGATTTGCGCCGCGGGCTGGAATCGATGGGCTCTCTGGCCTTGGAAAGTACTTTGGAAGAATTGATGACGCCCAGTCCTCGCTGGGTGGCCGCGAATCATCTGGCCTGGGAAGCGATGCGACAGATGGAAGCAGATCCGGGCCGCCTCATCACGGTATTGCCCGTTCTGGACAATGGTCAAGTCGTTGGTCTTCTGCGCATGCACGATATTCTGCAGGCGGGTCTCTGAAAAAAGCCCCGCCGGGTTTCCCCGGCGAGGTCTTTGAACTTTGTGGATCAAACTATAGCTTAGATATCGAGCTGTAGCTTGAAAGAAAATCCGTTCAGCGTCAAGTTGCCGCGTGAAGCGGTATCGGTTTGCCACTGATAGGTTGTTGTTGGATTCGATGCGGTCGTAGTACCGAAGAATCTCTTCATATTGAACTGGTCAAACCACTCATGGAATTCATAAGCAGCAGCCACTCCAATGCGATACTTGTTCTTGTTGAAATATTTGTTCCAGGCGATACCAAGCTGGATATCGACGTTGGGCACATTGTCATACTTGTGCCAATCGAGATCAAAGCCCGTATTGTAACCGCCAGCGCCTAAAGCAACATTCTGATCGATATCAAATTTACCGAACAGCATTGAACCGGCGCAATTGCCAAACAGCTGCCAGCCTTTGCCAACGATCCACTCGGATTCGATACCCGCTCTGGCGCCAACGCCCCAGAAATTGTTATCGCCATGGTGGATAGCATCCGTTTGGCCGTTAAAAACCCCTCCGTGGTGCACAGAGAAATGTTGATCGATAAAGGCAGCGCGGAAACCGAAATGAGGTTTTACTACAACGTATCGGCTGATGTGATAAGGCTTGCCCAGCCGAGCATCGATTGTATTATAGTGAGCGTCCCAAACCGCAGAGAGACTACGCCAGGTAGCGACCGGTTGAATCGGCGGCAGCCATATTGGAATGATCATTCCCCCGTTAGAGGAAGAGTATTCAGCGTAATCAGTGATATTAAGCCAGGTCCAATCAAAGTCAATGGTCCAGGCATCATGATGCAGATAGAACCCCAGCCCGACGCGTACACCCGGGTTGTAATCCCAGTCGCTGTTGTTATGGGAGAATCCGAGGATTTCACCATGAGTGATCGGCAGATTCACTCCGTCGCTATCACGCAGGCCAAATTCCATACCATCTTGCTTGGCTTGGAAAATCAGGAACGCTGCATTGACGTAAAAATCAACCGGGCAGGCGAGATTCACATCTTTGGGATAAGAAAAAGCAAATGGGCCAGGTCTTGGCTCATCGCAGCACACATCTACGGGTTTTTCACAAGATCCTTTCGGGATCGCATAGGCGCTTGTTGCTACAAGAGAAGCAACCGCTCCTACCATGATCCTATTCAAGGAATTGTTCCAATTCATAACAATCTCCAGTTTTTCACGTTTTGAGTGAGCTGTCTGCCCCTCTTTTTCATCTATTCACCCTCTGAAGGCCTTGTCTGTCCTTTCGTCCAGACATGCCCTCCATAGAGGGTGTATTCAATTTCATTACAATAATTATTTTACTTTTATGTGCCAATAAAAATTTGCACGACAAGCCAATTTGTCTCGATTTTCCCATGGAAATTTTCACATTTTCGCATTTTCGCAGTGTAGGGACGGTTCCGATGGTTTTTTCGGCCCATTTGCCCGATTTTGGTCATTTGGGATCAAAAACAAGAAAGTCGTAAACGTGGATTTTGGGAGTAAAAAATTTAAAATAATCAAACAAAGCATAGAATATGAGGTGGATATGATCATGTTGACGAAGGTGGTTTTGGAAAAGGATTGCTAGAAAACAGGCATCTTTTGTAAGTTATTACCTTTCGTTTCAATAAATCTGCCAAGCGGCCGAAGAAGCGAAATACGAGAGCCGAAGAGCCCTCGCTGATGTTTTGACAGTGGAAGAAGAGAAGAGTAAGTAAGGAACGCTTGTGTGAGGTGTCTATAACAATAGGACCTCGCAATCAAAAAATAAATTAAGAGATTAAA
>JACVQJ010000033.1 GCA_015661075.1 Parachlamydiales bacterium | reverse complement strand
AGAGTTTCCTGAGAAACCCCAAAATGTTTCGCTGCTGTTCCAATATTTACTTTCATAAGCACAAAATCTACGCATTTTGCGTAGATTTGTCAAGAAATGCTTATGTTTTTGTCAGCTGCTGCCAACCCCCTCCCTTTATAAGATCACCACAAAACCATGACCAAATCACTTTTGTGTTGGGATACAAGACTTCGTTTGTTAGTCTCACGTTAATTTTGTTTGGCGAATAGCATACTTCCTTTTCTTGATTTTGTTCCTTATGTTTTCTTCTATGGCCGCAAAATCCCGTTGGATTTTTCGCAATACATTTAAAATGACTGAGTTGCGAACGGTGGCTAAATATCGTAACATCCCTTATGAGTACTCATCGATTCTGTCGCTTCTCGATATCAAGGGATCCGTGCTGATCGTCTCTCAGTTCACTCTCTATGCCGATTGCAAAAGCGGGAATCGGCCCTCATTTACCGAGACCGCGCCGCCAGACATCGCCCGCTCGTACTATGACGCCTTCGTTCAAGAGGTCAAAAAGAGCGGCCTCACCGTGGAAACGGGCATCTTCGGCGCAAAAATGCAGATCCATCTCGTCAATGACGGACCTGTTACATTGCTGATAGATAGCCTAAAGCTTTAGTTTGATCTGAATGAGCAAGAGTGGCTACAGCATAGAGAGGGCGGGAGATAATTTTTTCTGACGTTGAATAGTTTTCAGCGCTAAATCGCATTCCTGTCGTCGATTTTTTATGTTCATCTAAAAATTGATGCATGCTTCTCAAGGTAGTGCCATGGCCGCTTTTGACTTCAATGGGAAGGACCGTGTTTTGAAAATCATATAAATAATCCACTTCTGCCAACGATCCGCTCGATTCTCTTTTCCAATAATATAGTTCCGTCTTCGACTTTGGCGAGGCATAGGAGAGCAGTTCCTGTCCGACAAATGCCTCTGCGATCGGTCCGCGGTTGATGAGATCTTTATCCGGATTCAAGAACCAGGCAGTCAAATCGAGTCCTAAAAGACCTTGCGCAAGTCCTACATCGAGCGAAATGAGCTTGAATCTCTCGAGATTTACCTCAGCTCCGAGAGGCAGCCCATGCCCTGCGCTATGTGTGATTTGGTGAATCACATTGGCCATTCGCAAAAGATTAAGGCAAGGCGCCAACTCTCGTTTTTTGTATTCACCATGAACTGCGGTGTATTTAAATTGTTTTCCGATAAAATGATGGATTTGATTAAAAAGAACTTCCAGATAGGGGATTTGGTGTCTTTTCGCATATTTTGGAAAGTCCTGGCGATAGGTCTCAATCAGTGATTTTTGCGCTTCATAGCTGGCCCGGGGATCTTTTGTTTCAACCCAGGCACGGACGACTTCAGGCATTCCTCCGATTGCGAGATATTGTCCTAAAAGATCCAGCAGTTGGTTATGGAGAATCTCTGAAAACGGTTTTTTTGTTAAAATCGCCTCAATGAATGGCCCATTTTGTGTAGCAGACAGAAACTCCATAAACGAAAATGGATAGACATAAAGCATACTGACACGGCCGACCGGCATTCCTGATTTTTCAATGGCGAAATCGAGTAAAGAGCCTGCCGCGATGACATGCAAATCAGGCATGAGCTCGTAAAAATAGCGAAGAGAAAGAATCGCTTGCGGCGCTGCCTGAATCTCATCCAGGAAGAGCAGTGTTTTTCCTGGCACGATCTTTGTGTGAGCGAGTAGGCCCAGTTCCCAAAGAATTCTTTCGGGTTGCAAGTCTTTTTCAAAGATTGTCTTTGCTTCCGGAGTGAGTTCAAAATTGATTTCCACAAAAGATTCAAATCGCTTCCCCAGTTGCCGAACGGAGTATGTTTTTCCGACTTGTCTTGCGCCTTTTAATAATAATGGCTTGCGCTTAACCTGGTCTTTCCAAGTCGTTAAATGCCAGTCGATTAGTCTTTTCATGTTTATTACTCAAATCAAAATTTAGGCTTCATGTTCGAAATATAAACCAAAAACTAATTTATCTGCTCGAAATATAAACCATTCTCATTGATTAAATGAGGCATAGCTAAAGTCGATGGCTCCCAGACAATCATAAACATATCCCTGCAGCTTGGGATGGGTGGCAAACATGATGCGGTCTGTACAGACAGGAATGATCGGCATTTGTTCCGTTAGTAGTTGCTGCGCTTCGCCCAGGATGATGGTTCGCTTCTGAAATTCCTTTTCTTGTTTAGCGATGTCGATTTTTTTCGTAAACGGAGGGTAAACCCATTGGGAAAAGTTGCATGAATTGATCGATGCCAGATAGTCCAGCAGTTCCATGGGATCTTTGTAATAGGGCGCGGAATAGGAAAAAGAGATGTCAAAGAGACCTTTGATCAAATTCGTTCGCAGCGTCGTCCAGTCCTTGGACTCCAGCTGCACCTTGATCCCGAACGCCTGGCTCCAGCGCTCTTGTAGATATTCAGCCAATTGCTTGCGATTGGCCTGCTGAGAATAGGTAATGATCAGCGGCGGCAGCGTATCTTTCGTGAACCCCAGTTCTGTGAGCCCTTGATCGAAGAGTTTTCTGGCGGCTGTCAGATCTTCTTTGGTTGCGATGGGGGTGGGCAGAGGGAGCAGAGTCGTTGGAAGCGGGGTGAAGAGAGGATGGCCGCTCATGATGATGTGGTTTGTGATCGACTGCCGTTGAATGGCCATGCTCAGTGCCTGGCGAATGAGCGGCGATGAAAGAGATATATGCTGGGTATTCAAAAAGATCCACAGGACGCGGTCAATCGGACAAGATTTCAGAGCTTTCGTTTCTTTCAATCGGTCGATTTGTTCCGAGGTCAGGGCGCAAAGAGGCGCGCCGATATAATCGATCTTTCCCTCTTTGAAGAACGAATAGGCCGTATTCGTATCTTGAATCATGTAGATATCGATTTGGGATAATAAGACGTTCTTTCGATTCCAAAAATGGGGATTCGGCTTCAGCTCCAGCAAATGGCCCTTTTCCCATCGGGACACCATGAAAGGGCCGTTAAATTCCGCCATCTCTTTTTTTTGTGGATGCAATAGAGGCGCGCAGATCGGTTGGGCGCATAATTCCAAAAAGAAGGGAGAGGGATTGGCTAGCTCTACGACAAACGTCTTGGCATCCACTGCCTTGATTCCGATGCTGTCTGCTGGGGCGAGGCCAGTTTTTGCCTCTTTAGCGTTTTTGATCATGTACAGCAAATCGCTGCGCGGGCATGTCGATGTTGGCGATAGAGCTTCTTTCCACGCATTTTCAAAGTGGAACGCAGTGACCGGAGTGCCGTCGGACCAGGCATTGTCGCGCAAAGTAAACGTGTATCGCAGGCGGTCGGTCGATACTTCCAGAGACCGGGCGCCGGACAATACAGCTTGCCCATGCTCATCGATGCGAGTGAGTCCTTCGTACAGTGATTTGACAATGGATAGGCCTCGGAGATAGATCACAACATCGTGAGGATGGAGCGAAGGGAGGTCGCCTTCCTGAAAGTCAATTTTTAATGTCTGCATTGATTCGTCCCTCTGGTTTTCAGGTTGACACGATGTTAAAAAAATAGTTAAGAAAACAATAATGATTTGCAGGTTTTCATTCAACATTTGGTGCCTCTTTGTCCAGGGGAATTGCATGATGAACTCCTTGAAAAGAATAACAGGATCCGCTCCGCGGGAGGATCGGCAGGATATGCAGGATAATATAATTTTATCCTGTTCATCCTGCCGACGCTTCGTCGATCATGCCTATCATGTTTTTCTGCTATGAACAGAGCATGTCAAGGTATTCTTCATGCAATAGCCCTGCCTCTTTGTCGAATACAGCTGAAATCGACGCATCCTTCTTCATCGAATCGGATCCCATCGAATTCAGAATGTTGTGCGTAAAAATGCACATAGTTAAACAGAGGTGCAAAAGGCACTTCATCGGCTAAAATCTTTTGCGCCGTTTTTTTCCAGTCAGATTTTTTATTTTCGATTCCTTTGACAATGGTTTCACGGTAGGGGAGATGAGTCCACTGGGAAAAGTTCCAGGAGCTGGCATTTTCGAACCGTTCGTAAAATTCGGGCGTATCTTCATCCACTGTGTTTTGGATCGTCACGCCGATCTCGAAGGTTCTCTTTTCAAACCGGCTGCGGAAATCATTCCATTCCAGAGCTTCCAGTTGAACGGGGATTCCCAAACATTCTTGCCATGCTGTCTGCAGATATTGGGCCAGTTCTTTGCGCCGCGTATGTTGTGAGAAGGTTAAGGTGAGGGGATCGAGGCTGATTCCGAGTTCCTGGATGCCCTCCTGAAAAAGAGCAGCGGCCGCTGCCGGGTTGGCATTGCACGGCTCCAGCGGTTCGCAATCGGGATAGATCGACGAACAAATGACCCCTCGATCGATGGCCAGGCTCAATGCGCGCCGGATTTTGGCCGATGCCAGCAGAGGATGCGTCGTATTGAAATAAACCGATAGCCGGCGTTGGACGAGCTGTTTTCTTAGATGGCCTTTTTGGGAAAGGTTTTCGATTTGTTCGACAGTCAGTGTGTTTAACGGATCGCCGATCCAATCCAGTTCTCCTTTCTTGAAAAGAGAAAAAATCGCATTGGAATTTTCAAGATATCGAATGTCGATCCGATTCAAAAAGGAGCGAGTCTTATTCCAAAAATAGGGATTGAGTTCCAGGATAAGTCCATCTTTCGATTGTTCCCTCACAAGATAGGGGCCGTTGAACCATTTGGGTTCGCGAAGATGGCCGAACATGGGAAAAAAAGTCGGGTGGGCCAGCTTGTGAAGAAATCGGGGATCGGGCCGCTCCAATTCGATTTGCAAGGTTTCAGTATCGATTGCGCGGATGCCCAATTCCTTCACAGTGCAGCGGTTTTCTTTGACTAAGCGCGCGTTTTTTAACAAATAGAATCGCTCAGGATGGCTTAAATGCTCGCGCAGCGCCCATTGCCAGCTGGCCGCGTAATCGAGCGAGGTTACGCTCTCCCCATTCGACCAGTACGATGGGCGAATATGAAAAGTATAGGTGCATTTATCAGGAGAAATGCTGTATTGATCCGCTCCTGCCAATTCCGGAGCACCGGTAGAATCGAGGCGTGTGAGTCCGTCGAAGAGGAGTTTTGTCAGCAGAGAGCATCGCAAATCGCTGGACGAGCATTGAGGATTGAGTGAAGGAGGCGCTCCTTCCTGCATGCATAGTCGAAGGGTTTTCCGATTTTCGGCTATGGGGTTGATCATCAGATGTTTGGCAACATTCGCGTCAGGACCCAACAGGCACAGGTAGTGGAATCCGCCGATGATAATTTGGGCATATGAGGTGGATTCAGTGTCAATGTTGTTGAGGCTGAACCCTCTGCGATCGGTGCCATCGGCTGTTTTGATGATGGTGAAGCTGTTGGATCTGCTGCGAATGGCGAAGGTCTTTTTTTCCTGGATCAGTTCGGAAAAGGCACAAAAAAGCTCCTCGGCCTCATTCAAAGAGAGTGAGAGCCACGTTTCGACGGGATGAAGAGCATAGAAGAGTCTTTCGGCGAAGAGATCGAAATAGGGAATCCGGGCGCCCAAATGAATGCGGATTGCTTCGAAATGCTGTTGCTGCTGGGCAAATAATCCTCCATTGAAATCGCGCAGAGGTCCGATCACGGTTTCAAGGAATTTGAGCACATAGCGCCGCGCATAGAGCAAGTTGATTGAGTCCTGGATGTCGAATACGTGCGATGGAACGTTGATTGAAAAGCCTTCGATTTCGATAGGAAACGGCGTTTTGCTCTCGCTATGAAAATAGCGCAGATAGCAGAGCGAGTCGGGGAGGCGATTGAGAGCCTGGTCGATGGGCTCGGATGCTTTGGGGCGAATGAGATGGATAAAAAATTCGAGGGATGCGCGGTGCTGTTCGAGAAAATGAATGGAGACATGAGGCATGTCTTTTTTGCTCGTCATTTCTCTTTTGAGCAGCTGGATCTGTCGGAACGACTCTTCTTTGTTATAGGGCCAAAAAAGCGCGGGGGTCAATGAAGAGGCCGCTAAAAGCTGCTCCTGCAGAACTTTTTCAATTGCTCTGAGATCTTTCAAGATTGGCTCTTTTCCTCTCAGTTTGTGCAGTTCTATATACCAGAGAAAATAGGGCAAATCGGGATGGTGCCATAAATAAAATGAACCCGCTTCTTCTTGAATGCCGGGAAGAAGAGTATTGATCGTTTTGAGAAATTGTTCGCGTTGAAATCCCTGCGAGTTGGAAAAAGCAATGCAAGTGCAGATGCGGGAAGATTTTCGAAAAAACCGTAAAAATATGTGTTTTTGTTCGAAGTCGGTTTTAAGAGCCGCTTCCATTTTTTTTTGCAAAAAGAATTGGGCCAGGATGATGGTGCGAAGATGGGAAATGGAGCGAGTCTGGCAGAACTCGACGGTGCTATTGACGATCATCCGCAGAGCGCCTTTTGTTAGCGAATCGTCAAAAAATGTAAATCGCCGCAAGGCGTCCTGGCACAATGCGCGCAGCTCATCGGGAAATCGATCGCTCGAGATGGAGTGTTGCTGCAAAAACATGGTCATTTCCTAGAAAAAAACCCACTTTTACATCAAGATTGCCACGACGTCAAGTAAAAAAATATTTTGAATAAAATTAAGAAAATATTGAGTTCACGTGTGTTTTTTTGTTAATGTGAGACAACTATTTGGGAGCATTCACATGTCAAACCAGACGTGCGCTATTTCTAATTCAGCTATTTTGGGAGCGGTGACGCAAACGTTTATTCAAGTTGCAGCTCAGCATCAAGTCCCAGTTCCAGTTGGACAGTGTCCGATTACACTCGAAGATTTTTGTGATAGTGCAGGAAACCCCATTTGCCGAATTGTGTGCGTTTTGCATGAGAACGAGAGTCTGGGCACGACCGATGCCCATGTTTATCTAAATGGACGCCCAATTGATGATAGCGCTCGCCATATATTTAATTCAGTTGCGCTACAACAAGCGCGGAATCTCGATTCCCGATGTCCCATTTGCCGTCAAGAAATCAAGAGCGTGCAAGATATGCCCGTCAATGCTATTGAAATTGCCGACGTTGTCAGTCTGATGTCTGCCCAGCGTTTTGCACAAAGCAGAAACCTCGCACATATGGCGGTCAGAAATAGTCGTGGTCAAAGCAATCCAGAACTATTTATCGATATTCTGCGCCATGCACCCGATGCGGCTCTGCTCTTGTCCCAAAAGGATGATAGCGGCTGCACGCCCATTGATTTGATGACGCCGGAGTTTGTCGCGAGACTAAAACAGGAAGCGATTTCTGATCGAGCTGTGGAAGGGTTTGTTTATTATCCGCTCAATGATGATCTAAAAAAAACGAATACTGCATTATTGTCGATGGGTCAACACTTCAGTGTGATTCGCCCGGGCGATCGTATTTTCGCTATGAATAGGAATAACTATTTTGTCGATTCTCTAGACAGTTTTCACAGCATCCAGCGATATCTCTGCGAGCGTATCAATGCAGTAAAAATTATTCTTGCTATTTGTCCGGCGGATTTTGTTCTTCTGTGGGATTTGAATTGTAAAAAGCTCTATTGCCAAAAAATTAAAGATTGCACAAACCGCACATATATCAATTATCCTTACAGGGCGGATATTAGTAAAATTGAAAGTGCCGACACTGTGATCCCTGTTTTAAGAATCGAAGATAGCAAAACTGCAACGCCGCAAGCCTGGCACATTGATACTGCCGAGGCGTCCAAGAGCGGATATTGGATCGGCGGAGAAAAATACGATGGTTGTTATATAAAAGGCCTGCCTGCGGGCGCCGCCTTGATTCGATGCGATATGCAAAACTATCCATATGTATATTCACTGCATGCCGTCTCCGATGATGTCATCGTGAATGTCAGTGGGCAAGCGCACATCATCGCTCGCAGCCAATCGATTCTATTGTCGGGCGATGCTCTCAGGAAAGGCGATGTTACGATTGGATTCAGCAATAGAAAAATCCTGGCAATCGGTCAGGTTTATTTTGCTCGAAGGTATAACCCGATAGAGGACGTGCCGGCGGGCGTACCCATTTCATTTGAGCGCGCGATTGAGCTGCGTAACCGATTTGTTCTCTATCGATTACGGTATGCTGTTGGGGGGCAATACGTGGATCGGATTGTATTTATCACTAACAGCACTACTTTGGGCCGCCTCAGCTGCAATGATATCTCTTTGCTGCCCGATGGTGGCTGGTCTCGTCGGCACGCTAGAATCGAGCTCGACTCTGATGGAAATCTGCAAATCATTGATTTGGGCTCGTTACTGGGGACGTTCGTTGATCACCGGATGATCGCTTCGCCAAGCCTATTATCAAGAGAAACTACGCACACCATGGAGATGGGCGCTGTCGTCATGCAAATTAGCGAAATATCCCCCGTAATTACTCCTGATAATCTTGAGGTGCTGCCACAGTTACTCATGCAAATGGGGCGTCGGAGCGAGGCTCAAACGGCAGCCAGAATATTAGGGAGTGAAAACCTCACACGCCTGCAAAGTTATACCCAAACGTTTGGAGCCGTAAGCCAAGCGTTCTTATGAACGATGGAAAATTTCGTTCGCTTTGAAAAAGAAAGCGATTTCCTTTTTCGCAGTGTCCAATGAGTCGGAGCCGTGGACGGCATTTCGCTCAATACTGGTGGCGAAATCAGCGCGGATTGTGCCGGGATTGGCTTTGGAAGGATCGGTCGCGCCCATGATCTCGCGGTTGCGCGAAACAGCATTATCTCCCACCAAAACCATCACGAGGACCGGACCGGAGGTCATGAATTCGACGAGTTCGTTGTAAAAGTCCTTGTCTTTGTGAACGCCGTAGAAGTTTTTCGCCTGGTCAGCAGATAGATGGACCATTTTGGCCGCAGCGACAATCAGCCCCTCGCGTTCGAAGTATTCGATTATATTGCCGATTTGATTCTGCGCGACCGCATCGGGCTTGATGATCGATAGAGTTTGTTCCACTGTTTGTGCTGATGTTGACGCCATAGAATCTCCGAAAATGTATTTTGAACTGCTATTCTATCCGACCCGGCGAATAAAACTCATCACTCAAAAATAGATTTCAGGATAAAATTGCATTTTTTCTTCGAGGCGCACCTGTGGCTTACGGCAATTACCCCGATTTAACCCGCGTTCGGCGGGTGCTTGTCATGAAATTACGCCATTTGGGCGATGTCCTGCTGACGAGTCCTGTTTTTTTTGCCCTCAAAAAAGCCCTTCCCCAAGCGCAAATCGACGCCTATGTCTACGGACAGGCGGCTCCGATGCTGGAGGGCCACCCCGCGATCTCCGAGATACTGCAGTATGATCTAGAGTGGAAGAAACTCCCATGGCTGAGCCGTTTAGGAAAAGAAATTTCTGTGTTGCGGCGCATCCGGAACAATCAATACGACCTCATGATTAACCTGACGGAAGGCGATCGGGGGGCGATGGCGGCCCGTTTTAGCGGCGCTGCGATCCGGGTGGGCGTCGATCAAAGAAAAGTCTATACACACAAAGTAAAAAACTGCCCCACATTGCGCCATACGGTGGAGAGGCAGCTCGACTCTTTGCGACGCATCGGAATTTTTCCATCGGATGACGAAAAAGAGCTCTTTTTGTCGGTCCCCGATGTTGCGATCGATTCTGTTCGGCAGCGCGTCGGCTTTGAAAAATTTATCTTAATCCATCCTGCATCGCGCTGGCGCTTCAAGTGCTGGCCGGCGCAAAAAATGGAGGCTCTCGCGCAGCGGCTCATTGAAAGAGGCGAGCGGATCGTATTTTCTTCGGGGCCGTCGGATGACGAAGTGCAAATGGTTGACGAGATCATCAAAGATCTGCCGAAGGAGCTCTATTGCAATCTGGCGGGTCGGCTGTCCTTGAAGGAGCTGGCAGCGCTCATCCAGATGTCGAGCGCGCTCATTTGCAGCGATTCGGTGCCGCTGCATATCGCCAGCGCCTTGAAAACGCCGGTGGTCGCCCTGTTCGGGCCTACCTCTGAAATCACCTGGGGGCCCTGGCGCAACCCCTATGCCCGCATTGCTATGGCGAATATGAGCTGCCGACCCTGTTATCTCGACGGGTGTGGTGGGAGCAAGGTGTGCGATTGCATGCAGGCCATTGCCGTTGATCAGGTTTTGTCAGAGCTTGAAGTCCTCGCCAAAATAGGAGCGCCGGGCCTGCGGATCATTCACGAGCTCGTCGACCGTCCCCGATAGCAGCACTTTTCCTTCCTGGATCAGATAGCTCTTATGAACGATCGAAAAGATTTCGCGGGCATTGTGGTCGGTGATCAGGACGCTGATGCCCTTGCCTAGAAGGTGGCGGATCAGGTTTTTGACGTCTTGCACGGCCAATGGGTCGATATTGGCAAATGGCTCGTCGAGCAGCAGGAGCGAGGGTTCCGTGACCAGGGAGCGGGTGATTTCCAGGCGTCTTCTTTCGCCGCCGGACAGGCTGGAGGCCTTTTTATTCTTGAGATGATCGAGGTGCAGTTCCTGGAGCAAATGGGCGAGGCGCTCATTTTGCTCCAGATTGGATAGGTTGAGAGTTTCCAGAATGCACAAGATGTTTTCTTCGACGGTGAGATGGCGGAAGACCGACGGTTCCTGGGCCAGATAGCCGAGGCCGAGTTTGGCGCGCTCATGGATCGGTAGATTTGAAATGTTTTCGCCTTTGTAGAAGACTTCGCCCTCATCGGGGCGGATCAGTCCGATGGTCATATAAAATGCGGTCGTTTTTCCGGCTCCGTTGGGCCCCAGAAGGCCGACGGCCTCGCCGCCCATGATCTGCATGGACAAGCCGTTGACGATCGCTTTGCCGCCGTAGTATTTCACCAGATTGCGCACTTCTAATAGCGGAGTTGTCATAAGTATTTTGAAAAAATGGTTTCGATGGTGTTTTCTTCCTGCATCGTAAAGCGGAAATGGACATCTCCGATGCCCCGGACCGTTTCTTTTTTCGTTTTGGAATCGAAGCGGACCTGCACCTCTGGCGCGCTCAGGGTCATTTCGCCGCTCGATTGCCAAAAGAGTACGCGATTCGGAGAGCGGCAGGACAGGATAATCGTGCGGGTGGCGGGAAAATAGACGAGCTGTTCGGCCAGGGCGAAGCTCTCCTGATTCTGAATGATTGAGGAAATCAGGCGCACGGATCCTTCGCAATAGAGCGCCTCGGGCTGTAGCTGGTTGCCCGTCTCATCGTAGGTCAGCCGTCCGCTGAGAGCCTCGAGTCGGATGCGCTCGTCATGATAATGCAGGGGCTGAGCGGTCATTAATTGCCGGACAGCCGGGTCGAGAAATAAACGCCCTTCGCAATCCAGGGTAGAATCTTTGCCCTGAAAGGCCATATGGGTGGGGCCTTCGGTCATGACCTCAGTCAATTCTCCCTGTCCGTCATTGGAAAAAGAAAGGCGGATCAGATCGGAGTGCAGCGAAAATGACTGAGTGAGCGAGACGTCTCCTTCCAAGGTGAGATCCTTTTGCCATTTGAGGCGATGCGCATGGAAAGCGATGGGGGTATTTTTTTTCCATCGCGCGTCGATTTCTCCTTTCGGCTCATCGCAGATAATCTGTATCGTGTCCATCTCGAAGCGCACCTTGCGCGCCTCGAGATGATCGCGCTCGTGCGTGAGAAAGCAGTACTGAGACAGCGAAGACGGAATCAATTCGATGGCGCCGCCTTTGCTCGCCAGAGCTTGATACCTTGCCTCGCCCCCTTTGGCATTGAAACCATCGCTAGTCGCGATTTCGACCGAACCGAGGCATCGCAGGCTCTGAAAAGCAAAAAGAGATCCGGCATCGACTTCTCCCTCGGCCCGGTCGGCAAACAGATTGATATCGCGATTCGGCGTCTGGGCATGCACGCATACCTGGCCATCGAGAATCAGCTTTTGAAAGGGCGATCGCTTGTCCATTTTAAAATTTTGCAAAACGGCTTTGCGGGCGTTGATGCGGCCGATGGGGTGAGTGATCTCCACCGCTTCGTTCAAGATCAGATCCCGTCCATCGTATTTGGCTTTTTCTGACTGGAGTTGATAGAGACCCATCAAGGAGGCAATGAGAATCACGGCAGTCCTCGCATTGGGTCAAAGGAGGCATGCAGATGTTGGGCCGTGAATGTGGGAGATTTTCCGCAGGCAGAAAAGCTGGCTTCCGTCGCGGTTCCGGAAAAAAAAGCCAGGCCGGAGTCGATTTGCAGCGGCAGATCGCGGCCGGGCAGGCGAAAAAATTGCAGATGAACAATTTGAGCGAGAAAGTGATGCGAGGGATAAAAATAAATGCCTTCATCGGCCGTTAAGTGGCGCACCTGCTGCAGGGCGAAATGGGTCGAGCCAAAGATCGGTTTTTGCAAAATAGAGGGCTCGTCGCAGACCCCTTCCTGCAGCCAGCATTCCAAATTGCGCAGTTTTTCAACCGCCTCGAGTTTGCCCTTGCGCTCATGAATAATCAGCTCGGAGTGCTCGCTTTGAACCCGCAGGTGCTGGCGCTGATGGTTTTGAATGATCCAGAAGTCTTTTTGCACTTTTTCGCGGTTTTGGGTGGCGGGGTGATTCTCGAGAGCGTGCCTCGCCCGCTGCGTGCTGTTTTCATGGACAAAATGGCGATAGGCCGTCCGGTCGCTGTGGCGCAAACGCACATGGTTCCAGTAGGCGATCGCGATGGTCAGGCAGAAGAAAATCGAAAAAGCGGCTATCGTTCGGCGGAACATGTTTGAACTCTGCCAGCAGCTGGCTGTACGGCATTGTAGATCCGTTCGATTTCTTCCAGCAAGGCTGTCAGAGCGTCAAAAGGTAACACGCTGGCGGCATCGCTCAGAGCCGACGCCGGATCGGGATGGCATTCTAAAAAAAGAGCGTTGCTGCCCACTGCGACGGCTGCTTTGGCAAGAACAGGAATGAATTCTCTCTGGCCGCCTGACGCGTGGCCCATTCCTCCCGGCAGCTGGACGGAGTGGGTCGCGTCGAAGCAGACGGGAAATCCAAGTTTTTGCATGATGGGAATTGAGCGAAAGTCGCTGACCAGATTGTTATATCCAAACGAGGTGCCGCGGTCCGTCAGCAAGATGCGGTCCTGGCCGCATGAAAGGAGCTTGTCGACGACGTTTTTCATATCCCAGGGAGCCATGAACTGTCCTTTTTTGACATTGACGGCGGCCTTTGTGCGCCCGGCCGCTGCGATGAGATCGGTCTGCCGGCAGAGAAACGCCGGAATCTGGATCATGTCGCACAGAGCAGCTGCTGCCTGCGCTTCTTCGGGGGAATGGACATCCGTCAGGATGGGTAGGTCGAACTCCTGTTTAATTTTCTCCAGGATTCGCAAACCTTTGTCCAGCCCGGGTCCGCGGAAAGACTCGATCGATGAGCGGTTGGCCTTGTCGTAGCTGGCCTTAAAAATAAACGAAAATGGAAAGCGTTTCAGGATTTTGCGAAGGGCCGCGGCGCAAAACATCGCATGCTCTTCGCTTTCGATCACACAAGGACCGGCCAATATGGCGAGTGGTGCGTTTGGGCCAATGGTCAGATTTCCGATCGTCAGGTTTTTCATAGTTGTGAGTATACAAACAGATCGCTCATCGAGTAAAGCTCTGGTTGCGACATGAGCCAAGTTTATTGACAAACCAGGGAGTTCGCGGTCTGCCATTTTCTCCTTAGAATTCACATCGGGAATGGCTCTATGGAGTTTGATAAAATCCGGTTAAATCCTGCTTGAATTTCTTCAGCGCTGCCGAATTGATGTAGAACATGTGGCCGCCCTCGTAATAGCCGAAGGTGACGTTGCCATCGAGCGGCAAATGCAGACGGCGGAAGCAATGTTCTGCAGCGGCGAAGGGCGTAGCCAGATCAAAATATCCGCAGGCAGTAAAGATACGCATCGCTGGATTCAGTACCAGCGCTTTTCGGAGGCTGTTCATCGTATTCGGGTACCCGTATGTAGAGAAGTTCCATGGTAAAGACCCATACATCTCATAGCGCGGCCAATCAATATGGCAGCCCAGCTCTTCGAGCATATAGGCATGCAAAGAAGCAGTAAATACTCCCGTGACAGCACTTTCGGACGGATCTTCGTAATTCGCGAGGGTTCGCGGCTGCAGGATCTGCCCGGAAAATCGACTATCGAAACGGCCGACGACTTGCTTTTTTTGTTCCAGAAGAGAAATAAAAAAGGTTCCGTCGTCGATCATGCCGTCATATCGCCCGACGAGATCAATCGATAGCCCCGTCCATTTTGCGATGTCGGGATACAGGTTGGAAGGAACCTTGCCCTCATGCAGCATGGTGGGAATTAAAGTGTCGAGAGCAAACCTTTTTGCGCCTTGCATTGCTTCTTCGAGACTCATGGACGAGTCGAGGCGGTGATGATACCAGGCAGTCGCTGCGTAGCTCGGTAAAAAAAGTCCGTAGGGCAGCTCATTGTCGAGCGAAAAATCCAGCAATTGAAAATCAATCGCGCATGAGATCAGAATCAATCCATTAAGAAAAAGGCCGTAGCGCGACAGAAGATACTCGGACACGCCGCACGCGCGAAAAGTGCCGTAGCTTTCGCCGGCAACATACTTGGGCGATTTCCAGCGGCCTTCCTGAGTCACAAAATCCCGAATAAAATCGCCGACGGAACTGATGTCATTTTGGATATTGTAAAAAGAATCGTCGCCGTGATCGGCAGGACGGCTGATGCCCGTTCCGATGGGATCGATGAAGACGAGATCGGTTAAATCGAGAATCGAATCGGTATTTTCAATCCATCGGTAGGGCGGCAGCGGCTTTTGGCCCTCCATGTTGGTCACGATGCGCTTGGGGCCAAACGCTCCCATGTGGAGCCAGACAGAAGAGCTTCCAGGACCGCCATTGAACGCAAAAGTGATCGGTCGTTCGGATCCGGTATCGACATTTTCGCGCCGGTAAAAAGTATAAAAGATTTTTCCGGTTTCGGTTCCTTCCATGGAGCGCATGGAAATTGATCCAACGGTAGCTGTATAGGCGATTGATTCTCCATCGATGGTCGTTTCATGGCTGGATTGGGAAAGAATTTTATTGTCACTGGCATTCGGGGATCCAAAGCAAACCGAAGCAAAAAGAGCTGTCAAAAAAAGTATTTTCATCATTGACACCGCCTAAAAAGTGGATGGATGTTATTCAAAAAGGTTTTTTCAGGCAATGGAGCTGCTGTTGGCACAGCGGCTCCCGCTGGAAGCGGGAGCCGCGAAAAATCGGCTTTGCCGAAAAGGTGAGAATATTTTTGGACAAAACTCCGCTATGGGAGCTTTGCCCATGTGCGCCTCAGGTCTGTACACGCTCAAGAACCAGGGGCCTCCTCAAGCTCACTGGTTAACCAGATTCCACAATTAGTTTTGCTCCTT
>JACVQJ010000008.1 GCA_015661075.1 Parachlamydiales bacterium | reverse complement strand
TATCAGCGTTGAGAAAAACACCGTTCCCTGCCGTGAGAGTGAGAAGGCCCCCTGCGCCGCCGGGATTGTTGATCGTGACGGGGCTGTCAATGGTGATGTCATTGCTTGCTTCCAGCGTGACAGGAGTGCTCTGATTCAGCAAGTATGTCAAAGCCTGCGGGTGGATCGTCATCGTTTGCGCGGTGCCAATCGCGAATGAAATGGTGGATGGATTGTTCAGGCCGACGCGGACGATGCCGCTGGTCGATTCAGCGGGAAACGGGCAAATAAAAGTACCATTGACGCTGTCTGCAACAATCGATCCCAGGCTCGTCATTGCTGTCAGTCCAATGACGCTTGTGGCTGGGACGATTTCGCCGGTAATGCCAATCGCTCCATCGCCCCAGGTTGCGGCGCCGACATCGGCTACTGTCGGATCCAACCACTTGTTCCACTGTGGAGAATTGACCACATAATTTCCATCGGCCAAGGCACAAATTCCGCCGGAAGATGTTCGATCGCCAGTGAAAGAGCCGTGAAGGCTGTTGGCTGTCGTAACCGTTGTTGCGGTGACGATCGTTCCATCGCACCAGGTTGCAGCGCCCACATTCGCTTTGGCTCCGTCCCATAACGGACTGCTCACAACATAATTGCCGTTCGTTAATGCGGCAATGCCGCCCGAAGATACTTGATGGGTATTAGCTGAGCCCATCAGACTGTTCGCCGTGTTGACGATCCCGAACGTTCCGCCTAATCCATTGCCCCACGTCGCAGCGCCTGTTCCATCTCCTGTTCCCTTGTCTACGAGCGGGCTTGCCACAACATAATTGCCATTCACTGCAAGAGCTGTTATGCCGCCGGATGAGATTTCATCGCCGGCAACGGATCCAACGAGGCTATTGAGCGCGCTGACAACAGCAGATGTAGCGCTTGCGCCGCTGCACCATGTCGCAGCGCCGATTGTGCCATTCCACAGGGGGCTTTTGACGACGTAGTGGCCATTGATCAGAGCTGTAATTCCTCCGTAAGATACTTTGTCGTTGAGAGTGGATCCAATGAGGCTATTGCCGGCTCCGACTGCGGCTGCGGTTGACCCAGCGCCAGTGCACCACGTTGCAGCTCCTACATCGGCAAAAGCTCCGTCCCAGTTCGGGCTGGAAACGACATAATGGCCGCTGGCAACCAGAGGAGTGATTCCACCGGATGATATCTGGTCGCTGGCCGTGGTTCCATAAAGACTATTGGTCGTTGCAACGGCGGCCACCGTCGCCGCAGTGCCGTCGCACCATGTCGCTGCGCCATATTTAGCCGCTGCAATGCCGTTGTTCCAGTTCGGGCTGGAAACGACATAATTGTTATTTCCGTTGAGGGCGAATATTCCTCCGGATGATACCTGGTCGCTGGCGGTTAGACCATATAGGCTGTTGGCTGTCGTAACCGTTGCTGCGGTGACGATGGCTCCATCGCACCAGGTGGCTGCGCCGGCATCCGTAATCGCTCCGGGGGCGGGTTTATTCCATATCGGACTGGCTACGACATAGTGGCCGTTGGGTAAAGCGATGATCCCGCCCGATGACACCTGGTCTCCCGAACCCGGACCATACAAACTGTTTGCAATGGCAACCAGGCCGCTTCGGCCCGTGGTGCCGTCGCACCAGGTCGCGGCGCCTACATTCGTTGTGGCCCCGTTGTCCCATATTGGACTGCTCACAACATAGTGGCCGTTCGTGAGGGCAATGATTCCGCCGGATGATACCTGGTCGGAAGATTTTCCCCCCATGAGGCTATTTGTCACATCAACAACGCCAGCAATACCGGTTCCGCCGTTGCCCCAGGTTGCGGCTCCGCCTGAATTAAACGCGACATTATCGCATAATGGACTGGATACAACGTAATGGCCGTTGACCAGGGGAGTCACTCCGCCCGAGGATACCTGATCGAGGGCGATAGATCCGACCAGGCTATTGGCAGCGCTCACGGTTCCAGCAACGCCAAGTGTGCCGCTGCCCCATGTCGCCGCACCGACATTGGAAATCGGTCCTGCCGCATCCCAGTTAGGGCTTTTAATGACATAATTACCATTGCCAATCAGGGCTGTGACGCCGCCGGAACCAATCGAGCTGGTCGCCAAGCCTCCGTAGAGAGTGCTGATCAGCGCGCCGGTCTGGCCGTTATAGAGATAGACGGCTCCGGCAGTCGCCGCTGTAAAATTATCGCTGGGCTTGGTCACGACCACGTTGCCGGTAGATAGAGGGAGGACAGTCGAGCCGAATCCGGTGCCATTGGTCGGGCCTGCATTGGGATCAATGAATTGAAAGTTGGGATAGGTGCCGGTGACCGAGCTGACGATGATATTCAGGGGATCGAGGAGGAGCTTTGCCGTTGAACTCGAGATTGTCTTTGCAAGAAATCTCAGCAAAGCCGCCCTTGGAGATTCCTTTGACGGAGACGGTTCCCAAAAACGTGGTGTTTTTCTCGGACCATAAATCGATATTGCCGCCGATGCCGGACTCGAGTGCGTCTGCTGTCATGATGCACGATGGGCTAACATAAAGCCGATCTGCTGTGATATCTCCCAAAGATTTTCCAATCGAGATCTCTCCGCCCTGATTTTCGCCCGATGCATCGAGCCGGGCGGCGCACAGCCAGATCGAGGCGCCGTTGAGGAGGATTTGGCCTCCCATGGGCGCATGGGCTGTGTGGGAGCCGGAAGAAAACAGGTTTTCGAGAGCCAGAATGTGAATGGAGCCGGCGTTGAGCGAAGATGGTTCCGTGTCTACATACATCTGCGCATCGATATCGATCCGGGCGGATGTCATTTCGCCGGAGTTATTGACGGCGCGAGCCGATACGGCAATTAATTCATCGGCATGGATGGAGCCGACGTTGATGATCGCTCCATCGCCGGCTTCGAGAAAGACTTTTCCGCCTTTGCTTACGATTTCAATCGAGCCATCGTTTTCTAATAGGGGCGCGGCAGCTGTTGGGGAGCAAAGAATGGAAAGTGGGCGATCGAAGTGGGGTTTGTAGAGAATTTCATAGCCGCAGCCGAGAAGGACGTCGCCGCCCTCAGCTTTGATCACTCCACGGTTTTCAATGCGAGAGGCCAGTAACACGGCGTCGCCGGAGATTGTATTAATCGTTCCCAGATTGATGATTTCGGCGTCGGAAGAACCTTGAAACGTCAGATCGCCATCCAGAAATTTTTCATCGAGGATGTCCTGCGTTGATGCGAGAAATTCTGCGGTGTTGATGATCGCATCTTTGCCGACGATGACGCCCCGTTCATTGATCAGGAATACTTTGCCGTTGGAAAGAAGGCTGCCGCAAATCTCGCTTTTCAGGTTCCCTGTGACGCGGTTGAGGACGGATGCGTGGGGAGAATCTTGCAGGAATCGGGCGATTTCATCAGATCCGATGGAAAAGCCGTTCCAGTTAATGATGGCCCGATCCGTCGAGGTGATCTCGATGAGTTTGTCAGTAAGGCAAAACTGGGCTTTACCGTGTATGACGGTGGGATCTTGAGGATGAGCGAATAAAATGGACAGAGGCAGTCCACTGATGAGGGCGAGTAGGGGAAACCAACGGTTCATAATCATATATAAGTGATTCCTACCAGATTAGATCTTTTTTAAAAACTTAGTTGTCATCCCCAATCCCGACCTTGACAGCTGATTTTCGCAACAGATCCTGTATCAAAGAATTGCAAAAAACAAAACTCCGTGTGCCACTACATTTTTGTACATATTGATCCCCTCGTTTTGCGGAACCATAATAGCAGCCTAAACCCGGGTTCTTACTTGCCAAGACCTTAAAAGACATTCCCAGGCGCGTTCCCGAATGATTTTCGCCATCAAGAGAGGATCGGGCGCATGGCTGATTTCACGGCCCACGATAATAATGTCGCTATTGTCTTTCTCGAGTACATCTTCGATGGTGCGATATTGCTGGCCGAGGGCATCTTTTCCAGACTTGAGCTTAACGCCAGGCGTTAAGTGGAGCATTCCCGGCTGCCGACTCAGCTTGCGCATGGCGATAAAACCAAGGACAAAGTCGTTGTTGTTTTCTCCCATTTGTACAGCCTTGTCGGCAAACCGTCCCTTCGCCAATGTCCCCAAAGAACTCATTTCCGCAATTAAAATCAGTCCCCTGCCCAAAGGCCGGCCGATTTTTTTTAATCCATCGATCAGACCGGGGCCGGGTACAATATGGGCATTGATCAAATCGGCCCATTCGGCAATATGGTAAAGTCCTTTTTCATATTGCAGTGAAGCCGTTTGCCCGATGTCGGCAAACTTGCGATCTTCGAATATCAGAAACTGATGCCGGTCTGCCAATTTCCTCAATGCGCACCCCAGATTGGAGTGAAAATCCGCCAGAATATCGACATGGGTTTTGAGTATGCAGATTTCAGGGCCGAGGAGATCCGCCATCGCGAGCAGCTCCTCTTGGAAAGTGGAATCAATGGCGACGGCGAGATTGGTTCGCTTTTTTTCCATCAGCAAAAAGAGCTTTTGGGCGAGAGGATGCAAAGCGAGGCGTGCGCGTTCAGCAAAATTAATCATAATTGATTCTCTAAAAGAAAGGTTTGAACATCCGCCACGCAATCGGACTGAATCCGGTTTTCTTCCGCCAGGACTTCCATGATTTGACTCAATGTTCCGATCGAATGAACGGCAATATTCTTTTCTCGTAAAAGGCGCGCGCCGCCCTGCTGTCGGTCCACGAGGACAATCGCGTCTTGAACGATCAGACCTACATTTTGAAGCGAATCGGCCGTCTCCAAAATACTGGCGCCAGATGTGATGACATCCTCGATAATCAGACAGCGTTGATTGGGACGGTAAACCCCTTCGATCAGCTTGGAAGTTCCGTACTCTTTTTTTTCTTTGCGCCTTAACACCATCGGAATCGAGTGTTGAATGGAAAAAACGGTGGCAAAAGGAAGGGCGGTATAGGGAACGCCGCAGAGTAAATCAAACGCGAGCTCATGGGCTGAAATGCTGATCGCTTCGGCGATATCCATCAAAAGGTCGGGATAGGAAATCGTGAGCCGCAGATCTAAATAGATCGGGGATTGAATCCCGCTTTTCAGCTTAAAAGAGCCGAAACGGATCGCGCCGACATCGAAAAGCCGAAGCGTAAGATCTCGCCATTTTCTATTTTCCATCCTTGTTCCTCCAGTGGTAGCGTTGGGCAAGAAACGGATCCCACATCATGGCAGTCGCAGTCATGGCAATGGATGCTCCCAGAGACAGGCACTCATCAAAATGCTCGGGCCGCATCAATCCGCCGCACCCCATTAATGTCAGATCGAGTTTTTCTTTTCGAATGATCTGTGCGGCATCGGCAATAAACTGCATGGCGGCGCCGCGAATCGCTGCGCCGCAGACGCCGCTCGTGGGCCGGGAAACGCCCAGTGCAGGCAAGCCCCTGGAATCGACGACTCGCATGCTGACGGAATTGATGCCGCAAACAGCTCGAACGCCGGCCGATGATGCGGATTGCAATACTTTTTGCATTATCTCGCGAGACGGAAAAAGCCCTACTTTCAAAATCAAGGGAAGCGGATGAATCGCTTTGGCGATCGCACGGGCAAATTCATAAACAGCCTCGGGATTCTGATATAGCATCCCTTCGCTTTTTGAAACGTTGGGACAAGAAAAATTCGCTTCGATGAATTGGGCGCCGGCATCCCGCGCGATCATAGCGGCATCGATAAAATCATCGGCAAATCCCCTCCCCGATCGAGGCGTTCCCACAATTGAGACGATCATGGCTTGCCCGCGCTGAAGCGAAGAGGCTGCGCGATCGATATCCTCTAACAAAAAATCCCGCGACTGGGACGGCATTCCAAAAGAATTGGTCAGAGTTAGTTCCTCGGAATCATTCGGATACTTTTCAAGAACGGAGGCGGCCCCACTGGGGCGAGCGCGGACAAAGATCATATTCGGCAATGGATGACCCCGATGCGGAAGGCTTCGGATGGTTTTATATGTCAGAAGATCGAATCCGAGCCGGGAAGCCAGAGAGATCCAGCGGGCATTTAATAAAGGTCCGGCGGGAACGCCGATGGGCGAGTTGAGCGTCCGCCCGAGAAAATCGATTGGAGAAATCTTCTCCGGACGCGAAGGAATGGGATGGCAAAAAAACGGGCCTTCCGAGGCATTTTCTTCATAAGTTTTGTGAATATCGTAAATGGGGAGATGGGCTGGAAACCATTTTGGAATGTCGTTCATGTCAGCCTTCGTTGAAAAAAACGATCCTATCGTGCCGGAAAAAGGCAAGCAGTGCGTTCAAAATCATCGCCGTATACATTGCTGACCGCATCAAACAACCCCTCCATCTGCATAGCTCTGGCCAAACGCGTCAGCCCGATCCCGCCTCCAAATCGCTGATGCATCGCCAAACTCAAGTAATGATCGAGCTCTCTTTGCACGCGATCTTCGCCGAATTTTGAAAACAGCAAGTGGGCATACTCTCCATTCTCAATGGTGTTGAAACGCTCAATCATTCGCTTTATATCAGTTTCTCGCTGCGCCGATCCGATTGTCTCCATACCATGCAAAAGGACATCGATCTTTTGATAAATCCCATTTCCGTCGTATTTCATATTCCAGAACGGATGGGTGTGTTCAGGAAAATATTCCAGGCTGATCGATGGGCCCAGTTCTTTAGCTAGAGCTAATTCGTGCTCGGCTTCAATCGTATCCGTCTGGTATTTGACGCAGGCATCGAGATAGCGAATCGAAACCGGCTGAGAAAAACCCAAAAAGGCCAACAGATCGGATTCCAGTTGCCTGAGATCCTTGAAATCGCCCAATGCTTCAAATTCAAACATCGGAAATATTCTCTGGTGTCTTCCTTCAATTGGATTTGGCTCGTCTCGATAGCTCGTCGTTACGCAAAATACTCCCGGCCATTTCGGGTTTTGCAAAATCTCATGCTCCAGCCACATTTGTCCTGTCTGCGGCAATGGATAGCAAGCGCCGCCCAAAATATATTGCGCGATCGTTTTTGGCTGCTCGCACGCCGCGAGAATCGACAAACGCGACTGCGCCGGAACCTCAACGAATCCTTTTTTTTGCTGAAAAAATTCTCTCAGTTTTCGAACAAGAAAATCGAATTCAAGCGTAGCTTTCATAGAGCTCCCTGGTTGTGGGGAAATAGTTTCAAAACCCCCACAGTAGGAGCATACTTGCGAATATTTTCCATGTAAAGAAAAATTAAATTCTCATCGGGTAAATCTCTTCCGAAATATTGCCTGTAAAAAATCGAATCGGGCAAAAAAAAGGACGTAGACATGGAAAATTCGAGCAGGCTCTCGCCTGCTCGAGTAGAAAGACTATTTACACGACGGACACTTGCCTGGCGTTTTGCCCGGTGTCGTTGGCTGTGGCTGAGGAGTTTTTACAGGCGTAGGTGCCTTGCCAGCAGGTGCTGGCTGTGGTTTTGTGGGTTGCTTAACGCTCATGATTTTCTCCTTTAGAAATGCGGTCATTTACCGCAAACCCACATTACATCTTTTTCCCAATTATTTACAATTAGCGGACGTCTTTGATGAGCTGCCCTTCTTCGTAATTTGAAACGGTCACCTTTCCGTCGCGATCGAATTTTTTCTTCACGCCGTGCAGTTGATCGACCACATAACTTTGTTGCAAATAGGGCTGGCCGTCCTCGTAATATTTGTTGAATTTCCCATGGCGCAGGTTGTTCTTAAACTCCGCTTCAAAAACTAACACTCCTTGTGGCGTCCAGCTTTGGCAAAGACCATTGAGCTGGTCGTTTTCATATCGGCTGATCGATACGAGCTCCCCTGTTTCGCAATACATCTTTTCTTCGCCATTTTTCTGATCGTCGCGATACGGGGTTTCGCGGAAGATCGCACCGGATGGGAAAAATTCCGTCATAAATCCACTGCGCCGATCCTGTGAAAATGACAGAGTCGCTGAAATCTTGCCCTTGGGATTATAGAAAGTGACCAAACCTTCTTTCTTTCCATCCACATACGGCGTTTCGGCCAGTTTTTGCCCCTTGTCGTTATATTCGACGAGCATGCCTTGCAAAACATCGCTTTCAAAATTTGCTTCGATCGCGATCGTTTTTTCGCCTTTTTCATTCGGCGGGAAGTACACGATGTGTGGCCCATCCTTCAAATTATTTTTATATTGAAAGAGCGCTTCGCGGCCATCATTCGTTCTTTGGAAATACGATCCTTCCAGCTTTCCTTTCACATAATGGGCTTCCTCGACACGTACTCCGGCGGCATCGAACATTTGCTTGATGCCATGCGGCGCGCCCTCGTCATAAACAATAACGGACTTGACTACCTTTCCTGGATAATATTCTCTCTCTTCGCCATGAAGACGCCCCAGTTCATCGAAATGATAGAGGCGGGCGAGGCGATCCGTATCCTTTTGATCGGGTTTTTCCTTCGGGAAATATTCCGTATGCTCACCCGTAGGCAAATTCGCTCGGAAGCGCTGCAATGACTTGATCGAGCCATCCGCAAACCAGGACTTCCACTCTCCTTCCATGCGATCATTGACAAATGATGCAATGCGCTCATGCTGCCCATTTTCATAGAACCATTCCTGGATCCCTTCCTTTTTCCCATGATCGAAATGCAGGCGGGAGCGAATCTGATCCTTGTTCCACCAGGTAATGGCCGTTCCATGCGGCAAATCTTTTTCGAAGTAGGCCTCCGATTTTAAATGGCCCGCTTCATCCCACTCTCGGCTCCAGCGCTCTTTGAGGCCGGACGCAAATTCCGTCCGCGTCTTCAGCTGCCCGTTCTCATGCCACTCGGAAATAATTCCATCCGGGCGATCATTCTGAAAATACCCTTCCGATTTGCAAACGCCGTTCGAATACCAGAATGCCGTCTGGCCTTCTTTGGAATTATCCGTGAAATGCATACGGCAAGACAACACGCCATTTTCATGCCACTCTTCCTGCAAACCGTCGCGAACGCCCTTTTTAAAATGAGACGATGTTTTGATTTGGCCGCTCTGAAAATATTCTTTCTGCAAGCCGTCGTATTGATTGTCCTCAAACTGATATTCGCATTTGATCGAACCGTCGGGATACCATTCTGTAAAAGGGCCTTGGCGCTGATCGCCCTGCACAGTGAATTTTCTGATGCACTGCCCATTTTCAGCATATTCCACCACAGGCTCCATCAAGACGCCAACGGGATTGAACTGAGCGACCATCGCGCTGTTTCCATTGGGGAAATTGCGCCAATGCTTGCCGACGGGAACACCCTCGCTGAAAACGCCTTCGGCAAGCAGTGCTCCGTCTTCGCCAAAAGCCTGCTCTTTGCCGTCTTTCTTTCCATTTTTGTAACTGACGCGGTAACTTTCCTTACCGTTTTGGTGATAGCGAATATGCAATCCGACCGGCTGGCCATTTCGAAAATCGCAAACTTCAACGATATTTCGCTCTTCATCGTAAACAATCATCGCCGGATTCTTTCCATCGCCATTCAATTTGCCTTTGGTAAACTGCCGCTGCGATTTTGTAGAGCCGTCTTCATACCACTCCGTCGCTGTTCCATGAATCTCACCATTCGCGTACTGAATCAACGCGGCGCGCGCGCCATTGGCGTGATATTGAACATAGTCGCCCACCAGCTTGCCATCGCGATACCGCGCTTCTTCTTTTTTATGGCCATCTTCAAAATACACTTCGGACAAACCGTCCATTTGACCTAACGAATAGCGGACAATCGCCTGGGTCTGCCCGCTCGAATAAAGAGCCCGGCTCTCGCCATGAAAACAACCGCGATTAAACTGAGAGACTCGAATCACTTGATTTTTGGAGGAAAAATCAATCTTTGGACCATGGGGAACCAGTGTGGAATTCCAAACGGAAAATCCCGGCTCGTTTTCGGAAATCTGAGTCACATCAGCTTCCGATTCAATGCCGCCCTCTTCGAAATAGGTGAGAAGTTTGGCAGGAAGCTCATTGCCATCGGCCTTGGGCTCATAAAAAACGACCTTTTTCGGCTGACCCGTGGGAAAAGTTTCGACAATATCCAGCCGCCAATTGGGCTGGCGGGGTTTGAGAGCGATCGACATCGGAGGTGGTGGGGCTAGTTTTTCATCAGCGAATACAGATGTGGCGCCAATCAAGAGCAACGCAAAGAGAATGTTCCTGCATTTCATAAAATTTCCTATCTATAGCATTAATGATCATAGCCTGATTTTATTTCAGCTTCAACGAATCATTCTTATCATCCGGGCGCGGCATTGCGCCGCCAATTCCCTCATCCAACATGAATATCTGCGGCAGAGCCCAATGTACTTTTCTCTGAGTGCCGATGATCTCCAACTGTCCCTGGGGAGAAATTTTTCCGCTGGCTGCGAAAAGGAATGCGATTTGCTGGATCTTCTCCCCATTCCAAACCAGTTCGCACGGGGCCGCCCATTCGAAAGCCCCGCTTTTCGCTGTTTCGGGACACAGTCTTTGCAAAACAAACCGTTTACCTTTCTTTTCCAAAACAGCCGTCCAATCGGCCTGCATGTTCAGCGCCATTTGCCGGCAGGATTCCAATTCAATGTAAAGCCGATTTACAGCGGTCTGAAACTGTTTTTCGTCCAGAGCCCGGCTGATGCGGATGCCGATGATACTGCCCACTATTGCGAGGAGCATTACGGCAATCATGACCTCCAGCAAAGTGAAGGCTTTCTTCAATCTTCCTCCTCTTCGGAAGCAACAGAGGAAGAATCAATATGGCCGATCTTATGCTTGTGATTGTATGATTCGAGTTTTTCCGAATGGATGATGAAGTCATTTTTATATTGGTTGGCCTTGATCTCAAAAGGCACGCCCCAGCCGTCTTTTATTAGCTCTTTCGGATTCTTGGCCAGGCCCGTCGTAGTGAGGGCATTTTCGACATTTTTCAATATTTGATCGGTATCCTTCGTGTCGGAGTAGCAATAGAGCAATAAATCATGAAGCTGCTCTTTCGCTCTTTCCGTTCGAAAAGCTTTTCCCTTATCCAGGGCGCCTTTCATATTATAGCCGATCGCTCCGGTAATGATGGTGATCAATAAAATCACGATCATGATTTCAAGCAGTGTAAAGGCTCTTTTCATCTGTTATTCCTTATTTTTTATGTTGCAAACGAACTCACATCTGTCAGCGGAAGAAGAACTGAAAGCAGGACGAATCCCACCATCGCTCCCAATGCCAACAGTAAGATCGGCTGCACCAGAGAGGTGATTTTTGTAATGGCTTTTTCCAAATCTTCCTCGTAGATCGAGGCGATCTGATGCATCATCGACGATAAATTGCCCCCCTCTTGGGCGATACTGAGCATCCGGGGCACGAGCGATGGGATCAGGGCGCGGCCCTCCATTGCCTGTTGAAGGGTCTGTCCAACAGACAGCGCCTGGATGGCCTCATCCATCGATTTCTCGATCACCGGATGGCGCAGGGTGTCTCTGGCCTGCTGCAAAGCAAATAGGGCCGGCAACCCTCCCTCGATCAGCGTGGCCGTAGCTCTAAAAAACCGCGTCAGCGCCACCTTAGCCAATAATTCAGATAAGAAAGGAACGCGCAAAATAGCCCTTCTCAGAGTCGCTCGGCCCCGAAGGGAAAAAAAAGACCAAAGCACATAACCTATGAATAAAACGAAACCATTGGCGAGGATCCACTTGCCCTGAATGGCCAGCCGCGAGCACGCGAATACAAACGACGTAAAAGGATGCAAATCGCGGCCCTCAAAAAGATCAAACAGGGACGGCACCACAAAAAACAACAGCACGCTCAGCACCAGCATACAAAAAACCGACAGCAGCGCCGGATAGAGCAAAGCGCCTAAAATTGTTTTTCTCACATGCAATTGACGCTCGAGTAAACGAGCCATCTCAACAAGTGCTTTGGAAAGGTGGCCGCCGCGCTCCGCATTGGCGATCATGGCGCAGTAAAGAACATCGAAACAGCCCGGATGCGCCTCCAGCGATTGGGAAAACGGCTGGCCCGATCGGATCTGATCGCATAGATCGAGCAATAATTCATGGGCGCGATGATCGCGGTATTTTTCTTCGAGAACACTCAGGGCTTCGAATAATGGCAGGCCCGCCTCCAACAGCCGCGCCAATTCGCGGGTGAGCTGGAGAACTTCACCTTTATTGAGATGACTCCCCGTTTTCTTTTTTTCGAGGGCTGCGACGTCAGTGACCAGTATCTGGCGGCGAATCAATTTCTGCTTGGCGTCCAAAAGCGATTCGGCATCGATGATTCCGGTCGCCCTCCGGCCTTTGTCACTAAGCGCTGTATATCGGAAAAGAGCCATATCGTCATCCCTCGATTTGCGCCTTTTCGTCAATCCGCGTAACGCGCAAGATTTCAGAACTGGTCGACAGGCCGTGAGTCACCAGCTGGCATCCCTGCTCAAAAAGAGACACCATCTGGAAGCCGCGCGCGGCTTTTCGAAGCTCTTGAGCGTCAGCGCTTTTCATCACCTGCGCCTTGATTTTCGCATGCATGGGCATCAACTCATAAATGCCATGGCGCCCTTTGTAACCCGTATGAAAGCACAGCTCGCACCCTTCGCCCCGAAACAGTTTTCCCTCGGAAAGCTGATCTTTGGTTAAACCCAGCTCAGCCAATTCATCATCCAACGGAGTATAGCTAATCCGGCAATGCGGGCAGATGCGGCGCACCAGCCGCTGGGCCAGCACCCCGATCAGAGAAGATGAGAGCAGATACGGCTCGATGCCCATATCCGCGAGGCGCGTGATGGCCGAGGGGGCGTCGTTCGTATGAAGGGTGCTCAACACCAGATGGCCTGTCAAAGATGCCTGGATCGCGATTTCCGCCGTTTCCCGATCGCGAATCTCGCCGATCATGATGACGTCGGGATCCTGTCGTAAAAAATGGCGCAATCCCTTGGCAAAATCAAGATCGATTCGGGGATTGACGTTCATCTGGGAAATGCCCTTCAGCTTATATTCGACAGGATCTTCGATCGTTAAAATATTGGTATCATCGCTGTTCATTTCAGAAAGGGCGCTATAGAGCGTAGTCGTTTTTCCGCTGCCAGTCGGACCCGTTACGAGAACAATCCCTTCGGGCGCGTGGATCATGCGGCGGAACGCTTTCAGGGTCTTTTCATCCATTCCGATCTTTTCCAACCCGAGCACAATATTGCCGCGGTCGAGAATACGCAAAACAATCCGCTCGCCATAGACAGTGGGAATGGTGCTGACGCGAAAGTCGATTTCCCGCCCGCCGTGATTGAGTTTGATCCGGCCATCTTGCGGCAATCGGTGTTCCGCGATATCCATTTTGGCCATTACCTTGATCCGCGTGCATATCGCGGCCTGGGCATCGCGGGGCGGAGTATCGCGCTTCACCAGCGCACCGTCGATCCGATAGCGCACGCTGAGCTGCAATTCACCCGGCTCGAGGTGAATATCGGACGCGCCCTGCTGAATGGCCTCCAGAATGATCGCGTTGACCATCCGAATGACAGGATTCTGATCGCCCTGTTCCAACAAATCATATCCCTCGACCATCTCTTCTTTGGCAGAAGCGTTTTTAGGCTGGGATAGATCGGAAAAGAGGCGTTTGGCCTCGCCCTCTTTCTGGCGATAGCACTGTTCAATCGCCGTTTCAAGGACGGCTTTACTGCAGTAAACGGGAATGATGCTCTTATCTAAATAAAGGCGCAATTCTTCCAGCGATGCGAGATCCATCGGATCGCTCGTCGCGGCAATGATCTCGCCGCCACTCTCTTCGAGAGGCAGAATTCCTTTTTGCTTGGCGAATGCGTAGGGAATGATCTGTTTTTTTTCCCGGACAAATACAAACTCGGAAATATCATCGCAAATCCGAATTCCGAAGCGCCGGGCGAGAGCTTTGATATCTTCAGCAGGTTTTTCGAGTGTCATATCAGATCCGATCGAAGAGCATCTTCAAGCTGTTCGCAAAAATACCTTTTCGCTCTTTTTCTTTGGCCTCGTCGAGCCGCGTAAGGAATTCAGGAATATCTCCGGCCCTCAACTGATATTCTTCCTGGCGCAGGCGGCGCAAATCATCGACAGGATCGCGGATGATGTGAGGCGTAATAAAAATGAACATCTCCGTGTTAGTCTCGGTCGTTTTGTCGGCGCCGAACAATTTGCCAATACCGGGCAAATCGCCTAAAAACGGGATTTTTTCGCGATGGTCTTCTTCCGCTTTTCGGCGCAGACCGCCCAAAATGACCGTTTCGCCATCGGCAATTTGCACATCATTGACCACGTGCCGACGCATGACAGGAGGACGATCGTCGAGCGCAAGCGGGGGCGTATCAAATGTGACATCCGTATGCAGGGAAACGAATCCGGGATGATTTGGATTTTCATCCGGATCGGGCAAATGAATGGTCGGCAGCATGACGATCGTAGTGCCATACTGCGCCCGCGTATAGGACTTTTCAATGGTGACCGTTCCCGTGTTCAGCTGAATCGCGCCGTTATTGATCGAGATCTCATCCACGATGGAAATCTGCGCCGGCGTCTGATTGATCGCCAAAACGGTCGGGTTGGCATTAATGCGCAAATCGTCTTGCGCCAGCAAGAAATTATAGGCGAGATCCACGCCAGGAAACTTTCCGGGCGGCCGCTTGAACAAAAATTGCACTAGCCCCTTAAACGGCTTATTCTGGTCCGTCTGGAACGAAACGCCAGTCTCGTGCGGCACTTGCAAATTGCTGTTGATGTTGAGGAGATTGATCCCGACCTGGCGGCGATCGGTCAGTCTCTTTTCAACCAGCATTACATCGATTTGCACCATGCGCTTGGGAACGTCGAGCTTCTTCAATAAATTTTTGATCTTCAAGAGCTCTTCGCGGCGCACGACCATGAGAATCGACGAGGTCTTCGCGTCGACGACGAAATTACCATTGACTGATTTTTTTCCCGGTTCGATCACGCCGGGCTGAATAAAACCGGGGTTCACGGGCATAACCGGATTGAATACCGTACTCGGACAGGGAAATGCCGGAGCCAGACACGGCTCTTGAGAGGGAGTACTGGGCGCAGGCGACTCGCCCTTTTTTTCCATCTGCGCTCCAATCAGCGAATCATAGACTTGGGTCAGCACGCCCGCGATATCTTCGGGATTGGAGTGCTTGCACGAATACCAGTAGACGACTTTTTCGCCGGGATCTTCCAGCTGCTGCTCCAGATCCATCACGATCCTTTCGCCGCGCAAAACAGCCTCTTCTTCACCGGCCAAAACCAGCCCCTGAGGCAAGGTCAGGATCGAGAGATCCTCGCCGCCGGGATAAAACGGCGCTCTGGATTTTGCCGCCGGATCGCCAAAGACGGCTTTCAGTACTTTTTCCGCTTCTGCAGGAGCGATTTTCATCAGATTGACGAGCTTAACGACCTTTCCGCGATCCTGTTCCCATACGGCGCGATACAGGCCGAGCATCTTTTCCACCGTCTCGCGCGTCGAAACCAGCACGATTTTCGATGCGATCGCCTGAACCGTCGTTTGCCTTGGATCGGAAAACCGCTCAAAAAATCCCTGGATCGATTTAATCTGCTCCGCTTTCGGAGAAAAGACAAAAAAGACTCGCTCGTGCGGCTCGGCCAAGGTCAGATCTTCCTCGCGGCTAACAATGCAACGGATGGCCGACGGATCGAGCTTTAAAATGTAAAGCTGCTTGACCCACGGATTCAACGCCTTCACACCCACGCCGTTATGAGATAAAATCATCTCCATCATCTCTCCCCACGACTCACGCGGCAGAGGAATGCTGGAAAAAAGAGAAAGCTTCATCGCGCTGAGCTCGGGCGGGATCACATAGAGATAATCGCTGGCGCCATATTCCATGACCAGCTGGGACAGAGTCGTTTCGCCCATATCCCAAAGAGCATAACTCTCATCGCTGCTTTCATTGGCAAAGGACTTGCGCCACTTTTCCTGCAAAGCGGCCTTTTCCATTTTGATGGATTTGATTTCGTTTAACAGCGCGATATATTGCGCCTCATCGGCGCCGCTCTGGACCAATTGCGCGGCTTCGTCGTATTGATGCCGGACGCGCTCTTTGAGCGAGATCGACTCTTGGGCAAATTCCTGAACGATGGCAGGATCATTGCCGTCAGCCCACCCCGCGGTACTCATCAGAATCAGCGCCGGAAGCCAAATCAGGATTTTCATAATGATTTTCCTCTTTGTACGCGACGCGTCAAACTCTTTTTGTCCTGTTTTGCGCTCACAGCGCTCGTCTCGATAGGGGTCATTTGCGATCGATTGGCTAAAAACAGTTTCCCTTTTATGCTTTTTTGTTTGGAATCGATTTTTTCCAAAACGAACAATTCGCCGCTTTTCGCTCCACTCAATACTTGCTGCCTCTCTTCCGCTTTACGCAACACGCGCCAGCGCCCGTTGTCCTTCAAGACCCAATCTCCAACGCGCAGGATCACGCTCTGTTTTTCAATCGAACAGCTCATCTGCTTATCCGAGCGAATCCGGATGGCGGTGATCCATTCATCGGTTTTGATGTGAACCACCGGGATGGGCTGCAGCGGCGTGGCGAGCCTCGTGTGCGATGAATCCCATACATCCCATTCCAGCGCCTGGGGCGTGACAGCGCGGATCTTGGCGATCATCAGATCCCTGGCATCAAACGGGCTAGCGATCTTGGCCCAACGCCCGCCCTTCCAGCCGATCCAGTCATTTTCTCCGACCATCAAAGCGGCAGAGGCAATCTCCAACCTCTGTTTTTCTTCCGTAGAATCCAGTTTGGCGAGCAAATCCGGTCCATTCCAGCGCGCCTCGCCGAGCGTGCGCAGAGCCGATCCAGCGGGAAATTCCTCAGCTTTTTGCAGCACAGCCGCATCGGGGCAGCGTGAAAACCGGGCATGCTTTTCCTCTTGTCCGCGGTTGACAATTCCCGCCTGAACCATCACCATTTCATTGTCATCCAGCCCCAGATCAATCCAAAAAGGCCCCTCTTCCTGCTGAAAATTCAAAACGCCTTTGTCATTAAAACACAAATAGATCCGGCTGGGGAGCACTACTCGTTTGGATTGCTGGACGCTCTTAAGGCGAACATGCGCGATCAGCTCGGATCGATCCGTTCCGGGCCTTGGAGTGCTGAGGGAGACGAAAATTTCGTCCTCAATAGAGGGCAAATCCCATAGCATCCGTTGGAGCCGGCTCGCCAGATCCACTGAAATTGTCGCAGGGGTCACCGTATTTTGCACAGATTTACGCGGGGGCTTAGGAAATTCCGGCTGATCAGCGACAGGGAGCAACAAAAAGATCGATACACACACGAATGCACCGAGAACGCCGCCGCCGGACCACAAAAGTCTTGATGGATAATGGGTAAAATATTCTTGAGACAGCATAATTCGATGAATCCCAGATCTCGAACGCTTTAGTTTAAGAAAAACCCCCAAAAAACACAAACCCTGATCCTTGAATCGATTCAGGACACCACAAAGCCACGGCTCTCGAAACGCGCAACAGCCTCACCACAAACACGTTAACACCAAACACTCACGAACGGGAGAATAATCGAAGAACTATTGCAAAAAATTAAAATTAACTATTTAATAAAAATAAGGGTCCAGTCAATGCATGGAGAGGGGTGGTAAGACAATGAGCAAAAATAAATTCACCGAGAAACTGAAAGAAGGAGTATCGGTCAAAGAAATCGAAGAGTTCACAAGGCAGCATATGATGGAAGTGTTTTCCGTCGCGGCGGTCATCATCGCCACCATTACAAGCTGTTGGGATTTTTTCCTCAGCGGACCGAAGATCACGCTATTCTTTACCGCATTGGGCATGATTGTATCGATCTTGTTTCCTGTGCCTGTGGAGCGATGGCTCAAGCAACTCTACAATTTCTCTTTCAAGCAGGAAAAATCCACCCAGATGATTTTAGGTGCGGTAAAAATCGTCGTAGCGATCTTTATTCCATTTATTCTTTTCGCCGTACTTGGTTTGCTGGCAGGCAGCTCCTATCATTATTACACTCGCCATGCGCAAATCATGAACGCCAACAAACCGGCGAACCCGAACCGCGGAGCCGAAGGCGGCGAACACGATTAAACTGGACTTTGTCCATTTAGAGCTGTTTTTTGCGCTCTTCGATGTAACTGGTAAAACTCACGGTTTGATCCGCAAGACCCTTCAGAGCATGCTCTGCAAGGGTCTTGTTATTTTCATCGTTCGCGAATTGTTCGAGCTCGCGCCAGGCAACGAATTCTCCCGCCGGATTTTTCAACATCTGTTGCAAAAAGGCGATACGGCACAGGTTCTGGCAATACAGCACGGAATGCTCCGGCAGCTTTTCCTTCAATGACACGGACCTCTCAACGGCTTCCTGATAGTGTTTTTTGGCAATGATCAGGCTGATCTCGGCAAATTCAGCGTGCACAGGCGAGATCGAGTGCAATCGAATGAGCGATTCTTGCGCCATTTTTTCCGCCTCATCGACGCGCCCGGCCATCATCAGCGTCTGAGCCACGTCAGCGCGCATCGCGTTTTTCAAATCCGATGTCCAAGCCTGATCCAGTGCCTGATATAGCGATTCGTCTTCCGGTTTGGCTTTCCATGCTGCATAGGCCTCTTGGGCATGGCGCGCGGCATCCAGATGGGGAGCGCGGGCGATTTTGACGACACCCCACGCCAAAGCGACCAGAACAACGGTGCCGACATTCATCAAAAGACTTCGATGCAATGACATCCATTGCCCCATCGAAGAAAGGAGAAACTGATCTTTTAGACTGAGAGAGATCTCATCTCGCTGCATGGCCACCTCAAGTTGAGAAAATTTTAGCTCATCTCCATCTTCTCAACAAGAGATCAGTCCAGTCAAATGACCTAACGAAACATTTTCGTCGATCATTGAAGGCTGAATTCCTCGCTCGAAACACCATCCATTACCTCTACTTGAGGAGCATTATAACAACAAAACAATGGTTATGTTTTAATTTATTCTTGCATAACGCAAACTTCCCACAGAAAAAAATTGAGAACGCATCATGCACTGTATTTCAAGACTGTATGCAAAGGACGCTCGGTTTGGAGATTGCTTGGTAGAGCCTCTTCGACGGTGGAGAAGAGATTGGACTGCGATCGCTTCTCCGCTCAGCTCGACCCAATCAAAATGTCTCCAGATAGCACTGCGCATTCTGAAGGCGATTGAATTATCAATTATGACTCTGTCATATACCTTTAATGCAATAATTGGGATGCTCATCAAAACATGTTTTCGCCACCCTCTGGAAGCCGAGCCGCTTCCACCTCTTTTTCGGAATAATGAAAATGAACAAGGCCTTTCTTATTTATTTAACAATACAATTCCAAACGAACTTGTTGTTAAGATTCTTCAATACTGCGACGGCCCTGAACTAATGCTCTTTTCAAGAACCTGCCAAACAGCGCGTCGCTGTGTAAACGAACTTCTTATGAATGGATCGCCCAGTGGGACGCAAGACGAAGGATATGCAGAGGTTTGCTGCTTACCAGCCGCAGATCTGATCTGGGGGCTAGACGGGTTCAATCCCACTGGAATGTTTTCTGCGAAAAACCTTCAGCTTGCCTTATTTCGTCATTGGGGTCCCCAGGAAAAGGCTTCTGTAGAATCAATCGGCACGCAGTATCGTTTGCATCTCTATTGGGACGAAAAATTGAAGAAACTTGATGAGCGGTTTAGATACGTAGCGCGCGTAATGCCCGGAAGCTATGTGGCATTCAATGCCATTCCAGTGGCATATGGAATCTATTCTGCCTTGGAGAACACAGTAAGCGAAACGCTCCCTTCCTTAGTACGGGGCATCGATGAAATGGGCCTATTCTTTTTGAAGCTACGCATCATGGTTAACATCACGCCTCCCGGCAACCAATCTGACACAGAATTGGTGTTAACATTGGCGCAGCCGGCCAAAACCATTGGTCTGCCATTACGAACAGCTGTTCATGGGTTGCCTTACGTGCTGACAACAGAACAAGTAGTGAAGACAATCATCGGCCTGCTGGACAAACGGACGATTTCTCTGGATATTGACTGTAAAGGTGGAAAAATTTCTATCGCTCCAATATGCCCCGAAGCCGAGGAACTTCGCGCTGAATAACAACGCGAGTTATGTTTTTTGTGGATAATTGGGAGCAGTCGCCAACGCTAGCGCTGTTCCCATAGCGATCAGCGAGGCGATTGCAAAACCGCCCAGCAGGGCTACAATCGCTGCCAGCAGAATCATTCCGCTGCCGATTTTTCTTTCCCGCTTCAATACTTTTTCGGGTGCATCAATCGCGCAAATGGGCAGTGAAAAAAAAGTCCAGGGCAATGAGACATTCAATAGGGCAATTTTTCTCTTGGACCACTTCAGGCAATTACCCCATCCAAGCGCAGGAACTTGGATCGGTTCGCCCCGATCCGCTTCGGTGGAAATCTCATCGATCATTGTTTGCACGAGAGCTTTCGCTTTGACCCACGTCTCGCTGCGTCGAAAATCCTCTGGCAATATTTTTCCATTGGCCCCTTGCCGCAAACCATCCAGAGACGTTTCTTCAAACCGGACCCCCTTCAATAATTCTCCTCGCCGCATACGATAGGTTCCATTTTCAAGCGACTCGATCACGACCACGGCATGCCCGGCCCAGCCAAGCCACAGATTCAATGCGCATGGCCCCAGATCAGCCACTGTGACGGCCCAGTTGTTCTCGTCGATCGAAAGCTCGGGATGTAGAACACTTCTCCTGCCCGATCTACTCAAAGATACGGTCACAGGACTGATGCTGGGACTGAGAGAAACGCTAATAGCCATTCGACCTCAAGACGTCCCGATACACCGCCTCCATTTCATCGAGGGTATGCAGCAAAGTATAATGGTTGAGCACCCTCTCGCGGCCGTTTTGGCCCAGACGCACGCCCATCTTCGGATCTTGCATCAATCGCAACACCGCCTCAGAAACCTTTTCTGGTGAAAACGGCGGAACAATCAGACCCGTTTGCCCGTCCAGACAAACCTCCCCCGACCCGCCGACCGGCGTGGCGATGAGGGGCTTTTGTAAAAACGCGGCCTGCAATATCGCTTGCGAAATGCCTTCGTGCGCGGTGCTCAGCAAGGCAAACGCATCGATCGCCTGCAGGGCAAATACCGGATTCGGCAGATGGCCTGTAAAATGGACAATATTCTCGAGCTGCAGCTCTTGCGCCCTGCGCCGATAGGCGTCCTGATGGCCGCCGCCGATAATCACCCAGCGCAGACGTTTCTGATTTCGCAAAATATGGGCCGCGGCGAGAAAGTCATTGATCCCTTTCCATGAGCGCATAAAACACGCAGTGCCGACAAGAAAATCATCCGGCGACAGATTTAATGACCGGCGAAATTCCAATACGCGCTCCTTCGATTCCTGCATGCGTTCGGGATCTACCCCGGTCGCAATGCAGCGCATCAATGAGCGCGATTTCCCCGACTGTTCGGCGATCATTGGCAAAATCGACGAACAGGTCGTCACTACGTAGTCAGCGAGGGTTCCATAGAGAAGGCGGCTATTGAGTCCCTGCTTGATCGGCGTCGAGAGATGGCGGGTGCGCACAATGGGGATCCGCATAAATCGAGCCGCCATGGCCCCGATCCAGCTATCGAGCGAGGAGTGGGTGTTGACGATGTCGATCTGATGGCGCTGCATCAAAATCAGCAGGCGCAGCAACGTCCAGGCCCAGGCCCACCTTCGATACTGAATTTCATAGACTGTAAAGCCCGCTTTACATGCCTCAAAGACTAACCCTCCGCCCTTCATCACGGCGAAAATCACCGTATGCCCGCGATGGCGCATGCCCTCCGCCTCGCGCAAAATGCGGATTTCCTGGCCGCCCCATCCGGGCGATGCTTCCAAATGCAAGATGTTCATGACCATCCCACCTCGGAAAAAAAACAGCCGCGATGAGCGGCATGAATCGCTTGCAGGACATAGTCGATACAATTGGGGGGAAGGGCACTCAGCGGAAAAAAAGTAAGCGCTCCGCATTTGTCCGGCTCCTGATTGGCGATGTGGCCCTGATAGGCGTCGCATTCGTAGAAAATGTCTACGTTGACCCGGTTGCTGACCCGATGCATGATGTGAACGGGCTTCAGCTGATCGATCGTCAGATCCATGCCGGCTTCTTCATTCGCTTCGCGGATCATAGCCTGCGCAGCCGATTCGCCGACATCGACATGGCCCGCGACAAGTCCATAATACCCGTCGCAATAGCCAGTGTTTTGTCTCAATGAAAAGAGAATCTGGTCTTTGCGCCGGAGAATCAGATAAACGCAGACATTGGCCTGCGAGCGCTTGTGAATGCTGTTCATCAGAATGGCCTCTTTCATAAATTCATCAGGAGTTCGACCGGCTGCGGCTTTGCCAGATCGATCCTCTTCCTCATCCATAGCGCCTTCGGCTATGGATTCGTCATTCGAACCGCTGCGCTCCGATCCGGCGGTGCCTCGCTCGCCCGAACTCTGTGATGAATTTATGAAAAAGGCCATCAGAATAACGTCAGTTGCGGATCCATCCGTTTGAGAAAGTGCTCCAACACCCGCTTATGTCCGGCCGAAAAAGGCAGCTCGCCGACACGTTCCAGGGGGATCCATTCATAATCCTTGATCTCTTTGCGCTCGAGAGCGCGCAGATGGATCGGAAACAGCTGGGCCTGATAGCGGGTAAAGCTGTGCTGGACCAGGGGCAGGCTGCGCACGAACGAGGTCGACAGCCCCCATAATGTGCCGATATGCTGCGGCAGCGGACGGTCGAGGCCTTCGAAATAAGGAAACTCGTACAAATCCGCCATGATCTTGCCCAAAACTCCCTTGCGCAGCAAAATCGAGTTGTTTTCTTCGATCACAGCCACGGACCGCGTCAACATGGTTACCGGCTGTTCCTTCGATTTGACAGGGAACTCTTCCGCTCTGTCTTCTTTAAACGCCAAACAGCTCGATTGGAGAGGGCAAACATCGCAAAGAGGCTTGGACTGGCACAGAGTCGCCCCCAACTCGATCAGCGCTTCGGCCGTGACCCACGGCCGTTTGGCATCCAGCATTTCATCGGCGAGCACTTGAATGTTTTTCTTCGCTGCACTGCGGCCAATATCTTCCTCGATGAGAAAATGGCGGGCCAAAACGCGTAAGACATTGCCATCGACAGCGGCGGCGCGCTGATGAAATGCAAAACTTAAAATGGCATTGACCATGTAAGGGCCCAGGCCTTTGATTTTTTCGAGATGTTCGCGCCTGGAGGGAACTTTTCCACTAAATTGCGAATCAATCTGGCGCGCCCCTTCATGTAAATGGCGGGCTCTGCCGTAATATCCCAGCCCTTCCCACGCCTTGATTACCTCTTCAAGCGGCGCGCGGGACAGCACCTGCGGATCGGGAAAAAGCTCCATCCATCGCTCGAAATAGGGAATGACGACGGAAGCGCGCGTCTGCTGCAGCATCACTTCGGAAATCCAGACTCGATAGGGCGTAGGATTTTCCCGCCACGGAAAGGTCCGGCGATTTTCATCAAACCACTTGTGAAGCGCTGCTGTGTCGATGCTCTTTTCCATAGATACGGCATTTACAAAAGTTGCCATAGTAGCGCAAAATAACATTTAATGAGCAATAGCAATGCAGCCGGATTGATTTTTGATTCGTCAATCCATTATTTGGATCACCTGGCGCCCTTTTGCGCCCAGCTCAATTGGCCGCTCATGGTGTGCGACCCCACCATCTGCGAACTGACTGCGCGCTACTATCCCGACGTAAAAATTATCGAATGCAGCGCGATCCACCTCTCCAATCAAATTTCTTCTTTGACGCATCTGGTGAGCTGCGCCTCTCGCCCGCTATTGCAAGCAGCCGTCGGCCCCGTCGCCTGCACCACCCTGTGGCTGCCGCACGGCCACTCCGACAAGGGCCAAATCGCTCCCTATTTCGATGCATTGAAAGACGACCAGATCGCGCTCGTATACGGACAAAAAATGGCCAATGTATTGAAGGAGCACTCGATTCAGGCGAAGATCGTGCGGATCGGACGCTTCCGCCACCACTATTATCAAAAGAGGCGCGACTTTTATAAAACCCTTCCTGTGCAATTTTCTCATGACCAGCGCACTGTCCTCTATGCACCGACTTGGGAAGATTGCGAAAACAACTGCTCATTTTGGAATGCCTTTCCCCTACTAGCGAAGGGGTTGCCGAGCGATATCAATCTGATCGTCAAACCGCACCCCAACACAGTGGAAAAACACGCCCCCGAGATCGAGCGGCTCATCGGCCAATATGAAAATGGCCACTTGCAATTCTTGCTCGATTATCCTCCGATCCTGCCGCTACTGGATCAATGCGATGCCTATCTCGGCGATCGCTCATCGATCGGCTATGATTTTCTGTTTTTCGACCGACCGATGTTTTTTCTCGATCCGCATCAACACCGAAAAGGGCGCGATCTGCTTGACTGCGGCAGAGTGGTGACTCCGGAAAATTTTTATGATTGCTGGCTCAATCAGGATCATTCCTGTTTTTCCAAAATTAGAAAAGCCACGTTCAATGCAGTATTCGACGATATACCGTTAAAATTCGCTCTTGACTAAACCAATAGGCGGCAATACGAAGACCACGCTGAGATCCATCAGATCTCCGGCGGCTGGTTTCGCCTCCAGATCGTATGTAAAGCTGCCCTCATTGAGCAGTTCGATTTTCGTAGCGATCGCAACGGGAATGCCGGTGGGAAAAATGCCGTCCAATCCGCTTGTGACGAGGAGATCTCCGATCTGGATGAGCGCGCGGCCCTCCTGCGAATGAACGCCGAGCGGCCGCCCCGATCGAAGATCGCGCGCCGGGCCCAGCTCGTCGGCAAAATCATAATTGAAGCCGATCCCTTTCAAAAGCGCGTTTTGCGATCGGAAATAATGTTCGCTGCAGCCGCAAATCTCCCCCTTCGCCAATCTCTCTTCCTGCCCTGCGATCAGGCGTCCCTTGAAAGCGGACAAAATGTCGACAAAGCGATTTTGTTCTTCGCTTGATGAAAAAAGATCCGCCCGCACCCGAACGCGGGTCAATAAATCATCGACATGCTGCCAGATCTCGCTTGTTTGGGCGCCGCCGCGCACAGCGCGCACGGCCGGAACGAGACCGGCGTCGGTGATTAACCGGACGCGCGATTGCGAAGAACCCACATATTCCACCACACCGATGAGCGCGTTGTTCGCAATGACAGGACTGTTCTGTGCCACTATCGTTCGCCCCATAACGCCGTTATCCGCTTCGCCCACAGATATCCACAAACAGCTGCTCCACGATGACGCCTCGCGAAAAATCACCTGAGCCGGCATCGATGCAGAGCGCATCGCAATATAATGCAGCTCTTTTTGAATCAGCCGCTGAGCATCGTTGGGAATTTCTTTGGACTTTAGCAGAGCCGCCAGCGTTTCAGATTTGGTGTGCTGCCGCTGTTCATCCTCCATCCATTTCCGGAGCACTTCGTTTTGAGTGCGCAATGATGCAATCTCGATGGCTTGCAAAGAATCGTCGGGCCGATCCAACGCGGTTCCGACCGATTGCCAGGCGGGTGAAATGGCACCGACCACATTGGAGCGCCACCGATTGGCCCATTCTTGCGGCAAATTGACGAGAGCGAAAAGACATAACCCCAAAAACAGATACGGCAATTTAGCCATTAGATTACCTGAATAATGTGATCCGCCACGTAATCGAGATTTTTATGATTCAATCCGGCGATATTGATCCGGCCATTGTCCAGCATATAAATCCCAAATTTTTCCCTCAATTGCTGCACCTGCTGCTTTTCCAGATCGATGAATGAAAACATGCCCTTGTGCTCTAAAAGCGAACGAAAATCGGTGCTCGTTTTTTTAGCCATCAGCCGCCGAACGAACTCGCAGCGCATCTGGTGGAGGCGCTTGCGCATCTTTTCCAGCTCGCTTTCCCACTGTGAGCGCAGATTTCCCTTCAGAATATGCGTAACGATCATCGCTCCATGCGCCGGCGGATTGGAAAACTCAGCGCGGACGATCCGCTTGATCTGGCTGGCGATCTTGGTTTTCAAAGACCCGTTGCGCGTAACGACAAACAATGCGCCGACCCTCTGACAATACATACTAAAATTTTTAGAACACGAATAAGCGACGAGAAATTCCAGTCCTTCGCTCAAAAATAAACGAATGGCCGCGGCGTCTTTTTCCAACCCATCGCCGAGGCCCTGATAGGCAAAGTCGAAAAAGGGCAGCAATTGGCGCTCGCGCACAACGCGAGCGATCTGGGCCCATTCTTTCATTTGGGGATCGCAGCCCGTCGGGTTATGGCACGCCGCATGGAATAGCACAATGCTGCGCTTGGGCAGTTTTTCCAAAAAGGCCAAACATCCATTCGCATCGAACTCATGTCGGGTCCTCTCGTAATAGGGATAGGTTTCGACGCAAAAACCCGCTCTTTCAAAAATCGATCGATGGTTGGGCCAGGAGAACTCTGGAATATAGATCGTCTTGCCCACTTCCTGAGCCAAAAACTCGCCGCCAATCCGCAGCGCGCCGGTCCCGCCAATCGCTTGGGCGCCATAGACATTTCCGTCGCCAAACACCAAAGAGCCAACCGCTTCCACAAAGTCGCGAGAGCCATCCATCGGCAAGTAATCGGCTAGAGACACATCGGGCAATACCTGTGATTTAGCCTCAATCACAGAGGGCATCATTTCATTTTGGAGCTGTTCGTTTTTATAGATGCCGACGAGCAGATTGACTTTCTGCGGCCGTGAATCGGCGCTAAAGGCGCCCAACAGACCAAACACGGCATCGGGAGGTGCTTCCGGAACGTTGTCAAAAATCATTTTTCCACCACTCGGCTTGTATAAATGGAAGTTTAGACGAATTCCAGAACTATTGTCACGAAATGGCCGGCTCCCGTAACATCTTAGGATTCTTATGGAGATCTCCATGGTCTCCTAATGGGGCGTTAGCTCAATTGGTAGAGCGCAACAATGGCATTGTTGAGGCAATCGGTTCGAATCCGATACGCTCCAAAAACGTTATTTAGAAATAATCAAATGATTCGCTGGATTGTCGCTTTTATTATTTTTGCTCAAGCTCCAGTTAAACAAAAATCCCATATCTCTAATGATATCAAGGATTGGTGCGTTTTATGTCAATCACAGGAATGGCGTCCCTTTCCAAGTAATTTGAACAAACCATTAGTTCGATTTAAAATTTAAATACGTTTGTAAGCATTTTATTCACTTCAATTTTAAATCGCAATTGCCGCAAAATCAAAGCGTTTATTTTAGAGGATTTCCGTGGAAGTTCAACAATTAGAATTTGATGTGGGCCTCTCTTTGGATGGCCTCAACGTAACAGAGTCAACTCCAAAACCCTGTCTCACTCAATTAGAAACAAATGCGATTATCTTTTCATCCTCACGCAGTGGTTGGCGTCGGCTGAAAAGCGATAGCACGTACTCTCCACCCAACTTCGATCCTTTATGGCTGAATGACAACGGCGCAAAAATTACCGATGTTGACGAAGATATTTACGAGAAGACAAAGAGCGCTCTAGCTAATTTAGGCATTCCAAGTTTAAAGAATCGCGCAATTACCAATGAAGAAATAGACGCGCTGGCTCCAGTCATACAAAGAATTCTCGATCTTGTTACTCCTACAGACCAGGATACGAGGACAAAAAAGAAAGAAAAAATCAATTTACTCGAACAGCTAGCAAATCATAGCGCAGCCCAGGACTCTGATGCCAAGAAGCTGCTGAAAAAGGACATCGAAGAACTCAGAGATGCAAATAACATGCTTGTTTGTGCGAAGGGGAAACCAAAAGGAGCCATGGGGAAAATTGGCCATAAAGTGGCCAAATTCTGGAAGAAGCATAAAAAGGCAATCCTCATCACAGCAGCTATCGTAGCGGTTGTGGCAACTATTGTTGTGATAGCTATTGTTGCGGGGGAGGAAGCTGCGGCTGGCGTCGCTGCCGCTGGGGGCGCAGCAGGAGTGGCAGGAGCTTCCGACCAAAAGAGCGAGGAGAAACCTCATCCCATACCAAACCCCTCTCCTCCAACCGAAGCCCCTAAAATAGATTATCCATTTGAAACCTTTGATCCCACTCCCTTTCCAGGAAAAATAACCTTTGGCGATAGCGGCGTACACTTTGATGGCCGGTTTTCCAGCTACGATGAGATTTTGCTCAATCCTCCCTCCGGAAATTCATGGGTAACCCATTGGTTGAACTCATCTGAACAATTCAAAACAGAAGCGCCCCTGATATTTCCTCATTTCCCAAGCGGCCTGCCCATTATTTTCGATGAAAAAGTACACATTACCCCTGAATTAAACGTTTTGTCTTATCAGGCTCGCGGAGATTGGGCCTTATCTACCGGATATTATAGCCAAGCGCTTCAAGACTTTAACACGGCAATCGAAATAGAACCTGCCAACGCGACTTCATATCTTGGAAGAGGCTCCGTTCAATTTGAGCTGGGGCAATATGATGCTTGCATTCAGGATTATAACCAGTATACGTCATTAGCACCCAAAGAGTTCTCCGTCACCGATTTCTCGCTTGGCTTTGCTAAGGGGCTGCCAAAGGGAATTTACGATTCGGGGGAAGGAATGCTGCTCTTTCTGACCGATCTCGTATCACATCCCATTCAAACCGGCTCACAGGTGTATGAATCATTTGCCACTCTCAGCCAACTCGTTAAGGCGGGAGAATGGGAGACGGTTGGTGCTGCGCTTTCCCCTGAAGTGCACGAATTGATTACACAGTGGGATACCTTGCCGGACAGCAAAAAAGGCGAGTTGGCCGGATATGCATTTGGTAGGCATGGCGCAGATATTCTCCTTCCAGGAGGAGCTGCGAAAGTAGTCGCAAAGGGCTCGATTGCAGTGAAGGAATTCGGGGCCATCTGCAAGAACTTGCAATCAGCAGAGAAGGTATTTGTTCTCGAAGCTGTTGCCAAAGGAAGCAACGCCGGAATCAACATAGGAGAAGTAATTACCTCAGCTGAACGGATTCTCACAGCAGGCGAAGATCTTGGCCTGACTGCCAAGCAGATGGCGGAGCTCAAACAGGCAGGGAACCTGGAGCAGGTCGTTGGTAAGGGGCGAGATTTTTTTGCAGGAAAGCCAGAGTTGCAAGCGTCTTATGACCTCTTCAAAAATGCTAAGGAAGAGCTCAATCCATACATAAATACACCCATGCCTGAAACAGAAATTAGAAATCTTATCCATCAGTATGGCATCCCAACTTTTGATAGACCCGTTGGCATTCCTGTGAATTTTCTGGTGAGAATAACAGAAAAAGGCGCAGGTATGGAATATCTCGATCCAAACATGCCAAAAACATCAATTAGAGTGATGCCTGGGAAACCTCACAGTCCAAACCTATGTCAACAAGAACCTTATGTGATTTTGACAAAAGAGGGGAAGACGTATGATAAATTTGGTAATGTCGTTCCTCGGGATGCACAAGATGCTCATATACCTTTTTGCGAGTTCACATATAAGGATTAGTTATGAATCTTTCAGCAGAAGATAGAAATTATATACTAAGTCAATTTCTTCGGGACATCTCCCATATCTCCGATAAGGAATACCAAACAAGAATATGGATTAGAGGAGAAGGGCCCGAATGCGACGATTTTGACGAAGCTGTTTGCTGTTATTCCTCATCTGCAGAATCCATTTTCGAAGAATATAAGGCATATGGCATCTCAGACATTCAATTACACATCCTGAAGCAATTCCACGAGGAATTTAAAAAGTTTTGGGTCGACAATGATCTCCCTCAACTATTTATCGACACCCCTGAATGGACTAGAATCACTCTAATGGCAAAGAAGGTGTTGGAAGCATTCAACTATCAAAAATAGTTTATACTGAGCGCGACAAGGTTCTTAAATTTTTGGCGGTTAGATTTTGTGATTCCAGTAGCGTTGCGGAGACACGAAGCAAACTTAGAAAGTTTGCGAGTGCGAGCAATGCGCTGGAGCGCAAAAGATACCGATGAAAAATTTAAAGACCTTGCCGCGGACAGTAAAGCTCCTTACTCGCCTTCGAGAAGATCCAAAAAGGCCTGCAGCTGTTTGGCTCGGGTCGGATGGCGCATCTTGCGAAGGGCTTTCGCTTCGATCTGGCGCACGCGCTCGCGCGTGACCTTGAAGCGGACGCCCACTTCTTCGAGCGTCTTGGGCTTGCCGTCCAATAGGCCGAAGCGCTCGATGAGAACCGTGCGCTCGCGGTCTGTCAACGTCGCGAGGACCTCGCCCATTTTGTCTTTGAGAATCGCATAGCCGGTCGCTTCCGCGGGGGATTCGATCGCGGTATCTTCCAAAAAGTCGCCGAATTGGCTCTCGCCGCCATCGCCGACTTCGGCTTGCAATGAGATCGGATGCTGAGCAATCTTGTAGATTTCTCTCACGCGCTCGGGCGTCAGGCCCAGCTCGACGGCCAGCTCTTCCGGCGTCGGCTCGCGTCCGGTTTCCATCATCAGCTTTTTGGCCCCGCGCAATACTTTATTGATTGTTTCGATCATGTGGACCGGGATACGAATCGTCCTGGCCTGATCGGCGATGGCGCGTGTGACGGCCTGACGAATCCACCAGGTCGCATAGGTCGAGAACTTATAGCCGCGGCGGTATTCAAACTTCTCCACCGCTTTCATCAGGCCCATGTTTCCTTCCTGAATCAAATCTAAAAAGGAGAGGCCGCGGTTGGTATATTTTTTTGCAATCGAGATGACAAGCCGCAGGTTCGATTCGACCATTTCGCGCTTGGCTTCCTGGCTCTTGTCCATCCAGCGCTGCAGCATCCGGACATCTTTTTTAAACTCGTCGAGTGATCGGCCCGCCGCCAGTTCGCGCTTGCAGAGTTTGCGCTTCGCTGCGATAAGCTTTCCAGCCGCAAACTTGTTTTTCTCTGCGCGGGGAGTCAGTTCCGTGATCTCTTTTTCAAGGGCAAGGAATCGATCGTAGCTCGCTAAAATCACTTCGCCGAAATCTTCGATGATATTATGCCGGCAGCAAAACCGGCGCAGATAGGCCTGAGATCGAATTCGGCATTTTTCCACGTCTTCCATCAACTGGACGCGCTCATCTTTCTTTAGAGCTGCATCCCGCAAACGAATCAGAAGAACTTCCAGAAGAAGATCTTCTTTTTTCATGAGTTCGCACAGTTTCGGCAAAATGACGAGATAGTGATTTTTATCGGCGACTTCTTTTTCCAGAATTATCTTGTCGAACCGCTCTTTTCCGGAGATCAGATGGTGCGCAATGGAAATCGCTTCCTGCGTCGAGTAACGGAATCGCAGGATGATCTTTTCCATCTGAATCTGCGCCTTTTCGATGCGCTTCGAGATTTCTACCTCTTCTTCGCGCGTCAGAAGAGGGACAGATCCCATCTCCTTCAGATACATTCGAACCGGGTCGTCAGACGTTCCTTCGGATCGCTTGGGAAGGCCTTCCAGCTCCTTGGCCTCTTTCTTGCGCTCTTTTTGCCGGTCGACCTCTGCCTGGTTGAGGACCTGGATGTCCATCCCGCTCAAATAGATCAGGACGGAATCGATCTGCTCCGGCGAATCAAAGGTCATCGGCAGAATTTCGTTGATCTCCTCGTACGTGAGGTAGCCCTGTTCCTTCGCAAGAACTACAAGTTCTTCGATTTTTTGCTGATGTTGCGGACTGCTAAAAGATGTCGTTGAACTCATGGTCTCCTAAGAAGGGTCCAATGGCCGAAAAAAAGCAATGTAAGGCAAAAGAATTGTGGACAGAACACCCCTTTCCGTCAATATCATAATCTGTTTGCGATTATTTGCAACTAAGGTTCTTCATGGCGTTATATGCACTGGACGAGAGCGGGCGCGTCATCCATGCCGATGAGGCCCATTCGTTTGATAGCTACCGCTGCATTGAATGCCGCGGAGTCGTGCAAAAACGCAACTTTCGCCAGCGCCGATCGCATTTTTACCATTTGCAGACGGTTCAATCTTGCCGCTTGCACAGCCGCAGCATCGACCACCTGATCCTTCAGGAGCATCTTAGAGATCTCAACCCCTCATTGATCGCCGAACGGCCATTTAAAAAAATTTTACGCATTGCCGACTTATGCTGGGAAGAGAAAAATCTCGTTTTCGAAATCCAATGCTCGCCCATCGCCCTGTCTCAGGCCTTCCAGCGCGAAAAGGACTACGCCAGCGAAGGATACCAGATCATTTGGCTAATGGATGACCGCCTCTATAACCGGCGCCGCACCCTTCGCCCGACCGAAGACCATCTCCGCCATCAAGGCTATTATTTTTCCTTGACGCGTCCATTCGTCTACGATCAATTTGAAGTCCTCGACGATCGCAAAAGACTCGCACGCGGGCCGCCTCTGCCCGTCGATCTCACTCGCCCCGGAATCCATACTATGGCGAAAGAAACCCTGACCCGTCAGCTGGGGCAACGCCAGAAAGGCCTATTTTTTGCCGGTGATCTGTTGGACCGGGCGATCCGATACCCGAACTATCTTCAGCAGATACGCGAACTGGAAGAAAGAATATTATCCAGCCGCGCTAACGTCGCGCAGCATCAAGTCAAAAAAAATCTTTCCATCGGGTTGGAATTTTTACTGAGGCAAACGTCAGCCGAATAAAATAGATAAATACCGCGCTCGCAAGAAGGGCTCGCAAGAGCAGTCCCAACGGAAAGTGTTTTTCTAAAGATGATTGCGTCGGATCCGACGCCCGATACCAGGCCGTCACCGGCTCGGAGAGCTTTGCCTTTTCCTTGAGAGCCGCGACGGCGGACGGCGGGTTGAGATAGTATGGCTTGGCCAACAGAGTATTTCCATGATAGACGCGCCCGTCGATCTCGAATGAATAGCAGGCCTTGATGGCAAACTGATCAGAGCTGATCTCTTCGACCTCCCACTGAATGACGCGGGCAGCAGCGGTCCGATTCAAAAAATGATTCGCAAACAGAATGCGGGATGCCATCGTCCAAAAATACAGGCTGACCAGCGCCGCAAGGGCGATCAGAGCATAGTAGATTGTTTTTTTGGACAGCATAGCCTTTACGAATTTCCTCGAAGGCATTATACTGCTCCCATAGAAAACAGCAAACACACCAGGAATCTATGGCAGAAGAAAAAGCGGCGCAGGAAAAAAAGAAAGATGAGAACGCAAGACAGCCGAGTGCGCTGAAACGCGACATTCAAAGCGAAAAACGGCGTCTAAGAAACCGTTCTTTCACCTCTAGCGTTCTGACGGCGATCCGCTCATTTGAATCATCTCTCGAGAAAAAAGAAGCACCTGAAAGCATTCGGGAAAAACTCAATACCGTTTACGGCCTGATGGACAAAGGCGTGAAAAAAGGCGTCTACAAACGCAACAAAGCCGCTCGCACCAAGTCGCGAATGACCGCACGCGTCAAGGCAATGTAATTTTCTCCATCCGCTCTCGTAGACCATTTTCCTGCCGGGAGCGGGTGTTCATCATCGCATCCAACGTCGTTTGATCTCCTGCCAGCCGGATTTTTTTCTTCGCCCGCGTCAATGCGGTGTAGAGCGCTTCTCTCGCAAACTCCTCGCTGCCCTGCGGCAGACAGCAAACCACCTGATCGAATTCACTGCCCTGGCTTTTATGAACCGAAAGAGCCAAGGCAATTTCATAACCGGGCAGCTGAAACAGCGGAAATGAGCGGCCATCGGATATAAACGCCTCTTCAAATCCCCGCACAAGGGCCCCCCCGCGATATTGGGCCAAAACGACCCCAGACGTACCATTATAAAGCTGCAAACTCGCATCGTTGTTCGTTACCAGGATCGGCGCCGCCCACCATTGCCCGGGAACGAGCCGTTTCTGCAGCCGATGCAACAGCGCGCGATTGATCGCATCAATGCCGAGCGGCCCTTTTCGCAATGGACAGATCACGCGCAGCCGGTCGAACCGCTCGATCAGATCAGCCATGGCAGGCTTTTCACTGAATGCAAGATTTCCCAAAATCGACTCAATCCAGCCAATCAGATCCTGCGGCAATGGTTCGAGCAAATTGTAAAGCGGATTTACATGGCCCTTGCGCACCGCCTCATAAATATTGTGTACCGATGCATCCTGGGTCCGATGACATATCTCGAGCCGGATGGAGAGCATTTCGGCCAGATCGGCGAAAATCCCGCCTCCATCGATGGGCGGCAGCTGATCGGCATCGCCAAACAACACAATGCGGGCGCCATTCGGCACGGCCGAGAGCAAATGGGCGAAGAGCGACGCATCGATCATCGACGCCTCGTCGATGAGGATGAGATCGGCATCGATCCTACGCTCTTCAAATAGGCGGCATCGGCCCGGCTGCAGGCCCAAGAGCCTGTGCAGCGTCATCGCCTCTACCTGCAATCGCTCCATCGGGACAATGGCCTGCGCCAGGCGATCCGCCGCTTTGCCGGTCGGCGCGGCGATCTTGACCCGCAATGGCGTAGAGCCCAGAGCCATCATCAGGGCCTGAACGAGCTGTCCCGCCGTATAGGTTTTTCCCGTTCCGGGACCGCCGCTCACTACCGTCAAGCTCTGCGTCAACACTCGGCGCACCGCTTCTGCTTGCTTCTCGTGCAGCTGGGAAGGAACCGAAAATGCGCTTCGCTCAAAAATCTCTTTCGGCGCCGATTGCAGCAGGCGCTGCAACTGTTGAAGGATCGTCGTCTCCAAGACCCAGTTGCGATGCAAATAATAGCGGTTTTTATCCCGAATGACGTCCATCTTCTCCGAAACGATGTCCTCACCGGATCGCATGCAAAGATGGCCTTTGCGCGAATGGGCCATCAGGCGCCGGTAAAACGGCTGGCTACTGGGGCCCATCTGTTCGGCAAAAAATCGATCGAGTGTATCTAGTGCTTCCATATTCGCTCATCCAGTGATACCGGTGTGGGTTGAAAAAACAGAGTTCCGCGAGACGGCGCGTGGACGCCGCGCAAAAAGAGATAAACCGCGCCGCCGAAGGGAATCGATGGCCAGGCTTTTTGAAGAGCCTCGGCATATAGAGACGCCTGAAACCAATAATCGCCGTCGTTCATGGCTTGCTTCATCTGTTCAACAGAATAACTCTCGTCGCTGCTGCCCAGATAGTTGGTTTTCCAGTCGAGAAAATAGAGCTTTCCTTTCCACTGGAAGATCAAATCGACAAATCCCTTGAAAAAATGCGGAGCCTCGGCAAAGAGAAACTCCGTTTCCACCCGCCTTTGCGGGCAATCGATCAATGCGCAGTCCTCAAAGAGCGGCATGGTCAATACCGTTTGCACCATTTTCTGGACGGGCTCTTCCCAATCTCTCAATATCGACAGGCGCAGCTCTTGATGGACAATCGCTGCGGACTCTGTGCGGCTCGTCAAGATGCGCTCAAAAATCCGGTGAAGAAGGATTCCCGTTTCGCTGCCGCGGGGCAACGAATGCACGGTCTTTTCATCCGACTCAATCCAGAGCTGACTGGCGTGTTCCATTTCGTGGGATAGGGAACTATATGAAAAAATCGAACGGTGAACAGAGGGCAGCGACAATGCGGGTGGCGGCGCCAGCTTAGCTGCCGCTTTTTCGATCGGAATATGAATCTGCGCATCAATTACTGTCTGCAGCCCGATATGCGGGTTTTTGGCAGCCAGTTTTTCGACGATATCGATGGGATGTTCACCCAGCTTGCTGCGCTTCCAAAAGAGATCGAGCGGCGATTCGGCGCCCTCCGTCTTACGGCTGCTTTGAACGAGGGGCAGATAGAGCCGCCAACGGGCGCGGGTCAAGGCGACGTAGAGCTGGCGCAGCTTTTCGGCCTCAGCCTCTTGAGGTTCCTCTTCCTCTCGCACGGTCCGGGACGCCGCACCGAGAACAAAAACGATATCGAACTCCAGCCCCTTGCTGGCATGCATGGTCATGATCTGGATCGCCTCTTCGTCGTTTTCGATCCTGCGCCGCGCCGCCGCATCATCATCGGGATCTGCGGCCTCGAGTTCGCGGAAAAACCGCTTGAGCGATTCGAGATTCAGCGTGCGAACCGAGAGCATCTGCTCGATGATTTGAAAGACATCCTGAAAAAAGGAGGATCCTCGTTGTTTGATGCGCTCATAAACGGTGCATCCATTGCTGCGCGCCATCAAAAAGGCGCGGAAAAAGCCGGGCAGCCCTTCGCGATCCAATATCGCTTTCCACTCCAGAATTTGCGGCAAAATCTGTTCATCGGGGATGGATACGAATGGTCCAGACATTAATATTTTCACAGCGCTCGCATTGCGCGGCTGATAGATGGCCTGGAACAGTTCTTCAAGAGCATGAAATGCCAAGCTGCGCCCCAACGGCGACTGGTTTTTAGCCCAGCAAGGAAGAGAACGAGCCTGCAGATAGCTCTGCACCTCGAACGCCTGCATCCGGTCTTTCACCAAAATGGCGAACGATCCATAGCTTGGGACGTGCGGTCGTAAGCGCGCAATTTCCTGGGCTACATAATCGAACAAATCATTGGCGATAAAAAACTGGACCGGCTTGCGATCGTCGCCCGATTGCCACTGATGGTTGGCTCCGGCTTTCACAGGGCGATAGCTCTCGGAGCGGTTTTCCCGCGGCAGCCAGAGCCACGGATGCACCTGCTCATCGCCGAAGAGATCGTTGAGCGCGCTGATCAGCTGCGGCGTCGAGCGAAAATTGGTGTCCAGCGTGGCGAGCGAGCCATCGCCGAGAGCGCGCCGCGCATGAAAATAGGTATAGAGATCGGCCTGCCGGAAGCGATAGATCGACTGCTTGGGGTCGCCCACGAGATAAAACAGGCGCTGAGTATCCAAAAAGATCCGGCGAAAAATGTCCCATTGCACCGCATCGGTGTCCTGGAACTCGTCGACGATCGCCGCCCGATATTTTTTCTGCAGGCTCTGCAAAAATGGCGGATCGTCGAGCGCCTCTTTCATGCGATGCAAGAGATAATCGGGCGAAAACAGCCCTTTTTGCTCCAGACACTTTTCTAAATGCGGCTGCCACTCAAATCGAAGCTGGCGGAGTAGCCGCCGAGGATCGATCATCTGTTCGATCAAAGGACCCAATTGTTCCACGCTCCAATCGAATATCTTCGACGAAAACTCCTCTTTGATGCGGACCTTTCGATTGGCGGGCGACAAAAAGGCGAATAGCGATCCCTGCCAAAAAATGAGGCGCCGCAGGGCCGTTTCCGGATCACGGCCCTCTAAAAGTTGGGCCAAACAAACCACTTGTTCGTCAAAATCTTCGCCCTTGAAGCCCGTCGTTTTATAATTCGGCCTCAATCGTTCAAAGTCCGCGCGCAGTTGCTCCAGCGCGGCGGGCTGGATCTTTCGCGCCATCGCGGCCAAATCCTGGGCAAAACTGCCGCCGCGCGAGGGATTCGGCGCATCCAGCAGTGCATCGCAAATCCCTTCGACATCTCTTTTTTTTCCCAGCAGCCGACCGATTTGCTCGGGACAGAGCACCTGCTGTTTTTCCAAAAAATCCAATACATCCGGCTGGATGGCCTGGCGAAACGCGAGCTTTTCCTGCTTCGTGGGCATGAACATTTTCGACTGCAAAGCAAACTGCCCGAGGCTGCGATGGCAAAATCCGTGGATGGTAAAAATTTGCGCCCGTTCAAATCCCAACAAAGCATCTTCGATGCGTCGGCGCGCCGGCTGCGATTGCGCATGCGGGCGCAGATAGGGCCAGACGGGTTCGGTCGTTAGCTGCTGCAGGGCTTTTTCCAGATTGGCGCGGATGCGCAGGCGCATTTCTCTCGCCGCCGCCCGCGTAAAGGTAATGGCCAGAATCTGCTCGAGGCTGAGCGGCTCTTCGCCCTCCGGCGCTTCGAGAAGCAAGCGGACAAAGACATGCTCAATGGCAAAGGTTTTTCCCGTGCCGGCCGACGCTTCCAGAAGCCGGGAGCCGAATAAGGGCGTTTCGAGTTTCAGCACATCAAACATGCTCTTTCTCCGGGGTAAAATCAGAGAATGCCTCGTGCAAATAGGATTTCCACTCATCCCAAATGCGATCGAGGGGCAACGGCTGCGAGCGCTCCAGCACCCACTGAATCGCCGCATCGTCTTCCGTCAAAAGCGTTTTTTGCGCCTCCTGTTTCCAATCATCGAATCCTTTTTTCAAAAACGCCTCAGCCCATGGATAGATCAGCGGAGAAAGACTCTCTTGCGCTTTAAAAGCATATTCGACAAAGCGGCCCAGGGATCGCAAAGGATCTGCGCTTTGGATCATCTTCGCGCTGCCCTTTTTCAAGGAAAACAGCGTCTGCCTGGACGGGTCCAGGCATTGCAGCGCTAGCAGAGCCGGCGCATGGCGCAGCTGGTTCGCCAGGCTCAAATCTCCGGCCGTCAGCAACCCCATCGGCGCCACCAGATCGATTACACCAACGATCTCGATCGTCGATCCATCGGACATCGGCACGCAAATGGGCGGCGCCTCTCTGGAAAACCGGACGGAACCAATCTCCTGTTTTTGAATGCCCCAAGTTTGTAAATGGGCATCCCACTCAGCGGCTTTCGCTTTGAGCTGCACCTTCGCCCATTCACCGAACGATCCCGGCGGAAGTAAGTGCGAATACTGGGCGAGCACATCGTCAATCGCCATGCGCATGACTTTTTTCAAAAAACTCTGCTGCTGATAGGGCGTCAGCGTAAAATCTTTGATGCGCATTTCGGAAAACAGATTTTCATCCTTTATATAGATGCCTAACGTGCGCTGCAGAAAATATTTCCATGGATGGCGGGCCAAGAGCATGAGATCGGCCAAATCGATCGATGAAGGCTTTTCCTTCGCGATTTTTTGACTCGGCCAAAAAACAGACGGCGCCACAACCGGCGCGCTCGCCGCCCGAAAGGCCTCCATTGAAAACGATTGCAAACGTCCACCGTTCTGAAAATAGCGCTCGTCATACGGCAATGAGGGATGAATGGTTGCAAGCGTTGATGTTTTGGATGGATAAAACGCATCGATGACTTGCTGCAGTTCCTGAACGATCAGGGCCGGCTCCACAGTCTTTCCATCTTCGGGCGAAAGATGGCAATAGCTGATGCCCAGCTGATGTTGCGCCGCCATCAGCGCCTGTAAGATCAGATAGCGGTCCCGATCGCCTTCAAGCGTTTTGGCATATTCCCAATCGAGACTCGAGGGCATGTCGATGCGAGGAAAATGTTCGCTATCCAATCCGATGAGAAAGATCGCATGGGCGGGCCGGACAGCGCCCGGCTGCAGCGAAGAGAATTGGATTGCCTCGACATTCATGGACTGATAGGCCGTCGTAGCGATCTGGGCATCGTTTTCCAGCATTTTTTGGATCATCGCAAATGGAAAAACCGTTTTTTCAAAATGGGACAAAGCAGCAGCCAATTTATGCATGAAGGATTGGAAAACAGCGTCATCGCCATCCTGCGGCTCGAACAACTCCTGCGCCGCGCGGTTCAGCAGCTTAGCCCACTCTTCTAAAGACCGGCTCTCTCCCTGCAAAGCTAAAACATGTTGCTGGATCCGCTGAATGCACTGCAAGAAACGATCCAGCCGCTCGGCCTGTCCCCAGTCCATGCTACGAATCCGCTCGATCGGCGCATCGTCGTCCAGCAAGTAGACCAACCCCGCGACCATCTTTTTCATCCCATGGATCCAGCTGCCGGCGCCCTCGTCAAACACGCCGCGCACTTTCGCTTCCTTGAGCCAAATGTCAAACCACTTTACATCGTCCGGCGTCAGCTTCTGTCTGGCTTGAAAAGACGAATTCTCCAATAGCTCCATGACAAAATCCGTCTGCCACCTCCGATCTTTGATCTCGAACAGCAGCAGAAAAGCCTGCAAAAAGGAACTCTGCGGCAATACAGGAACGGGGGCGATGCGCACCGGCAGATCGGGGCCGAACACGAACTGAATGAGCGGCTCGTAGGTACGGATGTCCGGAGCCAAAACGAGAATATCGCTCCATGCGCTCTTGCCATGTGAGCGCTGCAGATAGGACAATATATTGTCTCGCAGAATCTGAATCTCTCGCAACAAAGACGCGCCCGCCGCTGCGATCTGGATCGACTGATCGTTGGCGTTTCTCACCATGGGCTCTGACTCAGGCGTACGGAGCAGTAAAATCTCTTGCTGAACGATCTGCAATAAGGAAAGCTGTTCCGATCGGAATTTTTCCTGCGCCGTCTCGAGATCCTCTTCGGCGCCATCATAGGCCTCGATCGCAGCCGCGCTCAGTTGCTCGAGGCGTCGAAGGGTTTCGCGGCCCAGCCGCCCCCAGTTGGCCAGCAAGGGATGCGTATCATGTAAATAATTTTCCAACGACTCCAGCGATGAGGCCGCGATCCCTTTTTGATTGAGATGCTTCGTCAGATTGCGCCGTTGGCGATCCGACACGATGTCTTCCCAAAACATGCGGCAGGGAGAAAAAAGATAGATCGACGTCTGTGGGGCGTGCTGTAACAAAAATGTCCATCCGGACACGGGCATTTCATCAGTGCAAAAGCAATGAATCGAACCGACTTCCCTGGGCCAGATGGCCTGCGAAAGAATCTGTTCGGGGAATCGCCCCAATCCATCGACAATCAACTGCTCGAACAGTTCCTTCTGCCACAACGCCTTTGGATGCATTAGATCAAAACCGGCATCGACCATCTGGCGGCTCAGCGAGCGAGCCAGCGAACTCACGCGCCCCACATCTTTGGACTGCAAATAGGCTGTAATTGGGGCCAGGGCCTCGGACGTTTCCTGCAAAAAGATCTGCGCCAGTTTCAATTCGATGTTAAAAACATCCAGCACCGGTCCTGCGGAAATAGCGAAGCGCTGCAGTGCTTCGCGCCAGCTCAGAAACTGCACGCCGGCCATGGCCTGATTGGGCAGCCGTTTCACCAGCTCCACCATGAGCCACTGCTTATTGACCGATCCCTCGAGTAATACCCAAGATTCGCTCCATAGCGACGGTTTTTTGGCCAAATTCTCGGCCAAAAAATCGACCAGGCGATCCAGACGATGGCTTAAAACGAAGAGCATTTTGTTCCTGTGCGGCTGATGATTGGGCCCAGCATAACAAAGAGCGCCGCGATGGGGAAGGGACTTTCCAATCAAACGAGTCGGTTCAGTTCGACTCAAAAAAAAACAGAGCAGGAAAGCTGCCTACCCTACTCTACCCCATGAACTTTCTCAGGAACGATTATTTATCCTGCAACCACTTGGTCTTCGAGCGATGCGAGCTTTATTTTTTCAAGATTCTGCTCTTCGCGTTTCTGCAGCAATTCATCATAGCTCTTTTTTAACTCCGAGTAGCTCGGATGTTTCTCACCAATCAATTGGTATTTGAAAATATCTTCCAGGTCAAATCTTTTTAACAGTTGTTTACTGTCCATTTTCAAAGCTATTTCGCGGCGGTGGTTCGCTCTTCAGCATTATTATAATCGATCAATGAATTCGCTTTCGCCAAACACGCAGCCGCCCCACACAAAAGTAAAGAGACTCCAACTGCCCCTCCTACAACTAACAATGGTAACATTATCGACACCGTCAACGCTATCGCTGATGTCCATCCCACTATCTCCGCCGCCGTGATCACCGAGCCCACTGACTGTAACGCCACTATGCATACTGCAGCCGCTGATAGCATCAAAGCGATAGCGAGAGCGTATAGCGCGACTTTCTGGACTTTCACGTTCGTCCAAAAATGAGCCTCTTCAGGCTTGCTTAAATTATCAGAACCGTTACCTACAAAACCTTGAACAACACCCTTACCTGAACTTGCTTCAACATTATTCATACCGACCTCACCCTTGTTTTGTTAAATGCCAATAATTATAAACAAAGCCGAATAAAAAAGAACAAAAAAAACACTTTGCAGTAAATTAGCGACACACTTAACTGCTTTACATCACACATTGTTTATTTGATCTTTTAACAAACCCGCAAACGCCTGTAGGACAATAGATCTTGTGCCGCAGAAAACAGGAACAAGCAGCGCTCATAAGACTTAAATTTTTAGATGAACAAGATCTGCTGAGCCGCAAGAGAATGGAAAAGCTCCTTCCAGCCGAACAACTCCATTCCGCTGAACGCGAATGGGGCAAAAAAAAAAATAGCGAGTAGGGAGATCTGCTTCCTCACTCTATTAGCTTTTTCAGACGCTTTTTTTAATATAGACCCGCATCTTGTATTAGAAGCTGACTGAAGTCGATGATGTGAGAAAAAAACTCCTGTTCTTCCAATTCCTCCGTTACTCCATTGACATGAATGAGTACCGGACGCACTGAATATCCATGCGGAAAACCAAGCGCTTTAATTTTTTGGCGCATCTCTTTAATAATTTCCAACCCGATACGATCCCTGTGAAACTTAATTTCACAGACATAAAGTGTATTGAAACGCGTTTGGATTAAATAATCGATTTGCAATCCAGATCTTTTTTTTGTAGGTCGCTGAAAGTAAGGATTATCTATCTTAATCTCTGCCGGTTGAATACCCAATAGGCGCTGGATTGCATGACGATTGTTGAGAACCAGATTTTCAAATTGCAGACCCATAATAGCTGTCCAACCTATCGGTAATAAATCGCGGTTTTGCTGAATGCCGGGTTTGTTTGGTTCAATGTAACGCAAGTAGAATCTTAGATAATTATCACAAAGACGATAACGACTCAGTTTTGAAAATTTGCCTGATTTCAGACTCCATGTATAATCGCGAGCTAAATAGCCAGTTTTTACAAGATCTTCCAAATATCCACTATAGACACCACTTTTTTCTGCTTTAATCGATTGAAGTATAGCGACCTGATCTGCGGGACCTTGAGCTAGAGTCTCGACAATTTTCTTGTATACGGGCGAACGCGTTCCAAACACATCAGAAAAAATGCGATCAAATTCCAGAAATAAAAGCCCTTCTTTGCGAAAGCATAAGCGGCGAATATTTTCTTCAGCCGAGAGTTTTGGATTGATAGACTCAAGGTAGAGCGGTATTCCTCCTGTAATGCTAAGCACTTTAAGTTTCTCTGACGCAGAAATGCTTTTTTCAATAGGTTGCCAAAAATGATTACACTGAAATAGCGGCAGTTCAGTCAGAACAATATCTAAAGTAATCCGGCCAAAAAATCCCGTACTGCACAGTATGTGTTTTTCGATCCAGGCCGACAGCGAACCACTCAACAATAGAACTAACCGAGGATTTTTCTTAAAATACAAATCCCATGCCGTTTTGAGCTTTCCTAGAAAAGCTGGATCTAAAGAGCCCATCCAATTGATTTCATCTAAAACGATAAGGACTTTGCCTTGCCGCGTGACTCGGCTCAGAGCATCAAAGAGAAAGTCCCAGTCATCAAAACGTAAAGCGAATTGGCTCGTTTGTTTTTCCAACTCGTTCGCAAAATGACGACGCTGGATTTCAGCAGTCACACCCTCTTCCGGCGGCAATCCCACAAAAGTCAAATGTTGATCAAAAAGTTCTCCAAATTTTTCCGCAAGGCGGCTTTTGCCTATTCGTCGACGTCCTCGCAAAACAACCAGGCGCGCAATTTTTGAATCTTGCAGTTCTTTCAACATTCCCAATTCTCGCTCACGGCCATAAAAGGGATTACGCATACATTCACCAAATCGTATTAGCGCATTTTAGTGCAGCTCAGACCATTTTATGCGGTTGCACTAAATTAAACAATACCCATCTGGCGCAGTTATGTAAATCGCTAGCTTTAAAGTGGTTATGTTTTTCTGCCGCAATGATCGCCCATTTATTAATCCACTTAGTTATAAGAACCTATGTTTAATTTTTTACTTTTCACTATTTAACCGATCACTCCGTATCTTATGCGCTCCAGTCTCGCGCTGCAGGCGGGGGTGGCGGCTGTCCCGAATGGCCAAAAATGGATTCGCGCCAATGTCCCAAATGAGTTAGGATAGCCATATAACGCACTGATCCGGCCCTGGTTGGCCAGATTCGGTTCTGACTTGCCAAACAGTCTTCATTGGACTTTTGGTGACGCCATATTTTAAACGATAGCGACTGAAACGGCTGCATGCGCTGGAATTTCAAAACCAATTTTTTGTCTTTCTATTTTCTCAATGCTACGCAATTTCTTGTCGCCCTCAACGACAACATCTTTAAGCTGCTCGTGATCTACCTGCTCATCAACGTCAAAGGAGCTGCTTCCGCCCCGACGGTCCTGGCGCTGGCCGGCGCGATCTTTGTCATTCCCTTTCTATTGTTCTCTTCGGGCGCAGGGGTGTTAGCCGACCGGATCAGCAAGCGAACGATCATCGTATTTGCCAAAGCTCTCGAAGTCGTCGTCATGATTTTTGGACTCGCTGCCGTCTGGTTTGAATCGGCTTGGGGCTCTTATACGGCTCTTTTCTTTTTGTCGATGGAAGCGGCGATTTTCGGCCCGTCCAAATACGGTATCATTCCCGAGCTGGTCGATGCGAAAATGGTCTCGAAAGCGAACGGCTCCATGACGTCGTTCACTTACCTCGCGATCATCCTGGGAACCTTTTTAGCCTCGTTTCTCACAGACATCACCGATAAAAATTTCGTCTTTGTCGGCTGTTTTTGTTTGGCCGTTGCCGTGATCGGCTTACTCACCAGTTTGGGCATCCAGCGAACCGCACCTCAAAATTCACCCAAGAGAATCAACCCCATCTTCCTGTATGAAATTTATCAAACGCTGCGATTGAGCTGGAACGTACCTCATCTGCTGCCATCGATTTTCGGCACTTCCTTTTTTCTGTTCATCGGCGCTTTCACTCAGCTCAATATCATCCCCTTTGCCATGCAGACGCTGCATTTGAGCGAGCTCGGCGGCGGCTATCTGTTCCTTCCGACCGCCGTGGGCATCGCCATCGGAGCGATTTTGTCGGGACAGCTTTCCAAGGACAAAGTCGAGCCTGGCATCTCCTGCATCAGCGGATTTTTCATCGCAATCCTCTTTCTCTGTCTGCACTTCTTTGGCACTTCCGTCATTATGTCGATCCTCATCCTGACCCTTCTCGGCGTGTTTGGCGGAGCCTTTCTGATTCCTTTTGATTCATTCATTCAAGTCAATAGTCCGGACGAAAAGCGGGGACAAGTGATCGCCGCTTCGAATTTCATGAGCTTCATTGGCGTACTGCTCGCTTCGTTCTTCCTGTATGCGATCAGCGAACAGCTGGGCTTTACCGCCTCGAGCGGATTTGCGCTCATGGGAGTCTTGTCCTTGATCGCAACCTTCTTTCTATCCGGACGATTGTCGAGCCTGTTTTTTCCATTTTTCGTGCGCAAAATATTGAAGCGCTTTCGCACTCTGAAAGTAGTTCCCCCAATGCCGGAGCCAAAAACCGTCATTGTCTTGCAGAGCAATTCTTGGTGGGACGCAATTTTGCTCTATGCTCTTTTTCCGGAGTTCAAGCTTCTGATTCCCCACAAGCACTCCCATCGCCTGCCGTGGTTCAACTATTGGATCGATTCGATTCGCATGATCCCCATCACTCCCAACGAAGCGGCGCTGAATAAAATCCTAGGCGAAAAAGGCAACTGCACCTATTGCCTTTTTCTTCGCAATAAAGACAATAGCCAGCAAATCCTCAAAGCCTACGAGCCCGTGATCCAACGGCAGGGAATGCAATTCGCCTTTGTTCACGGCAAAAAGGAGCGACTTCCTAGACGTTTCGCCTTCTTTCGCTACTCTCACAAATTAATCACAATCTTCTTCAGCAAAAATAAATAGAATCCTTCGTCTCGACTTTGTACATTTTTAGGACCGAAGATCCCCTTCCTTATTAAATTAACGCCTAGTTCGACCAGAGGTCGAACGTCAGGGGGCAAATAGGCGAGGCAGGCGGCACTAAAAATGTACAAAGTCGAGTTCATTTGACAAAATTATATTCTGCTGGCACAAGCAAGAAATGAGGGTTCTTATGCAATGATAGGAGGATCTTTTGATTGAAGTAAAATCCCAAAAATTAACCGTTTTTTCATTAGCCATGCTGAATGTGGCAATGGTGATGAGTTTGCGAGGATTGCCGATCATTGCCAAAGAAGGCATGACCATGTTTTTTTACATCTTTTTCTCCACGGTACTGTTTCTGATTCCCGTTTCGCTGGTTTCTGCGGAACTCGTCACCGGATGGCCGGAAGGGGGGGTGTATCGATGGGTGAAAGAAGCTTTCGGCTCTCGATTGGGCTTTGTTGCCATCTGGCTACAGTGGATTCAAAATATTATCTGGTGTTCCACAGTATTGACCTTCATTGCGGCTACAATAGCATATATGTTCTTCGACCAGGCTTTAGCCACTAATAAGATTTTTATTGTCAGCGTGAGCCTGATCATCTATTGGAGTGCGATTTTTATCAATTCCTGCGGTATAAAAACTGCGAGCTGGATCACGACATTATTTGTATTGAGCGGTACAATTTTTCCGGGGCTTTTAATCATTGCTTTTGGATTGATCTGGTTTTTTCAAGGCCAGCCTTTAGCTTTTGTACAAGATGCTACCTCGAATTTACTTCCCGATTTTAGTAATTTCGAATCGATTGCGTTCCTTGCTGGCACCATTCTCTTATTTGCCGGCATGGAAATCGCCGCTGTTCATGCCAAAAACATGAACAACCCTCAAAAGGACTATCCAAGATCGGTCTTTATCTCGGTCCTTATTATTCTTTTCGTCTTTTCATTCGGGGCTCTTTCCATCGGATCGATCATTCCAATCAATGACATCAGTCTTACGGCCGGGATTATGCAGGGATTTCAGGAGTTGCTTACACTATTCCATATTAAATGGCTCTTGCCTGTGATTGGATTTTTAGTCTGTTTTGGGACGATTGGAGGAATTATTGCGTGGGTCGGCGGTCCGAGCAAAGGATTATTGGCGACCGCGAAGAGCGGAGAGATCCCGCCATTTTTCCATTACCAGAACAAAAATGGGGTCCAGACTCACATCCTTTGGATTCAGGGATTAATCGTTACAGCATTGGCATTTGTTTTTGTCATTATTCCGGACGTGAATGTCGCCTATTTCTTGCTCACCTCACTGACAGCTACTCTTTACCTGTTCATGTATCTTTTAATGTATGCGGCAGCCCTTCGATTGAAGTATTCAAAATCAGAAGTCTTTCGGTCCTATCAAGTTCCGGGAGGAAAGCTGGGTATGTGGATCATTTCCGGCATTGGGCTATTGGCTGTTCTTTTTGCCATCGTTGTCAGTTACTTTCCACCCTCGCAACTACCGGTTAGCGATCCGATGACTTATGTTTGGTTCATGATAATCGGTTCTATACTGTTTACAGTAGCTCCTGTTTGTATCCAGATATTTAAACAGCGCAGTTGGATCGCTAAATAATAAGGGAACTGCCTATGGCGCGAAAGAAAACAAAAAATCCCGAAACGACGCGAACGCCGATATTTGCGAGAGGGCCTTTTATTGGATCCGTCGCTAAACAAGCGATGCCGGAAAATGAGATGCTGCCCCGTTCGGCGTATGAATTGATTCATGATGAGTTAATGCTCGATGGCCATTCCCGATTTAATCTAGCTACTTTTGTCAGTACCTGGATGGAGCCGGAAGCCAAACAGCTCATCATGGAGACGCTCGATAAAAATATGATCGACAAGGACGAATATCCCCAAACGGCGGAAATAGAACGGCGCTGCGTGGATATGCTGGCCAATCTTTGGCATGCGCCTTGTTTTAAAGAACATGCGACAGGTTGTTCAACCATTGGTTCGAGCGAAGGCTGTATGCTGGGAGGAATGGCCATGAAGTGGAAGTGGCGCGTTAGGGCCAAAGCCAAAGGTCTTTCTACCACCAAGCCCAATATGGTGATGGGCTCGAATGTGCAAGTATGTTGGGAAAAATTCTGTCTCTATTGGGATGTTGAGCCTCGATACGTCCCATGCGAAAAAAATCGGTTTATCCTGGATCCTGAAGCTGCCGCCCAACTTTGCGATGAAAATACAATCGGTGTTGTGGCCATTATGGGCAGCACGTTCGACGGGAGATATGAGCCGGTTGAAAAATTAAGCCGATGTCTGGATCGCCTCCAAAAAACAAAAGGGTGGAATATTCCCATCCATGTCGATGGGGCGAGCGGTGGACTCGTCGCTCCATTTTTACAGCCCCATCTTAAATGGGATTTTAAGCTTTCCCGCGTCAAATCGATCAACGTTTCCGGCCATAAATACGGCTTTGTTTATCCTGGCGTGGGCTGGGTTGTGTGGAGAGAAGAAGAAGATTTGCCCAAAGATCTGATATTTAATGTCGATTATCTTGGCGGACAAATGGCCACATTTGCTCTGAGTTTTTCGCGGCCCGGCGCACAAATATGCGCGCAATATTACAATTTTCTTCGTTTGGGCCAGGAAGGCTACCGAAAAATCCTTCAGTCCCTGCGCAATACCGCTCTATATTTGTCGAAGGAAATTTCCAAAATGGGACCATTCAAACTGGTTTCCGACGGCAGCGATATTCCCGTTTTCGCCTGGACATTAACGAAAAAGATGAATTTTTCTCTCTACGATTTGTCGGATAAATTGAGAGAACATGGGTGGCTCGTGCCCGCCTATCGCATGCCGGCCAATCGAGAGGATTTGATTGTGCAGCGAATCGTTATTAGAAATGGATTCAGCTTTGATATGGCAGAATTATTATTGAACGACATTCGCTCAGCTCTTAAATATTTTGCCTCTCAGCCAGGACTGAAACAAAAACAAACGGGATCCCACTTTAAGCATTAATGGATCGCTGCTTAAAAGCCGCTAAAACGCATAAATAAATTCAACTTCGAATGATTTATACTTAATGTTGGGTCCGATTCTATCGTCAAGTGTGGTGGTCCACTTAAAATTTTCTTCGACCGACAGATTGTTCGTAAAAGCGTAAAGGATATCGATCTCGAATCCCTTGTAATTACCCGATCCCACTGCATTCGATACGGTCGTATATTTGCCGCTGCCATCGGATTTCGTCATTACTAATCCAACATCCGCCGCATTGCCGCGGCCAATGCCGCCTGCGTCGAATTCAGGAACGGCCTGCGCCTGAAGCCATTGATAATCGATCTCAACCGCAAAATCACCAGCTTTTTTCAGCTGGCCAATGGCGACCCCGGCGAACCATCCCCAGTTCTGCTTGCCTAGATTTTTGTTATGAATGTAGGAAGGACTTTCTTTCGGAATGATGACATTTCCGTTAGAATCGAGCGTAACACCTAGATCAGTCTTCAGAGGATATCTTTCCGGAAGCTCCAGAATATCCGCGACCATATTGGAAAGGCCGGCAGCATATACCTTCAGCAATCGATTCCCAAGCCATGAAGGTTTGCACTGATACAACAGCAAAAACTGCTGAACGACGTAATCATAGCGCCGGTCTTTCAGAGCATTAGGAAAGTGTTTTTTCCAATCGATCACGGAATATTTGGCGCCGAAGCCCAGATTGGCGATCCGCAGCATTCCCAGTTCTGCGACGTAACCATAATGATTGGTTTTGTCGTCGACCAGAAACATGCCGGGATTGAAATAGAAATCGCCAATCGTCTGAAACGCTTTGCTCAAGCGAAACAGGACGCCGTCAAAAAACGACCCGAATTCCAGCTTTGAGTCAAACACGCTGCCCAGATAGCGACGACCCAACTCGGCGTCCCAGGTAAAAGTGTCCCCGGCAATGAATCGTCCGCCAAGATATGCTTTTTCCAGTTTGAGTTTATTGACAGTACTGCTGCGGACGCCCATGTCGTTGTCGAACTCCAGCTTCACACTCGCCCAGGTAAAATCCGTGCGGTAATCGAGCAATATGTTCACCTCGACATCCCAGGCCAAGTTCGGTTTGCCCGTTGCGCCGTTCGAGCCCCGCTGCTGAATGCCATTGTTCGTCTGGTTGATGTCCTGAAACTCAACACGCGCCTCGCCGCTCAGCGAAAGATCGCCGCCCAGTTCCTTCAACGTTACCATGCGCTTGTCATTGAGCCAACGGCGCAGCGCTTCCATGTCGCTTTCGTGCCCTTTTTCGGCATATTGAACATCGGCTGATTGAGCCATTAGCGGCAGATTCAGTGAAAGAATCGCGGAGCAAATCAAACGTCGCGGCAAAGAAAATCTCATGACAATCCTACTTATTTTCAATAGAAAAACAAACAGGATACGACACTTGGAATATTTTTCGAAAGATTAAAACCGCAGTTCACCCGTCACAGCGATGCCGGATTCGAAAAACTGTCTCGCTTCGATGTTGAGCGAGATTTTTGAGCCGACACTGAAACTACACCCTTCGTACATACCCACTTGAACGAGGTCATGAAAGCGCAAATGCTTGAATGAAACGGAGTGGAGGATGCAAGAGAGCTGCTGGACTGCGGCGCCTGCGTAAGGCCGCAACGACCCCACCGTCTGGGACAATCCGGCGGCGATTTGCCAAAAATAGAGGCGGGATGTAAAGTCGCGCGACTCCGGCGTCCCGTTTTGAATGACAGGCCCTTCCATCCATTCGATGCCGCCGCCATGAAAATCAACGCCCAGCGTCGTCTCCTGAACTTCCAGCACCGTCAGTTTGGCGCTGCCGCCCCAAAACATCCCCTGATGACTGTTCGCTTCATAAGCAGCCCCCCCTGAGCGCCAGCGATACTGTACAGCGGCTGCCGGGCCAGCCAGCAAATGAATCGCAAAGCGCTCGCGGATATTCCAGCCGATGTCCGCGAGCGCCAGATTCCAGTTCATTTCAGGGCGGCTGATTCCCCATTTATGCGATGTACGGCACGTGCGCAGCCGCTTGAGAAAAAGACAATCGCCGGCCATTCCTGCACGTATGCTGGAAAAACAGCGATCCGAAATCCAAAATCCCTCTTCTAAAATCGCCGGATCCGATGGATTGCCGATCAAAGACGCCTCGGCGAAGCGAAACAGCAAAAGAAAAATAATAATTTTCTTCATCAGAATCTAAAATCACCTGCAATAGTCGCCGCTTCTTCGTCGATCAACCGCCCTTCGATATTGAGAAAAAAATATTTTCCCGTCGTGAGCGAACAGCCGACGAGAATGCCGACCGGATTGCGATTTTTCATATGCATCTTTCCGAATCCGCTGCTGGAAATGGCCTCTGAAAAAGTTCCGATCTTCGTACAAGACTTTGAGTACTTGAGTCCGAGATAGGGGATGAACAGGTCGATCTTATAAGCAAGGTCGAGATCGATTTGCCATGATTGGGTCTTGAGCTGCGTTCCCTTTGTGGAAATTGGCGCGCCATTGATCGTCGTCCATATAGGCTTGAGATCGGACGCATGATAGCGCCCGCCCAATCCCAGGATCGTATTGCCCCATTCGAAGAGAATCCCGCGAGCGCCAATCGCCCACAGATAGTGATAGCTCGTTTCCAGCTGAATCCGTTTTACGAGCTCCGCCGCCGTGAATCGCCAATCGGTGCAAACGCGCGAAGAGCCGAAAACGGCGTACATATCGAGGCGATCCAGCACACTGAGAGTCACCGTTCCGCTATTGGTCGACTGTGAAAAATTATCAACACGGCCGTTTCCTTGTGCATACTGATTCATTCTCGCGTCGCCGACGAAATCGCCCTCATATCCCAGCCGCACATCGAACCAGTTATTGCAGCCAAAGAAATATCCTTCCTGCAAAAACTGGGGAGAAGCGGGATTGCCGACCGGTGCGGCAAAAAGAAATGCCTTGATCATCATCGCGGCAGACAAAAATGCAAGCTTTCTCATGTGAACCCCTGTTCAGAAAAAACAAAATTTTATGGCTCTAATAATTTGCCAAAATCAATAATCTGGGAAAAACACTCGGATTCCCACACAGCCTCCATCACTCCGTTTACATGAAAAAGAACCGGGCGACAAGAAAAACCCTTCGGACGCTCTAAACGCCGCAATTTTTCTTTCACTTCCTTTACTACCTCGAGCCCAACCTCTCTTTTTGCAAACTTGATCTCACATATGTACAGCTGATTATATTTAGTTTGTATCATCAAATCAATCTGACATTTTTTCCGATGTATACCTTCTAATTGAAGATATTGACCCGCAGCGACGACTTCATGAGAAGGAATATTTAACAACTTAATGATATCACCCAGATGATTTAGCACTAAATTTTCAAATTGCAGCCCCATAATGGACAACCATGAAACCGGAAGTCCTTTGAAAATCCCTTTTCCAATCATCTCTTTCCTGGAATCAATATATTTTAAATAAAAACGGAGATAATTATCTCTCAAACGAAATCGGCTCAGCTTCGATATCCGCCCATCTTTGATATGCCAAATAAAATCTCTTGCTAAAAAACCGCTCTCCTCCAATTCATCAAGGGATTCAAGAAGATCTCCCCCCATGACACGACCTAATTCTTCTGCAACTTCATCTAAAGAACGAGGTCCATTCACCAAACATTTAACAATGGCTCTATATCCCTGAAAACGACCGCCAAAAAGATCTGTAAAAATATGATCGAATTCACTAAAAAGCGCTCCTGTACGGGTAAAACAGAGTCTTTCGATATTCTCTTCAGCCGTTTGATTTGGCAAAATCTCTTCCAAATATCTGGGAATTCCGCCTATTACACCTAATATCTTAAACTTCTCGTATGCCGAAATATCCGATCGTTTTTCTCCCCAAAACTGATTGCATACCTGTAAAGGCAGTTCTTCCAACAAAAGATGATAAGAAATACGCCCGACAAATCCAGTGCTATTTAAGATGTTTTTTTCAATCCACGCAGAGTTAGATCCTGAAAGGATTAAAATAAGTTTTGGGTTTTTTTTAAAATGCAAATCCCATGCAATTTTTAATTTTCCAAGAAAATCCGGATCTTTAGATCCCATCCAGGTTATTTCATCCAATACGACCAGCGTCTGTGATTGTTCACTCGCCTTGGCTACCAGAATAAAAAGATCAGCCCAATCATTCGCATCATGGCTGGAAATACCCAACACATTCATTTGTCGTCGAAATTCAGCTCTTTGCGCATCGGCAGTAGGATGTTTGGAGGGCGGAAGACCCGAAAAAATATAATATTTTGAAAATTGTTTGGCAAACTCTTCAGCCAGCCGACTTTTACCAATACGGCGACGCCCACGGAACACAACAAGACTTGCTGATGTTTTTTGCAGCAACTCCATCAGCGCTTTGAGTTCAGACTCTCTTCCTAAGAATTTCGTCATTTTTCACTCTACTTTCCCAGTGTCCGACACCCCACGAAATCAGTAAAACCGATTTTAGCAAAGGTTGCGTTCAGAGCCAAGAATACCACACCAAATCAATAAAAGGCCATTTTGGTGTGGAAACGCCACTCAAACAACTAAACACCAATCCGTTGCAAAACAGGCCTCCAATTTTCCTATTTGCCCTGCACTTAATTCATCAATATCGACCAGGTTCCCCCTGTTTGAAAAACGCTGTCCCATTCCATGGGAGCCCCTCGAAGGCCCGTACGATTCAATCGCCAGAGCTGCAATTTTCTGGATTCGGCATCGGGAACAAAACCAAGCAGCCAGTCGGACCAATTCGTATCGCCGAACAGAACCGGGGCGGGCGGGATGAGACCGAGCTTTCGCATCGTTTCGGCGAGTTCCTGTTCGAAATCTCTTTTTGCAAATGGGCCAGCGCCATTCATCACAAGACTTTGCTTCGCAATCTCGAATAAATGCCGCAGAGTCACGAGAGGCGCGCCCGGTTCGATGGACCAGGATATCGCAATGCCGAGCTCTTGAAAAGTGGCGTCCAAGGCGCTTTTCGCCTCATCCGATGAAAAAAGCGGAAGAGATTCGAAGAGGAATCGGTCGGCGATCGACGGCGATAAACCCATTGCCTGCGCGCCAAGCCGGAATCGCTGCCGGAGATTCAAAATATGGGGCTGCTGGCGAAATCCGAAATAAAACAACGGCCTTTGCGCCTCGCTAAAAAAGGATGCAAATTGATCGGCTAAAAACTCGGCCTGATCATCCGTCACCGATTTTTCTACTTCAATGCGAACCTCTTTTTTCTTAAGCCAGGAAGGATAAAATAAGAACGCGTGGGTCGGCGAGCGCATCAACAGCGGCTCTTTTCCCAGAGCTATTTCGGCGCCGTCCAATAAAAATTGGAGCAGCTCCTCTTCCGAGCGGATCGCGCGGGAAAATTCCGACGGCGCGACATCGAAATAGCTCTGGACCAGCGTTTCCATCGTTCCGCCGGATTGATACGCCCAGGGCGTGCCTTTTTGAGTGACCCGATTGTCCTTCGCCCGCTGCTTGGCCCCCTCTAAAAACGGCTCCGAGCGGATATATTGCAACAGATGGGTCATCAGTTCGGTGAAAACACCCATCATCTCTTTTTCAATGGGCCATTCACGCTCAATGGATTCGAAAAAACGGTACACGGCCTCAACAAATTGTCCTTCCGTTTCGATGCGCTCCCAGCTCGCGGCCGCACTGCGTCCATGCTTGAAAATCAAGCGAAATCCCGCCGGAGAGTCTTCAAATCGCTCCGTCGGGCCATCGACGAGCGCCGGGTCAAACACTTCCTGAAACGCCATGGGCAGCTGCTCAATGGCTTTTTCTAAAAAAGCGGAAAAAAATTGCGCCAGCCATTTGGCTTGTCCTCTCATTTCGTCGAAGTGCACCGCCAAACTATTAACGGCCTGCACGGCTGAGATCATTTCTGCCTGCAGCTGATGCCGCCTCGATTCGCTCGCAGCACTGCGCATCAGATTTTCCGTCATCCGGACGTGATTGGCGGCCATCTGGTGCTCGGCATGCAATTGAGAGAGGATCCCATTGATCGCATCGAGTTTTTCTTGGAGTTTTTGCTGAAAAAAACGCCCGATGCCGCTCGGCTGTTCGGGATGCAGCCCGAGCGAGACGAATAGATTCCAGCGGCCGATCTCCGCTTTCACATCGCTGAACGACGCGATCGTATATTCCCAACAGCGGAGCAAGGCGCAATCGGCCACGGCGCAAAACACGCGGCGCGCCCGATCGATGGCGTGGTTGAAGTCTTTGATCTGTTTCGTTTTCAACGATTCACTTCCGATGTGCCCGCCCAGCCGCTCCCACATCACGCCGGCATGTACCTCCGCACTCGTATGAGTGGCGGCGAGATCGTCCGGAACCAGGCCAAAATGTTTCAAAAAGGCCGCCGTAAAAATGGATTGAGGCGTATCGGTGGGGCGGTACACGCTCTCTATATACGGAATCTTCGCTTCATGAAAACCGGCCATCAGGCCGGGAGATCCTCCCGGATTCAGGCGATCGAATGGCTTATTGAGCTCGCCCGATCCTGCGCCGGGATTCATGGGGACAGAAAAAAGCCCTCGCTTTAATTGCCCCGCCGAAAGAATCACTTCCAGATCCTGCAATAAAAGCAGCGGTTGTTGATTTTGGACCCAGATAGCAGGAGCCGTGGCAAAACAAGAGCCGGTGACCTGGCGCAGCGGCGTCAAATAGGCCGTCAGAGCCGCTCTACGTACATGAGCCGTGTGAAGAGTTTGGATCGTTTCGGGCCACAGGGTGTCGCGAATGAGCTCTTCGGCCGTCTTGCTACAGAGCGGCATCGAGCACTTTCGGATCGCCTTCCAGATCGACTCATCGCTGAAGAGCCGATCCAGGCTGATCTGCAGATGGCGGTAGATCTCTGCATCGCCGTCTCTACCCAGCGCAATCTCAAAAGGCGCCGAGGTCAGATCGCTCAGCATTTCTTGCAAAAAAAACCGATCCAGTTCCCCCTTTTCATCGATGAGAAGCGATGCGGCTTTCCATCCAATATAGCGGGCGCGGACCCGGTATGGGTCTTGCAAAGGACACGTCTCGGCTTTCTCGAAGAAGAGCTGTATCGATGCCAAATCGAGCTTTTTTCCCAGAGGAGCTACTGCCAATAAATTTTTCTTCACAATTCCTATTTCTCTTTTGATGTCATTTTTGTAAACTGGTATACTAAATCGTTTAAAAAAGGTTGCTTATGAAAATCCACATTAACCAAAAATCGCACGAACTGCCGGATGGCGCAAGCATTAAAGACGCCGCGGACCAACTCCACCTCACAGCGCCCGATCAGGCTGTGGCCGCTACCGTTAACGGGGAGCTGCGCGATCTGACAACGATTTTGAAAGAAGGCGATCATCTGATTTTGCTGAATTTCGACGATCCGCAGGGCCAGTGCGTTTTCTGGCACACTTCGGCGCACGTTTTGGCGCAAGCGGTCTTACGTATATGGCCCAATGCAAAACCGACGATCGGGCCGGCGATCGAAAATGGTTTCTACTATGACTTTGCCAACCTGACCATAACGGATGCCGATTTCGAGCGCATCGAACAAGAGATCGAGCGGATCATCTCTGAAAATTATAAACCGCACCGCATCGAATTTGCCAGCAAAGATGAAGCGAAAAAAGCGTTTCAGGGCAATCCGTACAAGATGGAGCTCATCGATTCGTTTGAAGATATGCCTATTTCCGCCTATCGCCAAGGGGAATTCACCGATTTGTGCCGCGGGCCTCATTTGGGCAGCCTGAACAAGATCAAAGCGTTCAAAGTCCTGAAAAACTCCGGCGCTTACTGGCGCGGCGACTCTAAGCGCGAAATGCTCACCCGCATTTACGGGATTTCTTTTCCGGACAGAAAACGGCTCAAAGACTATCTGCAGATGCTCGAAGAGGCAAAAAAGCGCGACCACAAAATCGTTGGCCCTGCGCTCGATCTCTTCTCCTTCAAGGAAGAGGGGCCGGGAATGCCCTTTTTCCATCCGCGCGGCCTGATCATCTGGAACAAACTCGTGGAATTTTTGCGCGGCATTTTGCAAGACGCCGGCTACGTCGAAATCAAAACACCGATCATGCTGGGCAAAGAGTTGTGGGAGCGCTCGGGCCACTGGTTCTATTACCGCGACAACATGTATGTCACACAAATCGAGGATCGGGAATTCGCCATCAAGCCAATGAACTGCCCGGGCTGCATGCTCTACTATCGCACGCATTCGCACAGCTACCGCGAATTTCCAATGCGCATCGCCGAGATCGGCCACGTCCATCGCTTTGAGGCCTCCGGCGCCCTGAACGGCCTGTTCCGCGTGCGCGGCTTCCACCAGGACGATGCCCATATTTTCATGCTGCCCCATCAGATCCATTCGGAAATCCTCCAGATTCTCGATCAAATCGAAAAAATTTACTCGACGTTCGGTCTCCCCTATAAATTGGAGCTCTCCACTCGACCGGAAAAATCGATGGGCACCGATGCGGACTGGGAGCTGTCGACAAGCAGCCTGAAGAGCGCGCTGGACGATCGCGGCCATTCGTACCGCATCAACGTAGGCGATGGCGCGTTTTACGGCCCCAAGATCGATATCCACATCCGCGATACAATCGGCCGTTTTTGGCAATGCGGCACCGTCCAGCTCGACATGTCGCTGCCGGAAAAATTCGATCTCGAATACATCGATAGCGACGCAACCCGCAAGCGCCCGATCATGCTGCATCGCGCACTGCTCGGATCGATCGAGCGATTCTTCGGAATTCTCATCGAGCATTTCGCCGGCAAGTTCCCTCTGTGGATCAGCCCGTATCAGATCCGCATCTTATCCGTCGCTGACCGCCACAACGATTACGCCCACGCGCTCGCCAAGAGAATCCGGCAAGCGGGATTCATCGTCGACGTCGACGATACGAATGAATCGGTCGGGAAAAAAGTGCGCACGGCGCAAATGTTGAAGACGAACTATATGTTCACTGTTGGAGACAAGGAAGTGGAAAACAATACTGCGGCATTGCGCACGCGCGACAATGTGGTGCACGGCGAGATTGACATTTCCGAATTTCTTGCTAAAGTCGTTAAAGAGCGCGACGGCCGAGCGCTCATGTCTCCTTATTCGGTCGAAGAACGGGCTCAATGAACGTAATTTCTGTCACCAGTTTCAAGGGCGGAACGGCCAAGACGTCGACGACTCTGCATATCGGTTCGGCTCTTTGTAAATTCCACAAAAAAAAAGTGCTGCTAATCGATTTCGATGCACAGGCCAATCTAACGACGGGGCTGGGCTTCGATCCCGATGAACAGGACAGTATGGCGCCTGTGCTGCAGGGCGAAAAATCGCTCAGTGATGTGATTTTGCCGACATGCATTCCGGGGATGGACATCATTCCCGCCGACACCTGGCTCGAGCGCGTGGAAGTATCCGGCTCTCTGGCCGCCGACCGCTATTCGCACGAGCGGCTGAAAGAAATTTTGCGCACGCTGAGCTATGATTTTATTTTCATCGACACGCCGCCGTCATTATGCTGGCTGACGGAATCGTCGCTGATCGCTTCGAATCTATCGCTAGTCTGCGCCACACCGGAATTTTATAGCGTGAAAGGACTGCAGCGGCTTTCTCTGTTCATCAACAATATTTCCGAGCGGCACGGACTCAAAGTGCTCGGCGTTGCTCTGTCGTTTTGGAATCCTCGCGGCAAAAGCAACGACGCATTTTTACAGGTGACCGAACAAACATTTCCCGGAAAACTCTTGCAAGCAAAAGTGCGGCGCGATATCGCTGTTTCTGAAGCGACCATTTACGGTAAGCCCATTTTTGAGACGGCTCCGAAAAGTCGCGCAGCGCTGGATTATACGGCGCTCACCGATGAAATTTTACAGAGGATCTAAACCTTATGTCCAAATTTAACGATCTTCTCAATCTGCGCTTTAAGACCAAAGAAGCTCCGCAGCAAAAAATGACCGCGCTCGTCGAGCGGGCGACGAACGGCGATCTGTCGAGTTTTTCCGGCATCTTTCGCGTGACAGCGCTGAACGACAGCGAAAAAAGCACATTGGAAGAGATTTTGAAATCCTTCCGCCATGCTGAGACCGACGATGTCGATCTCGATCTCAAAGCGCTCGTCGCCATCACGTCCGAAGTCAAGGCGATCACCAATCAGGCCGTGATCCTGCATGGCGAGAGAATCAAAAAGGCCCAAGACATTTTGAAAAAATACCGCGATGGCGCCTTCACCGCCTGGCTCTACGCCACCTATGGAAATCGCCAAACGCCGTACAACTTTTTGCAATATTACGAATTCTATATTCTCATGCCGCAAGCGCTGCACCCCAAAATCGACCAGATGCCGCGCCAGGCCGTTTACACGCTCGCATCGCGCAACGGTTCGATTGAGAAAAAACAGGAAATCGTGACCAGCTATGCCGGCCAGCCCAAGCAAGAACTCTTGAAAATCATCCGCCAGCTCTTTCCTTTGGCTGAAGACGATGGCCGCATGCCCAATTTCGGGGCGCACGGCGTCGCATTTTTGAAGCGCGCCCGCGAGATGTTTAAACATTCGCACTGCCGCCTCACGCAATCGGAAAAAGAAAAAGCAAGGCTGCTGTGCGAGCAGATCCGCACGCTCATTGAACACACTTGAATTATATGCATGATCAATATGAGAGCCCGCTCGCCACGCGCTACGCCAGCCGTGAGATGTCGGCTCTTTTTTCTTTGCGCCGCCGCATCGTTCTGTTTCGCAAGCTCTGGATTTCCTTAGCATCGGCCCAGAAAAAACTGGGGCTGAACATCACCGAGCGTCAAATCGATCAAATGCGCAAATGCCACGAAGATATTCCATTTGAAAAAGCCGCTGAATATGAAAAGCGCTTCCGCCACGATGTCGTCGCGCACATCCACACATTTGGCGATCAATGCCCCGATGCCAAGCCGATCATTCATCTCGGCGCCACATCGACCTATGTGACTGACAACGCCGATCTCATCCAGTTGAAAGAAGCATTGCGCCTCATCATCGCCAAACTCTCGATCGCGATCCGCCGCCTCGCTACTTTTGCCGAAAAATACGCCGACACGCCGACGATCGGCCTAACGCACTATCAGAGCGCCCAGCCCACCACCGTGGGAAAACGCGCCTGCCTGTGGCTGCAAGACCTTCTCACCGACGCCATCGAATTCGAGCGCATCGAAAAAGAGCTGCCCTTTCTCGGCGCCAAGGGCGCTACCGGAACGCAGGCTTCCTTTCTCGCTCTTTTCAATGGGGATGAAGAAAAAGTCAAACAGCTTGAAAAGCTGATCGCGGCGGATTTCGGCTTTAACACCATTCTCCCGATCTCGGGGCAAACCTATCCGCGCAAAATTGATTTGCTTTCTCTCAACGCCCTCGCAGCTTTTGCATCTGGCGTTCATAAAATGGCGACCGATCTGCGACTGCTCGCCCACGACCAGGAAATGTTCGAGCCGCATCTCGAAGCACAAGTCGGCTCATCCGCGATGCCCTATAAGCGCAATCCCATCTATGCCGAGCGCATCTGCGGAATATCGCGCTTTTTGATCTCCCTATCGCAAAATCCCGCCTATACGCTAGCCGTGCAATGGTTCGAGCGCACGCTTGACGATTCAGCCAACCGCCGCCTCAGCATCCCGGAAGCATTTTTGAGCGCCGATGCGATTCTCAACATCCTGATCCCGCTCATCGACGATCTGCATGTCGAAGGGCCCAACATTCAGCGCCATCTGGAGGACGCGCTGCCGCAGCTCATGATCGAAAACATTCTGATGGAGGCCGTGAAACGCGGCGGGAACCGTCAGGAGCTGCATGAAAAGTTGCGCCGCCTGAACCAGGCCAAAAAACTCACCGCGAAAAATATCGCCGCCGACTCGGCGTTTGGCCTCACCGAAGAAGAAGTGTCGAAGTTTTCCGATATCGCCGCACTGATCGGCCGCGCCCCTGCGCAAGTGCGGGAGTTTATCAAAGGCCCTGTGGAGGCGTTTCTCAAGCGCCACGCCCACTTGAGCATAGCACTGCCGCCGCTCGAGGTTTAACCTGTGTAAAATCGCTTTACAGTATGCCGAAGGCAGAAGAACGGTCTCTAAACAGCTTCCGAGGGGTTTTTCCCGGCGGTTGAGAATTCAGGTTGGTGATTTCTAAACACATCTCTTATAAAACTGGCAAGGGTCGTTAAGCAGTTTTTTAGGTGAGCCCTTTGACGGGAATTATTGAAGATCAATTAAATACATTTTGACAAAAAAACCAAGCTGCTGCGATCTTAATCGTGTAGCCAATTGCAACAAAAAAAAAACAACTTTAACACAAAACAGTATAAAGACAAAATGATCGATCATAATAAATTCATAACAAATCCCTTTGTACCCTCGTGCGAAGGGTTTGGTGCACAATACTTATTCATTATTAGCGCGATGAACCAGGCAGAAGCACACAACAAGCAATTTGTTTATACTCCATTTCAGTCAATGGCACATAATTACGACAATGACCCTAACTTTCTCAATAAAAAAGAAAATCTGGTCAATTTTATCGACCATTTTCCGATTAATACTGACATGGAATTTCAAAAAGAATGCAGCGGGAACGGAGCCTTTTTTAATCACCAATCCGAGTCTACAAAAAGAATTAAAAAACTTTTTTTTGCAAACAAGGACAAAAAAAAACACTTCAGCGATCAATTTACTAACATTGCCATCCACATTAGAAACTACACCCCCAACGATTACATAGAAATACAAAACCAGCCGGACAATGCTTTTTATTGCAAATTAGTCGACAATTTTAGGCTCAAGAGCTATCCGCGCCCCCCTCGATTCCATATTTATTCCTTAGGAAATCAAGACAAGTTCAATATGTTAGTGTCCGAAGATGTCTTTTTACACATTAACGAATCGATCGAAGACACCTTTACCTCCATGGCCTTTTCAGACATTCTATTAATTGCACCCAGTTGCTTTAGCTATTGTGCAGGTTTTTTATCTGAAAACACAGTTTGGTATCTTCCAGATCCTGGCCAAATTCCGCTTCCTCATTGGAAGCCAATTTATTACAAGGTATTTAGACCACTGCATAAATAGTTTGCTACCTACGCACGGCGACAAACTGATGAATTGTAGCTTTTATTAGCCGGGACGGTAAAAAGATGACAAATAGCTTGCTGCGGCTGCGACATATCGATCCCTTCGGGCCGGTTCGCTTTTCGCTCACCTGCTGCGCACTGCGAAGGTCCAC
>JACVQJ010000007.1 GCA_015661075.1 Parachlamydiales bacterium | reverse complement strand
ACTATGGACGACGATAGAGAATCGATATGTCGCAGCCGCAGCAAGCTATTTGTCACTTATTTGCCTGGTGGGGTAGTAGCTGTCGAAGAATCTCCTTCCTTTAGGAAGGAGTTCTTCAATTTATCTTTGATTCCTGATTGCGAATTGCTATCTTAAAGAGCTTTTGATGAGGCGTGAAAAAGATGAGCGAGCGATCTCAGGCAGTGTTTGCGATCGGCCAGCGGACAGCAACGCTTGGCGAAAGAGATAAATCCACTACTTTTCCATTCGGCGATCGTGTTTTCGGACGAAACAGGATTCAGCAAGCCCTTCCATCGAAACTGGCCCAGAACTGGCTCAATGCCATGGATGGGCAAGAAAAGGTCAATTGCGAATATCTCGACCGATTTGCTGAAGTTCTGAAAGATTGGGCTGTCAGTCAGGGCGCTACCCATTATACCCACTGGTTTCAGCCATTGACGAACAAAACGGCCGAAAAACATGACTCATTTTTGTCATGGAAAAAAGGCAGCGGCGAAGTGATCGAAAAATTGAGCGGCCATGAAATGCTTCAAGGCGAAACGGACGGCTCGTCATTGCCATCGGGCCACCTTCGCGCAACATCGTCCGCTTGCGCCCATACGATCTGGGATCCCACGATGCCTGCCTTTCTATGGGAGAGCAGCGACGGTCTGACTTTATGCATACCGGCTCTTTTACTAACGTATCGCGGGGAAGCGATCGATCATAAAATCCCGCTGCTCCGCTCGGAGCAAAAACTGGGATCCGCTTTGCTTAGACTCATCAAACTCGCTTCGATTCCGGCTGCATTCGCTTACCCGACTCTCGGCCCGGAGCAAGAATATTTTCTCGTGAGCCGACGCCTGTTCGATCTCCGGCCGGATCTGATGCTCTGCGGGCGGACTGTTTACGGTCAGCGGCCGCCAAAAGCGCAGCAGATGGCGGATCATTATTTTTCGGCGATGGATCAGCGCTTTTTCGCCTATGCGCGCGATGTTGAAGAAACCGCTTTCAGGCTCGGCATTCCTGTTAAATCGCGCCATAATGAAGTGGCGCCCAATCAACACGAGATGTCGCCGCTTTTTGAAAAGGCGTCAGTGGCCTCGGATCATAATTTGCAGTTCATGGAATTGATGCGCCAGAAGGCGCCTTTCTATGAGATGGCCTGTCTGTTTCATGAAAAGCCGTTTGCCAAAGTGAATGGATCGGGCAAACATTGTAACTGGTCGATCGCGACGGACAGCGGCTTGAATCTTCTCGATCCCAAGGAAAAGAGCTTGTCCTTCCTCGTGACCCTCACCGCTGTCCTTCACGCGGTGCATGAGCACGCCGCGCTTTTGAGCTCTAGCATCGGTTCATATCAAAATGATTACCGGCTGGGCGGCCATGAAGCGCCCCCGGCGATTTTGTCGGTGTACTTGGGCGATGCACTCGAAGAAATGATTGAAAAGATCATTCACTGCCATCAATTGAATCCTGAAGTCAGACACTCCATTGATTTGGGCCTCAATCAAATGATGGCGATTCAACCGGCCGCATCGGATCGCAATCGAACGTCGTTTTTGGCTTTCAATCGCAACCGGTTTGAGCTGCGCGCTGTCGGATCGTCGCAAAATGTCGCTTGGCCCATCGCCACTCTCAACACGATCGTTGCGGACAGCTTGCAGCTGATCATCGATGAGATTGAAGATGAGAAGAGCCGCAATAAAAATGAAGATTTGCTGGCCGCAGCCTGGCCGGTCTTGAGAAAACATCTGAAGAGTGCGGAACCGGTGATTTTTTCCGGCGACAACTATACCCAGGAATGGCAAAAAGAGGCTGATGGCCGGGGGCTGCCGCGCCATTTGAGCAGTTATCATGCCCTGACCGTGTTGCGCGATGCGAAAACAAAGAGGGTGTTTCAGGGAGTGCTCTCGCCGGATGAGCTGGAAGGGCGCTTGCAGGTGTTTTTTGAGCAATATGCGAAGTGGGCCGATATTGAATGCAATTTGATGATCGAGATGTTCCGCACCCAGATTCTTCCCGCAGCTCTCGAGCATCAAAAACATTGGGCGAAATCGATCGATCAGATCCGCAAACTGGATATTTTAGCGAGCGATCAGTTGAAGCCCCTCGAGCGATTTTCCGAGCAAATCAGCAAGGCCATCATTGCTATCGACGCACTGGAAGAGATCCAAAACGGGGCGCAGGGGCTGGGATGGGAAGCGCAAGGAAAGCTGTTTTCCGAACTGGTCCGGCCTAAAATGCAAAACGCCCGCCAAGCGGTTGATGCCCTGGAAAGTGTCGTCGCCGATTCGCTCTGGCCATTGCCTAAATATCGAGAACTGTTGTTTTTATTATGAAAAAAATTGGGTTTTTTGGCGGAACTTTCGATCCCATTCATTTTGGCCATATCAATCTGGCTCTGCAGCTGATGGAGATCCATCAGCTCGATGAGGTCATCGTCTGCCCGGCCGGAAGGTCACCGTTTAAAACGCACCTTGCGCCGATTGCTGCCGCATCGCATCGCTTGACGATGGCTGAGCTGGCGATTGAGGATATCGATTCATTTCGATTGAGCCGCATCGAGATTGAAAAACCCGGCATTTCCTACACCATTGATACTTTGCGAGAGCTGCGAAAAGATCTCGATGAGAAAACGGAACTTTTTCTTTTGCTATCTGTTGACGCCATCGAGACTTTTCACCTATGGAAAGATCCGGAGGCGATTGTCGAGTTGGCACGCCCGCTCATCGGGTCGCGAGGCGATGTCCAGCTGCCAATCCCACCATCACCCGTTGAAAATGCCCTGCGTTGGGGGTTGACCCCGACTTTGCTGCTCGAGATCTCCAGCACGCAAATTCGCGACAGACTCAAAAAAAGACTCTATTGCGGCCATTTGGCGAACGCAAAGGTCTTGGACTATATCCAAAGATTTTCTCTATATTCTTAGAAACCAGTCTCGAACTTCTTTCACTCGATTTTGTAACTTTTTGGACCCGCCTGCCTCGTTTATAACGGGAAGGGGTTTTTAACCCCTTCCCGTTATAAATAACTCCCCCGAGAACAAATATCTCGAGGCCTTCGGGTCCAAAAAGTTGCAAAGTCGAGTTTCCCTTTTCAATAAATATTTGAGTTTTTAATGTACAATTATGAAGAAAAACCTGGTTAAAATGCTAAATAGAATAGCTCAAATTATTTATGACAGAAAAGGGTCGAACATCCTGGCTCTCGATCTCAAAGGGCTTAGTTCGATCACTGATTATCTTGTGATTGCGGAAGGAAATGTCGATCGCCATGTGATATCGATCGCCAAGTCGATTATCGAGGATTTAAAGGAAGTTCCCTTCCATATAGAGGGCCTTGCGAATGGCGATTGGGTCGTTCTGGATTTTTCCAATGTGGTCGTTCATCTCTTCCAACCTGGACTCAGAGAAAAATATTCTCTTGAAAAGCTCTGGAAGGAGGGGCAAATCGTCGATCTATCGATCAATGTAACGGTGCGGGATAGGGATGAAATTAAAAACTTGAATTGTCGGGTGTGGAGCTGATTTTAGAATTGCCCAATGCTGAGAAATGTGGTATCCTATTCCTAGCAAAATGAAAACTAATGACCTCGGACTCAAATAAATATTTTTCGATTTTTGAGAGTTCTGAGAGGGGATGAAGCTCGTTCATGAAAAAGAAGCGGATTGTCGTCACGGGGATGGGTGTCGTCTCATGTTTCGGAACCGATGTAGAGCTGTTTTATCAGCAGCTTCTCGCCGGAAAAAGCGGAATTGTGCCGATTGAAGAATTTCCCTGCAGCGATTTTCCTACCCGATTTGCGGGTGCAATCCGTGGATTTGATCCTGGCGACTATATTGACAAAAAACAGGCGCGCCGCGTCGATCCATTTATCCGTTATGCGATGGTTGCGGGCAAAAAGGCACTGGAATACGGCCGTCTGGATGCAGACGCTCTTCTAGCTCTGAACAAACGGCGCTGCGGGATCATCATCGGCTCCGGGATGGGTGGGATGAGCATTTTCCATGACGGCGTCGAGACGTTGATTCAGAAAGGTTTTCGCCGGCTGACTCCTTTTTTCGTTCCCTACATTATCACGAACATGGGCGGGGCTCTGCTCGCCATTGATCTGGGGTTTTCGGGTCCTAACTATTCGATTTCGACCGCATGCGCCACATCGAACTATTGCATTCAGGCGGCTGCCCAGCAGATCCAGCAAGGAAATGCCGATCTGATGCTCTGCGGAGGCGCGGAGGCGTCCATCACGCCGATCGGTCTAGCCGGTTTTGTGGCCTGCCGGGCTCTTTCGACGCGCAATGATGCTCCCCAGCAAGCGTCTCGTCCGTGGGACCAGGCCCGCGATGGTTTTGTCATGGGCGAAGGGGCTGGCGTTTTGTTGCTCGAAAGCCTGGAGCATGCGCAGGAGCGCGGCGCGCCGATTTATGCCGAGTATTTAGGCGGAAGCATCAATTGCGATGCCTATCACATGACCGACCCAATGGGAGACGGCGCCGGCGTCGCGCTCTGCATGGAAGAGGCTCTCAAGCATGCCGGCGTCGAGAAGGAGCTAGTGAATTATATCAACGCCCATGCGACGTCGACCATTGTGGGTGATATGTGCGAAATCAACGCCATTCGCTCTGTTTTCGGACCCCACGCAAAGAATATCAAGTTGAACGGGACTAAATCGATGATTGGCCACTGTCTGGGAGCGGCCGGCGGGTTAGAGGCCGTGGCGACCATCATGGCGATTCGCACAGGGAAGCTTCATCCTACAATCAATTTTGAAAATCCTGATCCGGCATTGGGAGATTTTGACGTGATCCCGAATGTGATGAAAGAGCACAAAATTGATTTAGCCCTTTCAAATTCATTTGGATTCGGCGGTCATAATTCGACCCTGGTTTTTGCTCCGTTTCGATCTTAAGTAAGGTGTGGTCATGGATTTGAAAGATGAATCATTTGGCGTGATCCCCTTGTCGCGCGAAAAAGGTTTTTGGGAAGTTTTTCTGATCCAGCATCGCCATGGCCGGTACTGGGGTTTTCCCAAGGGCCATGCCGAATCCGATGAAACGCCTCGCTCTGCCGCCAGCCGCGAGCTGAAGGAAGAGACGAATCTCGACATCGTTCGTTATCTGGATGATCAGCCGCTGATTGAACAGTATCAGTTTGTCATGGACAAGCGCCGTGTTTTTAAAAAGGTCCATTATTTTGTCGCTGAAGTTTCCGGCAGCGTGATTCTCCAAAAGAATGAAATATCAGATGGAATTTGGCTGTCGATGCCCCAGGCGCTGGCTCATGTGACGCATCCCGAGGGAAAATCCATCCTGGCGCAAGTTGAAAAAAAACTGGAGAAGATTTAGTCTCACTCCTGTGTTTTTTAGACCACGAACTCCAACCATTCCTCGAGCCATTCCGAACAAAATCGAAGTGTTTGCACGCCATTGTCTTTTTTCAAAAATCAGCCAGCATAAAAAACGCCTGACTGGCTTTTCGCGGGAAAAATGTTTGGCGAATTTTCTCGCCACCATAGACCCTAATCGCGCGAATGTTACATTTGTCCTCGATCATTTGAATGGCCAGCCCCAAGATCATTTTCTGTTCCGCCATCCTCAGGCCAAAATATTGACCATTCAAGAGGGGAATGAAGCAGGCTCATTTCTTTGGCTGCTGGGCTATATTGCCTCGCTACCTCTCGATCAAGACACCGTCATCTATATTGTGGAAGATGACTACTTGCATCGCCCGGGTTGGATTGATATTCTATGCGAGGGTTTTTCCATTCCCGGCATTGATTACGTGACGCTGTACGATCACTGCGATAAATACTTTCTTCCAATGTATGGCTCGTTAAAATCGAAGCTGTATGCGACCCCCAGCTGTCATTGGCGCACTACGCCGTCCACGACGAATACTTTTGCGGTTCGCTTGGGCACGCTGCGGAAGGATTTGCCCATCCATCGGCGCTATTCACTCGGGCGTGAGATTTCTCAGGATCATCTGAAATTTTGCCATTTGTTGCGAAAGGGTCGGACGCTGATTTCGCCTATACCCGGATGGTCGACCCACGCCGAGCCCGAATACGCATCGCCTTGCATTGATTGGGATGCGTTTTTAACAACGTAAAGAGCCATTCCCGATGTGCCTCTTCGACGATATTCGGGAATCCTTTCGACGATTTTACGCCCATTTTTCGAAGTCCATATAACTCAAGGAGATATTGGACTTCGAAAAACGGGGTAAACTCGTTCGAAAATATCCCGAATCTCCTCGAAGAATTCACATCGGGAATGGCTCGTAAAAAATGGCCGATTGTATAGTTCTGTGATTTTTGTTATATACAAACAACATGAAAAAAGCAGTTCTCTGGATTTTTGGGTTATTGTTGTTCACGTGTGGGTCGTTTGCCGCCGGACGGTATGTTCATCAGCATCGCCAGAGCCGGGTTGTTCAAAACTCTCCCAATATCGACAATCGGTTTAGCCCGGCGGATTTTCCTACGCAGAAACGCTCTTTTGTCTTGCTGATCTGTGCATTCAATAATGGCGCTTTTTTAGAAAAAACACTGCGGTCAGTATCCGGGCAGTCTTATGAAAATTATCGATTGATCTATATCGACGACGCATCGACCGATGGGAGTGCAGCGCTGGCCGCTGATTGCATCAACGCTTGCGGATTGTCTCATCGCACTACACTCGTTCGCAACGAGCAAAGACTGGGCACTTTGGCCAATTTGATGCGAGCTGCGCAAGTCTGTGAGGACCAAGAGATTATTGTGATGCTCGGTGGAAATGACTGGCTGGCCCATGAATGGGTTCTGAGCCGCCTGAATCAATATTATGCCAATCCCGATCTGTGGCTTACGTATAGTCAATACTGCGACTTTCCGTCTTATCGGCCGGGTATTTCGCGCGACATTCAGCAGATCGAATGGAGCCATTTGCGCTCTTCGCCCTTTGTTGCGACGCATCTGCCGACCTTCTATGCCGCTTTATTCCGCCGAATCAGTGAAGCGGATCTTCTTTTTCAGGGAGCCTTTTGGCCGCAGGCAGCGGTTATGGCGATCATGCTGCCGATGCTTGAGATGGCACGGGATCATTTTCAGTTTGTCCCTGACATTCAAACCATCGCAAATCGGCGAGCCGAAACACTGGAGGATCGGGAACATCAGATCCGCTGCGAGCGCTCGATTCGAGCTAAGACGCCCTATTCGCCTGTAACGGCTCTTCAGCGCGAAGCTGATCAGGAACAGGATCTGGAGGATGGATCATGATTCGTTCGATTCTGACGACCTGTTTTTTTGCCATCATCGCTCTGGTTGGCTTTCTTGCCGGCACCGGCGAGCTGCAGCGCTCCAAAGACAAGCCGAAACTTTCGTTCGACCCATTCATTAAAGGCGTTTCACCGGACACTGACCAGGTTGTCTCGGAGCAAAAACCATTTACCATTGTTCTGTATGCTCATAATGCCAGCGATTGGTGCGAACGGGCGCTTCGCTCGGTATTCGAGCAGGACTATGAGCGCTACCGCATTGTTTTCGTGGATGACGGTTCAGTTGATGGTACTCTAGAAAAAGCGCAGCAATTCGTCGTCCAGAATCATCAGGATCAGCGCGTGATTGCCGTTCGCAATGAAACGGCTCTTGGCCCCGTCGGCAGTCTGTATCGGGCGGCGGAGCATTGCCAGGATATGGAAATCATCATTCCTCTCGATGCCCGAAACTGGCTGGCTCACGATGGAGTGCTGTCTCGTCTCAACCAGGTTTTTCAGAATCCCGACACCTGGATTTCGATGGCTCAATCGATCGAATATCCCAGCTATGGGATCGTCAATCCTCCTGCCATCGATCGGGCCGTGATTGAAAAAAGGGGATTTCGAATATTGTCACAGTTCGACTGTCCTTCTTTCGCTTTTTACTCGGCCCTGTTCAAATCGATCCACCTGCCCGATCTACTCGTCGATGGACGGTTTTCTCAGCTCCAAATCTCTTACGCCATGGCGCTCCTTGAACAGGCCGGCGGCCGCTGCCGGAGTTTGCCGGAGCCTTTGACCTTTTCGAACCAGACACTGAAAAAACGCGACTTGCATCCCGGGGCGAACGAATCTGTCGTCCTGCAATCGCTGAATCCCTATCGCCCTCTCGCCCAGTTACCCTCATTGAACCACAAAGGAAAAAGCGACGTAGATATCGTTGTCTTTTCATTTGACCGTCCATTGCAGCTCTATGGAGCGTTGGAGTCGATCCAGCATTATGTCACTGGCTATCAGTTTCTCACGGTGCTCTATCGCGCCAGCGATGATCGCTTCAACGCTGCCTATAATCTGGTCAGGGCTGCCTTTCCTAAAGCGCGCTATGTGTTGCAGTCAGATACTCCGCGCAAAGATTTTAAACCGCTTCTTCTCCAATCGGTTTTCGATTCTCCATCGGAATATATTGTCTTTGGCGTCGACGACATGGTCATAAAGGATTTTGTCGATCTGAGCTTTTGCCGGCAAATGCTCGAAAAAACCGGAGCCTACGGTTTTTATCTGCGCTTCGGCCGCCACATTCAGCAATCGTATATGCAGCAAAAAGCGCAGTCCGTCCCGCCCAGCATCCCTCTCAGCAACGGCGTTTTTGCCTGGGATCTTCGCAAGGGTGAGTCGGATTGGGGCTTTGTTAATTCAATGGATATGACCCTCTATCGGAAAGCCGATTTGAAAAAGTGGTTTACTGAACTCAAGTATAAAAATCCCAATTCATTGGAATTCAACTGGTCGCAGCACCCGCCCGCTAATCCCATCGGTCTCTACTTCGAGCACTCAAGGATGGTCAATCTGCCTCTCAATCTTGTCCATCCCTCCGATTGTCCTCACATGAATTTTATGACGGCCGAAGAGCTCCTCGTGAAATTCAACCAGGGATTCAAGATGGATATCGATCCGTTCTACAAAATCGAAAATCCCTCACCGCACTGCGACTATATCCCCGAATTCATCCCTCGCTAGCAGGGGCTGGAGGGGCTGAGAGGGGGAGAAGGTCAAGGTTGTCCATCTCTTGCGATTAAAGAGCGGAGCTTTTCGATGAGATAGAGGGGGCAATTGAGAATATTCCCGTCTTTTCTTAAATTCATGGGAGAACTTCGAATGAGAATTTGTGGATTATATATATCTCCGTAGACTCTGAGGCTTTTTTTCTTGGAAGAATTTCCCGATTTAACCTCGAGTGGATAAATGGAGTCATCTTGTTCGATGATAAAATCGAGTTCTGCTTTTCCTTCGCTCGTCCAATAGAATAAGGCATATTGACTATGAATCAGTTCTTGTGCGACATAATTTTCCGCAATAGCGCCTCGAAATTCTTGAAAAAGCTCATTTTCATGAAGAATCGTTTTTGCGGAAAGTTGCGACATCGCCCCGAGAAGCCCCACGTCGACGAGATAAATTTTAAAAGCGTTCAGGTCTGCATAGGCAGATAAAGGAATTTTTGGTGTGCTGATGAGAGGCACTTTATAGATCAGCCCGGCTTCAACGAGCCATTGTAGAGCCACTTCAAATTCTTTGGCTCTGCCGCCTTCGCGTACAGCAGAATAGATGAACTTTTTGTTTTCTTTAGAAAGTTGACTGGGAATCGAGCCCCATACTTGATTGATCTTCATAATGTGCTCTTTCGGAGCGTGTTTAGCAAAATCGAGGCTGTAGGCGTTAAGAATAGCGGTTTGGATTTCTCGTACTTTAGATACACTTTGGTTGTCGATATATTCAGAAACAGATTCCGGCATTCCTCCGACGAATAGGTATTCTTTAAAATGGGTCAATAATTTTTCATGCAAATTAGGCGGGAGGGGTTCTATATTTCTTTGTTCTTCGAGAAAATCTTTTAATCGGATTTCTTTCAGGGCCTCAAGAAACTCTAAAAAACTCAAGGGGTAGAGCGTAATAAAATGGACTTTGCCAACAGGAAACCCTTTGATATGCGCTAGTTTGACTCCAAGCAGCGATCCGGCGGCCACAATGTGTTGTTCGGGAGCGTTTTCACAAAAGTATTTGAGGCTGTTGAGTGCATTTGGACATTCTTGAATTTCATCAAAAATCAATAGCGTCTTTCCAGCGATGATTTCGGTATTCATTTCGATGGTCAACGCTTTCAGAATCGTTTTGGGATCCAGGCTTGCGTCGAATAATTGGCAGAGACGGGGATTGTCCTCAAAGTTTAGATAAACAGTGCCTATATATTCTTGCGCACCGAATTTCTTTAACAGGAATGTTTTGCCTACCTGTCGTGCCCCCATGAGGAGCAAGGGTTTCCTCTTATGCTGGTTTTTCCAGGCGAGGAGGGCTTTCATTGCTTTTCGTTTCATACTCTAAATTTATCAGGATTTTACATTTATTCGTTCTAAAAAGCGTGATATTTCACGCTTATTCGTACCAAAAAGTGTATTAAAAATTGCAAGCCTCTTATACAGAGGCTGATGTGTTAATTTTGTTTTTTGCGAGTAAAATTAAAAAAGACGGCCAAACAGCCGTCTTGATGGTTCGGGCAAAAATAATAGAATTATCCACCATGGTTATGAGTATGAGATCCGCGAATTCCTTGCAAAGACTTGGTGTTATTTTTGAATATTGGTTGGGCGACATTATTGGTAGCTGTGGGTGGGTGTTTTTTAGAGAAAGTTCTCGATTGACCATTGAAAGAAACTGTAGGACTCAAATGGCGATCCTCAACGACTCCCTTTGCATCTCTCATTGATTTAGGGATTTTTTTGCTTAAAGCTTTGATTATTTCGCTATCCTCTATCAATTCACGCTTGATACTTTTGTCCGGAATCGGGGAAGAATCCCGTGAAGGGTAACGAAAAGGGGGTATTTTATTTTCACTCATTCGAACCTCCTATAAAGTTAAATTTTACTTTATAGAGGTTTGAGCGAATAGTTGTCCAGTGTCCGTAAAAAACTGGCTCAAAACCCGCTGACAGGTTAAAAATGTATGCTATTATGAAACGAATATTCTGGACCTTCATTTGTTGGATCTTGCGGCTCATTCTATCGCTCCGCTATCGGATCGAAGTGCGCGGGCTGGATACTTGCAATTCCGATCGCCTCAAGGACGATCGGGGTATTTTGTTTTTACCGAACCATTCGGCCCACATGGATCCGCTGATGGTAGTGACCTATTTGTGGCCGCGCTTTCAGATGCAGCCCATTGTCGTCGAGTATATCTATCGCATTCCCTGGCTGCTCTTTTTAATGAAGATCATGAAGGCGCTGCCGATCCCCAATTTCGATACATCCGTCAATCAGATCAAAGTCCGTAAGGCGGAGCTGGCGCTCAAGCAAATTGCCGAGGGGCTCAGAAGAAAAGAAAATTTTCTTCTCTATCCGTCTGGGCGCCTCAAACACAGCGCCCGGGAGATTTTGGGCGGATCGTCTGCGGTGCATGACGTCATCCAGGAATATCCCGATGTCAATATCGTTCTCATCCGCACCACGGGGCTTTGGGGAAGCAGCTTCTCTCGTGCTTTGACGGGGAAAACTCCCGATTTGAAAAACTGCATCCTTCATGGGATCAATAAGTGTTTGAAAAGTCTGATATTATTCTTGCCTCGCCGAAAAGTGCTCATCGAAATCGAAGCCCAGCCTTCTCATTTTCCGCGCTTGGCCGAACGCCTTGCGCTCAACCGCTATCTCGAGCAGTGGTATAATCGTTATCTCGATGAGAAGGGCCGGGTTGTAGAAAACGAGCCGCTCAAACTCGTCTCGTATAGCTGCTGGCATCGGGATTTTCCCCCTGTGGTCCCAACGAAAGAGAAGGGGAATAATGGATCGGTGATCAAGATTTCTTCGAAGATCAGTTCGAAAATTTACCCCGAGATCTGCAAAATTTTAGAAAAACCGGGGATGGAAATACGTCCCGACATGTCGCTCGCGATCGATTTAGGGATGGATTCGCTCCAAATCGCGGAATTGATCAGCTTTGTCGGTCAGAATTACGATGTCGATGAATTGCATCCCGAAGATGTCGATACAGTGCAAAGCGTCCTGGAGTCAGCTCAGGGAGCCCGGACGGTTGATAAACCGGTCCAAACGCAGAAATTACCCACCTGGCCCATCGAAGACAACCGGCCATCCCCGTTTTTACTCATGGGCAGCACGATCCCTGAATCTTTCCTGAAAGCCTGCGATATCATGGGCGATTATCCCGTCTGCGGAGATGATCTGGTCGGGGTTTTGAGCTACCGCAAAATGAAGCTGACCGCCCTGGTGTTGGCGGAAAATTTCCGCCGTCTGCCCTATGAATACATCGGAGTGATGCTGCCGGCGTCCGCGGCCGCATTTTTGGTGACATTCGCTATCCAGCTCGCTGGCAAAACGCCGGTCATGCTCAACTGGACCCTCGGATCGCGCAATTTGGACGGAATGGCCAAACTCTCCGGCGTCGGCACTGTGATCACTTCATGGCGATTTCTGGAAAGGGTTTCCCATGTCGATTTCGGCGGTATGATTGATTCCATCCAGCTGTTGGAAGATATTCGGTCCAATCTGACTTTGGGCATGAAACTGCGCGGCGCCCTGCGCTCGAAAATGAGCGCGAAGGGGATTTTGCGATCGACTGGTCTGCATCGGTTGGATAAAAACAAAAGCGCGGTCATTCTCTTTACGAGCGGCACCGAAGCGATTCCGAAGGGCGTGCCTCTATCGCACGATAATATCCTTTCGAATCTGCGCGCCGCCATGCAGTGCATTGATCTGAACAATAAAGATATTCTCTATGCGGTATTGCCCCCGTTCCATTCATTCGGATTTTCCATTTGCGGCCTTTTCCCGATTCTTGCCGGAATCAAGGTCGCATTTTATCCGGATCCGACGGATAGTTTTGCCCTGGCTGCCGGTATCGATCGGTGGAAAGTGACGATTTTTTGCAGCGCGCCGAGCTTTTTGAAGGGACTGTTCCAGGCCGCAAAAAACGAACAGCTTTCCAGCGTGCGCTATTTCGTCACCGGTGCGGAAAAAACACCGCCCGAACTCTACGATCGCGTTGCCAAGCTGGGCACGAAAGCCAGGATTATCGAGGGCTACGGCATCACCGAATGCTCTCCGGTGCTCAGCCTGACCCGTCTGAATCTCCCGCCGAGGGGCGTCGGTCATCCGCTGGCCAACGTCGAGGTGGCCATTATCCATCCCATGACGCATGTCGAGCTTCCATCGACGACGGAAGGAGAGATCTGCGTACGGGGTCCGAACGTCTTCAGCGGCTATCTGGGCCATCCCCGCTCTGCATTCATCGAGATTCGCGGCCAGTCATGGTATCGAACGGGAGACATCGGACATCTCGATGAAGATGGCTATCTGATCATATCGGGACGATTGAAGCGCTTTGTCAAAATCGGCGGAGAGATGATCAGCCTGGGCGCAATCGAAGAAGCCGTCTACGCGGAACTGCTGCGCCAGCAGCGCATCTCATCTGATGTGCCCTCCATCGCACTATGCGCCGATGAGCGCGAAAGCGGCAAGCCGCAGCTGATTCTTTTTTCGACGCTCTCGATTCCTGTCGATGAAGTCAATGAAATATTGCGCATGAACGGCTTTAGCCGTTTGATCAAGATCGCATCGGTTCGCAATGTATTGGAAATCCCGCTGTTGGGAATTGGAAAAACCGATTACCGCAGCTTACAAACGCTGATTGCCTGATGATGGAAAAAGACTCTACAACCCGTTTGATGCTTTTTAATACCGAATCGCGCGAGATCGAGAGCATTGTTGCACGCGATCATCTGATCCGCATGTACACCTGCGGCCCTACGATCTATGATTTTGCGCACATCGGCAACTTCCGCACCTATGTCTTTGAAGATTTGCTGCGCCGCACGCTTGAGTTTTTCGGCTACAAAGTCGTTCAAGCCATGAACATCACCGATGTCGACGATAAGACGATCCGCGGCGCGATCGCCAAAAAAGGCTCCTTATTGGAATTTACCGAACCCTTCCGCCAGGCGTTTTTCGAGGATCTGCAAACGCTGTCGATCGAAAAGGCCGAGTATTATCCGGCGGCGACCGACTATATTCCCGAGATGATCCGCGTGATTGAGCGGCTCATCGAAAAGGGGTGCGCCTACGTGAGCCCAAATGGAAGCATCTATTTTAAGATCAAGAGTTTTCCTACATACGGGCGATTGTCTCATTTGCGCCAGGAAGATCTTTTGCCCAACGCATCCGGAGACAATGATGCGGACGAATACGACAAGGAAAACATCTCCGATTTTGTCTTGTGGAAGGTTTTTGATCCGGCGCGAGATGGATTGATTTGTTGGGACAGTCCCTTTGGCAAGGGCCGGCCTGGCTGGCATATCGAATGCTCGGCCATGGCGATGAAACTGCTTGGCGAGACGATCGATATCCATTGCGGCGGCGTGGATAACATGTTTCCGCACCATGAAAATGAAATCGCCCAGTCTGAAAGTTTTTCCGGCCAGCGCTTCGTGCGCCATTGGGTCCATGTCGAGCATTTGATTGTGGACCACAAAAAAATGTCCAAGAGCCTGAACAATTTTTATACCCTGCGCGATCTGTTGAAGCGCGGCTATAGCGGCCCGCAGGTGCGCTACCTTCTCCTGTCGACTCACTACCGCTCCCAGCTCAACTTCAGTTTGCAAGGACTCGATGCGGCGAAAGCCTCTCTCGGGCGTTTAGAAGATCTGATTTTGCGGCTCAAGAGCATTCAATCGAATAGATCGGAGGAATCTGTGTCAGGGCTTTTATTAAAGGCGGATACGGATTTTAAGAGTGCACTAGCAGCGGATCTCAATATCTCTGCGGCTCTCGCGGTTCTTTTTGATCTGGTGCGCGAACTCAATACGCTCTCGGATGCGAATGTTCTCAGCAAAAAGGATGCCAGCGAGGCTTTGGCCCTGTTGGAGAAATGGAACAAAGTGCTGGCAGTATTGCCTTTTCAGCCGGAAGAGCAGATCCCGGAAGATCTTACGGCTTTGCTGAGGCAGCGCGAGCAGGCCCGCAAGGAGAAAAACTACGCGCTCAGCGACCAACTGCGCCGCGAAATTGATGCGCGGGGCTATTGTCTCGAAGACACGCCCACCGGCGTGCGGTTAAAGAAAAAATAGGAAAAAATATGAACCAGCGAAGTCAAACACCGGATGAGCGTCTCTTGATCAAGCTCTACCAGGTGGCCATGGAAAGCGGCGATCCGTTTTCACATATCGATCTGCGCGGCGCGGCCGCGTCGCTGGGTCAAAAGGAAATCGCTGTTAAGAACATCGTCAAACTCCTCGCGCAGGCGAATTTCGTGAAGAAAATCGACGATTCTACTGTTCATCTGACCCAGCGCGGCTGCGATTTTGTTCTCGATTTTCTTGAAGGGTCTTAACCTGATCGTTACCCACAAGTTCCGTTTCCAGAGGGAGGCGAGGCAAAGCCAGAATCCGGCGTATTCAAGCCTGTCTTCGACACTACAACTTGAAAATAACCAACGAGATGCGTTAAATATTTCGACCCTCAATCGTTGAACTTGGGTTAATTTTTTCGCAAAATTTTAACGCTGCGACTCCTTGCCCAATTCCCGATTTTTCAGATTGTTTGTGTATAAACGATCCTTTAATAGTCGCGCGTCGGTTCCCGTACATAGACTCACCCCCGAAGGTGTGAGTAAGCGACTATGTTTGCTGCCGTTGTTAACAGGTTTGCGGGTACACTAGGGAGCGATGTTACGCTGCAATCATGATCGTTCCAATGAAGCTCACAAAAAAAATGGCCGCATGCACAATATCCGCCACTTTCAGTCGTACCGCAATTCGGCACTGAACAAATGGAACCAATATTTGTTGTCATTCGCTTTTCCTTTCTGTCCAAATCAAGTGTGATAAGATTGAACATACCAGCTTGAAGAGGATTGTTTTTTTGAATGGATCTTTATTTTTATCAGAAGTAAACAACTTTTCGATAGATTCGGTAGCGGCTTCTAAACCCTCGTTGTGGGGAAAAATGTTGTGAGAGGTTTGGAATGAGTCATGGGCTAAAATGCCAAGGATAGCCGCTCCGATAATGGTAATGGTAAAGGCTGCGGCACAGCCGGAAATGAGCGAAGCGCCCGCTGAAAAGACAAGAGGCATCACTATGAGAGCGGCAAGAACTCCTACAATACGCAGAGCGATGGAGTGGATTCGCTTATTTTGTTCTACAAGATCGCCTTTCTTGTTACAGGCGTCTGCGACATCAGTAAAGAAATCAGTAAAAGGTTTCTTCAGATTTTCAAGTTTCATAAACAACCTTCTCTTTTGTTGGGCTTATAGACTAACAAGATCGAGTGTTTTGGCACAAGGTATTATGGAACTATAATCGGCTGAAAAACTTTTAATGGAAGATTTTAGGGTTTTTCTTCACTATGTTATCTAGGAAAAATGATGATTCGATACCTGATCGCTGCCCTTTTTTGCTGCTGCCTTGGTTGGGCCGATCCGTCAATTATTTCTTTGATTCCCCGAAACATTTGGCAGACGTACAGGACGAAGACGCTACCCAAACCTGCTTTTGACGCGCAGCAGACGTGGCTGAGCCTTAATTCGGATTTTTCCTATTTTTTCACCGATGACGCGGATATTGAGGAATATATTCGAAAAGAGTGGCCGGCAGAATATCTCGAGTTTTATCACGCACTTCCCATTGGCGCTATGAAGGCCGATTTATGGCGTTATCTGATTTTGACTACGAACGGCGGCGTATATTCCGACGTGGATTCCATTTGCATCCAGCCGATTCAAAACTGGCTGCCCGATTTTCGTACAACTCACTCCCACGTGCTGATCATCGATCTGGATGAGGATCAAAGCAAGTTTTGCCAGTGGACTCTCGTTGCAACCCCCCATCACCCTGCGATGGAGTATGTGTGCCGCTATATATTGGATGCTTGGAAGAAAAGAGGCGGCTTTCCGCGCAATAGCGACGGCTCGATCAACGTGCTGGATTCCACCGGTCCCGGGATTTTTTCTTTCGCCATTAAAAGTTATTTAAATGAATCAACGAGTCGCAAAGCCCGTAAAATGGGTAAAGAGTACGTGAAAAACAAGGCATATCGCGCAAAGCTCAACAGTCGCGGTATTTTTGTGGCTCCCAAACGGTTTTTTCAGGGCGGCGGATCGAAAAACTTGTTTGGCAGCCAATGTTTTGGCGATGGCTATGTCAGTTGGTCGACTGAGGCCAAGAAAATGGCTCAAGCCGTCAAGCTGCAGGAAGATGCCTCTTCAGGGCGATAGGCATTGGCGAGATACTTCGAGGCGGGTGTTGGTGTCCAGCCGATCATTTGCCTCTTTTCGTTCACAATCGGCTCGACAATTCCCAATTTGCACTCATGGCCGTTTTCCCACTCCAACTGGCGGCGAAGATCGCTCCAGCAAAAGAGTCCCTTGATTTCCCGGGAGGTTCGCAGGCTGTAATCGCGAATTCGCTCGGTGAGTTGCTGCAAATAGTATGCTTGCGCCTCATCATCGATCTTGAATCTGGAATTGCCCCATTTCTGGATTTTGGCATCGGAACCATATTCAGTAATGTAAACTGGAGCTTTCAGCTCAAATGCTTCATCGAGGATTTCGTCCATTCCGGAGGCTCTCCAGCGCGGACCAAATCGCATGAGCACTCCGCCAGGTTCGCAGGTGGCGCCCATCGTGAAGAAGCGATTTCGAATTCCCTCAATTCCTGGATATGTCTGTCCGCGAGTCAGGCCTACCTTGACCATGGGCATTGGGTATGCTTGTACTCCGATCCGCATGAGGAAGTGGTTATTGTCCTCGAACTCCTCTTTGGGAACCACGAACTGGATGTTCGCCATGAAGGGAAATTCAAACGAGTAGCGCCCCTCTTTGAAGAATTGATAGACCGGCGTGAAGCAAAATTTGGTGACATAATATGCAGATAGCTTTTCCAGCCAGTTTCCTTTGGCCGTATCCATTTTCAGCCACTGGTGCGTAACGCCTACTTTTCTGTCAGGGAAGCGTTTGGCCACCGCTTGGTGAAGTCGACAGTGGGCCATCAGCATATTTCTTGTGGAGATCCCCGCTGCATGGACGCGTCGGGACAACGAACTTCCCTGGGGAAGGTCGGTGGGGTAGACCCCGCGCATTTGCTGGAAGGATTTGATCCCGATCTCATTGAATGACCACCAATCCTTGACTTTGGGGAACAGCTCCATCGCCCTCAATGCAAATTGTACGAAGCGATCGATATTTTCTGTTTTTAGAAAATTGCCCGATTCATAGAACCATTCAGGAACGACAAAATGGCACAAAGTGATAAACGGGGTGATCTTCGCTTCAAGGAGCTGATCGATAAAGGTGCGATAGAGCGCGACGGCCTTTTCGTCGATCTTTCCTGGTTGCGGCTCGATGACCGACCACTCTAACGAGAAGCGAAGAGCGGTGGTATTTTGGCTCTTGAGCATTTTGATGTAGGCCGTCGGATTGGAGAGAATGTCGGTAAAAAAGTCTTTATAATCGAAGCCTTCAGCGTGAATGACATGAGCGGGGATGTCCATCCACTTGTCCCAGTCGCATTTCCCCTTAAGATGCGGAGTTGCGCTCCATTTTGTGCCGAGGCCCGACGTTTGGAGCCCGGATGAAGCAAACCCTCGATATTCGGGCGGCCACGTGGGTTGAGGGGGAGCGATGTCAGGCTCTCTTTGATGGACGGTGATTTTCTTATGAGCGAAATAATCGTAGATCAGAGTCAAAGGTGAAACGAGCAGAAGGGCGATCAAGGTAAAGAAATTCTTCGTGTAATAGACCACCTTTTGCATGGTTGAGAGGTCTGGATCGGTTTCGTAATGTCCATGCTTCAATTGAATAGTTTGGGGGGGAGGAAGCAAGCATCGTACGAGTCGGGTCCAAGTAGTCATTAATGCACTCTATTATAAAAATTAATGAAATATTAACAGTCTGCCAGCGAATGGGCAAGCGATTCTCTGCTTTCGAAAAAGCGGCCGGATCGGTAAGGTGAAAAGAAAGCGATTCAACATCTATGTGGGAACGATTTCGTAGACATACGCCCCGGTTTGAGGGCCTGGAGATATTGAAGTACATCGGCCCGGGATTTTTGGTCGCGATCGGCTTCATCGACCCGGGCAACTGGGCGGCGAATATGGCTGCCGGATCGAGGTTTGGCTACGCACTGTTATGGATGATCACGCTATCAACCGTCATGCTGATCGTTTTGCAGCGCAATGCAGCCCGCCTGGGGATCGTCACGGGTCTATGCATTTCCGAGGCCAGTGCGAAATACTTCAAACGATGGATCAGTATTGTTTTCATGATCACCGCGATGATCGCCGCTATGTCTACGGCGCTGGCGGAGCTGCTTGGTGCTGCGATCGGGCTGAATATGCTCTTTGGCTTTCCGCTGATTCCCGGATCGATTCTCGTCACGATGCTCGTCTTTGTCATGATCGTTTCCAACAGCTACAAAAAACTGGAGCGTTGGATGATCGGGTTTGTTTCGTTGATCGGTCTCTGCTTCTTATACGAGCTGCAACTGATCGATATTTCGTGGACGAGTACTTTCACAGGCTGGATTCAGCCCGCATTTCCGATTGGATCGATCCCCATTCTGCTCAGCGTGCTGGGAGCTGTCGTTATGCCCCACAACCTGTTTTTGCACTCCGAAATTATTCAAAGCCGCCGGAGCGTTTCCGGTGAAACAGTGGTTCCAAAGCATCTTAAGTATGAATTCTTCGATACCATGTTCGCCATGATCATCGGATGGGCGATCAACAGCGCGATGATCATCGCCGCTGCGGCGATATTTTATTCGCGGGGGATCGAGGTGACCGAACTGTCGCAGGCGCATGAAACGCTCCAGCCGCTGCTCGGCCATGCGGCGGCCAATATCTTTGGATTTGCTCTTCTTTGCGCTGGAATCGCTTCCGCGGTGACAGCCGCGCTGGCTGGCGGATCCATCTTTGCGGGGGTAATTCAAGAGCCCTATAACATTAAAGACATTCATTCGAAGATCGGGGTGATTCTCACTTTGGCGGGCGGGCTTTTGGCGATATTTTTTCTCAGCGATCCTTTTCAGGGGTTGATCTGGAGCCAGATCGCTTTGAGCGTTCAGCTGCCCTGGACGATCATCGCCCTGCTGATTTTAACCTCATCCAAAAAAATCATGGGAAACTATGCCAATTCCAACGCGTCCAATCTCATCAACTGGTCCATTGCGGGGATTGTGATCCTTCTAAATGTCATGCTGCTCGTCGATTCTTTTTGAGAAAATAGTCTCCCATCGTGCAACCTTTTTCTTCCAAAAAAGGGGAAATCAATGAAATTGAAACTTCTCGTGTTATCATTTTTGACCATTTGTTCTATCTATGCACAAGATGTGCCCAAGCTCCACTTGAGCGCATCGGCGACCATTTGGAAGCCGTCCGATGAACTGCAGCTCAAAATCGGAGTCATCACTCTGGGCGAAACGGCTGAAGGAGCTCTTGCGGAAAATAGCGGTAAAATGAGGAAAATATTGGCCAGTTTGGAGATGGTCGGTTTCGATAAAAACGATTACGAAACGAGCCAGTTCTCTATTAACCCGACATATACCCCCTATCCGCAGAACCCGCCGCCCCATTGGAGACCGAGCATCAATGGCTATGAGGTGACCAATTCCATTCTGATTCATACTCCAAAACTCGATATGGCGGGACAGGTGATCGATCTGGCCAATCAGGCGGGGGCTAATAGCATCACGGACATCCGGTTCGGCTTGCGCCATTCAAGAGATTATTGGACCGAAGCATTAACTGCTGCGGGGACGAACGCGATCAGCGATGCCCAGGCCATTGCCCGTGCGACAGGCGTTCAGCTCATCCGTGTGCTCTCCATTACGCTCAATCATACACAAGTAAGGTCGCCGCAGATCAATCTCCCCTGTATGGCTAAAGTGGGCGATGCTTCGCCGCCGATTGAGCCCGGAGAGGTGTCGATCGAGGCCAATGTTACTCTGGTTTATGAAATTAAATAATTTCTTGCCTCCGCAGCTATTTCATGGGGGTTTTGGGGGAAAATCGGTTGAAATTCGGGAGTAAAACAGAGTTTTTCTCTCGAATTGATAAGAAAACGGGCAATAAATCAATCGATCGTCTATAATGTTGTTCTTTGAAACACACGGAAGCGGTTTTTCGTGTGGTTTTAAAAGAAGTAATATCAAGCCATTAATTGAAAGTTAAGAGACTTTCGGTGAAGTGGTAAACAAATGAGGAAGTTACAGTGGCAAAAGCAAAAGGTACAATCAAGTTTTTCAACGCGCAAAAGGGTTTTGGATTCATTACACCTGATAACGGTGGCAAGGATCTCTTTGTTCACATCAACAACGTGAGAGGAGATGCTCAGTCATTGCGCGAAGGACAAAAAGTCGAGTTCATCGAAGGTCCAGGACGCAAAGGCCCGGAAGCGACTGAAGTTTCGATTCTGTAGTAAGTCTTTCCACACGGAAACGGGGCGGCTCGCCTCTGCTTTCAGCAGAGCTATCCCTTGTGGATGAGTTTTCCCCAACCGGTGATCTTTGTGGAGCTCTGATGAGAGCTCCACAGGGTGGCTTATTTAGTTCATCGGCTCCTCGTGACTGGTTTTCCCAGGCATCAGAGGAGCATTTTTTATTTTTACAACTACTTGAAAGGGTGTATGTCATTTAACGATTTTGGCTTGTCAGAAGAAATCCTTCGTGCGATTAAAGAACAGGAATATCTTGAACCAACGCCTGTCCAGCAAATGGCGATTCCTGTTGTTTTGAAAGGACATGACATGCTCGTGAGCGCCCAAACAGGTACAGGAAAAACAGCCGGATTTACTTTGCCAATGCTGCAGCGTTTGAGGGAAAACCCGAAAGAGCGCAGTCAGTATTCGGTCCGCGCCTTGATTTTGACGCCGACGCGCGAGCTCGCTGCCCAAGTCGAAGAAAGCGTGCGCACTTATGGTAAATACCTGCCCTTCAAATCTACGATCGTTTTCGGGGGCGTTAATATTAATTCTCAGATGAGAATTCTGCGCCATGGGGTGGACATTTTGGTTGCGACGCCGGGGCGGCTGCTGGATCTCGTATCGCAGCGCGCTGTCGATCTATCGAAAGTTGAAATTTTGATTCTCGATGAAGCTGACCGCATGCTCGACATGGGTTTTATTAATGACATCCGCAAAATCATTACTCGTCTGCCAAAAAATCGGCAAAGTCTTATGTTCTGCGCAACTTTTTCTGATGAAATCAAACAGCTCGCTGACGGTTTTTTAAAATCGCCCCAGCTGATCGAAGTCAGCCGGCGCAACATGGCAGTGACTAAAATCAAACAAACCATTCATCCTGTGGACAACCGGCGCAAGCGCGAACTTCTGTCCTTTCTGATCACTTCGAAAAACTGGAAGCAAGTACTTGTCTTTACACGGACCAAGCATGGCGCCAACCGCCTGACGCAGCAGTTGGAAGACGATGGCATTAGCGCCACGGCGATTCACGGCAATAAAACACAAGCGGCCCGCACCAAAGCATTGGCGGATTTTAAACGGGGAGTGGTACGGGTATTGGTGGCAACCGATATTGCCGCTCGCGGTCTGGACATCGATCAATTGCCGCACGTCGTCAATTTTGAGCTCCCGAGCGTCCCGGAAGATTATGTGCACCGCATTGGTCGCACCGGCAGAGCCGGATGCGAGGGTGAAGCTGTTTCTTTGGTCTGTGTCGATGAGCGGGATTTGTTGAGAAAAATCGAAATCCTTTTGAAAAGCTCATTGCCTAAAGAAGTAGTTCCGAGTTATGAACCCGATCCCTCCATCAAAGCCCAGGCGATTCCCAATGGCCGCAGCTTTCAGCGAAGATCGAGCAGCCGCACAACCCCTCATCACCGCCATCGCAAAAACATTCGTTAGGCGTTGTAAAATAAAACCACAGAGACAATACGTTACATCTTCCTCTCTGTGGTCTCTATCTCTGTGGTAGTAAAAATATAGCAACCGTATTAATCGCTTAAGTTTGTGGTTTACCCAAGTTTACTGCGATTGGCCGCCGCAGAATAAAGAACCAGGCCCTCTCGAAGATGCGGCATAATGCGCCGTTGGTCACCACATTGGAACAGGTGATCAAGGGATCGAGAATCACGTTGAAAGCCAGGATCATGGCGATCATTTCCGCATTGAAGCCGAGATAGGATTCGTAGATAGGCAGCATGATGAAGATGGCGCCGCCGATAACCGCTGCTGTGGCGAAACGGGCCAGAACGAAGACGAGACTGAATGCGACCCAGATCGACAAATCGGGGCTATGTCCATAGAAATGGCGGTAGATCAAAAAGCATAGAAAGGTGTTGGCGATGCAATCGCCGATCTGCTGGATGTTGGTCGTGGCAGGGATGATTGCTTTCGCCAGATCGGGGTTTTGTAGATTTTTCGCCGTTCCTTCGATGGTCCACGGCATTGTCGACAGGCTGCAGCTGGAGCTGAGCGAGACGCCGGCAGCGGGTAGAAGGTTTTTAACGCTATTGAAAAAAGTTTGCGGCGAGCCGATTGTTCCCAGTAAAAAAAGCAGGGCGATATAAACCGTGATGATCATCACAAGCCATCCTAAAAGATCCGAATAATCAGCCATCATCCTCGACAGAATTTGCGTCTTGTACATCCTTGCGATGAATCCGAGAACGAACAGGGGAATGAGGCGTGAAAAGACGCGCGTCAGTATCCACTGGGCTGTTTCTTTGCCCTGGGCAATCGCATTTCGCACAGATGGTAGCTTCAATGTAGCGAGCAGGCCGAAGGCGATTCCCGCAAAGGTTCCTTTGTCTGCCGACCACCAGGCAGGCAACAGATTGGGCAATCGCCATAAAGAATCGAATGCATTGCTAAAGGGATGCGGCTCGATTGAGGGCATGTGGGCCGCCGCGATCTGGCCGCAGCCATAGGCATACCAGACGCTGGCCGTATTGGAAAGGGCTTCAAAGAGAAACAGCACGAGAATGAAAAGGGGGGCGCGCCGCTCGAAAGAAGAAATCGCATGGGCGATAAAAAATCCGACGGAAAGCGGCAAAATCCAGATCAATAGATCTTTAATGAACAGACTGATCGTGTAGAGGCCTTGATGGACGATCATCGGTAAAAATGGAGCCATCGATAGATAGAGGGCCACCGTCAATAGAACCTGTACGCTGCGGTTCTTCAGCAGAGTCTGAATCATTTCTGTACCTCATTTGCAGAAAGCATAATTGGGCCAGAGTTTTCGCAGGAGAAAATTCTGTCGGTTTTTTCTATGATTCATGATCGAATGATTTCGCTGCACCGGGGATGGGATCGGCTATTTTTATGCATATTTGGCGCGATCCGGGCTTTCCTACCGCGGGATGCACAGCGATGCAGGAAAAGGACATCGGAGACATCGTTTCCTGGCTCGATGAAAAGAAGCATCCCGTTCTCGTTCAGCTGCCCATGGAAGAATATCTCTCACATCGCGATTTTCTTCCGGGAAAATAGGACGATCGCGCCGCCAATGATGACTATCCCGATTCCGCCCAAAAGTAGATAGCGGGACATTCCTTCGTAATAGGCGATTTGCTGATAGCCTTCATCGATTTTTTTTTGCGCCGATCCGGTCAGTCCCTGGCCGATTTCTTTGGTGACAGGGATTTTATCGAAAAGCCAATTTCCCCTATCGACTGTGCTTTGCGCAGACGAGGCCCTTTCTCTACCCTGTGATACCTGGCTGCTGATGTAGAACGAAAAAACGATCATCGCGATCCCGCACAGGGTCAGGAAGATTCCGAAAATTTGCTTTGTATTCATGTTTGTCCTCTCATTGGTAAAATATTTTAGCCGCGCCGTTTAAAAAACTGCACTTCCCGCTCGTGCCGGATGGCAGCGGCGCGTGTGGAAAAAGTACCCAGATTCCGACGCCGGCCGGTCAGAGGATTTAATTTTCGAGAGTAAAGACGGTATTTTCCGGATGGAAGTTTGCGGATCATCCCCTCGGCCTGATTCATTGCTTCTGTATGTGTGATTATCAGGGTCGGCGGAGATTGTCAAGAATCTGGAGAAAAACCCGGCCCTTGCAGGCCGGGAACGCACAAATTACCTTACAATTTTCTCATAAACATCGGCCAAGCCGGGCGCGGTGCCGAGCCATTTGCCATCGTTTTTGAAAAACACGACGTCGCCATATTCAAAGACTCTCATATAACCGGTGCCGGGTTGTCCGTCGTCGAATATATAATTGCCGCCTGTGACTAAATGAAGCGGATCTTTGGCCGGATCGAATTCCACATCGGAGGGAATCTCAAGAACCATCATTCCTCCCTTGGTATAGACAAAATAGTCAATATTCGGATCCTGGTTGGCGATTTCGAACGCTTCTGAAAGCGAGATGCCTCTTTCTACCCGGACGGCGTTGGAATAGTCCGAGCCTTTGTATTGGGCGAGGTTTTCAAGCCGAGAATAGTTGCTGTGCTGTTCGTCGACGTATGCGGGAATTTCAGTGTGTTCAGGTCCTAAATCCATAAAAAACTCCGTATTGGTTTGTTGAACGCTTCAAATTTATATAACAGTATGTGTATAAGCTATACGTAAAATAAAAACTTTACAGCGGAAACGGCGCAAAATAATTTGTCATCGCCTTTTTTCATTACTCTTCCGTTCAATGATGTGTTCGATGGCCCAGGCCTGTTTTTCCGGCGACAGGCTCAGTAAGGCTTCTTGCGCCTCTCTTTCTTTTTGGAGATGCTGCGCGCAGTCGATAAAAAGATAGGCCAGTCCGAATTCATAGATATCGAGCTCTACATTTAGGCTGTCGCTTGGGATTGACCGATTGAGAGCCGGTTTGATGAGATCAAAGGCTTTTTCATATTGCTCCAGGCTCGCAAAGTGATGGGCGATGCGGTAAATCGGTTCGGAGCGCATCGGCCGAAGCTGCGCAGCTTGCCGGTAGCTCGATAGGTATTGATCGGGAGCCATTTGCAGTTTTTCCTGCAATCGTCCTGCCATGTAATAGGAAAAGTAGATCTCTTCGTCGAAGCCGCCCATTCTTGTTCTCTGGAAATAGGTCTTCAGGGCTTTGCGAAACTTCCCGGCCTGGAAATAGCTTTGGGCCAGAAAAAAGACATAGCGGCTGTTCATCGGATCTGTTTGCAAAGCTTGAGCGAGAACTTTTGCGTCTTTTTCAAATTTTTTGGCGTCCCGGCTGCGGCGCCCGTCGGTAAATCTGGCGATATTCACGATACCAGGTAAAATCGCCGCCGTGCGCCCGTATTCCGGACTGTAGAGTGCTTCATGCAATACCCCTTCCCAGGCCCAGGGAAGATGATTGTTGACGAGCAGCATTCGATAGAATTGGACGTGGTTGGGAAGGTGCGTGGCAATGTAATAGGCGTCTTTGTCCAGCAAAGGCATAGAAAAGTCGTTCGCGAATTCCAGCTGTTCGTCGGCGTCGATGAAAAAAAGATAATCTCCATTTCCTCGCGCCAACGTTAGGGCTTCATTGCGATTGTGGGCAAAATCGACCCAGGGCCGCTCCACCAGTCGTCCGGGTACATCGCTCAACAAAACCCGCGAGATGATTTCTTGCGTTCCGTCCGTCGAGCCCGTATCAATGATCACCCAATAATCGATGATCGGTCTGACGGAGGCGAGGCATCGTTCGATGACCGCACTCTCGTTTTTTACGATCATATTCAGGCAAATTGTCAGTTTCATTTTGCGAGATAAGAATCAAGACGGTGGTACCAGCCATTGAGATAGCGCTGTTCATTGCGTATGGATGGCGCATTGCTGATGCGCTGTTCCAGGATTTTTTTGGCCGAATCGACGAAAGCCTGTACAGAATCGGTTTGCAGATCATCGACCATATTGTCGAGAACTTGATAGAGTCCCCAGCCCCAGCCATTGTAGCGCTCACCTTCCGATGTGCCATAACCCTTGAAATTCACGTAATCCAATAGAGCATAATGGCCATTCGGATGGGCGCATACGCGCTCGTAGAGCGTTTGGATCTTGTTTTTTTTCTCATCGGGGACAGCGGCCAATAGCGATGGAAGCGCGCGTTCGAGCCTTAAGTGAAGAAACTGGGCTTGCAGTTCAATGGTATTTTGCAAAAGCCGCCGGATTTCCATCATTTGTTTGGAATGGATTTGCAGTGCGCGGCGAAATTGTTCGCGGTTTTTCCAGGGACAGCCGTGGGCCTCCAAAAGCCATCGAGGGATGTTCACTCCTTTTTCAGCTAAAAATCGAACCAGCTCGGGAAACGTGGCGATATACGGTCCATTTTTATGCGGTGGATACCAGATAAAATGGCCGATGCCCAGCGATGCGAATTCCTCGCCCTCGTTCCAGCAGGTCAGTCCCTCCAGCGTCCCCGCGCATTCGTTCTGCCAAACCTTGACGCCGATTTCCATGGCCTGGTTGGGAGTGAGTGTGGCGGTCACAAAAAAAAGTGATGCGATGTAAATCATATCCTTATTCTTCGTTAATCGAAGAAATAAGGCAAGGATCAGAGAGAGCGAATGAACGCACTGCTTGCCGCGCAGATTGGTTTTGACATGTGGTGAAAATCTGCAATAATAGAATTTTTTTGAACGCACTTCTTGCCGCAATCCCACCCCTTCAGGGGTGGGTCTAGGCAAGATATTTTATTCGTGCGGTAAGCGGCTTTAGCCGCACCGCAACCAAAAGCTGCAGAAGAATCTCCTCCTTTCAAGGAGGAGATTTTCAAAAACGGGTGTTCGTATGAAAAAACTGGATCTTCTCGTCGTCATATTAATTCTGATTGGCGCCATCAACTGGGGGTTGGTTGGACTGATTGACTTCGACGCCATCAGTTATGTTTTCGGAGCCTTTTTGATTGACCGTGTGATATACATTCTGATCGGCTTGGCTGGCGTGTATCAGATCGTCAAGTTGCTGAAAGCCAATAATTAGCCCGAAGGTTTACTCGTAGACCGCGCTGGAATTTGCCGCCATCGGAGTCAGATTTTTCGTTAGATATCGATAAATGGCATCATCTTTATCGCAGTTGAATGTAAGCGCCATCTTTTGAAACATTCCTAATAAATAAATGTCGTAATCTGGACGGTCTTCCCTGAGATCGGTGAAGACGAGAGTACCGTCAGCTCTATAGCGAAGGTTGTTGGGTTGTAAGTCCGCATAAATGCCGTTTCGATAGGCGTCCTCAATCAGACGACGCACATTATCAAGGACTGCTTTTTGATGCACATCCATCGTATTGGGATCATCGCCTCGGGCCCATGGCATCTGAAAGGGCGTTGGCACGTATTCCACGAGAAAATAGCCGCAGCCATTTAGTGCCTGTTCATAGTTATAGATTTCCATGACCGGTATGCCAGCTGCATTCATTTGATCGTACTGATTCAGGACATTGGTTGATGCGTCCGGGGAAATATGAACATTATCATCGCCAATGACCATTATGCAGTAATCGCGAAACGTCTTGAGCAGGATCTCTTCATTCGAGCGGCCATCAATGACCGGAGGCTGATCAGGGGCAATCCTGGCGACGACGCAGTGCTGTCCAGTCATGACGCGTTCATTGACAGTTAGAGCAATGTGTTTGCCTTCGAATGATTGGATAGCGAGATTAGTATCCTGTTGGAGCAACACGGCGTTTCTGTTGAATCGAGAATGAATTTTTTCAAACGCGATGTATCCTAATCTTTTGGGTTTTCGCGGACACCTGGAAAAATCAAGAGTGACAGGATATCGAGGAGTGTAATAAGTGAAAGAGGACTCAGGCGCTCGATCTTCTAATTTTGGACTTGGTGAAAAACTGACTTCATCATCAGGAAGGCAAAAGGGCAAATCGGTATTATTGCGTAAGCGTTTTAATGGGCTTCGACTTGGCCTGGCGTCATCCGGAGTGCAAGGCGATGTCAAGCCGGTATTGCGGAAAAGAGAATGGGGTATTGTCTGTTGCTTTTCCAGGGTCTGAGAAGCGTAGATTGGCGTGTTGCCGATCGGCGTATGAGGGGGTGTGGAGACAGCGCTGGCGAAAACAGAACGGGGGATCGTTTGTTGGGCTTCGGAGGTCCAGGAAGCTCTAAATGGCGTGACAGCAATCGGCGTATGAGGGGGTGTGTTGTTTATAGGAGTGCTCATAAAATTCCATTTTTTAGTAATGATTCCTATTGATTTTACAATAAAGCCACATTTATTTCAATGCTTGTTGAAGATATGTTTATAAATTCTTAAAAAAACGTCGAGATGGGATCGACATCGACCAGAATGGAAATTTTTCTTGATCGGCTAAATTCCAGGCGGAGGGCAGCGATCAGCTCTGACAGCAGGGGTACCTGATTGGTTTTAATTAAAAACTGGAAGCGGTAGAGATCCTTGACTTTAGGATGACCCGATGGCAGAGGCGGCATGAATTTTGCATCCTGCGGGGCCATTTCCAGCAGCATCTGGCGGAATCGAGCGGCTGTCTCAGACGTTTGCCTTTCGTCGGGGCCGCTGAAGACGATCTTGATGAGGCGGCAAAATGGCGGGAAGCCAAAGAGCCGCCGCTCATCGAGTTCGCGCTCATAAAACGCAGAAAAATCCTGGGATGCCGCCAGCTTGAGCATGGGATGCTCCGGCATGAACGTCTGCAAAATCACTTCGCCGGCCAGCTCGGCCCGCCCTGATCTACCCGCAACTTGCGTGAGGAGCTGGAACACCGATTCGGATGAGCGATAATCGGGGATTTGCAAGGCGGCGTCGGCATTCAATACGCCGACAAGGGTTACGGAGGGAAAATGAAATCCCTTGGCGATCATTTGCGTGCCGATCAAAACGTCGGCCTTATGGGCGCGGAATTGTTTGAACAGCTCTTCGTGGCTGTCTTTGCCCCGCGTCGTGTCGCGGTCCATGCGCAGCGTGCGCACTTCGGGAAAAATGGCGTGCAGGCTTCGCTCCACGTGTTCGGTGCCAAAGCCGCGGAATTCCAACGAAGAGCGCGATCGGCAGGTGGGGCATTCTTTCAGCGGCGATGTCAGATAGTTGCACAAATGGCATCGGAGCTCATTCGCCTCCCGATGAAACGTCAGGGACAGATCGCAATGCGGGCATTTGACGATATGGCGGCATTCGGCGCATAGCTGCATGCGGTGAAAGCCCCTGCGATTGAGCAGAAGCAGCGTCTGTTCGCCTGTCTCGCAGCGCATTTTGATGCCATCGAGCAGTTCCTGGCAAAAATGGGTGAATCCGCCCGTGCGATCCATGGCGATCTTCATGTCGACGATGCGCACCGTGGGCAGCGATGCCGCCGTGGCGCGGACTTTGATCGTGCTCAGGATGTATTTTCCAATTTGCGCGTTATAATACGATTCGAGGGCCGGAGTAGCGCTGCCGAGGATGACGACGGCCTTTTCCATTTTGGCGCGCATCACGGCGACGTCGCGGGCATGATAGGCGGGCATCTCTTCCGATTGCTTATAGGAGCTGTCGTGCTCTTCGTCAATGATGATGAGTCCGACGTTTTTGGCCGGACTGAAAATCGCCGAGCGCGCACCGATAGCGATCTTGACTCCGCCGGAGCGCAGCGATTCCCACGCCTCCGTGCGCTGCCCGAGGCTGCGCCGATGGTGCAGCAAGGCCAGTTTTAATCCGAACCGCGCCCGGAATCGTTCGATCGTTTGCGAGGTGAGCGCGATTTCCGGGACGAGCATGAGAGCGCTTTTGCCGAGATCCAGGGTTCTCTGGATGGCTTGCAGATAGATTTCCGTTTTCCCGCTGCCGGTGATTCCATGGATCAGATGGGCCGCGAACTGGCCGGATGTCAGGCTGGCATCGATTTTTTGCAGGCAGGACAATTGCTCGGGGTTTAGGGTTTTGGGCTGGGTCGAAAAAAAGTCCGCTTCCATCAGATCTTCTTCCGAGACGGCTTCAAGGCGGATCGCTTTCTTTTTCACGAGGGTTGCGATGGCGGAGCGGGACAGCTCCAACCCATGGACCAGCTGCCCGATGGTCGGAGGGCGGGGCGAGGCCAAAATGGCCTCCAGCACAGCAGCCTGGGCGCTTTGGCGGATGCGCAGCTGCGAGCATAGCGCTGCCGCATCGGGCCTCGATAGAATCAGACAGACCTGCTGGACGATCCGGGGCCGGATCTCTTTGCGGATGCTGGGCGGCGTCAGGCATTTGAGCGTGCGCTGCAGCGGACAGCAGTAGTAGCGCGCCATCCAAAGGGCCAGGTTCCAAAGAGGCTCGGGCAATGAAGATTCTTCGGGCAGCAGGCGCGATAAAGGCTTTACTGCCCGATCTGTTGCGTTTTTGATGAGAAAAACGGTTCCTTGCAAAAGATGGCCGCGCACCGGCACTTCGACTCGGAATCCCGGGCGGATCAACGGCAAAAAATCCGGAGGGATTGAGTAATCGAGGGGTTTTTCCAGATTCTGGTCGAGCAGGACCTCCGCGATGGAGCTGGCCGGCCCTACAAAGAGCCGATCTTCTGACATAGGGCTTTCCAAAGAGAGCGTTTTAATGATGGGTCCTTGAGATAGAGTGTGAGATCGGGCAAGAGCATCACGGGGGTTTTTTGCAAAAACTTTTCGGTGCGAGTGGGATTCTCGCGATAATACTGCAGCAAGTGGGGCATTTGCCAGAGCGCGTAATCGCCGACAATCACCAGTTTGAGCTGAGGCACGGACAAAAAGGCTTCCCATTGATTGTCTTTTTCAATCCCTTCCGCCTGAATCAACTTGGCCTCGCCGTAGAATGTGTCGAGCGCCGCGGTGAGATTTACTAAAAACTGGTGCTGGGCCTTCTGTTCCTGGAAAAAGAGGATGGAGAGAGGCGCTGACTGGTTTTTCGTAATCCATCGCTCGGCGATTTGCCGTGCTTTGACATCCGATGGGATAATGGTCGGAAAAGTCATTTCGGGAAACACACGGCTCATCATTTTTCGAACGTCTTCAAAGGATGTGTCTTTCGGAGCCAAAGTTCGGACGGGTTCGGCCTCTGGGTTTTTAGCAGGAGGAGGAGCTGTCGGAATCGGCGGCGGCGCTATCAAGACAGCTGGCTCAGTTTTTATTTCGAGTGGGATGGGTTTGGGGGCGATCGGTGCCGGCGAGGGCGGTGAATCTTTGAGCGTTCGATAGAGTCTGCGGAAATAATCGCAGTCATGGGCTTCTGCAAGAATTGTTTTTTCCGATTGCAGATGGTCGAGGGCGTCGCGGATCAGATTCCGGGCTTCGGAGAGCAAAGAGCGGTGGGGTGCGGCCATACTAATCCCTCGAACAGCGCATCAAAGCGATGACAAAAGTCGCTAAACCCGCGGCGAGAATATCCCGCAGCCAGTGTTTGCCGCAGCATCTGCGGACCTTGAGGGAACAGCCGCTGCAAAAGGTGTTCCACGGTATTAGCGCCCAGAAAGCGGTTGAGAGATTGCCGCAGCTCCAGGAGTGTAAAAAAAGCAGTCTCGCAATCGAGACTAACTTCAAATACAGGAATGAGCAAAGAGAAAAATGCACGGAGCTTTTCATAGAAAGTGCGAATGAGGTCGGAAATGGAATGGGAAGATGCAATGGAGCGCTGCTGGCGCGCCAGTGCACAGCGGGGAAGGGAAGCAGCATTTCGCAGTCCATCAATTGCATCCAGTAGGTTCTCACCGATCTTTGAGGTTTGTACCAAGGCTTCGCAATAAAAGCAAAGTTTGTCGAGGACCCCCGGCTGCTGCATCACCGCTGTGCTGAGAGAGTCCGCGTAAAGCTTTTCGAAAATTTCTAAACAGTCAGCTGTTGATGCGCGCTGGAGTCGATCCGCGAGGGATAGCGCTTTTGTGTATTCGTGCAGTATGAACTCGAGACTAAGTCCCTTCGCTGCGCCTTTTTCGAGTTGAGCAAATTGTAGTGCAATCATATTCACGGAAAAACAGGACAAGAGGTTATCACACAATCGGAATCGGGAAAACTGTTTTCTAAAAATATCCCTCGCAAAATGTTTGACGCGGTTTGATTTAGGTCTTGAGCGCTGTTTGAATGGGTTGCTATGAATCTGCATTTACTTATTTCAGCAAAGTATGTTGACAGCATGATTTTAGACATTATTTTTTCAAATGCAATGAAATTTATAGCAGCGCGTCAACAAATGCACGCGGATCGAATGGCTGAAGGTCATCTGCGCTCTCTCCTACTCCGACCCAGCGAATGGGGATGTGCAGCTGATGCTGGATGGCCACAATGATTCCGCCTTTGGCGGAGCCATCGAGTTTGGTGAGGATGATGCCTGTCAATGGGGTAAACCCATGGAAAGCGGCCGCCTGGTCGATTGCGTTTTGTCCGACCGTGGCGTCGAGGACGAGGAGCGTTTCATGGGGCGCATCGGGGATCTGTTTTTGGCAGATGCGGCGGATTTTAGCCAGTTCGTGCATGAGTTCGGTTTTGGTTTGCAATCGCCCGGCTGTATCAATAAGTACGACGTCGATTCCGCGGGCTTTCGCTCCAGCCAGAGCGTCGAAGGCAACGGCGGACGGATCGCTGTGAGGCTGGGATTTGACGAGTTCTGATCCGGTGGCTTTTGCCCACTTTTCCAACTGTTCGACGGAAGCGGCGCGGAACGTGTCAGACGCTGAAATAAGCACCTTGAGGTTGTTTTTGCGATAGTGGGCGGCCAGCTTGGCGAGGCTAGTCGTTTTGCCGCTGCCATTGACGCCGACAATCATAATTACATGGGGCCGCGCCGTAATAGAGATTGGTTGAGGAGCCGGACCAAGAATTGAGCGAAGGTGGTTGCGGATGGCCTCCAAAACTTCTTCGGTCGGCATGTCGGGGTTTTTCTTGAGCAGCGAGCGCACTTTGTCCACCAGCTCCATCGACAGATGGGCGCCGAGATCGGACTCGTAAAAAAGCCTTTCCATTTCTTCGTAGGCGGCATCGTCGATTTTTTTGGAAAAAAGGAATCGGATCCGTTGCCCGAGATGCGAGCCCATTTTGGTGAAAGGAGAGGCGATTTTCTTTAAAAATTGAAACATGGCACATATTCTATCAAAAAATCCGATTTGCTGGGCCAGCAATTCCTGCTCTAAATTTTTCGTATAGATAGATACAAGAGTTTCTCAAAAAAGTCTCAGTTTCCTTATAGAGAATGAAATTATTCTCGAGCTGAAGGCTGTAGAAAAACTCCTTCCCGTTCATGAGGCTCAGCTTTTGTCCTATCTCTGTCTATCAAACAGGTGGGTCTCTTGATCAATTTTAACGTTCCTGTCCTTAAGCATGGAATTCATCGTTGTATTTTAAGCCTTTCCAATGCCTCGATTCATTCACATGCTCATTAAATTTTTGGAAAACGCTGAGTTTAAAAGAACTGAGACGCCGAGACGCTGAGAAAGAAAAAAATGCATATGAGCGAGGGATACATGCCGCCCATGTTTGCAAATGCATGCATGCGAAGCCGCGAAACTTTTAAGAAAGAAAGGGGGCTAATTAAAGCCAGGTTTTCAAGTGCCCCTTCTTTCTTAAAAGTTTCGCGGCTTCGCATGAAGAGCTTCGCTCAACATAGGCGGCCTCAGCGCCTCGGCGTCTCAGTTCTTTTAAACTCAGTGTTATTCTCTAATAACCACTGAAGAGAAAACCTGTTATGAAATACCAGCCACACTTGAGAGAAAAAAGACTCTTTTAATGAATGGGCTTCTTGGAATTGTTCGTGAAATTTTCTCCAAGATACCCAGAACAATAAAAAGACAAACGATCAGCCTTGCTGATTGCTTGATGTCAGCATTAGCCATGTTCGGCATGTGGAATCTGGTTAACCAGTGAGCTTGAGGAGGCCCCTGGTTCTTGAGCGTGTACAGACCTGAGGTGCACATGGGCAAAGCTGCCATAGCGGAGTATTGTCCAAAAATATTCTCACCTTTTCGGCGAAGCCGATTTTTCGAGACTCCCGCTTCCAGTGGGAGTCGCTGTTGCTGGGCTATAGCAGTTTTCAAATATTTGCTCTTCATCCACAATAAAAGTAAATAAGTGAGCAGCTCCATGATTGTCATCCCCGGCCCGATCCCGATCGCCATCCAGCCTTTTTTTTGGCTATTTGCCGCAATGATTGGCTATATCAATAGCCAGACTCTTGTTGGCACTCTGATTTGGATCGGCATCATTTTGATTTCTGTATTGTTTCATGAATTCGGCCATGCCCTCACGGCCGTCGCTTTTCGCCAAAAGGCGCAAATCCAGCTGGTGTCGCTGGGAGGCCTCACGACCTACCAGGGCCCGAAGCTGAAGTTTTGGCAGCAATTTATCATCGTCCTCGATGGGCCGCTCGCCGGGATCGCGCTGTTTTTCATCGCTTCCCTCATTTTGAAGATCCCTCTTCCGCCCGTTTTATACGGCATCGTCGCCATGATCCGGATCGTCAATCTGTTCTGGAGCATACTTAATTTGCTGCCTGTGCTGCCGCTCGATGGCGGCCAGCTGCTGAGGATCGCTTTGGAAGGCTTTTTCGGCGTCAAGGGATTCCGGGCATCTCTCATCATTGGTATGGGATTTGCTGTCTTGCTGAGCTTTTATTTTTTTATCGCGCAGTCATTTTTGATCGGCGCGTTTTTCTTTCTATTTGCATTCCAGAGCTTTGATATGTGGAGAAAGAGCCGCCGCGTCAATCCGATGGATCGCGAAGATGATTTGAAGAAGCTCATGATTCTGGCAGAAGCATCCTGGCAAGAGGGGGACAAGCAGAAAGCAGAGCGTCTGTTTGAGGAAGTGCGCACAAGAGCGCCGGGTGGACTGTTGGCCGCTGCCGCGTCGCAATATCTGGCTATTCTCTATGCGGAGCTGGGAAAGCGCCGGGAGGCGTATGATTTGTTGCTCCCAAGCCTGGATCAATTGGAAGAGCCGGCGCGCTTGTTGCTCCATCAGCTTTCGTTCGAGCACGGCAATTACCGGATGGTGGCCGATCTCTCGGCGGATTGCTATCAGTTGAGACCCACGCAGGCGGTGGCGATTCTCAACGCCAGAGCCTTTGCCTGTTTGAATCAGCCCAAGCCGGCGGGCGGCTGGCTGCAGACGGCATGGCAGCTGGGGCCGTTTGATGTGAATGCCCTGGTCAGCGAAAAAACGTTTGATTCAGTGCGCGACGATGCGGAGTTTCGATCATTTGTGGACCGATTAGGATGAAAAATATCGTTCTTGGTTTTTTACTTTTTTTATGCGCCTGTTCTGCCAGGCAAGAGCCCAGCGCTCTTGCGGTTTTTCATGAGCCAACTGATATTAGGCTTAAGCAAAAAGCGCTTCTTTTGCAAAAAAAGCTCAGTAAGGCGCAGCATGCGCTGACCGAAGATGAACGGGCGATTGAGCGGCTGCGCTCTTTGCTTTGCGAGGCGGAATTGAATGCCATTGAAGCTAAAGTGGAAAGCTTTGAAAAAAAATGGCATACTGAACCGCACAGGATCACGCAGTCTCTTAGAAAAGAGGTGCCCTGTCTGTTTCATGAAGAGCGAGCGACTTTGAGCCGCATCATTCGAGGCGGCCCTGACATTTTTCGCGCACAGGTATTACTTGACAGGATTCTGCAGCTCATCACTCAGCTGAGCGATTCGGTTCCGTTTAATTAAAAGGATATGGGTTATGCACAGTGAAATTTTGCGAGCGCCTCGCCTCTGGATTCTCGCTCTGACTGTTTCTTTCCCCGCGATGCTGGCCGTTCTTTTTACGCCGGCGCTTCCGGATCTCGCCCGTTTTTTCGAAATAACGCCCGCGAGCGCCAAAACGACTATGACGATGTATTTGCTGGGCTATGCCTGCGGAATGTTGATTTATGGACCTCTGGCGAATCGATGGGGACGAAAAATCGCGATGCTCAGCGGGTTTGCGCTGGCGCTGATCGGGACGCTTCTGGCTCTTTGGGCCGGGATGGCTCATCTGTTTTGGTTGTTTTGCCTGATGCGGATCGTTCAGGGGCTGGGCGCGTCGAGCGGATTTAAGATTTCGATGACGATGGTGGCGGATACCCATGCTGGCGAAAAAGCGACGCGTATGGTTTCCTATCTGATCCTGGCTGCGGTGACCATTCCTGCTGCGGGTCTGACTGCGGGAGGGATGCTGGCTGGTTATTATGGATGGTCGAGCTGCTTTGTCTTTATGTCGATCTACTCGGTTCTTTTGATGGGCATGATCTCCTTTCTTCCGGAAACGGCCCGCGAGCTGGATGCAAATGCTTTGGCGATTCGACGCATTGCGAATGGATTGGGGCGGCAATTCAAAGATTCGTTTCTCGTGCAGCATGCGCTCATTACGGGTCTTTGTACGAGCTGCTATTTTTTCTTTACCACGCAAGGGCCATATATTGGCATCGAGACCATGGGACTGACTCCGCAGGAATATGGGTGGCTCTCGTGGATTCCGGTGCTGGGAATGGGCGCGGGCTGTTTGATTGCGGCCCGTTTGGCGGGACGCCAATCGCCGCGCATCACCATGATATCCGGCCTCATATTAGTCTTGAGCTCCTTGCTTGTGATGATGGTTTGTTTTGCCCATAATACCGTCACGATCGCTTCGTTCTTTTTTCTGCTCATGTTCGTGATGATCGGGATTTATACCGTCAGCCCGACGTCGCTTTCGATTGCTTTGAATGAAGCGACCGATAAATCCAACGCTTCGGCAGCGAGCCAATTCATCAACTTCGGCACATCGTTTGTCTCTATACTGATATTGAGTCTGATTCCATCGAGCAGTCCGCTGGTTTTGCCGGCCATCATTGGAGTGGCAATGGTGGTGATCCTCTTCATCTGGATCCGGCTGAAAGCGCATCATGAAAGGTTTAAATGAAGAAACGCCATTTTGGCATGCCTGTTAGGACATGCCAAAATGGCGTTTTGCGGGCTGAATAGATTTCTCAGCCGATTTTAATCGTGTAGTAGCGCTGGAAGTTCTGATGCTTCACGATCAGAATCACGTGCTTGCGGTTTTGCACGTCTTTCAAGGCGCTTTCAAATTCAGAGGTATTGCGGACGGCTTTCGGCTCTTTGCCGTGCATCGCAACGCCTGTGATTAAAAAGCCGGGTTTCAACCCTGCCATCTGAGCCGGAGAGCCGGGCAAAATTTTCGTAATCACAACGCCGGTTTCGGTCGGCATATTCAGCCGCGACGCCAGCTCTTGCGTGACGTTATCGACTTCGATCCCGATTTTTTGAGACAATTCGCTGGCGGCTACTTCCGCTTCGCTCTGCGCTCCCAAAGCCAGTTTCAGATCCAGAGTCTGATTGTTTCGGAGCACTTTCAGTTTGATCGGCTGGCCCGGATTCATCAGCGCGATTTCATTGCGGAATTTTGCAACGTTTTTAATCTGTTTGTCATTGTATTGCAAAATCACATCGCCCTGCAGCAGGCCGCCTTTGGCGGCGGGCGAGTCTTTCATGATATCCGAAACGAGGACGCCGTCGGTTTTCTCCATTCCGAGTGCATCGGCGAGCTCTTTATCGATCTGCTGCAAAATAACGCCGAGATAGGCGCGTTTGACGCCGCCGCTGTTCATGATCTGGTCGATCACATGCTGGACCATATGGCTGGGGATCGAAAAGCCGATGCCCATATATCCGCCGGTGCGGGACATAATGGCCGTGTTGACGCCAATCACCTGGCCATCCAGGTTGAGGAGCGGCCCACCGGAATTGCCCGGATTGATCACAGCATCGGTCTGGATGAAGTCTTCCAATGAGGAGATCCCCAGATCCTGTCGCCCCTTCGCGCTGACGACGCCGACCGTGAGGCTCGATTCTAGTGCAAATGGAGAGCCGATCGCGACGACCCACTCGCCGATCTCCAGTTCATCGGAATCGCCAAATGTCAGATAGGGCAGACTGGTTTCATTGATTTTTAATACAGCGAGATCGGTTTTTGGGTCAGTGCCGCTGACAGTAGCCGGAAATTCACGGCCATCATTGAGCACGATCGTAATCTGGTTGGCGTCTTTCACAACGTGGTAGTTTGTGACGATAAAGCCGTCGGCACTCACAAAAAAGCCTGAACCGCCCGCCACTTGCGGCTGTTGGGGCATTTGCTGAAATCCGGGGCCGTTGGGCATCCCGAAAAAGCGGCGAAAAAAGTCGTCGCCGAAGGCATCAAAGGGAGTTTGCATTTCGGAGCCGGAAAATGGCTGCGGATTAACCGTTGCTTTAATGAACACCGTTGCGGGCATCGCTTTCTTTGCGATCTGGGTAAAACCAGGCATCGATTGTTCGGTTTTGGTTCCCTTTGCAGCGGGAAGGTTGGGCAGAGCTAAGCCTGCCAGTGGCGAGGCCAACATCAACGCAGATGAAAGAACAGTTAAAATCTTTATCGAGTTCATAATAGTTTCCTCCGAGATCAATCCGATTATACTGGTTGAAGCGCAAAATGGCAATCCTAGCGGTGTTGCTTTGCGCAACAAGTCCATTAATCAATTATTTAAACTGGTCCGGATCGGGAGGATTTCAAACGAAAAGGGCAGCCGGCCCGCTTCTTTTCGCAAGAGCTCTTCTCCCGCGAGGCTGACAAAGACCCCTTTGCTTTTCTGGGCGGCCAAATGCTTTGTCATTGCGGCGCAAATATCTGATGCCGACACGTTTAGGATCGATCGCCGATAATCGTCGCGATGCGAGTAGGTTCTTCCTGCGCGCTGCCAGCCGAACGCGGCGGCGGCGCGTTGGCGCGGCGGCAGAGGAGAATCGAGACTCTGGATGATTCCCAGCTTGGCTTCGAAGAGTTCCCTTTCGGAAAACTGCCCCGATGCGATCCGATCGATAGCCTGTAAAAAGGCCGCATACGTGCGATGGATATGGGGATCGCGGTAGGAGTAGAAATGGAAATGGCCGGTGGCCGGCGAATAGGCGGCTCCGCTGCCGTAAGCGCCTCCTTTTTCCCGAATTTCTTTATGGAGGACGACGTTTTCCAATAAATTGGTGGCGACCATGAGGGCGGGCGAGTCGCTATCGCGATAGGTTGTGGTTGCAAACGCCAGGGCTGAGAAGGCGACAGGCGATCCAATGATTCGCCCTTGCGATCGAGCGGCCTCTACCGGAGCGATCGTTTTCCATAATGGAAGGGGGTGGGAGGGCAATGATTCGGCGAGAGTCGATAGATGGGGCGACAGATGCTTTCGCTCTTCAGTGCCGCAGGAAAGAACCAGAGCGGGATGGGGCGTGCCTAATATCGAGTGCTGCAGTTTCACAAACCGGTCGATCAGAGAAGGGACGCCTGATTTGGCAGCGTCCAGGGCAAATGAAAAATAGGGAAGTCCCTGCAGCTGCTCCTGTATGGCGGAAGGAATTGATAGAGAACCAGAGGCTAATTGGATTGCGTAGCCCATCGCATCTTTGGCCAGCCGGTTTTGCAGCTCGGTCGCATGTTCGTCCAGAAGCTCTTTGATGCGCGATGGATCTTGAAAATTGGGCGAACTGGCGCAGTCGCGAAGGATGTCAAATAGAGGCGCGGCGTTGCGCTCGAGCGCTTTGGCCCGCAGTGAAAGAGTGGGCCGGCAGATGGCCGGATCATCGTGCTGAACATGCAATGAAAAGGAGGCGCTCAGATCGCCCAATGACGCTTGTTGCATCTCCAGAAACTGTTCATAGGAACGCCCGCCGCAGCCCAGTTCGATCCAGAATCGGGTGAACATGGAGAGCAGGGGAAAATCCTGGAAAAGCACCTGCGGCAGATCAAGATGGAGATCGGCATACAGAATATGGTTGGTGAGACAGGAATGGTGGAACAGAGTCAGAGAGTTGAATGGCGTTGATGTTAGCGGGTAGTCTTTGGCATGAATCGGAATATCGGACAGGTTGATTTTGGGCAAACAATCGATGGATTGGTGCTCCACTTCTTCCTGAAATGCAGCCAGTTTTTTTTCCTGCGCATCAATTTTCTGCAGCTGTTCTGGAGTCAGGCGCGACTGAAGGGCGGCGAGGCTTTTCTTTTCCTCGTCTTTTTCTTTTTCGATGAATAGCGGATCCGGTTTGAGAGTGAGATAGACGGCGTGGGGATTGTCGAGAATATATCGGCGCAGCAAGCCCGTGAGATAGGTGGGATCTTTGATGCGGGATCGCAAATCCTCGAAGAGGGAATGGATGAGCAAAGACTGCTCGGGAGCGGCCCCATGTTGTTTGGCCAACACAGCGCGGAAAAATAGCGTCAGGCCGAATGGAATGCTGTCGCCCCCGATCTCGGTCCGTTCGAATTCAAGCTGATGCAAGGACGCCTCGATGGCTTTGGGATCGAAGCCGGTGCGTTCGAGTTCCGTCAGACAGGTGCGGACGGTTTTTACGATTTTGTCCGTGCTATGCTCGTGGCAGCCTTTGCAAATGAGGATCCAGGGCGCTTCGCTCATTTCGGTATCAAACAGCGACTCGACGGTGGTGCAGAGTTTGGATTTCAGCAGAGCCAGTTTCAGCGGGGATACATCAGTGTCAGTGAGGAGGCTGTCGATGAGGCTCAGGGCCAGCAATTCGCTTTGATGCGAAATCGGAGCTGTTAAAAATCCTAAAGAAACAATCGTTTTTCGCGAAATTTCTTCGTCCGGAGAAACGGGATAAAATTCTTCCACATGAAGCGGATCGCTCATGCGTTTTTGCATGGGCAACGGCGATAGAGGCGATACTTTTTGGATGTGCTTGAGGGCGTGCTCGCTGACAAAATCGATGTGTTTGGCCAGCGGAAGATTGCCGTAAAAAAAGAATAGGCAGCGCGAAGGGTGGTAAAATGTCTGATGGAATTCCAAAAGCTGTTCATACGTCAGGGAAGGGATTTCTTCCGGATCGCCGCCTGAATTGAATGCATAGGGAAGATCGGGACAGAGATGTTTGAAGAGATGGGACGAGAGGCGATCTTCACTGGAATTCATCGCGCCTTTCATCTCGTTGTAAACGATTCCCTGATATTGCAGCGGACTCGAGATGTCGCCCGGGACAGTAAACGAGAGCCGGTGGCCTTCTTGCAAAAAGCTCAGTTGTTTAAGCAGCGGATGAAAGACGGCGTCGATATATACCTCGAGCAGGTTATAAAAGTCCTTTTCGACCTGGGAGCTCGCCGGATAGACCGTGAAGTCTTGCCCCGTCAGAGCGTTCATGTAGGTGTTGAGGCTTCTTCGCGTCATCGCAAAAAAGGGATCTTTGACGGGAAATTTTTTCGATCCGCATAAAACGGTGTGCTCGAGCACATGAGCTACGCCATTCGAAGAATCGGGCAGGGTTTGAAACGAAAGGGCGAAGAGATTTTCCGGATCGTCATTGGCGATATGAATGATCCTGGCGCCGCTCTCTTCGTGGACCATTTCAATGAGGGTGCTGTTTAACTCTTTTAGTGGCAGGTATTTGGTGACTAAAAACCCTCGGTGTTCCTGTCCTAGGGCATTGATCGCCGGATGCATTGGATTCCTTGATGAAAAAGAGGAATATAAAGGAAGAGGCGATCAAAAGACAACGAATCCGGAAGAAATATCTCGGATTCGTTGGTAAAAAAATTATCGTTTTTTGCTTTTCAGGCAGCGAGCGCATTCGCTGGCCATGTAATTGCATTCGCCCAGCAAGAGCAGCAAGTCTCTGCGGCCCTTGAGAATTGCTTTGCGCGAACGGCTTTTCACATCATCGCGCAGCTTTTGCCAGGTTTTGTCGATTTTCTTTTCTAACGTATGATAGGCATGCAGCGGCGCTTTCATTGTGGAAGCAATTGATTTTGCTTTTCTTTTCAATGTTGCGCGTCTCTTGGCGCTTATTTTTTTGACTTTTCTTCTTGAGATACGTCTAATGGCCATATAAACCTCCGGGACCTTTAACTTCACTTTAAATAAGTTTGAAATTATGTGCAAATTAATTCTGAAATTAACTCAAATTAACTTAAACGACTGTATTTATTATGTTGGCAATGATTTCAGGGCGCATTTTTAGCTTATCCAATTCAATCTGATTCAGTTGCGCTTGCGTTAACAGCATGGAATATATTGTTTTATAATTAAATTAAAACGAATTAATTGCAATTAAATAATAGTCTTCTCTCGGGTGGAAATGGGGATATATACACAAACAACCTGAAAAATCGGGAATTGGGCAAGGAGTCGCCCTGGTTTTGAGCCAGGCTTTGCCGGCGCCGAAGCAGCTCAGCTTGAATTAGCTGAGCGATGCAGGCGGGTTCAAAAACAGTGGCTGACGACGATGCCGAAAACCGATTTTTCAGGTTGTTTGTGTATACCCATTTTGTCCATTTTCTGGTACGATGAGGTTTATGAAAAAGTTCAATATTTTGCCGAATATCGTCACGGCGTTCAATCTTGCCTGCGGACTGTTTGTGATTTTCAAGATCAATATGCTGCAGCCGGGGTGCGGCGATTACGAAGTGGTCCATACTTCTGTGCTTTTGTTGCTCGTAGCTGTATTTGCCGATTTCATGGATGGCGCTTTGGCCCGGGTCTTTCGCGCGGAAAGCGAATTTGGCGTCGTATTCGATTCGTTGGCCGATGCTGTTTCTTTTGGCGTGGCTCCCTCCGTGCTGCTATTGAAAACGCTTTCGTTGGAGCAGGGAACCCTGATTTCATTTTTCGCGGCGGCGGGCGCTATGTGCTTTTCGCTTTGCGGGGTGCTCAGGCTGGTGCGGTTCAATGTCAAGGCGGCGGAAGCGAAAGGCAATGCCGAGCTTCAGGCGGCGCAAAAACACCATTTCACGGGGCTTCCGATTACAGCGAGCGCGGCGGCGGCTGTCTCCGCTAACCTGTTTTTGCTCTCTCCGTGGGCCATTGACTGGTTCCCGATGTCCAATATCGAACGATCAATTGCGTTGACATGCGCGATGTTTTTCCTGGGCTATTTGATGGTGTGCCGGCTGAAGTTTCCCAGTCTGAAAATGCTTCATATCCGCATCCCTTCGTTCCAGCTGGCCTTTTTGTCGGTGATTTTCGCTGTCTTCACGCTATATGGCATTCTCTATTTCTTTCCGATTATTTTAGCCTTTGCTTCCTGGTTTTATGTCTTTATGGCGCTCGTTTTATCGATCATCCGCTTTATTGCGGGCAAGAAGTCCAAAACTCTCGAGGATTTCGAACCCGAGCCGGATGAATATGACAATATGTAAGGATCCGTGGAAATTTTATGATGATTTTTGGATTGGCTGCGATTGGTTTTTTGGGATTAATATTTGCGCTTTGGAGATGGATGCGCCATCACGCGGTGGATTTGGAAAAGCGCATGCAGACCTCTTTTCAGTCCCTTTCTTACGAAGTGATGGAGCGCAGCAGCCGTTCATTTCTGGATCTCGCTAAAACGGCGTTTGAAAAGGCGCAGGAAGGGGCCAAAGCGGATCTGGAGTTGAAGCAAAAAACCATCGAGGCTCTCGTTACACCGTTGCGCGAAACCATGAAATCGCTCGATGAGCATCAGCGCGAGCTCGAAAAGAGGCGGGAGGGGGCCTATGCGTCGCTCTTCAAGCAGATCGAGGGTATGATCCAGGTCGAGGGCGATCTGAGAAAAGAAACGGCCCAACTCTCTTCGGCCCTGCGCTCACCCTCAGTGCGCGGCGCTTGGGGACAGGTTCATCTGCGTCGGGTCGTTGAATTGGCCGGCCTTCTCAATCAGTGCGATTTTACGGAACAGACGAGCCATGAAACCGATGGACGCCTTTTGCGGCCTGATTTGATCGTTCGATTGCCGGGGAATCGCCATATCATCATTGATGCCAAGACGCCTCTCAATGCGTTTCTGGAAGCGCAGGACGCCGTTGATGAGCCGCAGCGCGTGCGCCAATTGGAGCTGCATGCGACGCATCTGCGCAAACACATGCGGGATTTGTCGCAAAAGGATTATTGGAAGCGGTTTGATCTGAGTCCGGAATTTGTGGTGTTATTTTTACCGGCCGAGTCATTTTTTAGCGCCGCCCTGCAAATCGATCCCACGCTGATCGAAACGGGGGCCGAGCGAAACGTCATTGTGGCGACGCCTACGACGCTGATCGCTATTCTGCGTTCGGTGGCCCATAGCTGGAAGCAAGAAGCGATTTCCAAGAACGCCGAAGAGATCGCCCTGCTGGGACAGGAACTCTACGAGCGTCTGTCTACTCTGTCTGAACACTGGAGCAAGGTCGGGCGTTCGCTGTCGATGGCGGTTGATGGATATAATCAGTCAGTAGCGTCTTTGGAAAGCCGTGTTTTAGTGCCGGCGCGAAAATTAAAAGATCACGGAGCGGCTCCGATGAATAAAGAGCTTGCCGTGATCGAACCCATCGACAAGCTCATCAGGAAATAGTTTCTCACTCAACCGAAAGAACGAAATAGGCAGGGAACGCAAAGTGGTTGTTCGGCCGCGGGCTGACGAGCATCGTCACGTTTTTGCCGGCGTATTTTTCCAAATCGACTTGCGTGCTATAGAGATATGCGACCGGAGCGTCATTGCCGCGCAGAACGTAGTCGCCTGGCTTGGCTTTAACGGCATGATCGTAGTTTTCAATCTTGCCGGTGACGATCGTGGCGTTTGCTTTTTGCTCCTGATAGAAATCATCCATTTTTTTGCCGGTATGGAACGCCGCCCAGCTCAAATAGAGTGATTCTTCCATAGTATCCCAAAAGCGCATCCGGTCGGTCAGATCGAGTTTTGCCTGATTCTTTTTGCCCCACAGCGACGGATCGGGTTTGGTGTTGTCGATGAGCAGTTCGCGATTTTCGGCTTGATGCCGGGCCAGCAATTCTTCTTTAGCCGTCGGGGATAGTTCCGCGCGTGCTTCGAGATAGGAGATTTTTTTCTGCAGATATGTGTCTTTCAATAGAGCCAGGCCCTCTTTGGCCGTCTGGACGGACTCGGGAAAGTCAGTGTATGAGCGAATGACTGTTTGGAATTTTTCGATCGCTTCCTGAGGTGACATTTCTTCATAGATTTTCTTGCATTCTGCTTCAGCAAGGAAAAACGCCGCGCTCATCAGCTCTTCGACATCGCCCTTTCTTTTCTCCATCGCGGCTAAATATTCGGGGCCGCCGGCTTTTTCGACGAATTCCTTGGAGACGAAGAAACAGGAGCTATGGGGAGGAGCGATTTCGAGCCATTTGTGATTCATCGCACAGATCTCGCCCTGCACTTTGTCGCCAGCCTGCAGCTGTCCGATAATTGGTGCATCGACGTGAGGCTCGAGGCGAACGTTGACTCGGTTCGCTTCGACGACATTGTCCAAGACGTAGCTGCGGAAAATGTAGGCTTTGGTTCCTTTGGGCGGCTGAACGGCCCAAAAATCTCCCTCTTCTCCGACGATCAGAAGCAGATCGTTCTTATTCACCTGGCGCACGATGCGGCTTTCGAGATCGGCCTTTGATCGGATGCGTACTTTATTGGCGAGCACTTTAGCCGTGAAGGCCTTGAAGGCGTCAACTTTTTTCGCCATCTGAACGCTTTCAATGGGCGGCAGAGCTTTTTTCGCGGGGTTAGAAGTGGGATCGGAGTTCTTTTTGGCCGCACTCTGTGCAAATGCAACTGTTGAAATAGCACTAAGAGCGAGCAATTTGTGCGTAAAAGAATACATGTACCTCTCCATGGAAAATAATCATTCGTCTAAGAGAGAATACTAGGCCACATCCAATAAAACGCCAAGAAAAAATATTTTATGAGCTGTTCTCTCAGTCGATCTGCATCAATCGGAAAAATAACCACCGAGCACACAGAGAGCACCGAGAGAGATTAACTATTCAACACGGCGCGGATGTGTTCGCAGTTTTTTAAACCGCACGTGCAGCCGAGGGGATCGCCGAGAAAAACGCTGTATTGCTCTTTTTCATCCAAAGGATTGGTGACCTGGTAGAGATTTTCTGCGGTCTGCTTAATGTCCCAGGAACGGAACTGCAAATCTTTGTCAGTAATCACTTCTTCAATTTTTGCCGCTTTTTCTTCGCCTGTAAAGGCTCTGGCGATTTGACAGTACGGACAGTTGCAATGGGGTTCTGCTTTCGGCAGTTGCGAGGAGTCTTCAAAACCGAGCACTTTGGCGATCGATGCGATCTTGCCCAGAATTTCTTTGGGAATTTCCGCAGAATCGGACAAAGCGGGGTTATGCTGCGTGGCGCCTTGCATCAGATCGAGATGGCCATTGAGCGGAAGGGCAATGGCTCCCGGAGGCAAAGAAGGCGTTTCTTGAGCGGCCCCATATCGGGCGTGGGCTTCGAAAATGGAATCGATCGTCGGCTTGTCGAAATTGGGTATGATGACTTGTACGCCGTTGTTGAGAATGACGATCAATTTGAATTTTTGAGCGTCTATCTGGGCAAGGAGCGAGTGGATGTTCTTCCAGGGAGTGGACAGGTAAGGAGGTATGCTTAATATTTGCGATGAGATCATCATGGAAAATAGACCCTCGTTTTTACTTTTGATTATACCGAAAAAAAAATCCCCAGTCAAGATTTTTAGCGCTCATCGCCACTGTTTGCTAAGTCCGTTTCGAAAGTAGCTAACATGCAGCATGTTAAAATCTTATTTTATTTTACATTTAAATAAATGTTTTATAAAGTGGTTTGGTTTTCGATTTGAAAAATATGTTTCAAATTATTGTAATAAAGTTATTTGTGTAAGCAATTATTGTCAGGTTTTGGGTGAGTGAAAATTAATTTATTGCTTTCGGTAATCTGAAATTCTATAACGAAGTTTTGACCGAGCGCGGCTTCCCGGCCCGAAGGAGGTGATTCGAGGAAAGGGAGATCTTACAATAATAACATCCAAAAGAGGTTTTGATGAGCGTAATCGATCGTCCATCTGTACGAAATATCGCAACCGTTTCCGGGGAAAATAATGTGACTCGAAAAACATTTGTCATCGATACTAATGTTCTCGTTCATGACTCCACAGCCATCCAGAAATTCAAAGACAACGATGTTGTCATTCCGTTAGCTGTGCTTGAAGAGCTCGACAGTTTAAAGCGCTATAGCGACGATGTGGGCAAGAGCGCCCGCGAAGCGATCCGCTATATCGACTCTCTCAAGGGCGATAAGAAAGGCGATCTCCATATAGGGGTTGTCATTCCCGAAGGTCCCAAGGTGCGCATTCATCTCGGCCAAAAACAGGAAAAGATCGATGGATTTCCTCTGCCGATGGATCGTGCCGCCAATCGATTTTTGCTCGCGGCGTTTATCCTGAAGCAGCGCGGCGAGAGCGTGGTGATTGTTTCGAAAGATTTTGTTACGCGCGTCAAAGCGGAAGCAATGGATCTCGAGGCGGAAGATTATGAGAGCTTGAAAGTGTCGTACGAAGAGATCTATCGCGGGATGCGCAAGATCCCGGCCGCCAAGCACGACATCGACGTCTTTTACAAGGACGGTTATTTGCCAATGCCGCAGGAAGCCTTTCGTCCGAACGAATACGTTCTATTGACCTCTCCGGAAAACTCATCAGCCATTAGTAAATACAATGATAAGACGCGGCGCCTCGAGCCTTTGATGGCGATCAACCGCGACATATGGGGCATTCAGCCTCTCAATGTCGAACAGCGCTGTGCCATCGACATGCTGCTGCGCGACGATATTCCGTTAGTGACTTTGGTTGGCCCTGCCGGCACGGGAAAAACGCTGTTGGCGCTAGCTTGCGGCATGAGGAAGGTGTTCGACGATGCGGTCTATTCGCGCATTCTGATTTCCCGGCCGATTGTTCCGCTGGGAAAAGACATTGGCTATTTGCCGGGGACAAAAGATGAAAAGCTCTATCACTGGATGCAGCCGATCTACGACAACCTGGAGTTTCTCTGTTCGACCACGAGCGGGGATGGGAATGGCGCGGCGACGCTGGAATTCATCATGGAGAGCAAGAAAATTGAGATGGAAGCGGTGACCTACATCCGCGGCCGTTCGCTGCCCAAGATGTACATGATTATCGACGAGGCGCAAAACCTGACTCCTCACGAGGTCAAGACAGTGATTTCTCGTGCGGGCAAGGGGACAAAAGTGATTCTTACGGGCGATCCGACCCAGATCGATAATCCCTATCTGGACAAGGATTCGAACGGTCTGACCTACACTGTTGGTCGGTTCAAGAACCAGCGGCTCTTTGGCCATATGTTTCTCGAGCGAACCGAGCGCTCCGAGCTGGCCTCGATTGCGGCGGATATTCTGTAAAAATACGCCCCCGGTTTAGGCTGGGGGCGTATTATCAATACCAAGTGAGGTTTTGGAGTATTGGGAACAATTCATCCTCATTCCATTGAGATGTAAGAGGAGCACCCCCAGCTGTTGTATGGCAAGTGACCCTTAATTTGTCACTATGATTAATAACCAACTTTGTTAGCGTTTGGGGAGCCATTGGAGTTTTTCCAAAAAATCCGAGATTTGTATACGACCCGGTCAGGCTTTTTTCGTTTAATGTGATTGTTGTTTCTTCATCTGACGTAAAATCAATTGTCCCTGTGAGTTGTAGTGGCCTTTGGAGCTTGACATTATTGTATGACCTTGTTTCTGGAATAGATCCTTCGGCAGGAGTTTTGAAGGTTACTCTAAATTGAAGAGTCTTCTCTGTGGTGGAATAATCTAATGAAGAAATTTGTTCAATGTAAAATAGTTTATTAAATAAAAGATCGTAAAATTCAGGGTATGTTTCTGAATGGATGGAAAAATGAGTTTTTAGAATTTTATGTTTTTCCGATATGGTAGGCACAACTGGGACAGAGCCAGACTGATCAGTCTTATTTGGCGAGGACTGAGCTGCTGCTGAAACAAAAGAAGTGTTATCTTGATTTGAAAGAACTGTGTCTAGAATTTCTTTTACGATTTCTGTAGCTATTTGTTCGTGGGCTTTTTCCTGGTCTACTTCGGTCGGTGTCTGGCTGGTGTTTGTATCAGGCCCTTGATGAACGGATGCTTCAGGATCAGAAGTGCGTTGATAGACTTCAGAACGAGTCTCTTTAGAAACAGATGTTAGTTGTAAGTTTCGTTTGGCCATTGCGATAGCAGCAATGATTGAAGGGGGCAGGGTGGCGGTCCCAGTGATTAGCAGAGTGGCGGCGAGCTCGCCCATTCCAAGCCATGATCCGGCATTTCCTGCAATGATTGCGCCCATTGCTGCAAGAGGTGCGCCCGGAATGAAAAGTAAGCATCCGGCAGCAATAGCTACGAGGGCAATCGTGCCTGCGATTGCAGCTATTGTTACTGTACGTTTGTTTTCGAGCTTTCCATATGGTGGCAAAGTTTCAGAAGAGTTAGTTCTGTTTTCTGAGGTAGTTGTTGGGAACATATCGTTCATATAATTTGTTGGTGATGACATAAATAAACCTATAGTTTGTTTGTTGCTTAATTATATTGCTGCGCGTACTTTATGTCAATGGTTAATTATGTTTGCGTATTTAAAAACAAAAGGAATGCAAAGTTAATAATTGTTTGTATAGCATTCGATTTTTTTGAGCGGTGTGTGCCCAATAGGTCCTTTTGATTGGACATAGAGTGCGGTTTGTTGATGTCAGAATTGGCGCGTTTTTAGGGCACTTAGGAGGTAACTTTGGTCCAGTTGACGCCTTGGGGTGTATTGAATATTTTCATAAGATTGGCGCCAAGAAAAGAACGTTCGGTGGAAGAAGAATTGGCTCCAGCTGTCGGTTCACTAAAAAGGGCGGTGAGCCAAGGACCATCACGGAACTGTTCAATGATTAATTGCGTTAACTGATGGGGAGAAGTAAGACGGGATTCGGTCTCTCCGATAAAAGTAGCAAGCCATCCAATCCGAGGACAAGAGAGCGATCCCATGAGTTGTTGTTCCTCAAAGATGATTGAGTATTTACAATCATCCAAAATAATTATTTTCGCTAAGATTTCTTGGGCCATCGTGATTTTGATGTTTATAGTAGTGAGGGTGATCCCGAATATTTTAATAGGAATGCTAGTGATCATTTCATGAGGGGCTGAATATGTCGCCTTAAATTTTAGGGTTCGATATTCCCCAGACTTTTCCAGTTTATCGATGTTGGGTGGCATCAGTTTGTATAAAAATTCGTCAAAGTCTTTTGTCATTTTCAATAATGCTTCGTCATGTGGGTCTAGATGTGTATCTAAATATTGATAATTAAAAAGAAACAGCTTTTTTAGCTCATTTGAGGCATGTTCATTTAAAAATGTTTGGCGCTCAGCGGTAACTCGGGGCTCATTGGGATCAAGAGAAAGATTAGGAGCGGCTTGCTGGGTGTTATCAAAGGAAACGACAGTAGACGCGGGGGATGCTAAGGGAGAAGACAAGCGGGAACAAAGGCTTTCTGTGTCAGGGTCGTCTGTATTAGTGGCAATAGTAGCAGTCTTTACTACAGCTTGAGGCGTATCTGTATTAGTGGCTATCTCTATAGAAGTGGGTTGAAATATTCGTTTAGCTATCGCGATCACTGCAATGATTGAGAGGGGCAGAGCAGTGATTCCTGTGATCAGAAATGTGGCTGCAAGCTCGCTAATTCCTAGAAAAGATCCGATCGTCCCCGAAATGATTGCGCCGAGTGCAGCAAGAGGCGCGCCGGGAATAAACAGTAAGCAACTGGCGACAATAGATACTAGTGCAGCCGTGCCGACTACTACAGCTAGTGTTACTTTGCGATTATTCACGAAATCCGCATCTGATACTTGTGTTTCTTTATGATTCGGCGGAGGAATTGAAACATGCGCAGCCATTTTTTAAATTCTCCCAGTATGTTAATGTGAGTATATCATAATTATGTAATTTCGTTAAACTTGTGGGCGTAATTAAAATTAAGATTAGGTTGTTAAAATTTTGTTTGTAAGCATGGTGGATGCGCTGGGTCTGTGCTGGACCGGGATTCGTACAGTCTGGCCGATACCGGCGGTCGGTTCATGATTCATTGGAGGCTGTTGGCGTTTGTGGTCCCCAATAAAGAGAGCTGAATGATGCCATAAAATCCCGATCCGTCCACTCTGTTTGATCAGAAGGCTGGTTGGGGAGGGCAGACACATTATTCGTGTGGCTGGTGAGCGTTAATTTCCCTGTGCTGTTGAGATGAACGACGAATTTTGTTAATTGTTGAGGGGGAGTGCGAGTCGATACCCAAAACATCGAGTCCCTTGCAAACGATCCGGACAGTTGTTGTCCGTCAATGGTGATTGTTCTTTCAGTTGAAGATGAAAAATCGAAAGTTCCTGAGATTGTTTGGGCCATGTTGAGGCGGATATTTTTAAACACAGTTCCGTCTCTTGAGATTTCGGTGATGGTTCCGATATTCGGAGATTTAAAAGTCGCTGTAAATTTAGGGGTTTTAGTGTCGCCAGACACTTCCAGTTTGATTAGACCCGGCGGTATCAGTTTTCTAAATAAAAACTCGGGAAATATTATCTGTTTCATCGAAAGCAGAGTTAACAGCTTCTGTACTTTTTCTTTGGCTTGTTCACCCACAAATGTTGCGGACTCACTTACTGCAGAGAGCTGGCCTTCAGAGCGAACTTGCTCGTGAGCTTTAATAGTAGAGTATTGGGGTTCGGGGAGAAGCTTTTTTGTTGGTGGTATAGAAAGGGAAGAATCGGGATTTAGCCGTTTCCATTCAAAGTTTTTGATTTTTTCGAACTGTTTTTCAAACTTATCTCTACTACACGGAGGAAGTTCAAGGAAAGGAGATTCGGGCGGCGCTGTTTGTTCTCTAATGTAGGCGGTGAGAAATGGAACTCCGTTCTCTTGATAAATGTATAGCTTTGTTAACTGTTTGGGGGTTAAATGGATGAGCTTCGGAATTTGTCTATTGACCAATATTTTTAATGTCCAGGGGAGTTTATCCACGAGCTGAACTGTCGGTTGTTTTGTAAAAGTGATTGTTGTTTCAGTTCGAGACGAAAAATCGATTGTTCCCAATATTTCTTGGGGTAACGTGAGCTTGATTGGTATAGGACTGGAAATTGGAGTAGGAATAGAAAGGGTTGTTTCATGTGGGGCTGGAAAAGTCGCGCAAAAGTTTATTTTTGAATCATTCTCAGATTTTTCTAGTGTAAGGATGTCGGGTGGCATCAATTTGATTAAAAGTTCACTAAATGGTGAAAGGCGCTGATCCTGAAACAGCTTGTTTAGTTCTGTTGCGGCTTCTTGCGCACGAAATATTTGGGGCGCAACAGCCGATTGAGCTTCGGATCGAGGTGCTTCGGGGACAGGGAGGTGGTCTTCATTAGGGGGGAGCACAACATCAGGTTGGTTCTCAGTCGGTGATGAGGGAATAGATTCAATGGAAACTGGGGAAGGTGATTCAAGAAGCGCAGCATCGGGTGGTTGAAAATTAAGGCGAGTCTCATCAGATGGGTTAGTTGACGGGGCTTCGGTTGGTGCTGTTGGTTGCCATATTCGTTTAGCTATCGCAATCACAGCAGCGATTGAAGGAAGCAAAGTGGCGATTCCTGCGATCAGAAGCGTAGCAGCGATCTCACTCATTCCAAGCCAAGATCCTGCAGCTCCTGAAATAACCGCGCCAATCGCGGCTAGAGGTGCGCCAGGAATGAATAGTAAGCAACTGACGACGATCATTACGATGGCAATCGAAGAGACAAGGGCAATCGTTCCGTTACCCGGAGTGGATGTTTTATTGCCGGGTACATCCTGATTTGCCAATATTTGCGGATTAATAGCAGGAGTTGGCATAGTCATATTAAGCTCATTGTTTAATGCAATTATATCACGAGTTAATGCTTATTTGTGTATAAATATGTGATTAAAATGAATGTTAAATTATTAAAAAATTTAGTTGTTAACAAGTTGGTGATATCATAGAAAATAATATTAACTGCTAGATCCTGGATATCCAGGTTTATCCCTTCCTGCTCGGACAAAATAAGGTGGAATTTAGCTGGATTTTGTCTGATGATGGTGAGTGTTTCGTTAGCATCAAGGGCAGTATGGCGATACCATTTTTTCAGGAAATACGCATTGAAAATACCAATTCCTGCGGCTACAAATGCATGATGTGTCCGCGCGAAAGCCTGACGCGCCGCATTGGTTACATGTCAATCGACGATTTTTCATTGATCCTGGAGCGAATTGGTCCCTATCATGGGTTTTTCCATTTGCATGGTTATGGCGAGCCGCTTCTCGATCGCCAGCTGATTGTTAAAGTATTGAAACTTAAAGAAAAAATTCCCTCTTCGATCAAATTGATTTTCACTACATTAGGCGTCAGGGTGGATGAGGACTACTTTGGCAAACTGCTCGATGCGGGTTTGGATGCAATTGTGGTCAGTATGTATGGTTTTACTCGCGAGGAGTATAAAAAGATTCATGGGTTTGATGGATTTGAGCGGGTGTTGCATAACTTGCAGCTGTTAAGTGTTGCCTTGAAGCGCCGCCCAAAATTTTTTGCGACCCTCAAAATTCCCTCTCAATCGATTGCTTCATCTCTACCCATTCATCACACATCTTTAGAAAGGAATGAGTTTTGCCAATGGGCACGGGATCTTGGATTGGGAATTGAGGAGTGGTCCTTTGTCCATAACTATGGCAATGGCCGCGAATACAATGTCCCAAACACTCAGCTGAAATGTCCTGTTATCAACGGGAAGCGGAGAAACGTCTTAAACATTACATGGGATATGGATGTCATTCCCTGCTGTTACGATTTTAATGCACGGATTCCTTTCGGGAATCTTCGCAAGCAAAGCCTTGCGGAGATTTTCTCAAGTCCAGAGTACCTTGCCTTCGTGATTGCCCATCAAACAGAGGATCTTTCTGCCTATCCTGTTTGTCAAAACTGCGAAAAACTCGATTATTTTTAAACTCGATCTTGACTGCGGTTATTGGTTTCAGCCTCGAGCGTTTTAGAGCCTAGCGGCGTTTTTTTTCTTGGAAAGTTTGGTCCGTTTCTCTACTGTTATTCTATGAAAAAGGCTCGACTATTTATTTTTCTTGGATCAGTGGTGTCGATATTCGCCGCAGTGATTGCTGTTTTTTCATTATGGAAACACATCCCCCCAGCAGACGGCTGGATGATTCAGCAGATTAATGAAGACTTGTCTCGATTTGCCAACCAAAAAGTGTCTCGAGAAAAGATCAAACAAATCGCGGATGATTCTGCCAATGATGGCTGTCTGTTCGTCCATTTTAAGATTCGAAAAAACCAGGTCACCATCACGCACCACATCTCTGCAACGCATTTTTTGGCGAAAGATTGTCTATTTCCTCGCATAAATGCCATAAAAAATTCCCTGTCGCAAGTAGTTAAGAAATACCCGTTGCCTGATATGGATTTTATTGTTTCCATCCATGACGCTTTACAAGTGGCTTATGATATTCCCCTATTCGTGATGGCCAAGATCGATCGATTTGATAACCAAATCCTCATCCCGGATTTTGAAGCCCTCAGAGGAAGATACCAGGTATTGGAATCGCAAGATATCACACAGGATAGCTCGATTCCTCCATGGAATCAGAGAAAACCCAAGCTATTCTGGAGAGGCGGTCCCGGACAGCATTCTCCCGAAGGATTTCCCGTTTCACTGAATCCCAATGATTTTCATTGTCTTTCCAGAGTCAAGTTATGCCACATGTCATCTCAATATCCGGAAATGATTGATGCCCGATTTTCCTATCTTGGCTCGCAAAAAGAAGCTCTTTCGCAATATTTTGGCGATTTTATTTCATTTGAGGATCAATTGTTTTTTAAATACCAAATGCTGATTGACGGCTTTTCCTGTTCCTATTCAACATCTGGTTGGCGGCTCTTTTCTGATTCTGTGATTTTCAAAGAAGATTCCAATCACTATCAATGGTACTACAAGCAACTCAAACCGTTTGTTCATTATATCCCTGTAAAAGAGGGTCTGGATGATCTGGTGGAGCGATTACAATGGGCCATGACGCATGATGACGAAGCTAGAAAAATTGCGCGGCAAGCGCGAGAATTTGCCTTGAAAAATATAACCCAAGATAAGAATCGCCTTTATTTATATTATGCTCTGTTAGCATACAGTAAATTAAATTGGGCGGAGTGATTTGTTGTGAAACAATACATTTTTGTCGGGTTGGGCGGGGCTTCTGGAGCGATTGCTCGTGTTGCGCTGAGTAGAATTTTACCGTCTTTTGTTCTAACAATACCATTTAAGATCCTTTTTATTAATGTGATCGGCTGTTTTGCAATGGGACTGCTGGTTGAGGCGTTAGCGTTATATTGGAGCGCTTCCATCGATACGAGGCATTTTTTGGTGCAGGGATTTCTCGGAGGCTTTACAACATTTTCCGCGTTTTCTCTGGAATTTGGATTGCTTTTCGAAAAAGGTCTGCACGGCTCGGCCATCGTTTATGCCCTTCTTAGTATGGTCCTGAGTATCGTTTTCTTTTTCGCCGGGATGAAAATGATCCGGATATTTGCTTAAAAAATCGCTCTGAGATATCGTCTCCACTCTTTAATGGAAAATGGGAGTGTATTATGAAAAAATATCTACCGTTGACGCTTGCTGCCATGCTACTGCTATCGCCAATGTTCGCAAAGGATCTGAGTTTTCCTATGATTCGGCAGACCATTGCGTTGACTGAACTCGATCCCGCATTCATCAATGAATTCATTTCAGGAATGCATCCTGACATCGCTGTTGAATGCAATGAGGGGACTGTATTGCCGCTCGGATTTATGCAAAGCTGGGGGCTTTTTTCTCTGAAATGCGCGCCCAACCTTACCGTGAAAGTGGAGCAGCCATGCTATTTTCGCTGCTCGGGAAAGAAGGTCTACATCAGTCAAGATTTGGTCACTTGGGAAAAGGCCAGAAAGATTTTTAGTGGGAAGAGTGATTTCAAAGTGAAAATCGATGCAAAATCGGGAATTTTGATAGAGTCTAAGACGATTCCCTATTCGCAAGACAATAGCGACGAAGATTAAAAAGCCAAAGGCCGGGAGTTTTCCCGGCCTTCACTTATGTTTATTTTGGAGAGGAGAGATATGACGATTATCGAAAAAATCAATGACGGTATCAAGGAGGCAATAAGAAGCCGAAATCAGATTAGACTCAATACTTTGCGTATGCTTAAGTCAAAAATATTGGCCGTCGATGCGCGCGCCAATCTTCCTGATACGGAAGTCATCAAGCTTTTCAAAACCTATTTCAGCAGCCTTACTGAAGCTCTGGAGCAGGCTCAGGGCGCTAACCGCCCGGATATCGCTGAGCAATTAAAAAGCGAACTTGAGATCATTCAAGAGTTTTTACCAAAAGCGATTTCTCCCGAAGAAACGAAAAGAATTGTCTTGCAGGCCATTGCTGAGTCCGGAGCCAAGACAAAAAAAGATTTGGGGTCGGTCATGCGGATTGTTATGAAAATCAACAATACCGTTGATGGAAAATTAGCCAAGAATTTGGCGAGTGAATTACTGGCTGATTAGGAAATAGTAGAGCTATCGAACCAGTTAGCAAAACTTAAAAATGTATTGTATCTCAACGACCTGACCGAGCCAGCCAAGCAAAGCAATCAAAATAGCGATCCAAATCCTGAAGCGATGTCTTGAATTCGTCGCTTCCGAGTGCAGCAGCGGCAAATAGTTCACGAATGCGGAGAATTTCTTTTAAACGACCCTTCCACCGAGGATCTTCCACAGTGAGATAAAACAGATCCAAGGCTCGTACAACAGCACTCCAGTAACGAGGGGGGTTTCCTTGTGCATTGAGAGCCCGGCTTACTTCACTGCCGATATTGGCCATTTGCTCGACGAGAGAAAATTTTTCCCAGCTTATTTTTGCTGATTCCAGGTGTTCTGTATCTGTAGTCATGTTTGCTTGATCAAGTGATTTACGATTTCTCGTATTCTTTCTCGGATGGCGGGGTCGTCAACCCCTCGAGAATCATTACCCTGAGAGGGTCTCAGATTGATTACGGAATCGTATTCGATCCATTCATCTCCCGACTGTTGGAGGTAAAGATTGATTCCCCATAGATCGGCCTGTTTGGATCCATTTTCTAAAAGGGCTTCCTCACCATCCGAATGCATCGTCATTCCAGCAATCATTACTGCTCGTTTTACATCGACGACGGCTTTGACTAAAGCGCCGTATTTGTTCTTCAATTCCAGATCGAGCAAGTCGGCTTTTTGTACTTGTTGTTCAATGATTTTGGTTGGCATATTCAATCACTCAATAAATTCATAGGGTAGCATGAAACAACCGAGGAAAACAAGGCAAGTGTGACATTTTTCGGTCGTTAGGTAAAAAAAATGAGACATCCAGAAAGTTCTGAATGTCTCTCATCAGATGGAGGTGGAGAGATGCATTCTTGACTCGGAACCCAACCGCGATGATTGCCTCGAGGCTGAAGAATTCAACGCTTCTTGAGATCTCCCGACCGCCCTCTTTTTGAACTATTCGGAAATTCCGAATAGTTGCTGTTTTAGAGACCTCATTCTGGCTGAATAGGTTGCTTAAGTGTTCGCTAATCGTGGGAACGGTAACATCATACAAAACCCCCATCAATTTTTGCGTAAGCCAGACCGTTTCCTCAGCTACTCTAACCTCAATGCTGTCCTTCTCTGCTTGCCCGGTAAAGATCAAGAATTCGACGGTACTGTTTCGAATAGCAGCTTTTTTTTCTTGGCTCATGAAAATCCCCTATGACTTGCTTACATTTAATAGACCAGTGTAACAGAGAGAGTCTCCAAGATCTAGCCAGGACTTGGCTGATAATATTGAGATTCGGTCAAATCTAGAAACGGCGGTTAAATTCGACCAAGAACACAATCTTTTGAGCCATAATCCTTTTTAATGGGATCTTCATCTTTTGGGAATGTTCGATTTCCGTGAAATTGGAGCTTTTTTTTTAAAAAAGTGCAAAATAAAATGCTTTGGGGCATCACTGGATGTTCATCTGCTGAATCGGTCTATGGGCGTTATTGTCGATCGGTCGATAAAATGAATGAAGATAATAAAGACATAGCCCTGCTCGAGAAGCTCGGAACAAAAACGCAATCCTAACAGAGGTTTTTGCTCATGAAATATGTTGCTAGATTTTTGATTACACTCTTCTATTCCCTTCCTCTTTTCGCATGGGAACCCGAGCCTGAATTGAGTTTGGAAGGAGTTTTGCGAACAGCAGAAAGACAACGAATGACTCGATATTCAGATGGTAGGGAAGAAAAATGGGTGGAAAGACATACAGTTTTAGTCACTGATCAACCAATTATACTCTCTCGATCAATTTCCATCGAAAATCAGCAGACTTTGGTGCAACAAGAGTCTCTTCCTTTTATTCGCGTCCTAATGGGTGAGGAATATGATTCTCTCTTAGGAAAGAGAGTGCAGTTGCACGGTCGTTTGACGAAGCCGATCGATTTCTTTCTATTAGAAGATATTACGTTTGATGTCGATATGGCCTTGGACGTTGAGTGGCAACAAACCCATCAGACAAAAACTGTCTTTTACGAACCAAGCGTAACAGAACTGAAAGGGAGTCTTTTTCAGAAAACTTATCCAGGCCCTCCGAATTATGAAAGCATCGAGGGTGGAGATATGCCTGAGACTCCTATTATTTTGGCTTTAAGCGAACCTATCGATGTGCAAGCAGCATCGCCAAAAGATGATTTTAACCAGCCTGAAAAAGAAGTGCGAGAAGTGCAAATCATTTTTGACGCAGTGCCACCTAAAGATCTTTGGGAACAGGGAATCGTTGTTACGGGCACTCTATTTTCTGCGCATACAGGCCATCATCGCAGAAGAGTTCTTATGGAGGTCAATGACTGGGAACCGGTAAAGGAGAAGGCAGAAGTTTTGTTACACGATCAGCGATGACAATGGCGTTGCATGATACTCTGATCTGAGATAACAGGTGCCATTTTTCAAATGGACAACAATCGCGTGTAACTCCTTGACATGCTCTGTTCATAGAGTTGCTATGCTGAATTTCAAATAAGCTCCCCTCTAAAAGGGTTACCCCTTGAAAAGGCGAACACTCCGGTTTAGAAGTTGTTTTAACGACCAAACAACCAACCGGAGGTCCGCCATGAGGAACTATACCGATAAAAAAGTTTTTTTAGGAATAGATGTGCACAAAAAACATTATTCGATCACGGCTATCTGTGAGGGGCAAGTCGTGAAAAAAGATACGATCCCTGCTCAGCCGGCGCCATTCTTTCACTTCGATAAGTTTTATTTCTAAAATTAAAAGAAATGACAGGTTCGGACATAAGAATCCTTCTTGCCTCTGTGTTTTTTATGGCAAAACAATAATAAATTGTCAAATGATGTCAATGTTTTCGAGGAGAAAAACGGTTTAGATTTTGAGAATTTTTCCGCAGCTGAGAGTCTTGTTTCTCTCTGCAAGGAAAAATTCTCAATAGATAAATCGATTTTTCCCTCGAGAACGGTAAAAGTTATTTTTGAACGATCCCTTAGATAATCCCAAGTACAAGAAGAGTTCCGAGAAGATATAGTAAGGCGATGATGATTTTTTGTATGAATTCAATAGTGATTTTTTTTAGCAAAACCATCCCTAAGAAGACGCCACTCATACCAGCGATTACAGCTATACTTAAAAGTGGCACATGCGCTCTTGTAAGCAAATGCTGGAAACTCAAACTATAGATAACAAGGCGGATAATATCCACTATCACAGCGATTACTGCGTTTGTTCCGATAAATGCTTTCGTGTCAAGATTGGTATTGATTAAGAAAATGCTACGAAGTGCACCCTGGTTCCCAGATAATCCTCCAAAAAATCCGCTAATGGCTCCTCCGAAAAACAAATTCTTGATTCTGTATATTTTGTGGGGAAACGCTTCCATCGTCGCAAACAGTATGAGGAGAAGTCCTATACAAATGTGGAGTAGTAAAATTTCTCCTTTGATTCCTAGAAAGGAGTATTCTTTTATAGGAGTGAATTCAGATAGACCTTTAAGTAGTAAGGCTCCTGGGATTGATGCTGCTAAGGCTGTTGATCCAAACCTGAGGGCGATGTTCCAATCAATGGCTTTCCAAAGCATTCCTGTTTTCAAAACGTTATGAACCAAATGGATTATTGCTGTAAGGCCAATTGCTATTGGTAAGGGTAAAAATATGGCCATTACAGGCATGAGAATCGTTCCTAATCCAAATCCGGAGAAAAAAGAAATGAGCGAAGCAAAGAATGTGGAAATTGCAATCAACAAATACTCTAGCATTATTTATCGCCCTCGAGGTCTTCTCAGCTTCATCTTCATAACAGAAAAAGTGGAAAAACTAAATAGTTTTTACTGCAGTTTCATCCAGTCTAGTGCACAAATATTGCGTAGCGGAATTTCTTGGTGTGAACGCACTGCTTGCCTAGAGTCCCTCCCCTTTAGGGGTGGGTCTAGCGGGAGTTTACAAGCTATTTTATGGGATGCGGTATGCGGCTTTAGCCGCACCGCCTCCAAAAGCTGCGTAAAGAATCTCCTCCTTTCAAGGAGGAGATCTTCAATTTTGCGTTGTATGTCACTAAAAACAAAAGGCTTCAGTCGTAAAACTGAAGCCTTAATTTTGATTGGAGGTGGAGAGAATCGAACTCTCGTCCTTAGCAAACTCCACATAAATCTCTACATGCTTAGTACCCCATTATACAATCAGCCTTGCTGCAGGGCGCGGCACTTGGGGCCAAGGGTCACCTCGAGATCTCGAACACCCGTGATGAGGATCCAAGTCCACGGGGTCATACCAAGATGTATGACAGAAGATCCCTGAAACTCCCGGTCGGATTTCAGGCTTCCGGACCACTAAAGCGGTTAAGCTTTAAGCAGCCTGCAACTCTAATTCAGGAGTAGCATTTATAGTTGTAATCGGATGTTTAAGGAGGCCAACCGATCATCCTCCACATGCAACCTATGCTTCATTTCCAAGTCGAAGCCTTGACACCCCCGCTGGAGGCAACGTATAAAGAATGCCCCCAGCGTGAGCCTCAATGCTCAACATCTTCATTATACCATAGATGGGGCTTATTGCGCACGCATCAAGGAAGCTTTTGATTTTTAGGGGTATAATCGTCTAAAATCAGAACCATGTTTACATTTGACCAGAGCGAGACCTTTCCGGTTCGAGAGATGAATGTCCTCCGATTTTGGCAGGAAAACCGCCTATTTGAGCGCTCCGTTGAGGCGCGCCAGGGCCGGCCCCTCTTTTCTTTCTATGACGGCCCGCCGTTTGCCACCGGGTTGCCTCATTATGGCCATCTGCTCGCGGGGACAATCAAAGACGTTATTCCCCGCTACAAGACGATGAAGGGATTCTGGGTGCCCCGCCGCTTCGGCTGGGACTGCCATGGCCTGCCCGTTGAAAACGAAATCGAAAAGCTGCAGCAGCTCTCCGGTGCTGCGGCGATCGAGATGTTCGGCATCGCCAATTTTAACGAAGAGTGCCGCAAGATCGTTTTGCGCTATACCGGCGAATGGAAAAAAACCGTCGATCGCATCGGGCGCTGGGTCGATTTCGATCATACGTACCGAACGATGGACCGCTCTTTCATGGAATCGGTCTGGTGGGTATTTAAGCAGCTCTGGGATCAAGACCTCGTCTATGAGGGCTTCAAGGTCATGCCCTTTTCCATGCAGCTGGGAACGCCTCTATCCAACTTTGAGGCGAACCTCAACTACAAGGAAGTCGACGACCCTTCCCTGACCGTGCAATTTCAGTCGTTTGACGATCCAGATACATTCTTTTTAGTATGGACGACGACGCCGTGGACCTTGCCCTCCAATCTCGCTCTCATGGTCGGGCCGAAGATTGACTATGTCAAAGTCCGAAAAGAGGGCAAAAATTATATCCTGGCGCAAAGCCGTCTGGCCGCTCATTTCAAACCAGATGAGTCCGTTGAAGTTGTGGAGCATTTTACCGGGGATCAATTGAAGGATTTTCGCTATCAGCCCCTATTCCCGTTTTTTGCGAATCGCGCGAATGAGGGCGCGTTCCGTGTGTTGCTGGAAGACTCGGTCTCGACCGAAGAGGGGACGGGGATCGTTCATAGCGCGCCGGCGTTTGGCGAGGTGGACTTCTTTGTCTGCAAGCGCGAGAATATCGATCTCGTCTGCCCCATCGACAATAATGGTTATTTCACTCAGGAAGTGCCGCCCTACGCGGGCCGCCTCGTCAAAGACGCTGACAAGGAAATTATCCGCGATCTGAAACGGCAAGGATCTGTTTTTCATCACGGCACCGTCCGCCACCGCTATCCGTTCTGCTGGCGCTCGGACACCCCGCTCATTTACAAGGCGGTGCGCACATGGTTTGTCGCTGTTGAAAAAATCAAGGATCGGCTCATTGCGGCGAATGTTCAAATCCATTGGGTGCCGGAGCATATCAAAGAAGGGCGTTTTGGCAACTGGCTCGAAAATGCCCGCGACTGGGCGATCAGCCGCAACCGCTATTGGGGCACCCCGATTCCGATCTGGCGCAGCGAGGACGGAACGTGCGAAGCGATCGGATCGATCCGCGATCTGGAACAACGAACCGGCGCCCGTGTTGATGATTTGCACCGCCATTTTATCGACGATTTGACGTTTGAAAAAGATGGCCAAACGTTTCGCCGGATTCCTGAGGTGTTCGATTGCTGGTTCGAGTCGGGATCGATGCCCTACGCGCAAAACCACTATCCTTTTGAAAATAAAAAGATCACAGAAGAGGGTTTTCCGGCCGACTTCATTGCCGAAGGACTCGATCAGACCCGCGGCTGGTTTTATACTTTGACCGTTCTGTCTGTCGCCCTGTTCAATCAGCCCGCTTTTAAAAACGTCATTGTCAATGGCATCATTTTGGCCGAAGACGGCAACAAAATGTCCAAGCGCCTGCGCAACTATCCCGATCCCGAGATGTTGATCGACAAGTGCGGCGCTGATGCCGTGCGGCTCTATATGCTGCAGAGTCCCGCTGTGCACGCCGAGGATATGCGCTTTTCGGAAAAAGGGGTCGAGCATATTTTGCGCCAGATCCTGATTCCTTTGTGGAATTCCTTTGTCTTCCTGTCGACCTATGCAAAGATTTATCATTGGCAGCCTGAATCCATCCAACACCCGCCTGCCGCTCTGATCGATCGCTGGATATTGACCATGTCCCAGAAGATGGTGTGCGATGTCACAGCGGCTCTCGATGCCTACACCCTCGATCGGGCCATCGAGCCGCTGGTGGGATATGTCGATCAGCTCACCAACTGGTACATCCGCCGGTGCCGCAGCCGTTTTTGGGCCGATGAAAATACGCAGGACCGGCGCGAGGCCTTTACGACGCTCTATACCGTTCTCATTCAGTTCGTCAAATGCGCCGCACCGTTCATTCCATTTATTACCGAGACGATCTATCGAGAGCTGCGCACGCAGGCCATGCCCGAATCCGTCCATTTATGCGACTTCCCCGATGCAGATCTGTCGTATGACCGTGAGCTGCTGCAGGAAGTCGAAGCCGCCCAGCGCGCCGTCAGTCTGGGCCACGCTCTTCGCAAAGAGCATAAGCTCAAAGTGCGTCAGCCATTGGCCCGGGCGCATCTGATCACATCCAATCCCGAGCTGCTATCGGCCCTGAAAAAGCAATCGCAGGTGATCGCCGATGAGCTGAATGTCAAGTCGATCGAATTTCATAGCGATGAGGGCTCTTTTGTTCAGTGGATGGCCAAGCCCCATTTCCCGGTATTGGGAAAAAAAATCGGCAAGTTGTTGCCATTGGCGCAAAAGGCGATGCAAGGCTTGGACCGAAAAAAAATTCAGGAATTGGCGTGTGGCGGCACAGTGGATCTATTAGTCAATGGAGAAAAAATTGTTTTGACCTCCGAGGATGTCCAGATCGAGCGCAAGGTCAAAGAGGGACTCGCCGCCGGAAACGAGGGCGAATTGACGGTCGCTCTGGATACCGCCTTGAACGACGAGCTGCTCATGGAAGGGCTCGCGCGAGAAATTGTCAATAAAGTCAACACGATGCGCCGCGATATGGGCTTTGAGGTCACTGACCGTATTGCTATCTCATTGCAGACCACAACGCGCGTCCAAGAGTGCTTCGTTCAATATGGATCGATGATCCAGAATGAAGTGCTGGCCGTCGATGTCCAATTTAAAAATGTTGAAGGATCTTCTTGGGATTTGAACGGCGAAGAAACGATCATCGCCATTTATAAAGTCTAAAAGTCCAATGGCTTTTTGGCCTGGCGCCGCAGATAGATGGTCGAAGAGATGGCGATGACGATAAAGATGCCCCAGATCGTCATATTGGGCAGAGTTAAATGAGCAATCGCGGGCTGGACGAGGCGGCCCCATCTTGGTCCGCACGGCCATAAAATGAAGCTGGCCCCGCCGCGCAGATTGTCTTGCGGGACAAACCCGAATTGGCGGCTGTCGGCGCTCATCGCATGGTTGTCGCCGAGGACGAGGTACATTTTGTCGGGGACTTTGAGTCCATACCGGCGTATCCATTCCGCATCGATTTTCCCGTCTTTCATCGGAGGACCCATGTCCTCGAACGGAGCGTAAGCGATCGATGCCGCATGCTTTTGATTTTCTATCTCAGAAAAACGGACTAAAGCAGGATCGCCCTTTTCAACGATCGGGGCTCCCAGCAAAAAGAGATGGCCATTGCGGAAATAAGCGTAGCGCGAGGGGAAGAACAGGCCGGAAGGATTAGCGGGAGAAAAGTGGGTATCCATCTCGATCCCCAGATTATAGAGTTGCTGCACGTGGTGCGGATCGTGCGAGAGAAGCGGATGATTTGCCGGGAGTTGGTACGTAATGCCGGTCCACAGTACGCGGTAGGCTTTGCCATCCTGGATCTCATAGGTGCCGTCGGGAACTCCTTTCAAATGGGGCAGATACTGAGGCGTCGCAAAGGATGAGCCGTAACGGGTCGCCATCGAGTCTTTCACGATGAAGCGGCACGTGATCATCCGGCGCATGATCTCATCGATTTTCTTTTCATCGAGAGGCAAAATGGATACGCTCGTCGATAGCTCTGGTCTTAAACGGCGGTATTCGTCGCGCGACAGAGTGGGATTTGTCAAAGACGGATGATGGGTGAGTTCCAAATAAAGAGGTGCATTCTCGGTGTCTTTCGCCATCTGGGGATAGAGCTGCTTGAGTTCAGCAGTCGTTAGCAAGCGGGCCATCGCAAAATTTTTAAATCCCCAAACGTCGTCGTAGTTCTTCATGGGAACGAGCATTTCGCCAAAAATCTTCCCATAATCCTGCACTTGCAGTTTGGCGATGGGTTCATTCATTTGATGGAACACAACAGGCGAGAAAATCCCTTTCACAGCGACGGAGGGAGTTTGCGGTTTGCCATCGAAGCGGATGAACGGGATATGTTCCAGCGGCTGGATCCAATCGCTGCTTCGAAGCTCTTCGATATCGCGCCCTTCAGAGTCGATGCCGTAAATTCGCCCGCCATAAAAATAGAGCGTGTCGCCCGGTTTGCCGATCAGCCGTTTGACGAACTGTTTTTTTCCGGGGATTAGATAAAAATACATCGTGTCCGGATCGGATACATCCATGTTGTCGACGGAAAAAATCACGATTTGCCCGCGGTGAACCAGATCGGGGTCAAACGTAAAATGCGATGTTCGTGTGACGGTGTTAATGCCAAAATCCGTTTTAGACACTAACAGAAAATCCTCTTCTTTCAATGTCGGCCGCATCGATCCGCTGGGAATCGAATAGAGCTCAAACCACGTTTGGCGAATGGCAATCGCGACCACTAGAGCGAAGAGCAGCGCCGATAAAAAATCGCGCGCATGGTCCCAGGCGGATTTCGGCAGAGCCTTGTGCGCGGCGGCTAAGAGATGCGGAGCGATCCGGCGGGCCGCTGCGGCGTCTTTTTTTACGATGGCGTTTTGCAGATTCAGGAGGAGAGTCTGCAGCTCTTCCTTTTGTACAGAAGAAAGAGTTTTGGCTTTGCGTCGATAGAGCCGAAGACTTTGCCGCAGAATACGTCTGCATTTGTTGAGTAAAAAAAAGTTCGAGATTGGATTTTCCATGATCCATAGTCTATTCAAACGGCTCGCAAAATGCAATGTGGAAAACTTGTCGATAAGTAGGGGGCGGATGGCATCTAACTATTTGTGCGATCAATACTTCTGGGATTCTGAGAATAGTGGCGCAAATCGCTGGCTATGAACTGATTAGGACGAATATCGATTTTGCGGAGCATCTTTCATAGGAGCGAAGTTGAAGCGATGTTGATAAGTGCCTGTTTTGCAGGCATCTTATTCGTCTGCTTTCCAAAGGAATGATTTGGGTGATTCTGAATATGATTCGCTATGGCCGGCGGGAACGATCAGCCATGTATAGCGATGGTTGGTTTGAAGGTTGTTTTGGAGCTCGATTTGGGCGATTTCAATATGGAGATTTTCCCCGTCTTTCGAAATCAGAGAATGTGTGATGGGAAAAATCTCTTTGTCGGGAGAGGAAAGGTCGATCGCATAGAGCTCAAAATTTTGGTAATATCGAGGGCTTTTAATGGTCATGCTCAAGCCAGAGGCTGTTTTTTGAGCGGGGCCGATAAATTCCGGAATGCGCCTGGGTAAGGTTCGGTGATGGATCGGAAGGTTTTTCCCCGTATCGACGATGCGCAATGACGCCGTCGCATGTGCGGTGTTCATTTGAATCCAGACAGGAAAAGGGGAATGGTTCGCGCAATCGAAGTAGAGAAAAACGGTATTGCCGGCCAGATCGGAACCATCGTGCGGCCAGGCGGCGCGATAGACTTCGAATGCAACGTCGGATAGCTGTTGGCCGTCAGTGATCATCGGCGGCAGCCAGATTTTGCGCATGTCGATCTCGCCATTCATCGGTTCGGGGCCAATTTTTCTTTGTTCATTTTTGGGAACGGATTCGAGTTCGAGGCCTAATAGGGTAGAGATCACGCTTTCTTGCGAGGAGAGCTGGATCCAGGCGGATCTAGTGAAGGAATAACATTCGATGAGCTGGTGATTTTCCAGATCGATCTCAATCATGGACCATGACGTGTGTCCGGGGGCCGTCTGGCGCACCCAGTCGCCCCATGAGAGCGGCCGCGGATCGACGGCTCCGGCGGGAACATCGATTTCTTCCAATATCAGCGACTTTTGACTCAGTGATCGAATCGCCAAAATGGAGATCATTTTGTTCGATTCCGTCACGATATAATCGCCCGGCTTGGAGGTCCTTAATCGCTCTTGAAGAACGGAGGATGATTCCAGGGCGCTGGTAAAGAAAATGATCAGGCTAAGAGCAGCGATTCGTACAGTTTTCATTCGCACTATTTAGGCAATATTACAAATGTATCAATCATGCCCTTTTTTGAAAAGAACGATTGGATGGTTTTTTTTCGAAAACAATAATTACTTATAATAATCAATTGCTATTAGATGAGACATTCGTTATAGGAAGGAAGAAACATTCCCAGAGCTCGACTTTGTATATTTTTAGGGACGAAGGTCTCGATGGATTTTCCCTCTGAGGCGTTTATTTAAGAAGGAAGGGGTTGACTATCCCCTTCCTTCTTAAATAAACGCCTAGTTCGACCAAAGGTCGAACGTCAGAGGGAAAATAGACGAGGCAGGCGGCCCTAAAAATGTACAAAGTCGAGCAGAGGAAATCAATGAGATGGCTGTTGATCGGCGTGTTGGCATTGGGTGCCTGGGGCGCGAATTTTGATGATCGAATCGAGCAAATTGACGGACAAATTAAAGAATTGTCTGATATGAAGCGGGGGTATGAGGCGCGAGCGATCCGGGCGGAGGATCAGGCGAACCGTTTGCAGTTCGAAGATCATTTCGTACTGGAAACGCGCCGATATTACCGCATTGCTGAAGAAAATCGGGAAAAAGCGGCCAAAGTGCAATCAGAGATCGATCGTTTGGAAGCGGAAAGGGCTGAGCTGATAAAAAAACAGGGAAAATAATTTGGATCAAAAAAAGCTGGAATTGCCTCTTTATCACCATTCGCTGGCGCTGCTCACCGATCTGTATCAGCTGACCATGGTCTACGGCTATTGGAAGGCGGGGATTGCGGATCGCCAGGCCGTTTTTCATCTCAATTTTCGCAAGTGGCCGTTCCAGGGTGGGTTTGCGATCGCCGCCGGTCTGGAGACGGCGCTGCGGTTCATCGAGTCTTTGCAGTTTACTCCGGGCGATTTAGGATATCTCGATGGTCTCTCCGATTATAAAGGGCGAAAGCTTTTCGACGATGGGTTTACTGATTTTTTGAGCGGTTTTTCTTTTAGTTGCGATGTGGATGCCATGGAAGAGGGCTCTTTGGTGTTTCCCTATGAGCCGCTGATCCGCGTCAAGGGTCCGATCTGGCAAGCCCAGCTGATGGAGACGCCGTTGCTCAATTTGATCAATTTTCAAACGCTGATCGCGACAAAATCCGCGCGGATTTGTTTAGCCGCCCAGCCCGATCCGGTCATTGAGTTCGGCATACGCCGGGCGCAAGGCATCGATGGAGCCATTTCTGCCAGCCGGGCCGCGTTTATCGGCGGGTGCATCGCCACGTCGGATGTATTGGCCGGCAAGCTGTTCGATATTCCCGTTCGCGGTACGCATGCGCATAGCTGGGTCATGGCGTTCGACGAGGAAAAGCTGGCCTTTGAGACGTTTGCCAGGACGATGCCGACCAATGGCGTCATGCTGATCGATACTTATGACTCGATTGAAGGGGTGAAGAATGCGATCGCTGTGGCCCGATCGATGAAGAAAAATGGATTCGAATTGTCTGGAGTGCGGCTGGATTCGGGGGATTTGGCGCGGCTATCGATCGAAGTGCGCAAAATTCTCGATGATGCCGGCCTATTCAAGACGCAGATCATGGCGAGCAATGAACTGGACGAGTATTTAATCCGCGACTTGAAGCAGCAAGGCGCCCGTATTGATGTTTGGGGCGTGGGCACCAATCTGGTGACTGCCAAGGACCAGAGTGCTCTGGACGGCGTTTACAAGCTGTCTGCGATTCAGGATGCGAAGGGGCAATGGCAGGATCGGATTAAGATCTCCGAACAGACGGCAAAAACGACGAATCCGGGCATTCAGCAAGTTCGCAGGTATTTTGACGGGCAGTTTTATGCCGGCGATGCGATCTATGATGAAATGCTAGGGATCAAAGACCCATGCACGGCGATCAGCCCGTTTGATCCCAATAACCAGGTTCATTTCAAAGGGGAGTACGATGATTTGCTGAAACCGGTCATGCGCCAGGGGAAATTGGTGTACCGGCTTCCCTCTATGCTAGAAATCCAGTCGCATACTTTCAGCGAGCTTAAGCGGCTTCCTGTCGCCATGGAGCGGTTTCTCAATCCCCAGCCCTACTTTGCGGGCATGGAAAAAACGTACTATCAAAAAAAGATTGATCTGATCATGCAGATCAGGAAAAAGAATCAAGCGTAGTTCCATTTTTTCTGGAGATCTTCGAGCGTCAGACCTTCAATCTGTATTCGTTTCAGGCGGCTTTTATCTCCGGAGCGGATTGTTAGGCGTGTCTTGGCGATTCCCAGCTCTTCGGCGAGGAACTCAAGTAGAATTTGATTCGCATGGCCCTTTTCGGGGACGCCCCGGACTCTCACCCGCAGCCGCCCGTCTTCCCAGCCTACGACATGGTTTTTAGGTGCGTTGGGAATGACTTTCACGCTCACGAGAACATGCTTGCCTGGATTGGAGCTCTTCATTATCATACTTGATATGTTTAGCACGACTCTAGCACATCTTTTTTCCTCCCGCCATCACCATTGCCTTCAGCCTGATCATTACCCACATTTTCCCTTTCTATAGGGGGCTGCGGCTTTGCCATATGGATCCTCTGTCTCGCCCATAGCTGCTTTCAGCTATGAGCTTCACCATTCGGACCGCTTACGCTTCCATCTGGCTTTGCCTCGCCTCCCTCTAGAAACGAAAAATGTGGGTAATGATCAGGCCATCCGCGGGGCAATTAATCTGATTTTTATACATTCTCAAATTTTTAACTACTGACCCGGAAGAGATCTTTCGATATTTTAAATGAAGAATACAGGAATTTTATGGATATGCGAGTGAGTGTAAACAAAGTAATCAGCGGCACGATGCTGATCATCGGGACAACGATTGGCGCCGGCATTCTTGGGATCCCGCTGCTGACAGCCCGCGCCGGTTTTTGGCCGGCCGTGATGATCACGGTTCTGGTATGGGTTTTTATGGTCTGTACAGGCCTTTTATATCTTGAGTCGACGCTATGGATGCACCAGGACGCCAATATTTTATCGATGACCAAGCGATTTTTGGGAAGATGGGGACGGTTGATTTCCGGAGGCGTTTATCTCTTTCTCTACTATTGCCTTTTGGTCGCCTATTTTGCTGTCGGGGCGCCGATTTTTGGTGATTTTCTCTCGGCGATTTTTAGATTCGGGTTGGGGCAGGCGGGAAACTGCGTGGCGTTTGCTCTGGTCTTCGGAGGCGTCGTCGCGTTCGGCCTCAAGATCATCGACCGGGTCAATTATATTTTGGTCATTGGCAAGTTCCTCGCCTTTGCAGCTCTGATCGGTGCTGCAATGCCTCAAGTCGAGCCGGCGAGGCTAGCGCCCCAGAATTGGTCGCAGATCCTGTTTGCCGCACCGGTGCTCTTCAGTGCCTTTGGTTACCATAATGTGATTCCCTCGCTCACCAGCTATTTCAATCGCAACGTTCGCGTCTTGCGCTTATCGATTTTGCTCGGTACGGGGATTCCTTTGGTGATCTACATTCTTTGGCAGTGGCTGATCATCGGCGCCGTTCCGCCCGGTGCGATCCAGACGGCGATGGAGCAGGGATTGCCCGCCACCGCTGCGCTCGAGTCTTTGACAGGAATGGCATGGATTATCCAGGCGGGGCGCTATTTCGCGTTTTTCGCCGTCATTACTTCGATGCTCGGCGTCGCCTTTTCTATGGTTGATTTTCTCGGAGACGGATTCAACATGAGCCGGACAGGTTCAAAGCGCTTGCTGCTGACGTTTCTTACGTTCCTGCCGCCGTTCTTATTCACCATTTGGGATCCCACGATCTTCGTGACAGCCATTGGTTTTGCCGGAGGCTTCGGGGAGGCGTTCCTGAACGGTTTGTTGCCCGTCGCGCTCGTGTGGGTGGGCCGCTATCGGCACCGGCTGGAAGGAGAGCCCCAATTGCCCGGCAATCGATGGCTTCTGGGAGCTTTGTTCGGCTGCGGAGTGCTGGTCATGATCATTCAGTTGATCTTTACTATTCAGCAATAGCAAATAGGCTGATTCTGCACGGGGATTCTCGTTTCCCTTAGCGATCCAAGTTTTATTTGTGATGTTAGAGGGGGAAGCCCCCCTCTAATCACCAAATGTGTTTTAAAAACCTAACCATTTCATTATAATAGACCTCCGCAAGTGCTGTTGCTACATTGACAAACAGTTTTTAAAATGATATAATAAATGTATATCTATCTTGTAATGAGCGTGATAAATAAACTGTTATCTTAAGAGGGTACTAAGATGATATCTCCTATTTGCGATCAATTTTCTTCGACAGCACTTCTTGAGCGTGATCCGACACTTTCTGATGTTCAATTAGTAGAAGAAAAGACAAATGCAGTTTTTAAAAGGTTTCTGGAAATCGCTAAAAATGAACCCTCACTTTTTCCTCAGATACAAATTTTTACAGGGCCAAATTCGGTCTCAATATCAAGTAGAACTTTTTCTACCACGGAAGGTTTGGGGACAGATCCTTCGATCGGCGTCGAAATTTTTACACCAGTCAACATTGATAAAAAACGACCGGTCATTATCTTTTCTCACGGAATGGGAGTCTCTTCCGATCAGTATCGGCTGCTTTTGGGACAATTGGCGAGCCACGGATACGTGGTGTTAAGTTTAACTCATCTCTCAAGCGTAAAGGATCTACCTGATGTTGATGATGCTGCAAGAGCTACAGCGATCGCCCCAGTAGTAGCGAACAATATTCAATATGTCCTGCAACAAGTTCGGATCGGTGAGCTGAAGGAAATTGGGAACGCCGACAAGATCTTTTTGGCGGGACATTCATTGGGAGGCGCAGCTTCTGTCATGGTTGCAAGAACTGACGCCGGTGTTGCAGGTTGCGTAAACTTAGATGGCTCGTTACATGGGACAAGTAAAACGGACGGATTGAAACAGCCCCTTCTTATTCTCAGAGGCGATTATTCAAAAATCATTAAGGATTACGAGGAAAGTTCAGATGTTGATAAAATAAATTTTGCAGTCGTGATGAAACGATTTGAGGATGAATTGCAAGAACTAGTGCGCAATTCCCCGCAATCTAAAATCATCGAAATTACAGGCGCCTGCCATATGGACTTTTCTGACCGACCTTTTCAGGATTATCTTACTGGAACAAAGTCATGGGACAGTGCAATGAAAGTCCATACCTTCGTTTCTCGTGATATGTTAACCTTCTTGAGCTCCAGTACCCGCTAAACCAGCTGTTGTCATTTTGGTCATTGGCAAGTTCCTTGCCATTGCGGTCCTCACTCACTGATTATTAGATTGAGTCAAGAATTATAGCTTCGATTTTAAATATTATTAAAAATAATTATTAATTGACTTAAATCCATTCGATAATCACAATTTAACGATTTTATCGCGTTTGCTAAAGAGGTGTATGGAAAAAGGAATTTTTGCAAAAAAAACAATTGAGTCTCTTCTTAAAGATGCTTCGAATACGAAACATGGTTTTAAACGAGCCTTGGGGCCTTTGAATCTCATTGGAATCGGAATTGGAGCGATCATTGGCGCTGGGCTTTTTGTATTAACAGGGGATGCTGCGGCAAGTGCGGCAGGGCCAGGTGTCATTATCTCGTTTCTTATAGCAGCCCTGGTTTGTTTTTTAGCTGCGCTCTGTTATGCCGAGTTTGCATCGTTGATACCGATTGCGGGTAGCGCCTATACATATGCTTACGTCGCTATGGGTGAGTTTTTTGCATGGATTATGGGTCTCGCCCTAACTTTGGAATATCTTTTTTCATTTTGTACGGTTGCAGTTGGCTGGTCGGGATATTTTAACAGTTTATTGCGCGATTTAGGCCTTGAAATTCCATCGATTATTTCCAAGGCTCCGCTGCTGCATAGTTCTCAATCAGGATGGGTTCTAACGAATTCTATCGTCAATCTTCCTGCAATGATTATTATTGGACTTATTGGTTGGCTAGTCTCGCGAGGTATTCAAACAGCGGCTTTTTTAAACAACCTTCTCGTTTATGTCAAAGTCGGTGTAATTATCATATTTATTGGTTGTGGTTTGGCATATATTCGAAGTGATCATCTCATCCCATTTATTCCTCAAAATACTGGTTTTTTTGGAGAATTTGGATGGAGTGGAATTTTTCGCGGTGCTGGTATTGTCTTTTTTGCCTTTGTAGGATTTGATTCAGTTTCGACTCTTGCTCAAGAAGCAAAAAAACCTCAACGAAGCTTACCTATTGGAATGCTTGGTTCATTGGCTATTTGTACCTTGATTTATATCGTCTTTGGATTTGTCCTCACTGGTGCGGCAAATTATAGAACGTTAGGTGTTGAGGATTCGATTGCAGTTGCTGTAAGAGCATTTGGGCCTAACTTTACATGGCTTCGATATGTTGTAAATTTTGCAATTTTAAGCGGGCTGACATCTGTTATTTTAGTGATGATCATGGGGCAGGCTCGTGTTTTTTATGCCATGGCACATGATGGCCTTCTTCCGCGATCTTTTGGAAAAATCCACGATCGTTTAGGAACACCGTTTTTTTCTACTATGGTTGTGACGATCATTGGCATGATTATCGCTGGGTGTTTTCCAATTGGAATTTTAGGAAAACTGACGTCGATGGGAGCTCTTCTTGCGTTTGGAATGGTTTGTTTCGGGGTCTTAATTCTTCGTTTTTCTCAGCCAAAACTTCACAGACCATTTAAAACTCCGTGGTCGCCTTTAGTCCCTCTACTGGGGACACTATCCTGTTTGATTTTGATGGTATTAATGCCATTCGTGATTTGGATTCAATTATTTCTGTTTCTGGCTATCGGATGCGCAATTTATTTTTTATATAGCGCTAAGAACAGCAAAATTAGAAATGGATTATGAAAAAACTCATATTGTATTCAATGGCCCTTGTACTCTTCGCCGCAGGGGCTGTTTTTCTTTTTCAATCTAGGAAAAACGCTCTTCAGGTGATTGAGGAAAATGGGTCAAAACGCTCACCTCACATAATGCTTTTTACATGTCAGTATGGTTCGGGCCATAAAATGGCCACACAAAGCATCGTCGAAAGCCTTCCTGACTGCGATGTTCGAATCGTAGATATTTACGCTGACCCCCTCGCGCCGATTGATCCCATGCGGTCATGGGCACCGTCACTTAGCAATGAGCATGTCTACAATCAGTGGATCAAAAAAGAAAGAAATCTATTACTCAATATTTCAGGAAAAATTGCCCCAAAATTTCTTCAACTGCAGAGATCAAAAATTGAAGAGCTCTTAACTCATTACATTTCTAAAGACAAACCTGATATGATTATCTCCTGCGTCCCATTGGTCAATTTTGCTCTTCTTTCGGTGGCCGACGAATTAAATATTCCACTTCTTGTAATCACTACAGATATCGATATCTCTGCCTTCTGTTTCAATCTTCCTGAAGACCTTGAACTGAATAGATCTCACTTTCGCATGACGGTTCCCTATGAACAATTACACTGGGATAAACTATTTAGTTCCCGATTTTCTCAATCTTTGCGAAATTCCTTTCAATATAGTTTTGGATATCCGACAAGACCGGCCTTTTCAAAAAATCCTGGAGTCGCCGCTTTGAATCAAATCCGAGACGAATACGAGATTAAAAATGATGAAAACGTCGTCTTGATTATGATGGGTGGGAATGCTGGACAGGCAGCCAGAACATACGCAGAGTTGCTGACGCAGATGAGTGATGAAGAGCTGGATCGGATCGTAGGAAAAGACGATCTCCGAAATAAACTCCATACCATTTGCCTATGCGGCGACACGCACCAATCGGAAAATCGCGATTTTATGGAATCGCTCAATGCTCTCAATCGCGAACGAACCAATCACCGCGTGCGGATACACGGCTGTCCAGGAACGCCGAAAATCGCAGAACTCATTTCTTTGCCAGAACTCCGTGTTGTTATTTCCAAGCCCGGAGGGAGCACTGTCAATGAGATGATCAAAAAGAAAGTTCCAATGATCTATCACAGCCAAAAACATCCACTCGATTGGGAAAAAGGCAATATGGAATATGGCGAGTCAAGAGGATTGGGTAAACGATTTCTCATCACTAATCACTCTTTTGATGACCTGTCCGCTTTGACGGATCGTCTTGCGGAGTCATTTATTTTGAGTAAAGCAATGCAATCCGGCGCAGTGCCGGTGCCCGAAGCAGACATAGATTTTGCATCGAATCTCAGGCGTGCAGTCCAGGAAATGCTATTGCCAAAACCAACCAAGTAACTAATTCTTTTTAGGAGAGACTTTGAATGCACTTCTTGCCGCAATCCCACCTCTTTAGGGGTGGGTCTAGGCAAGATATTTTATTCCTGCGGTAAGCGGCTTTAGCCGCACCGCAACCTTAAGCGGAAGAAGAATCTCCTCCTTTCAAGGAGGCGTTCTTCAATCCACCCCGCAAGCCAAACTATTGGCTTGCTTTTTCCGCTTTTTGCGGGGCAATAAAAAGAAGGGAGAGGGCAAGCCCCTCTCCCTTACCCACTCCTGCATGCGCGAGCTTCGCCGCGCATGGGATGCCCTCGCGGTGAATCGCTAAAGCGATTCATCCTCCCGGGCTGGCGGTCCGCTCGGTTTTTTGCAAAGCAAAAAACAACGAGCTGGGACTCGAATCCCACCCCGCAAGCCAAACCATTGGCTTGCTTTTTCCGCTTTTTGCGGAGCAAAAATCGGAAAGGGTGGGATTCCTCTCGTCCGCTTCGCGCGAGAGCCGGTTCGCGCCGGAGGCGCTCACTTCGAATCCCACCCGCGACCCAAATTATTGGCTTGCTTCTTTCCGCTTTTTGCGGAGCAAAAATCGGAAAGGGTGGGATTCGAACCCACGGTACGCTTTCACGCACGCACGCTTTCGAGGCGTGTACCTTCAGCCGCTCGGTCACCTTTCCTGAACGAAAGTAACGATTTTAGCCGCTAATTTCGTAGATTCCAATACTAAAAATACTTATTCGGAATCCCCTGTTCTGGATGTAAGCAGCTCCTGGAAGGAGGGAAGATCTAGTCCTTCGGATCTGTGCAGCTCGCGGTCTTCCTCGTATTTACCCACAAATTTGATATACCCCTCCAAATCAAAGACTTCGAAATGGCTCCCATCCAAAACGGCCGCTAAGATCTCCTCATGGGCCAGATCCGTACTCCAGTAAAAATAGAGTTTGTCGGCAAATTGAAAGTATAGGGGCATGCGCTGGGAGAAGAACTTGCCCTTGGATAGAGCGTCCTCGGGAGATGACTGATAAAAGCGCACTTCCTTGTTTCGATACTCGATGGCATCATTGCGCAGATCATCTTCACAGGAGCAAAGCAGCAGCTCAATGCGGTAGCCAGCCTGTTTGAGCTGGGGTAAAAACTGGCCCATGTGAGAGCCGGTCGATGTCGTTCCGTAGGCAATGTCGTAGCGATTTCTAAACGCTTCTTCCAAAAGGGTCAGAGCAATGTAATTCGATCCGCCGCGCCATTTGTAGTAGGCATCAATGATCACCTGATCATAATTCTTCGCTTCGGCGATGACGCGGTTGTTCAGAGATTGGCTGTAGTAGGTGTGGACCATGAATCGCAACGTCCTCGGATCCGGATCGAGATAGGCGGCATGCTCCAGTTCCAAATGATTGTCGATAAATCGCTCCAGGATCGTGGATTTCCGGGCCCCCGGCCCTCCCGCTGTAGCGATATAAACCGGCGCACGCCCCTCGACCGATTGCGCATCGCTAAAACAGACGCTGCGCACGACTGTCAAATCTTTCTCAATGGATGCTTTTTCTGCTTCGTTATAGTTTCGGAGATGAGCTTGGATCATTTCTGGCGAAAAAAAGACGAAGTTTTCAGCAGCAGCCATTGAGGCCATTGCACAAAGACAAATAATGAATCGTAAAAACATAGGAAACCTCGTTAAAGAGAAACTATTCTATTTGAGGCAACGTTGATGTCAATATCGATATTTGCTCCGTTGCGATTTTCTCGATGAATATCGCGTCATGCGATACAGCCAGGATCGCTCCGGAAAATTGCATCAGCGCCTTTTCCAGCGCTTCCAATGTCTTTAGATCGAGATGATTCGTCGGCTCGTCGAGGATCAAGAAGGAGAACTAAACCAGCTTGATGGCTTTGTCAACGCGATCATTAAAGGGAATATCCGCCAGGTTGATTCGCAAACAAAGCAGTTATCTGATTAATTGCGCATCCGAGCAATGAACTTTTGCATTTCTTTGAGTGGCTTGGTGTTGATTACGTGCTTTTTTTCCAGCCAACCTTTTCTCGCGATATTCACACCGGACCTTATGAAGTCGAGTTGAGAGACGGCGTGGGCGTCGCAATTGATGCAGCATAAAAGCCCCTTTCTCGAGGCGGCATGCCAATATCGCCAATCCATGTCCAGGCGCTTGGGATTGCCATTCAGCTCGATGATTTTGCGATTGGCGATGCAAGCGTCGATGACTTTCGACAGATTCACGGCATACGGATCGCGCTGCAATAGCTGGCGCCCCGTCACATGGCCGACCATGGTCGTCAGCGGGTGTTCGATGGCGCGGATCAGCCGCCGGGTCATGGTTTTTTCATCCTGCTGCAAGGATGAGTGGACGGAGACGATGACATAATCGAGTTTTTTCAAAATCTGATCGGAAAAATCAAGGGATCCGTCGGCGAGGATGTTGCATTCGAGGCCGGTAAAGATGTAGGGGCGGTAGGTTTTTAAGGCGTTGAGGCGGTGGATTTCTTCGATCTGCGCCAACAGTTGTTCCTCATGCAGGCCGCTCGCTTCGAATTCGGATTTGGAGTGGTCCGAGATGCCGATATATTCCCAGCCGAGTTTTTCCGCAGCAGCGATCATTTCGTGAAGAGTGTTGCGCCCGTCGGTCGCCGAGGTATGATTGTGAAATGAGCCGCGGATGTCTTTTTCTTCAATGAGGCGGGGCAATTTGCCGGCCGCAGCGGCTTCGATTTCCCCCATATTCTCGCGGATTTCCGGAGGGATATAGGGCAGGCCGAAGATCTGATAGATCTCTTCTTCCGTCGCAGGCATTTTAGAGGCAGAAAAAGGCAGGGGAGCGCCTTTCTTGACAGTCTCGAGACCATATTCGCTCATCGACCAGCCGCGCTGGATCGATTTTTCGCGGAATTTGATGTTGTGCTCTTTCGAACCAGTGAAGTAGAACAGGGCGAAGGCAAATTGCTTCACAGGCACGACCCGAAGGTCCATCTGCATGCCGTCTTTGGACACGATGCTCGCTTTCGTTTCTCCCTGGCCCAGTACTTTTGCAACAAAGGGCTGCGAGGTAAACCATTTCATCACGCTTTTGGGATCATGGGAGCCGACGAGGAAATCCAGATCGCCCACGGTCTCCAGTTTGCGCCGCACGCTTCCTGCGATTTCGGCTTTTTTGACGCATTTAAGTTTTTTGAGTTTTTGCAAAATAGGTTCGGCGATTCCCATGGCATCCCACCAGAGATGGCGGCTCAAATTCGTCTTGCGCCTTTCGAGAGCTTCCAAGATGTTTTTCTGTGTCTTTTCGCCAAATCCCTTCAATTTGGCGATTTTGCCCTGAGCGGCTGCTTTTTTCAGCGCCGCGATCGATCGGATTCTGAGTTTTTGATAGAGGACCTGCACCTTCTTGGGGCCGAGTCCCTGCACTTGCAACAGTTCCATCAGAGAGGGGGGGATCGAGCGCTTGAGTTTTTCGTAATAGGGGAGGCGGCCTTTGAGAACGAGCGATGAGATTTTATCGGCCAGCGATGGGCCGATGCCCTGGTAAGAGGTGAGCGTCTGATCGGTCACGACATCCTTGATGTCTTTTTCCATATTGAGCAGCGACCTGGCCGCGTTGCGATAGGCTCTAATTTTGAAAGGGTTTTCTCCCTTGAGCTCCAGCAAGTCGGCGATTTCTTCGAGAATACGGACGATTTGGTCTTTGTTCATGGTATGTCCTTATTTGCAAAACTAGCGGATCCAAGAACGCGCGTCAATACATAGATAGCGCTCGTCTAAAATAGATATTTGAAAAAACCCTGCACAGATTTAAGCTGTCTATTTTTGTGAAAGGAGATGGTCCCATGCGTTTTGTTTTGGCTCTTTGTTGCGCTCTCGTGGCTGTTGCTCAAAGTGTAATGGCATGTACGGCTTTTCAATTGAAATGCCTCGATAATGCATTGATCTATTGCCGGACGATGGAATTTGGCATGAGGATGGATTCCGATTTGTTGATCATTCCGCGCGGTACGGAATTCACTGCCACGGCTCCGGATGCCAAGCTGGGCATGCGCTGGACGGCTAAGCTGGGGCTCGTGGGGATGAATCAATCGTTTGGGCCGATGATCGTGTCGGACGGAATGAACGAGAAGGGGCTGGTGGTGGGCTGTCTGCTCCTTCCGGGGTTTTCCCAATATGAGAAGCCGGATCCGGCCCGCGCCAACGCGACGCTGGCGGCGTGGGAAGTGCCCGATTATCTGTTAAGCACCTGCGCCAGCGTGAAAGAGGCGAGGCAAGCGTTATCGAAAGTTATTGTTGCCGAGCAAAAAGTGCCCGGTTACGACAACTTTTCGTTGCCGCTCCATTTTTATATCTGCGACACCGATGGCGATTGCCTGATCGTCGAATATGTCGCGGGGAAGAGGCATGAATATGATAATCCGTTGGGCGTCTTGACGAACGCGCCGTCGTTTGACTGGCATCTGTCCAATTTGATGAATTATGTCAATTTGTCCTCTCTCAATATCTCTCAAATGAAGCTGGGGAATTGGACGATCGATAACTTCAATCAGGGCAGCGGGCTGCTGGGATTGCCTGGCGATCCGACGCCACAGTCGCGGTTTGTCCGCGCGGCGCTCTATTCCCATTCGGCCTCGATTCCCAACACGGCTCTGGAGGGCGTGCGCATGGGATTCCATATCCTCAACACGTTTGATATTTTCGAGGGTCTGATCAAAAAGAAGGCGAAAGACAATTCGTTGATTCAAAAATCGGATGCGACGCAGTGGGTGGTCGTGCACGATCGCACGAATCTCAAGACCTATGTTCGAAACTACGACAGCCTGGAAATACAGATGGTCGATTTGAAAAAGATTGATTTTCAGGCGCAGGGGCCGCGCCATATTGGCTTGAGGAAGGATTTTGCTGTCCGCGACATTACAACGCAGGACAAACTATTGTCCATAGGTCCGATGCACGAGAGCGCTCATTCATTGTCTTTACAGGGTGTGATCCATCGCAATCCCGAGGTGGAAGCGCATAACTAAAATAGCTGTTGCTTTATCGCTTTTGTTTGCAGTATCTTAAGAAGATGGATACCTATTATAACAGCTATAATGACGATTTGAAAAAAAAGTTCGGCTGCCGCGTGTACAAAGTCTCGATTGACGCAGGGTTCACGTGTCCCAATCGCGACGGCTCAAAAGGCATCGGGGGGTGTGTTTTTTGCGATGAGATGGGCTCATCGTCGCGCACCAATGGGCCGGCCATTTCGATCACAGACCAGCTGCTCAAGAACATCGATGTCCGGCGCACCCGCTACAAAGCTCAAAAATTTATTGCCTATTTTCAATCATTTACCAATACATACGCCCCCGTATCTCATCTTAAAAAACTCTATGACGAGGCGATAGCCGCCCATCCGGATATCGTGGGCCTGGCGATTTCGACCCGTGCCGATTGCGTCGATGCTGAAAAATTGGCTTTGATGGCCTCCTATCGCAGCCGGGTGCCTTATGTCTGCGTCGAATATGGCTTGCAGACTATTCATGATCGAACGCTTTTGCGATTGAACCGCCAGGAAACGCATGATGATTTTGTCCGTGCGATCCAGCTGACGCAGGCGCTTGAACTCGATCATTGCGTGCATGTAATATTGGGCTTGCCCTTTGAAACGAGAGAGGACGTAATGGCGACCGCGGACAAAATCGCCGAGTATCGAATTCAGGGCGTGAAAATCCATTTTCTTGTTGCGATGGAGCGCACTCCATTAGCCGAACAGTACCATCGCCAGAGTTGGCAGCCGCTTTCGATGGATGAAACGGTGTCGCTGACGTGCGATTTTCTCGAGCGCCTCCCGCCCGAATGCGTGATCTATCGCATCGGCGGCAACGGCCATCCACGCCATGCAATTGCCCCCACATGGGTTTGGCAAAAGAAAAAGGAGGTCATCGACATGGTGAATGAGGAATTTCAGCGGCGCGGTACACGGCAGGGGTGTAGAGCAGGTCGAAATAGCTAATATTTCGCGAATTCTTATTTCATTCCTCTCCGCAATTATCTCTGTAACCAAAAAGCGAATAAAGGGTCATCGAACATCACGCTGCCCTTGCCTGTTCCTTCTTCGTCCAATATTCCTTTCGTTTTCAATGCTTTTATTGAAGAATGAAGAGCGGGAGCGCTTGCAATTTCGTACTTGGCTAATAGATCCTTTTGAAACAACGACTGTTTTTCATTTGCTGCCAGCCGTAGTGCGCGTTGTTGCGCCAAGGGAAGAGAATTTAATAGAGTCTGATATGCATAAGCATTCTGGCGGGCCACTGTTTTGAGCACTTCCTTGATGTCCTTGGAAGACACCTTGTTCCGTGCTTGAGTGACTAAATGAAAACACACCATCTGCACATAATTAGGTGTGTCTTGAACCAGTTTGCGCAAATATTCAACGGCTTTTTTTTCACATTTGACGCCAACGGTTGCAAATCGGTGAATCACCCAATCTGTAAATTCAGGACCGAATTTTGGGAAATCAATTACCTGGCAAGACCGATAAAGCGGTCTTGCGGGATTGTGGAGCATCTCAGAAATAAGGCTTTTTCTGGAACCGGTAAACAAAAAAGATGTGTTTTTAAGTTTCTGAATATGAGTTCTTATCGTCGCTTCAAGCCATCCTTTGTCTTCGATTTCAGAAATTTTTTGGAACTCATCAAGTGCGACAATTACGTTGCTTCCAAAACTTGATAAGCTCTCTAAAAGATCCTGGATGGCTGTTTTTGTGTCCTCTTCAGCTAAGTGCGATAAAGTAAAGCCGAAGCTAGTACACCGTTTCATCAAAATCTTGCCACTGGAGTTGCGTGAAAGCTACCTAAAATCAACGATCGCAAATCGCGCTGTATTAATTCGATACAGCGCGATTTGCGATCGTTGATTTGAGGTGCTTTGACGCAGTCCAATGGCAAGATTTTGATGAAACGGTGTACTAGGGCTTCCTGTATGAGGATCTAAATCAGCAGTAATTTTTGGAACCGCCAATCTTAATCTGTTCCACCAGGTCCGGAGCTTGCTTGAGAATGGTTTTTTCGACTCCATCGCTCTTATGAATTGGTATAGAAAATCTCTATGGGATGTGATGTTAAAAATATCTACAAGCAGGCAAGTATATCCTTTTTTTTCCAAAAAGCTCAGCAGGTTCAGCACAAATGACGTTTTTCCAAAACGCCTTGGTCCCATCAGAACAATATGAATGTGATTTTCTAAAAATTGCGCCACAGTCGCTGAAAGATCAGGTCGGGAAAGATAGTAATCTCCCTCTACAGGATCTCCAAATTTAAATGGATTCGCTGCCAATTTCGCCATAGCTTAAATTTTTAACAAAACACTTAAAAATTGACAAGTGACAAAAGTGCCAAACAGGAAATTTATGGAGTTGTTAACAGGTAAATGTCGTTCTCACCCTCCGCTGGTTCGTAAAAGTTTAAATCCTAGATGTTTAAATTAATATATCAGATTTCAAAACCGGCAGAGATGCGCGCACCCATCGTGACGATGATGATTCCGTCGCGGATATAGACGCCGTCTGAGTCGAATTTCTGTAATTGATTTTTGTTGATGAGCTGCACTCTGTCTCCAATGACGACATCCGAGTCGATGATCGCCTTTTGAATCACGCAGTCTTTCCCGACGACGACGGAATAGCAAGCTCTGGTTTTTTCAGCGATCGAGTGATCCCCGATAATGATGGAGTCGCGGATAATGCTGTTTTCTTTGAGATGGGTCTTCGTACCAATGATGCTGTGCGTCACTTCTTTGGCTTCGATGAGCGAGCCTTCATTGATGAGAGAGTCTGTGATCGCGCTGTTTTTAATGAATGGCGTGGTCAAGTTGTAGTGGGGCGTAAAGAGCTGATTCGTTTCGTCAAACGCCTGCATCCAGTTTTGACAATTCGTCAGAGCGAGATTGGCGCGGTAGTAGGCTCCAATCGTTCCAATATCTTCCCAGTAGCCTTGGTAATAGTAAGCCGATACGTTCCCCTTTTTCATTTGGGCCGGAATGATGTGCTTACCAAAGTCGTCGCCCTCATTGCTCAGCAGCGACAATAGGGCATCTCGCTTGAAAACATAAATTCCCATGGAGCCGAGGTATTCCTGCGGATGATCGCACGTAGGGGGAAGAGCGAAGCTGTCCAGAGTCTTGCGCTCCGTGGGTTTTTCAAAAAAGTCGAGGACGCGCGAGCGCTCGTCGATGCGCAAGAGTCCCATTCTCTTGGCATCTCCTTCCTGAACCGGCAGCGAAGCGATCACCAGATCCGCCCCTTCCTGTTTGGCGAAATCGATCATGCCGCGATAGTTCATGTGATAGAGCTGGTCGCCCGCTAAAATCAAAATATATTCGGCGTTTGTGTGTAAAATCGCCCCTAGATTTTGCCGGACGGCATCGGCCGTCCCCTTGAACAGGTTTTTTTTCCCCGGAATGTCTTTCGGAGACAAAAGATGAATTTGATGCGATGTAGGATAGGTCGAAAGGATATGCTGGTGCAGAGGATCTTTGAAATGCTGGGAGAGGACAAAAATCTGCTGGATGTTCGAGTGGATCGAGTTCGAAATAGGAATATCAATCAGACGGTAGCGCCCCGCAAACCGCACGTCCGGTTTGCAGCGGCCGCGCGTCAAAGGAAATAGCCTCGTTCCTTCTCCGCCCGCCAAAATGACGCTAATGACTCGATCCATTAATAATTGCCTTCAAATATTAACCGAAATAAATGGTTAATTCCTTAATCCTACTGTTAAAATGATGGTCAGTTTGTAGTCAAATAAAAAGTGGTTTTTTTAAAAATTGCAATAAATTTGATCGGAAAGCTATTTTGCGCTCAGGGGGGCTGTATTTGTTGTCTTCCAATGGACGCCGTATGCCCGTAGACAAAAAAATGTGGTGGAGTTTTTCCACCGATCAAACCTGCCAGGAATTAGAGACCAGTCCCCATCAGGGATTGTCATCTGCGGCAGCCCAAAAAAAATTAGCGCATTTCGGATTGAATCAGTGGCCGGAGCCCATTCCATTTTCCGCCTTCAAACTGTTTTTGAATCAATGGGCCAGTTTTATTGTGTGGATTTTGATGATCGCAGCAGCTATTGCCGGGATTCTGGGCGAATGGATGGATGCTTGTGCCATCTTTATTATTGTGATTCTCAATGCTCTCATCGGATTTATCCAGGAGTTCCATGCGAAGCGTTCAATGGAAGCTCTTAAAAAAATGGCCGCGCCGATCTGCAAAGTCATCCGCGAGAGTGTATTACAGAGTATTCCTTCCAAAGAAGTTGTTCCAGGTGATCTGATCCTGTTAGAAGCGGGGGATTCGGTTCCCGCTGACGGAAGGGTTATCCATTCGGTTCAACTCTCTACGCAGGAAGCCTCTCTCACAGGAGAATCCTTGCCGATTCCCAAGACGACCGATCCGCTGGCCAATACGGAATTACCGATCGGCGATCGAAAAAATATGGCCTTCATGGGAACCGTAGTGCTGAGCGGCAAAGGACATATGATTGTCACAACGACCGGGTTCAATACAGAACTCGGAAAGATCGCTTCCCTGTTGAGCGAAAGCAAAGATGAGCAAACCCCCCTGCAAATTCGCTTGCAGCAATTGGGACGTCGGCTGGTTTTTCTTTGTCTGGGCGTCGTTGCGATCGTTTTCATCCTTGGAATGTGGCGGGGCAATTCGTTGATTCATGTGCTTTTGGTCGCCACAAGCCTGGCTGTAGCCGCTATTCCGGAAGGATTACCTGCGATTGTTACAATCGCTCTCGCGATCGGCGTCAGAAAAATGGCGAGGCGCAATGCCCTGATCCGCCGGCTCTCCTCCGTTGAAACGCTCGGCTGCGCCTCGGTCATCTGTACCGATAAAACGGGCACTTTGACAAAGAATGAAATGACCGTTCGGAAGATATGGGTCAATCGAGAACGGATCGACGTTTCCGGTGTGGGCTATATTCCGGAAGGAAATTTTAGCGTCAATGCGCAACCCGTTGTTCCTATGGATTTTCTGGAGTTAAAACAACTTCTTGCGATTGGAGTGTTGTGTAATAGCGCCAACCTGGTTCATTCAGAACAGGGCTGGCAAATAACGGGCGATCCCACCGAAGGGGCTTTGATTGTTGCCGCAGAAAAAGGAGGGATCAAAAAGCGGGAGTCGGAGGACAAAAATCCTTTGCAAGGAGAAATTCCTTTTGATTCCGAGCGTAAACGGATGAGCTCTCTTCGAAAGACAAAGGCTGGGAACGTTCTTTTTGTGAAGGGAGCCCCCGATTTAATCCTCAATCGCTGCACGACAATCCTCCTGAGAAATGAAAAAACAGAGCTGACGCCTCCACTCAGACAAGAAATCCTCAATGCCAATCACGATTTCGCTGTGCAGGCGCTCCGCGTTTTAGCCATGGCTTATCGAGACGTCGAGTCCGATCAAAGCATTGATGCGTCCATGGAAGACAACCTCACTTTTGTCGGCCTGGCGGCCATGATGGATCCTCCCCGGCCCGAAGTCAAACAGGCCGTTCAAACGTGCATGAGGGCGGGCATTTGTCCCGTCATGATCACGGGCGATCATCCGGACACGGCGGAAGCGGTGGCTAAAGAATTGGGGTTGTTCGTAGAAGGCGCGCGCGCGATAAGCGGCATCGAGCTGCAGCAGATGAATGACGGGGAGTTAAAAAAATCTCTCCGGAGCATTCGAATTTATGCCCGCATCTCCGCCGAAGATAAATTGCGCATTGTACGGATGTGGCGAAGAGAGGGAGAAATTGTCGCCGTGACCGGCGATGGAGTGAATGACGCTCCCGCGATTCAAGAGGCGGATATCGGGATCGCCATGGGAATGAAAGGAACCGATGTTGCGAAGGAAGCGGCCGATATGATCATTACCGATGATCATTTTGCCTCGATTGTCCATGCAGTGGAGGAAGGAAGGGGGATTTATGACAATATCGTGAAGTTTGTCAATTATCTGCTTTCTTCAAATATGGCTGAACTCATGGTCATTTTTATCGGAATGGCGATCGGTTTTAAAGATTCTTTTGGCAACCCGTTTGTTTCCTTATCGGCTGTTCAACTTTTATTCTTAAACCTGGTCACAGATGGGTTCCCTGCGATTGCATTAGGAATGGATCCTGTTGATCCAAAAGCGATGGAACGGCCGCCGAGACAATCCAATGAACCGATTTTGCCGCTTCGGCTGTTTTTCCAGCTGGCCACAATCAGCGGCGTCATTGCGGCGGGTACGCTGGCTGCCTGTCATTTTGGATTGCAAACAAGTGCGGCGTTAGGACAAACAATGGCTTTAACGACTCTTGTCGTATTGGAGCTGGTTCGCGTGCAAATGGTGCGTGCTGAATATCACATTGGATTTTTTTCCAATCGATGGATGGTGGGCGCTTTATTGAGTTCGCTAGCGGTTCAGCTGATGGTGATTTATCTTCCTTTCTTACAGAAAATCTTTGGAACGGTTGGATTGGATGTTAAAGAATGGGGAGTGATCGCCCTCGTAGCGAGCGGCGTGGGGCTTTGCGGATATGTGATTCATCGGTTATTTCGGAAAAGACAGGAATGTTACGGGGCGATTGCATGAAGAATACCTTGATGTGTCGTGTTCATAGAGAAGAACAGGATAAACAGGATCGACGAAACGTCGGCAGGATGAGCAGGATAGGGAGATTTATCCTGCTCATCCTGCCGACGTTTCGTCGATCCTGTTTATTCTGTTTATTCTTTCATGCAAATTCCCTGAGGAAAATTACAAAAATGCTTAGGGATCGTTCAAGAATAAGCTGAGAGTCTTGTTTCTCTCTGCAAGGAAAAATTCTCAATAGATAAATCGATTTTTCCCTCGAGAACGCTAAAAGTTATTTTTGAACGATCCCTTAACAAAAGCGTGAGCCATTTATTAGTTTTTATTGCGATGAATGTGGGTCCGCTTTTTTCTGAGGAAGATCCATTGAACGGGTCTTCTTTGCCATTAAACACATTGATCGGAGAGGTATTGAAGCGCAATCCGGATCTGGAGGCCGCTCGCGATCGCATTCGGGCGGCCGCTGAAGTGGTCTCCCGCGTCCAGGTCATCGATGATCCGGAATTCAGGTTTATGAGCGATTATAACAATTTTAAAGCCAACAGTGAATTCCTTCCCATGCTCCAGTATCAGATTTCCCAAACATTTCCTTTCCCGGGAAAATTGGGATTAAAAGGGAAAGTCGCCGAAGAGGTTCTGAAACAATTTCAAAGTCAGGAAATAATTACAGAACGCGATTTGGTCTTACAAACCAAAAAACTTTACTTTCAGCTTTTTTTTAATCGCGCATCGGATCAGATCAATCAACACAATCGCGAGCTGGTTAAAAATCTCATCGATGCGAGTTTGGCTTTATATAAATCGGGCCTGGCCGGTTACGAAGAAGTGGCTAAAGTACAGATCGAGTTGCAAGTGCTGGATGAGCAATGGCTAACGATTGAAGCGGACCGGATTTTTATTGTTTCTCTTCTCAATGCCATCCTGGACAGGCCCCCAAAAAGCACATTGGGGCCGCCCATAGATGATTTTAAATCATCCATGAATGTCCCCGTTGATAACCTTGAAAGTTTGGCGATCCGGAACAGGCCCGAATTAAAAGAGATTCAGGCCATGGTGGATGAGCAGCAAATGATGGCGCGGCTGGCCAAAAGAGAATATTTCCCCGACATCATCGTTTCTGCGGGATACGAACAGATGACCCGCAACCGAAAAGATAATGCCTGGGAAGCCAGTATCGGTTTCAAAATCCCCCTGTGGGTGGGGCTGCGGCAAAAGCGGCAGGTGCGCGAGGCCGAGGCGAGGGCTTCGGCGGGCATGAACGCTCTCAGAGGAATGGAAGCACGGATCCGCGGACAAATTCAGGAGATTTTGGGCCAGCTGACAGCCAGTGAAGAGAGATTTTTTTTATATGAAACGGGACTGCTTCCCAAAATCAGGGAAGCGCTCAAAGCGTCTGAATCCAGTTATCGATCCGGGAAAGGCGGATTTTTATTTCTTCTGGATACCCGTCGGCAATATCAGGATATTTCATTGGAATATGAGCGCGTCCGGGCGGAAAGGGAGTCTTTAATGGCCGAATTGGAACGTGCGATCGGCGTACCTTGGGAGGAAATGCAATGATTTTGGCCGCCATTGTCCTATTAAGCATAGCGAATGCCTCGATGGAAGGCATGCCGCATGACCCACAACACATGAGCGGCTATGCAGCCGTTCAAATCGATCCGGAAAAAATGCAGCTGTTTGGAGTGGCAACGGAAAAAGTAAAAATTCGCGATTTATCTAAAGATATCCGCACCGTAGGCGTTGTGGAAGTCGATGAAAGAAGAATGGCCCATGTTCAAACCAAATTCAAGGGATGGATCGAAAAGCTCTTTGTCAATTTTACAGGAATGCCGGTGAGTGAAGGAGCGCCTCTTTTTTCTGTCTATAGCCCCGATTTATTGACCGCCCAGGAAGAGTATTTATTGGCCCTCAAAAGCGAAGAGCGGCCGCTACAGGGAATGTTCAGCGAGGAGATCGCACAATCCAATGCGGACCTTTTGGAAGCGGCCCGGCAACGCCTGGAATTATGGGATGTTCCCGAGCCGGAAATCCAGCGTTTAACGGAAAATCGTATTCCTTCCAAAACCTTAACGATTGATTCTCCAGTCGAAGGAGTGGTCATCAACAAAAATGCATTCGTCGGGATGAATGTCGAGCCGGGAATGACGATTTTCACCATTGCCGATCTGTCCCATGTCTGGGTGATGGCGGACATCTACGAACAGGATATTGCATGGATCAGGATGGGTCAAAAAGCCACTCTTTCTCTTCCTGCATGGCCCCAAAAACAGCTCATCGGTTCAGTGGCATTTATCAGCTACGTGGTTGAGCCGAGCACCCGAACAATGAAAGTCCGCTTTGATTTCGATAATCCGGATGAATATCTGAAGCCCGGCATGTATGCCACAGTGGAAATCCACATCAAAACAGGCAAAGTATTGGCGGTTCCCCAGTCCGCTGTCATTGATACGGGACTCAGGAAAATCGTCTTTGTGTCGACGGAAAAAGGGCGTTTTGAGCCGAGAGAGGTGCAATTGGGATTCAAGGCGGGATTGTATGATCAGGTCATTGATGGCCTTGAACCGGGCGAAGAGGTGGCGACGCGTGCGCAGTTTTTAATCGATTCAGAAAGCCGGCTCAGGGCCACGGGCGGCGGCATGCAGGGCATGGAAATGGGACAAAAGAAAAATCATGATCGGTAAACTCATTGAGATTTGTGGGAAAAACCGCTCCATTGTTTTTATTGTGACCAGCTTTGTTTTGCTCTGGTCCGTTTGGACGATTCACAAAACACCCATCGATGCTTTGCCCGACCTGTCCGATACGCAGGTGATCATTTTTACCGAGTGGATGGGGCGCAGCCCTGATTTAGTCGAAGATCAGATCACCTATCCGCTGGTCACCGCTTTTCTGGGCGCTCCGAAAGTGAAACTGGTGCGGGGTTTTACCATGTTTGGTATGTCCTTTGTATCCGTTATTTTTCAGGATGGCACAGATCTATACTGGGCGCGGAGCCGCGCTTTAGAGTACTTGTCCAAGCTGCAGGGCAAACTACCCGAGAAAGTGACGCCCCAGCTCGGGCCGGATGCCACGGGCGTCGGCTGGATTTTTGAATATGCGCTTATTGACGAATCGGGAAAAAATTCTCTGCAGGACCTGCGCTCTTTTCAGGATTGGTATTTGCGCTACTGGCTGACCTCCGTACCCGGGGTTGCTGAGGTGGCCAGTGTGGGAGGCTATCAAAAAGAATATCAGATCGAGATCGATCCAACGAAACTGCAAGCCTATCATCTTTCGATTTCCGATATCAAAGAAGCGATTCCCCGATCGAATGGGGACGTCGGCGGCCGCGTCATTGAACTCGCGGAGCATGAATATGCCGTTCGAGGGCGCGGCTATATCACCGATCCGGGCATGATCGAGCAAATCGTTGTCGGAACCGACCAGAAGGGCACTCCTGTTTTAATCCGAGACGTCGGCCGCGTTCAAATCGGGGGAAATATTCGCCGAGGACTGGCGGAACTCAACGGGGAAGGGGAGGTTGTGGGCGGGATTGTCGTGATGCGCGTCGGCGAAGATACGGCCCAAGTGATCGATCGGGTCAAGGAAAAGCTCAAAGAGATGGAGCCTTCGTTCCCTCCGGGAATCAAGGTGGTCCCGACCTATGATCGCTCCACGCTCATCCGGCATTCCATCGATACCTTAACGGAGGCGTTGGTCGAGGAAATTATCATTGTTTCGTTGGTCATTTTCATCTTCCTCTTCCATTTTCGCTCGACTCTGGTCTCGATCATCACTCTACCCATCGCTGTGATGATCTCCTTTATCCCGATGTATTACATGGGCATCAATGCGAACATCATGTCTTTGGCGGGTATCATCATCGCCATCGGCGACATCGTTGATTCCGCCGTCATTATGACGGAAAATGCCCATAAAAAATTGGAACGGGAGGGAGAAAAACGCTCCCGGACCAATATCGTCATTGAGGCGGCCAAAGAAATCGGCCCCAGTATTTTCGCCTCGCTCTTTGTGATCGTCATTGGCTTCCTCCCTGTGTTCGTTCTCCAAGAACAGGAAGGCCGTCTCTTTTCCCCGTTAGCGTACACGAAAACCTTTTCCGTTGTTTTCGGCGCGATCCTGGGAGTCACTCTCGTCCCGGCGCTGATGGTGACGTTTATTCGGGGCCGGATCAGACCGGAGATGAAAAACCCGGTGACCCGGGTTTGCATTGCGGCCTATCAACCCGTGTTGCGATTTTGCGTGCGTTTTCGGATGGCTGTCGTCGGCGGGTGCCTTCTTCTCATTCTTTTGACCATTCCCGTCTATCAACGGCTGGGCTCGGAATTTATGCCGCCGCTGGATGAGGAAACCATTCTCTTTATGCCCATTACCACACCGGGAATTTCGATTGAGGCCGCCAGACAGCTGGTACAGACGCAGGACAAAATTTTGCGCAGTTTTCCGGAAGTCCAAACCGTTTTTGGCAAAGCGGGTCGCGCCGAAACACCGACCGATCCCGCGCCCCTTTCGATGATCGAGACGGTCATTACCCTAAAACCAAAGTCCGAGTGGCGCGCGGGGATGACCAAGGATCGATTGGTGGAAGAAATGAACCGGGCTCTGCAGTTGGCGGGAGTGCAAAATGCCTTTACCATGCCCATCAAAGCCCGTATTGACATGTTAACGACCGGCATCCGTACGCCGGTCGGGATTAAAATTTTTGGAAAGGATCTCAGCGCCATTGCAACTCTGGGAGAAGAGATTGAAATGATTCTCAAAACAGTCCCGGGAACGCGGAGCGTGTATGCCGAGAGGGAAATGGGAGGGTTCTTTATCGATTTTACCCCGGATCGCGCCGCAATCGCCCGTTATGGATTAAAGGTCATGGACGTGCAGGAAATCGTCGAAACGGCGGTCGGCGGTCTGGATGTGGATACAACCATTGAAGGGCGCGAGAGATACAAAATCAATGTGCGCTATCCGCGGGAACTCAGGGATAATATCGATCAATTGCAAAGGATCCTGGTTCCCATCATGATGAAATCGGACGCCGCAGAGGGCCGCGTGGAACACGTCCCTCTGGGCCAGCTGGGCACGATCCAGGCTGTCATGGGTCCTCCGATGATCAAAGATGAGATGGGATCCCTGACGGGATGGGTCTATATCGACATCGAAGGACGGGATATCGGCAGTTATGTGAAAGATGCCAAAAAAGCCGTCGCACAAAATTTGAAACTGCCTGTCGGCTATTACCTCCAATGGACCGGCCAGTATGAGTTCATGGAGAGAATTCAGGCTTTGATGAAAGTGGTGATTCCTCTCACGTTGATCCTCATCGCTCTGATTCTTTATCTCAATTTTAGAGGGATCGCACAAACGCTGATCGTCATGCTGTCCGTTCCCTTTGCAGCGATTGGAGCTGTCTGGCTCATGTTTGCCGTGAGCTATCATACTTCCGTGGCGGTTTGGGTGGGCATGATCGCTCTTTTGGGGACAGCGGCTGAGACAACGGCGATCATGGTCGTTTATCTCGAGGAAGGATTTCAAAAATGGTCGCAGGAAAATCGCATGAACTCGCAAGAAGACCTCATGAATATGGTTGTCAATCATGGGGCGTCGAGAGTACGGCCTTTAATCATGGCCGTGGCTCTCAACATCTTTGGATTGCTCCCCATCATGTGGAGCAGCGGGGTGGGATCTGATATCGCCCGGAGTATCGCAGCGCCTTTATGGGGAGGGCTCATTTCCTTGACTCTTCTTACATTACTCGTGGTTCCGGCGGTCTATGTGATCTGGAGAAGCAGGGATTCGATTCGAGGTTCATCATGAAACGGCACCCACAGGCGGGAAAACCGGCGACAAAAGACCAGATCATTGATGTATCTCGCATGGTGGCGGCCTATTACGAGCAAATTCCCGATCCGGCTGTCCCTGAACAAAGGGTTATTTTCGGTACGTCAGGCCATCGGGGATCTTCATTCCACACAGCATTCAACGAGCGGCATATCTGTGCCATTGTGCAGGCGATCTGCGAATATCGCCAATCGCAGGGCATTGGCGGCCCTTTATTCATGGGCCTCGATACCCATGCCCTATCCATGCCGGCCTATATGAGTGCGATCGAAGTGTTGGCAGCGAATGGCGTGTCAGTGATCCTGGCCGAAAACGACGAATATACTCCGACGCCGGTCATTTCGCATGCCATTTTAACCCACAATCGGGGCCGCCAAGTGCTTGCCGACGGCATCGTCATTACGCCATCGCACAATCCTCCCGACGAGGGAGGGATCAAATACGATCCGCCGCACGGAGGCGGCGCCGAGACGGCGGTGACGGGATGGATCGAAGAGAGGGCGAACGAGTTGATGGGGTCTGATTGGGGAAAGGTCCGGCGGCTCGCGTATGAAACGGCGAAGCATGCGATGAGCCGGATCGACTTTATCCGTCCCTATGTCGAGGATTTGGGCCATTTGATCGATATGGAGATTTTGCGTCAAACGCAAATCAGCATCGGGATTGATCCATTGGGCGGGGCGGGCGTTCATTATTGGGAGCCGATCGCGCGCCGATACGGCCTCAATCTGACGGTTGTGAATCAGACGATCGATCCGACGTTTCGCTTCATGAGCGTCGATTGGGACGGTAAGATCCGGATGGACCCCTCTTCTTCCTATGCTATGCAATCGCTGATCGGATTGAAGGATCGCTTTGCGATTGCCGCCGCCTGCGACACCGACCACGATCGCCACGGCATCGTGACGAAAAGCGCGGGATTGCTTCCCCCCAACCATTATCTTTGCGCAGCGATTGATTATCTCTTTCAGCATCGCCCTCAATGGAAGAAGTCATCGGCCATTGGTAAGACTGTTGTGAGCAGCCAGATGATCGATCGCGTGGCGGCCAAGCTGAATCGAAAAATCTACGAAGTTCCTGTGGGATTCAAATGGTTTGTACCTGGTCTTTTCGACGGTTCATTGGCTTTTGCCGGTGAGCAGAGCGCCGGGGCCACGTTGGCACGGATGGACGGGAGCGTTTGGACGACGGACAAGGATGGCATCGCGATGGCTCTTCTGGCCGCTGAAATGACGGCGCGCTGTAAAAAAGATCCGGGAGAAATTTTTCGCCAATTGACAAGCGAGCTTGGGTGTGCGTTCAGCGGCTCGATCGAAGCGAAAGCTTCGAAAAGGCAAAAGGAAATTCTCAAAAAACTGTCGCCGGCCCTGATTGTCGATTCTGAGCTGGCGGGAGAGAAAATCGAATCGATTCTGACGCATGCTCCGGGCAATGGCGCTCCGATCGGGGGTGTCAAGGTCATCGCAAAAAATGGCTGGTTTGCCGCGCGGCCGTCGGGCACCGAAGATATTTATAAGATCTATGCCGAGAGTTTTGTCGGAAAAGATCATCTGCAGCGGATTTTGGACGAGGCGCAATCGGTTGTGAGTACAGCTTTAGGAAAAACATGAAGACGATCAACGGACGGCATGAGATCTATGGATATGGCCTCTTGGAGAGGCTGGCGCTCGATCTGCAATGGTCATGGAACCATAGCGCCGATAAAATCTGGCAGATGCTGGATCCCGATCTGTGGGAGTTTACCCATAATCCGTGGGTGGTTTTGCAGACGGTATCGAAGGAAAAGCTCAAAGCGATATTGGCTGATCCAACGTTTCATGCCGTCGTTGAGGAGATGGCCGTCACGCGGGACATGCAGGAAAGAAATCCGGCATGGTTTCAGCAAAAGCATCCCAAATCCCCGCTGAGTTGTGCGGCCTATTTCAGCATGGAGTTCATGTTGAGCGAAGCGCTGCCGATCTATTCGGGGGGACTTGGCAACGTCGCGGGCGATCAGCTGAAAGCGGCGAGCGATCTGGGCTTGCCTGTCATTGGCATCGGCCTGCTCTATCAGCAGGGGTATTTCCGCCAGATTATCGACGCCAACGGAGAGCAGCAGGAGCTTTTTCCCTACAATGATCCGGGGCAGTTGCCGATTTCACCATTGCGCAAGCCGAATGGCGAATGGATGCGCCTTGAGATCAAATTGCCCGGCTGGTCGGTCTGGCTCAGGACCTGGGAGGTGCAAGTGGGGCGCTGCAAGCTCTATCTGCTGGATACCAATGATGCGGCCAACTATCCGGCGCACCGCGGCATCACGAGCGAGCTGTACGGCGGCCATTCGGAGCTGCGCCTCAAACAGGAAATGGTGCTGGGGATTGCCGGTTGGCGCCTGTTGGATGAGCTCGGCATTCATCCGGAGGTCTGCCATCTCAATGAAGGCCACGCCGCTTTGGCGGTCCTCGAGCGTGCCAACTGCCTCATGAAAAAAACGGGGCAGCCGTTCGATGTCGCATTCATGGCCGCTCGCGCCGGCAATCTCTTCACGACTCATACTGCGGTCAGCGAGGGCTTTGATTCTTTTGCTCCGGAGTTGATCGAAGAATATCTGGGGCGTTATGCGAAGCGGGAGCTGGGTATTTCGGTCGAAGAGCTCCTCGCGCTGGGCCGCCGCAATCCCCATAATGCCAGAGAAGAGTTCAATATGGCCTATCTGGCGATCCGCGGCAGCCGGTATGTCAATGGCGTCAGCCAGCTGCATGCCGAAGTGAGCCGGCGCATTTTCGAGCCGCTCTTTCCCCGATGGGCGCAAGATGAAGTTCCCGTGGGGCATGTGACCAATGGCGTGCATATGCCGAGCTGGGATTCGGCGATGGCCGACGAGCTCTGGACAAATGTCTGCGGCAAATGCCGCTGGCTCGGGATGACGGAAAATCTGGGAGAAAAAATCCGCACAATCCCTGACGCCAAACTGTGGAAAATGAGGAACGAATCGCGCCAAAAACTGGTGGAATACGCCCGCAAGCTTTTGTCGCGACAGCTTTTTGCCCGCGGTGGAAGCGAAAAAGAAATCGAATACGCCAAAACGCTTTTCGATCCGTTTGTGCTGACATTGGGTTTTGCGCGCCGATTCGCTCCCTATAAACGGCCCAATCTCTTGCTGCACGATCCCGAGCGGCTCTTGCAAATATTATCCAATCCCGAGCGCCCAGTGCAGCTCTTGATCGCCGGCAAGGCCCATCCGGCCGACGAGGAGGGCAAATCGCTCATTCATAAATGGATGGAGTTCATCCAGCGTGCCGATGCGCGCGCGCACGTCATCTTTTTGAGCGATTATGACATGCTGCTCACGGAACATCTCGTGCAGGGAGTCGATCTGTGGATCAATACGCCGCGTCGGCCGTGGGAAGCGAGCGGCACGAGCGGGATGAAGGCGCTCGTCAACGGAACGCTGAACTGCTCGGAATTGGACGGATGGTGGGCCGAGGCCTATTCGCCCGAGGTGGGTTGGGCGATTGGCGATGGACAAGAGCACAATGGTGATCCCGTATGGGATGCGCGCGAGGCGTATGAACTATACGATCTTCTCGATCAGCAAATCATTCCCGCGTTTTATGAGCGAAACAGCAGCGGCATGCCCGAGGGGTGGATTGCGCGCATTCGCGAGAGCATGGCGCAGCTGACGCCGCGGTTTTCTTCCACCCGCTCGGTCAGCGAGTATACGACTAAATATTACCTTCCGGCGGCCACTTGTTATTTGCAGCGCTCCGCGGATCAGGCCGTGCTGGGCGCGCAGCTGGTGCACTGGCAAAAAAAGGTCATGGAAAACTGGCCGAAAATCCGCTTTCACAATGTGCAAATCGAAACGCGACAGGATCAGCACATTTTCGAAGTGCAAATCGATTTGGCCGACTTAACGCCCGATGACGTTCGCGTCGAGCTTTATTCAAACGGGATGGCGTCGGAGAAAAAAGAGATGGTCCGCCAGCCGAAACAGATCGATCGCCTGACAGTGTATCGCCTGTCGGTGCCAGCCATTCGCCCGGCACTGGATTTTACCCCGCGCATCATTCCCCATCATGCGGGGATGATGGTGCCATTGGAATTGCCGCTCATTCGATGGCAGCGGTAGCAAGAACCGCCTTCGAGCATTGTTTCCCGCACAGTCGGCTCAGGAATCTCATCATGCAACAACAAGCATACGTACAGCTACTTTACTTCTTGTGATCTGTTGTATGGAAATACACGAAAGATCATAAACGGCCCAACCTTCTTCAAGTCCATGATCATTAAGATCATATTTAATTGCGCGATAACCGTTTAGATAAAAAAGCTCTCGAACGGCGGCCATCGCTTTTTTATCTGAAGAATTGAACCTTATATGACCATGAAGAGCGGTATCGTCTAGATAAGCAATTTCACCCTCTCTGAGATCAAGCCTGAGAATTAATTGGTTGTCACCGTAAGTGGCCGATACAGTATCGCTTGCAGATACATACACTGCTTCTGCCATTTTTGCTCCCGGAGCAGTTTTACTTGGATCAAATCCCCATCGTAAAATGCCGATCGCGGCATTCTCGTCGGTGCCATGATATGTTTTAGAGTGGGGCATTTGGCAGGGCTCTAGTCGAGGTAAATGCATATTATTTACGACAATTTCAGGAGGATTCAATCGACCGGTTTTGGAAATTGAGTGGTAATGAATGATTTGAATGATACGTCCGACTAAGGCGGGTAATGAGGTAATAGCCATTGTCAAAATTCCTGTAAGAATTTTTATTGCTCGAACAGCACATTCCATAATCAAACTACATTTAGGATGTAATGGATGCGCAACAGTTCGGATCCATTGATAGGATTTATCGAATGGTTTTACTAACGTTGTTCCTAAAAGACGTGGATCACAATACCTTTGAATGGGTGCTGCCATTTTCATTCTCCTTTAATTTGCTTAAATTATAGTCAAATCTTCACAATCTGTCAACGCTGATTTAATGCGAGGACTTAAAAACGCCAACATTACGACAATGTTCTTGCCGAAGCCGCTTCAGAATCTGGCAGGGTTCTTTGTATTCAGGACGATAGCGAGCTAATCTATAACAATCATCTATAGTGTGTGAATCGGCCGCCGCTTATTTGCTCGATGCCCTGTAGAGCCACGTTCCTGGTATTCCAGTCCTGAATCGTCTGAGCAATTGCGAAGGCCTTTGTGAAATCCGACTCTCGTGCTGCTGCGAATACGTCCTCGCGTAGAATGTAGCCCTTCACCCTATTGATGTCATCTAGAGCCCCTATCTTCATCCACTCTTCTGAAATTGATCCAGCGACGCCGATGGCCTTGTCAATCCTTCTATCTCTTGCTGCTATTCTATATGAGATGTCTCGTAGCGCTTTGTCCTTGATGTTTTCATCGGTAATGGTATTAGCTACTGCGAGAGCCTTGTCAGAATTAAGCTCTAGGAGTAAGACTTCGTATTGCATCCTGCTCTTGAGTATCCCCGACATCGTAGAAGTGATCGCGAAGGCCTTTGCAATATTTGTACGATCCGTCTCTGTTATCTTTCCATCAAGTCTCTCTTTTTCTGAGATGCCTTTCACCTCTCTTTCTATGATGTACCATAGCTGAGAATTTCTTCTATTTTCGTTGGGAATCTCCAGAGCGGTAAGAACATCTGCTCTAAGCAATATTTGAACTGGGGCAAGGTATGCGTAAAACCGAAGGGGATGTTCGGAAAGATTTTTTCCGATGTCCCGCAGAGTGGATGTGGTAAAACTTTGAAAATGCCTTGAAAGGCCGTCCCGAGTCAAATGGATTGCTGTAAACACAATCCCCATGCGGTGCTGTTCGTTTTTTGCAATGTATTCAAGTTCCTTATAGGCAACATTGGCAACTGTATGAGTAAGAGTAGCCAATGTAAGCGCCTCTTTCGGTGGCAAGTATTCTAAAATTTCCCCGAATACGTCTGCACAAAGAACTTGAAAGCTGCCTAAACTGCCTTGATTTGCTGTACAAGATGGTGACATATCAACTCCATTTTTTAATTAATTATATAACGATTGATTGATTGATGTCAATAAATGTATCTATTGCCCGCGTATCTATTGCTGAGTATTGTTGTTGGCGTAAATATCGTAATTTATGTACAATTTTGCCGTTCGATTAGAGTTTTGTTTATAAGGAGATTTGCGTGGCGACTGTTACACTTAGAGATTTTCAACCGTACAATACGTGGAGGATTCAAGATAGCGGACAGCGCTACGATGGCGGAGAGCCTGTTTTTTATCATTTAGATATGTCTTCTGATAAAATATATTCATATCAATCTCCGAAATGCTTGCGATATAAATGTGTAGCATTATTATTGTGGACAGTTATAGCGCATGTGATTAAAATAGCAAAAAGAGTTTTTGATGTCGCGACTTTGTATTGTTTTTGTAGTCATGATGATCATAGTCGTTCTCGTTATTCGTTAAAAGAACGTGTTACAAATTTGATTCAAGATCCATTGAAGACTTTGGCAACTCCCTTGTTAGTTATTTTATTGGAGATCTCAGCGTTTTACGGTGTTTTTAATCCATTTGATGGGCGAAAGTTATACGCTACGGTTGAGCGCGCCGCCTATCAATGGTTTGGAATGGAAGGCGTCGATATATTCTGCCGCCCTGACCGCCCTTATTATTGTGCTCCCTGTTTTCAACCCGGACAAGAGATACGTCACGCTTTAGGTGGAGATCCTAATAAGCCCGAGGCTTGGTAAGGAAGAGGATGAGTGTAACTGTAAAAAATATTGTTGGAGGCTGTCCGCAATTTCAAAATGAAATGCCTATCACCGGCCGCTCCCTGCTCGCCGAAAACAGGTCCATCACTCATCTCAAGCCAACCGATCAATCTAACAATAAAATGATCTTGTGCATCCTCCGGATCTGGCAACGCATCCTGAACTGGCTGATCCCCTTTGCGAAGACCAATTATGTCGGGATTGTAGCTGCCCTAGACCGGAACAGTGAAACCGCCGTCTTGGGCCAAATGGAAATGATCTCCTATTTTCAACGATTTTTTAAATCGGACGGCGCTTCTTCGCCCGATGTGGTCCAATGCGTGGAACATCTCCAAGAACAATATATAGCGATCGAGGCATTCCAGAAAGAAAGCGAATCCGTTCGGGGTGAAACGGAAGAGAATATGAATAAAAGATTCGCTAAACCGAAAAAACTTCTCGATCAATGGATTAAAAACGTCTTGCAGCTCAAAGAAGGACAGCAGAGCCTGATCGCGGCAAACACTGCGGCGGGGGACGAGCTTTTTTACCTGTTTTCCAAAAAAAACGACAAGATTTCCCTTAAAATCATCGGACGGGGCGCTTCGATCGTCCGCCTATCGGGAATTGAAGAAGTCGCTGTCGCGGGACAGGCCAAGATTCCGGCCTGTCTAAATTTTGGAGAGATGCAAGAAGAATTGATCAGGGATCTGTTCGCCCATTCGCCGCTCGGAAAAAGATCGACCAATGTTTCTTTGCTCGAAGATGTTCTGAAAGATCGCCTTGTCGAAGAAGAAGATTGTCTTGCGAGTTTAGAGACAAAAACAGGGGATGTTTTTAATGCCTTCTGGATGGCTTTAAAAGGAGTCGAAAAAAATGCAGGGAAGACAGACGGAGACATCCGTCGGACAAAACTTCGCCTGGAGATCTTCACTCTCTTCACACTTCTCAAAGAATATCGATTTAGCCTGTCGAAAAGTCCGAGCGAGGTCCAAACGCTGGGGCGCATGTTTAACATTTGTTCGCAAAACCTGGCCAAGGCCCACCTGGAAGGCGTGGTTAGCGAAAGCGAGATTGGCGAGCTCATCAAAGAGCTGACGCAGGTGCAAAAGGCGATCGATGCGGCATGCTCAAGCAGGCAAACGCCGATTTCCTATCTGAAAATGGCCTCGATGGATCTCTATCCGCTCAAAAAGTTGGCCGCGTTGAGAGCGCCGGTAGCCGTTGCGATCCCTGAAAATAAAACCATTGCCCATCCCCGAGATCCCAGTCTGGCTCCGCCGAGCGCTTCAGGAGAGGGGAGGAGTGCGCCTCTTGTCCGAAAACCAGCGATCAGTGGCCTTGCCATGCCAATCCCCGATCGGTTGAGATCCCTGGCGGCTGGATCGACGTTGCAACAGATTGTACGTGCGATTTACGAAATAGAATTTTTTCCCTATAAGAAGGGGGATATTCATAGTGATGACGCTGCCCCGGATGCGAATAGCCCTTGGGTCCAGTTCACGCTATCTGCCGCAAAAGAGATCATGGAGAATCTCAATATCCTCTCCAAACGCCTCGTTGACTCCTTCGTGCAGGAAAAAGAACTTCCAATCGATATGTACGAGGTGCTGATCAAGATGACTTATATGACCGCCTTTCTCACGCATCATACCATTAATCAAGGGGTTTTCTCTCCCGAAACGTATATTCTCACGGCGAAGATTTTGGATTTCGGAGGCAAGGTCTCCGGCGGGTCTCATTCAGATATGAACCGGAGTGGGCACTGCATCCATCCCGCCAATGTAAGCACCATTGAACAATTGCGCGATTTCTATTGGAAATTCAGCTTGTTGAAAGGCATCGACCGTGAAGCATTGCGTACATCTGTAAATTTGATGGAGAAGAGTGGAAATTTGATGGAGAAGATTGAGGGACTCATCTCTCTGCAGATGCAGGTGGATTTTCTGACCCATCTGACGCCGTCCCATCCGGGCCGTGAGGATGAATTGGGTTGTTTATTGCCTTCCATGCTCGGTTGGATTGCCCCTTTGCCGCTTCCCCTTTTAGCCATTTACCATATCATGAAAATGGTGGTCGGAGTAAATAAGCCGAGACATATAACAAGGGTATGGCGCTGGTCGGGCAGGATCTATGCATTTGGGACTCATTGGATCGGACCGACCAACCGGAATACACCTGAGGCAGTCCAGCATGATCCAGAGAGCATTTTTCGCGAATACGAACAAACCATCATGGAGGAGGTTACAACATGGCGTTATCGAGTAGAAGCAGAGTTTGGCGATCCGATTAATTTTAAAACAATGTCCAGATTCGGGCGTTGTTATCTGCGTGAGTTTGACGAAGTGCGGCTTCGCGAATCACCCTACGCCGGCGAGGTGAGAAAACAGCAGATCAAAACGCTACTCAAAAAACAGGAGGATTATCTCCTTAGAGCGAATCAAATGGAGATTCACTTTTCAAAAGAGGAACTCACAGCTCTCCTCTCCCTTCTCCGCTCAGAGCGTCCCCAGATGGAAGTGATCGCTTTTATGAAGGCGCACGCTCCAATGCTCTCCCATCCGGTTGTCCGATCATTCATTCAACTCATTTTCTTCGACATCTCCCTATTGAATACGCTGAATCATGCATCTAACAGCGTGATGATGCCCCGTTTCCTGGCTGAGAAGATTGTCGAATATAGAGAAAAAGCAAAGAAAAAACCGGAGGAAATGACGACCCTCCTCTTCTTCATGCAAATGAGCGAGCGGCTGAAAGGGATCTATGAAGTTCTCAAAAAAGACATCGATCCGGCTGAGCGCTGCAAGTATGAGACAAGCTCTTTCTTCGATATAAGCAATCCGGAGATCCAATCTTTCCTTACGGCACAAAGGAAGAAAGACCCTGCCTCCGAAGCGAGCATCGAGATGATCGCCCTCCAATTGAAAATCCTTCTCGCGAAGCCCCAGCTTTCACAAGACGAATTATGTCGGATCATCCTCGATATGCAGCACCTATTGGAATCGGCCCATCATACTTCCTCTATCGATACTCGCGAGTTGTTTTGGATCAAGGGGAGTTACCAGGAGTTGATGAGGCAGATCCCGAATGTTCTCGACAATGAACACCTGAATTATGTGCTCGACGCGATCTGCCGCCGGAAAGGGCTTCTCCTGGATCACTCCCCGTGGAGTGGGAATTTCCCCCGCTTCGCCAATGCCCTCTATATGGTTGACATCGAAACGGGAACGGTGAAAGACCTTGCGACGGAGTCGATTACTACGACGCTGCCCGGCGATCTCGTCGCAAAGCCGTCCTTTCGAAAGAACTTCCCCGACCTGATAGGGAAAGATGTGTTGGCGATGGTGTATCAGGACGAGAGAGGAGCGAAGATCTACACCTTTGAAGATTTGCAGAAAAATCCGTGCCGTGTGGAAGAGAGAGGGGGAGTCTATGCCCTCTATCGGTCATTCCCCAACGCGGGGCATCCGGAGTTGCTCCAGGCGGGCGATATCACCAATGGACATGTCGATGAGGAATCCCTCGATGCGATCTTGCAGAATCGCGAGGGAAAAAGTGAGAACGGGATGCCCGGATTCTTCGACACCGTCAAACGGATTCTCCAAATCCGGAAAAAGGAGCACATCCTTCCAGCGATCCTGCAGAAACGGCTCTTCATCGATCCAAAAGATCCTCTCATAGGCTATATCTTCAATTCCGTTGGGGAGATGGAACTCGAGCTGGCCTTTGAAAAGACGCGCGCAGGATTGAAGATCAGCGGTGTTATCGACTTGCGCGAAGGAAAAAGATCCGAACCGATGCAGCTCGTCGGCTTGAGCGAAGTGAACCACCCTGCCCTGCAACAACTGGAACAAATCGAAGATCCTGCCCATATCCTCGTTTGGGGAAAGAAGGGCTTCGTGGAGAAGATCGAATTGCCCCGCTACGGCCTCCAGTTCACCCTCAAAGAGGGCTCTTTAGTCTGCGCCAATCCCCAATATGCTGGCTACAAAGTCCTCCTCTCTGCCTCCATAGCAAAGAGAAAAGGGTTCGCTTTCTCGCTCCTTCTCGATAACCCCGATCGCACCCGTCCGAAAAAATTGATCCTCCCTCCTGCGAGCGCCATTGTCTCCGGCATGGCTCCGCAGCCCCCCTATTTTGGGCTTGCCTCTGGGATTTGGGCCGCTAAAATGATCTTTGCTTTTTTATTTAACCGATCCATGCCCCCAATGTTCGCTTCTCCCTTCTTCCATATCGAGGCGATGGGCGAGTCGCTGAAACCTGTCATCGTTGATCTCCGTCCTCATACGGATGAATTCCTTTTCGCCCCCGGCCAAGAGATTGAACAGAGCCAGGAGATGATCTCCCAGGCAATTAAACTCGGCGACGATGAACGCGCTTTCGAAGTGGTGCGTCTTTTGGACATTGAGAGAGAAGACAAGGCAATTCTGAAGTGGATTCGCTTCCTTTCTCAATTTGAAGAAGAGGGGCATGCCGCCGCGGTGGGACTGAAGATCGCTGAAAAACTCTATGAGAAGATTTACGGGCAAAAAAAATATGAAGAGATGTGCGAAAAGCTCAACGCGGTCGAGGGAAAGCTCTTTAAAGCATATTTGAAGGCGGTGAAAAATCTTACTGCGCCGCTTCAAACGAATCGAGAGACGTTCGAGCGGATGGCCGAATATCTGAAAAAAGAAGATCCTCTCTATTATCAGAAACACATTACGCCTTACTTCCTGAAAATTGGCGAGAGATTCACACTCCCTGTCACGCGATTAAACGGACAGATGACGCCGCTTCCACAGATTTTGGAAGCGGCGGATCGAGAGCGCCGAAAGCAACTGACGGCAATCAGGAAATTGGAATTAGAGGTTTCTCCCGAACGGTCGATTGACCGGAACTCTCTGTCCCGAGAGCTCTCGCTCCTTTCCGATCCGCGCCCTCTTTTGTTTGATCGAGACGTTCTTGTCGGAAAATATTTTGATCCTGCGTCAACAGAGCTGATCAAAGGAGACGAGCTCCTCAAAGTGGTGCGATCGAAGCGGCAAGAGTTGGAGAAAGAGAAAGCGCAGGTGAAAGACGCTCTGCAAAAGCTCCTCTCCCGCTCCTCCGACGCCCTCGATCAGCTCGCTATCTTTGCCAAAGAAAAAAGGGCCGCCCAGATCTCCGATCTATTAATGGCTCTGTTGCAGCATGATTTCGAGAGTCTACAAAGAGAGGATCGGCTTCCCAAAGGGGTCGACCTTCAGAAATTGAAGGAGACAGCCATTCATTTCTTCGATCTCGAAGTGAGATTGCACCTCTCTACCCGCTGCGAAGCGGAGCTTTCCCAGATAGTCTTGGAAAAGGGCCAAACGGCCGCTCTTTTAGACCCGCTCTGTTATGGCAGACAGTACAAGATAGACGAATATCCGGAACTGCTCGCCTTTGAAGCCTTTCACTTCGTTGTGTTCAGGAATTCCAATCATCCCAGCCAGATCGAGCTTTTGCAGCAGCTAATCAAATCGCCGGCCGGCATTGTCCAGGCGGGCACGGGCACTGGGAAATCTTCGGTGCTGTGCGTCTTGCGAGCGCTAATGAGGGCCAATGGGACCAACCTCGTGACCCAAAAAGTTCTTCCCCATCTTTACCAGGAGACGTTAGCGATCTTGCAAGGGCGTCTCGGGCAAACCTTCAAGAAAAAGGTCTACCCGTTCCTATTCAACCAGTCGATGCCATTATACGACAAAGAGGGAAATTCCCTGTTTGAGCGAATCTATCACAATCTCCTGGAGACCATCAAAACTAAGGGATGCGTTCTCACTGATTACAAATCGTTTGTCCTCCTCGAACAGAAATTTTTCACATTGAGTAAACAGATCTCCGGCCATCGGGACAGCGGGATCGAGAGCCCTCCCATTTTAATGAAGCATTGGTTGTATCTGGCCAAGATCCTCCTCCTTTTCAAGAACCGCGAAGACCAGTTGATGGATGAATTCGACGGCCCCTTGAGCGCCGTGCAGCGGATCCAGACCCAGATGGCGGAAGGACCGAAATTCTCCGGGTGGATGATCGACGAATCGCTCGCCCTATACGATCTTCTTCTTGAGGAAAAGTCTCTCCGGCTTGAACAGAACCTGCAAGGCGATCTGCCTGAAAAGACTCGCCAGGAGTGCATCGAACGGGTCGCCATGAAACTTGCAGACCTGCGCGCGCGAGGAAGCGCAACGCCGCAACTCATCTACTCTTACCTGATCGGCGAAAACGAGGCGGTTTTGCCTCATATCGAAGCCTGGTCTTTCCTGGAAAAAGACGCGCTGGCTTTCCTTAAAGACCAGTGTACCACCTATTTGCCTTTGACTCTTAACCGTTCGAGCGTTTCCAATTATGCTCGCAGCAAAGATGGCGCGAAGATCATCACTTGCTCGAAAGGAGAGAGAAGGGATGCGAAATTCGGCAACCCTGTAGAAGAGATCAACTACACCATTCAAGACTATTTCCAGCAAAAAATAGCACTTCCGACTCTGCGTGATTGGATTGCCCTGGCAAAGAAAGATTGGAGCGCCGACTCAAAAGCCGCGCAGGAGCGTTTTTCCGATGTTCTACCGGGCATTTCATTGACCCAATTGGCCTACCTGAAGCCGGATGAATTCGAGGACCGGGTGGAAGCGCTTTTAGTCGATGCGAACAAAAATCCGGCCGCCGTCCGCTTTTTCTTACGGCGCCATCTCGAATCGTTGCGATCCAGCGGCATCGTCATTTCCATGAACCCGCAAGATAGCGTGGGCATGAGTTGCGCCGTTTCGGGCGTATCGGCGACGACCGGTTCGCTCGGCTCTCTGCATGAACAATTTCAAAGAGATTTGTCAGTCGCTGAAACAGTCCAACAAGAAATGCTTGCCCGTTTGCGCGGAAGGTCTCATGGAGCGCCCATCCATTACAATCCTTTAGATCCTCTCGCAGTCCTGGGGCAGATGAGAGACCCAAAGCTCTGCGCCCTCATTGACGGCAACGGCGCCTTCAGGTCTATTCCTCCTCAAGAAGTCGCTAAAGTCCTCATGGCGGCCAATCCCTTATTAGAACGGGTCGACTACTACGACAGAGAAGGCAACATCAGTTCAGTGGGGGATCCCGAGGCGGCGCTCGCACAAAAAGGATTCTATTTCCCGCAGGCGCAAACCCGCGGTTCCGATCAGGTGCTCAGGCCGGATGGACTTTTTCTGATGACGGCGTCCGAAAAAGGGGGGATCGAAGATTTCATCCAGGAAGAAGGAAGGGCGCGCCATCCCCAGCAGCGGGTTCTTGTCGCCCTTTCTGAATACGCTTCACCCGCTTTGAAAACAGTGGATGATCTCATTGTCCATAAAAAAGAGAACGAAAAAGCGGTGAATGAGGAAGATCGCTATCGCGCAGAATTGCAGCGGATGCGCCAGATGATGCGTGATGCGGCGCGCCGCGAGCTACTTCATACGCCTGATTTGAACAAACTGCAAATGTTCTGGGAAGATCCAAACATCGCTCCTTCCCGCATCCTGGACGAGATGAGACCCTTTTTAGACCGGTTTAAACAGTGCGAGTCTCTGTTCATTACTTCTTCTTCTGAAGAGGGGAATCCTGGAGCCTATTTCAATAAACATCGCCATTTGGTCAAGCGGATTTTTGACCCAATCCAACAGCTCAGAGAATTCCAAAATTTCCTGGCAGATGAATGCCGCCGGATCGGCATTGTTGCTGGGGAGCTAGCAGAAAATGATGTAGAGGCGCTCCGGTTCCACATGCCGAAGCGAGTGCTTCCCTTGAGTGCCGCTGAGGACCAGCAACAGGAAGTGCAGGAAGAGCTTGAATTGAACAATATGGTCGAGCAGGAAACCGAGGAGGAGCGGCAAACGGAACAACAAGTCCAGCAGAGCAAAGTGGGTTTTTATCTGCCCCGGCTCCCCACAAACGGAGTGACGATACCTCTTTCGCAGCTCCATGCAGCATTTAGCCCGAAACTCTTTTTCACAGATCCCTATTTGCCTCTACAGAGGAAAGACCCGCTTCACAAAAGAAAACCTTTCGATGACCGGACCACCCGCGTGGGATCGGTGACGGTTGATTTAACTTCTACGCATCGCGACATAGCAAGGATTCTGGTTGAAGATCCTTTAGACGAGGTTGACCGTGATTCATATCGTTACGATCGGGAAAGAAATTCAAGTTTCCGGTACGACATACGGACTGGTAAGGCGTCAATGATGCTGTCCAGTGTCGATGATCTCCTAAACAATCCTGAATTTAATTCTCTCATTGCCCAGATTAAATTTCTCGATGGTATGACGGATGGGTATACAACAGACGAGCTGGCCGGTTTGCGCACTTGGCTTCAGCAGAATGGAGTGGACGAAATGCAGCGCTTCTTTAACAAAACGGTTCTTCTGAACCGCCCCGAGCATCGTTTCCCGCACAGCCAGCTCTGGAATCTCTTCAAAGAGATCGGATCATTGTACTATACTGTGGTTTAGTCGAGAGAGAGGTGTTTATTCAAGTAGAAGGACTTAGCCTGGCCTTTGGCGACCAGGTGATTTTTGATTCAGTGACGTTCAGCCTGCAAAAGGGCGAGAGGTGCGGTTTGATCGGCCGGAATGGTTCGGGAAAATCGACCCTGTTTCGCGTCATTGCGAAACAAGAGGAGCCGGATGCGGGGACGGTCACGTTTGCGCGCGGATACCGCATTGGAGTGCTGGAGCAGCAGATCCGATTCAGCCAGCCCACAGTTTTGCAGGAAGCCGCTTTAGGATTAAGGGAGGACGAAAAAGAGTGTCTCTATAAAGTGGAGATGATCTTGTTTGGTCTTGGAATGACCGAGGAGATGCTGAGCGCGCCGCCCGAGAGTTTGTCCGGCGGCTATCAGCTGCGGATTCAGTTGGCCAAAGTGCTCGTCTCTGAGCCGGACTGCTTGCTTCTCGATGAGCCGACTAACTATCTCGATATTATTTCGATCCGTTTCCTTACGCAGCTTCTGCAGCAGTGGGAAGGGGAGATGATTTTGATTTCGCACGATCTGGAATTTTTGGATGAGGCGACCACCCACATGATGGGAATCCACCGGCAGCACATCTACAAGATCAAAGGAAAGAGCGCCGATCTCTTTGAGATCATCGCGCGCGAAGAAGAGGTCTACGAGCAAACGCGGCAAAACATCGAAAAGAAGCGCGCTCATGTGCAGGCCTATGTTGAGAGGTTTGGGGCCAAAGCGTCGAAAGCGACCCAGGCGCAATCCAAACTCAAAATGATCGGGCGTTTGCCCGCCCTTGAGAAGTTAAAAGACATGTACAACCTGGCCTTTTCTTTTCACGAAGTGCCATTCCATGGGAAGAAGATGCTGGAGGCATTGCATCTGCGCTTTTCTTATGATGCAAGTCCGCTCATCGATGACTTTTCGCTCATGATCGAAAAAAAAGACCGCATCGCCATTATCGGGAAGAACGGATACGGCAAGTCCACGATTTTGAAGCTCCTCACGCAAGAACTCTCGCCGAGTCAGGGAAACCTCGCCGTTTCGCAGGCGACCCGGATCGGATATTTTGGGCAGACATCGATCGATCGGTTGCACCCGAATCTCAAGATCGAGGAGGAGATCGCTTCAGCGAATCACGATCTGAATATGACCCAGATCCGGGGGATTTGCGGACTCATGATGTTCAGTTCAGACCGGGCGAAAAAACCGATATCGGTTTTGTCCGGCGGCGAGAGGAGCCGTGTTCTATTGGGAAAGATCGTGGCCCAGCCGTGCAATCTTCTGTTGTTGGATGAGCCGACCCACCACCTCGACATCGAATCGATCGAAGCTTTGATCGACGCGATTGAAGAGTTTCATGGGTCTGTCGTGATTGTCACCCACAGCGAATGGGTTTTACGGCGTATCCCGATTAACAAAATCGTCGTCTGCCATAAGCAAAAACAGGAACTGTTCCTCGGCAACTATGACGAGTTTTTATCCCAGATCGGCTGGGAGGAGGAAAAACCGGAGCCGAAGAAAAAAGCACCTCCGCCCGTCAAGCCCCAATCAAACAAGGCCGAGATCAAAAAATGCGAAGACAGAATCGTGGTTCTCGAAAATAGCATCGAAAAACACAATGCTGAGCTGGCGGCAGAGTCGCAAACAGCCCAGGGGGAGGAGTTCAAACGCCTCGCCTTCCAGATCGCTCGCGAGCAAAAAGAGATCGACGCACTGTACGAACGGCTCCACCAGCTCTACAGCCAGGGAACCCAATCGTGATCATTGAAAAGTTGTTCACGCTAACAAAAAACTCACTTCCAGTTATTTATCCGGTTGTTTTTTGATCGCGCTGCCTGGGGCGGGGAGAGCGTTCAGGACTTCTCTAAGTTTGGGAGCCAGCTGAGCGAGGCGTGTTTCGACTTCGGTGAGCTTTCTGGTTTGTTCTTCTATTTTCCTTTGTAGATCGGCTTCCGATTGCTGGGCGGTGACCAATTTTTGTAGATCGGCCTTTTCGGTCTGCAGCGATTTGATTCGTTTGTCCAGAGCGATTTTTTCCGATTGCAGTTGCTCGAGCAGGCCGCGCAGGTCGGCGTTTTCTTTTTTGGCGCTCACTACATACGTCTGCAGAGAGGTTACGCCTTTTGTGAGACTAGGGAGAGCTTTGGCAAATTGGTCTTCATTGGCTTGCATGGCATTCGATGCTGATTCGAGGGCGCTCGTTTCGGTCGCACACGCGCTGCTGAGTGTGCGCTGAAGATTGAGGCACGTTTCCTGAATAGTGCGGTATCTTTGCTGCAAACGATCCAGTTCTTGGGTGACCTCGGAAAGCTGTTTTACGTCTTGTTGTCTTTTCAAATAAAGTTCATCATTTTCTTGACGGATTTGCTCAATAGTCCCTTCAAGGATTTTGGCGCTCTCATGAAGATGGTGAGCTTCCTCAGCCTTGGCCGCATTGTCAGCCCGTAAATCCGCAATCGTTTGGTCCAGTTGGTCGACGCTATGGTCCAGTTCGCTCATCGGACGCAGGTACCCCACGCGCAGGACCAGCGCGGCGTTGGATGCCGCTGCTACGCCGGAAACGACGGCCATAGGGATGTTGCTGGAAAAACAGCCAAAAACCGAAAGGGCCGTTGCGCCCAAACAGCCGATATCGCCGATCACCTGCGTCCAATCGCTGCAAAAATATTGGCTGAGGGGGCAGCAGAACGAATCTGGGGCTGCGGGAAAAGGTGCTGTTGTCATAATAATTGCCCTCGAAGATTAAGATTTAGGAAGTCGTTCGTAAATGGCGTTCAGTAAAGCGTCGATGTTTTCTATCGTCTTTGAAGTTTTGTCTACTCTATCTGTTTGCAAAGCGATCTGTTTATCCAGCTCAACAGCACGCGCTCGATCCGAAGAAACAGTGTCAGTCGTTGTTTTTAGTGTTTCAGTGATGGTTTTAATCTGCTGGGATATACCTGCACCAAACTCTGCTTTTTCTTTTTTTTGCTTAGGGCTTTCAGCAATTTGCTTTTGAAGGTCGGCAAGAGCTTTTTCCAGACTATTAATCTGTTCTCGGGCTTCCTTTACGGTTGCATTGAGCTTGATGATGAGTTGTTGATCTTTTTCCGACTGTTTTTGCATGGCCGCGATTTGCTCGGCGAGTTCATTTGCCGCTTGGTCCTGCGCTATTTGGGCGCCGGCTTGGAGTTTGGCGAGAGTATCAACGGATTCGTGTAGTCGCTCGTTGGACTGTTGCTGCCGTTCCTGGTCATTTTGAAGCACTTGGCTCACTTTATTTTCCTGCTCGCGCAGTTTTTTGTTGAGCTCTTGTAACTGGCCGATCAATTGCTCGATTTGGGCGTCTTTCGCCGTGAGGCTGGCGTTTAACTCATTCAATTCCATGGTGTTGTCTTCGATGCCTTTTAATTGGGCCGATCGACGGATCAGGTAAAAGCTTGACAGGGTTGCTGCAGCGAAGATGCCCCCGATGACCATAAAAGCCAAAATATTGGTCGCGAGTCCATAGATGATAGTGGCGACAGCCGCTATCGCGCTGGCACCCGTAAGATATTTGATCATCCGCAAACTCAGTGGTAATCGAGATGTTTTCTTTTCAGGCGCCGCGCCGCTGCTCAATTCTGGCATTATTGCATCTAAAGCGAGGGAAGTAAGGTTGATCGTCCTCTCTCTTTGCGGTGATTGATTCGTTATTTTTTCAGGCGCAGCGCAAGTGCTCAATTCTGTAGTGGGTGCGTCTAGAGCGACGGCAGGAAGACTGTTCATTGAACCCTCGATTTTTTCGAATGCTACATGATACCTTAATGAAGTATTTAACTAAAGATTTTTGTTGCAGGGGAAGTTTTTGAGATGTTCCAAGTGTTGTAGTTTTTTGTTTGGGTTTGTTTAAAATAATGTTTGGTATTTTGGTAAATAGATCTGTTCTGCATACTTTAGTTTTTGTAGTTAAATTTTTAAGCAGAGGATGAATATGAAAATGAAAACACTGGTTGCGGCTTTTGTCTTGTTCTCAAGCGCAGCGATGGCAACGGAAACGACTCAGGAAACACCGGCTTCGAAAGAAGTTGAACAGTCAATGGGCTATTTTTCAATCGGTCTGGGGCCTTTTCCCTTGCCGCTTCCCAACTTTGCATTCGGCTATCGGAATCAGACAGGTCACCATGGATACGATGTCTCATTGCAAGCAGCGACAGTGGTTGTGGCGACGCAAATCAAAATGAATGCTCTCTATCATCACTACTTCAAACCCAATCTCGAATCCCAGTTTTATGCGGGCGGCGGTTTGGGCGTTAGCGCCTTGGTCGGCGGCCACAATGTTGTAACCATGGTCGACGGCCACAATGTTGTAGCCATCTCTCCAGAGATCGTCTTTGGAAAACAGTATCGAAATAAGACGAATGACACGCGTTTTATCCAGGCGCAGATCAGCTTTCCTACCGTGGATATTGGGAGAGTGCATGGCTACTATTCTCATGATAACGTCCTGTGGTTTCCGCTCATGGTTGTCAGCTACGGGATGGGATTTTAACGGATGGTCTTGGGGAGAGCCTTTTGCGATCATTTAAGAGATGCGGTGGTCATTAATTTTGAGCGAAAAAAGTTATATGCTCAGATGAGCGATCATCGATCTCTGGGAGTGTCCAGGCTGTTAATCCTGCTCGAAGGAGCGGCCATTCCCATTGCCTGGCTGATTGATCGCAAGGCGGCCCGATTTCAGAAAATGGGTATTGGGGTCATTGCGGATGATTTTGTTCCCATGCACCCCCTTCCCTCATACGACACAGCGCCCCTGTATCGACTGCAGGCGAATCAACAGATCCTCCGGCAGCTCGCCCTGGATCTGAAAAATGTTCGGAAGTCGATCGCCTCCTGCTTGGATGGGGGACGGTTCATCGCTGCTGCGAAAATGTCATACGACCTATTGCAGCATATTCGACAGATGGAGATCGAGCACCAGTGTCATCTGGCCATGACCCGTCATTTGCTTGAATCGATCGGATTTGCACTCCTGCACGCACCACAGTATGCAAAAGCGAGCCATGATGCGACTGTACCTCTTTCCAAAATGTTTGTCCGATTTCAGATGCTTGCTCTATCCGGCGGTCTTTGGCTGGATCGGAAAGCAGGCGTCATACACGAAATGGGGGTAGGTATTTTGGTGAATGATGTTCCTCTCATTCCATTCGAGCGCGAGTTTGAACGGTTTTTATCGGGCCAGTCGGCGGTGCGCTCGGGAAAAATGATGGGCGCAGATAGCTCCCTGGATTGAGAGCTCTCCAGCGAGAGCGAGCGCAGCGCAGACTTCGGCAAAACTTCTGGCTTTACCTGTGCCCAGGAGTCCCATGATTTTTAGACAGGATTGTTGGGACGGCAGTTTTGTTCCTCCCCCGACTGTGCCCACCATGATGTTGGGCAAAGTAACGGAGGCGTAGAGTTCGTCCTCATCGGTCAGCTCGATCCGTGTGACGCCGATCGCCGATTCGGCCACACAGGCTACATCCTGGCCGCATGCCAGGTAAAGCGCCGCCAGACCGTTGGCATAATGGCCCTGCGTGCCAATGCAGCCGCTCAAGACGCCCCCGACTGCTGAAATATTCCAGTACTGGACCATCAATTCCGGTGTGGTATGGAGAAATTTTTCAATCAACGGGCGGGGAATTCGGATCTCAGCGGTCACTTTTTTGCCACGGACGGAATGAAACGATTGCGTCGAGGCCTTTTTGTCGCCGGACAGATTGGCTTCGATGAAGTGATGCACCGGTTTGATGGGGGAATGGATGAGGATGAATTGGATCACGGCTTCTGTGGCAAACGTGACCATATTCTGGCCTGATGCATCCCCGGTGGTGTATTCAAAAATGAGATAAACGTGATTCCCGTCGATGTTTACTTTGAGATTTCGCAGCTGGCCATGGTTTGTTGTGCTGTGCGCGGCTTCTTTAAAATGTTCAAAATGATCAATGCACCATTTCACAAACAGGCCGGCATCAGCGAGGGTTTTAAAAATAAAACCCGGTGCGCGGCACACGCCTTCCGATAGCAGGGCGCAGGAACATCCGCCGGCCTCGCTGATCAGGAGCGATCCTCGATGATAGGAAGCCACCAGAGCCGATTCGGAGGTGGCGAGCGGGATGTAGTAATCGCCCTGGGCATGAATTCCGTTGACCCGCAATGGTCCGATGAGTCCCACAGGAACCTTGACCGTTCCAATAAAGTTCTCAATGTTTTTTTGATAATCAGCTTTCAGCGCCAGCGTTTGCGGATCGAGCAACATCTCCGCTTCCTGCCCAAAAAGCGGTGTTCGTTGCAGGCGTTTGGCGATGGCCTCTTCGGTCATCGAGGTTCCGCCGGGGACACGGGGAGGCAGCGGGGTGTCTTTTTTGGCTAATTGCGAGGCCAAATCTTCTTCTGAAGACGCGCTGAGGAGGCTGTTCAAGTATTTCTTACTAAAAATATAACTTTCAGACATGATTTAAAAACAATAGTTTAATTGATGAATAAGAATGTTAATATTAGAATTGTGAGTCTGAAAAGTCAATGTTTAAGGACCGAAGGCCTCGATGGATTTGCCCTCTGAGGCGTTAATTTAATAAGGAAGGGGTTGACTATCCCCTTCCTTATTAAATTAACGCCTCGTTCGACCAGAGGTCGAACGTCAGAGGGCAAATAGGCGAGGCAGGCGGCCCTAAAAATGTACAAAGTCGAGTTTAAACGGGGGAATGATGTCGGAAAATCTATACGAAGTGAAGGAGCTGTTTTTTTCCTATTCCTTGGGAAAGCAGAAGATCGAAGCGATTCGGGGTTTGAGCTTGAATATTCCAACATCGGCTCTCGTAACGATTTCGGGTCCTTCCGGCTCCGGTAAATCGACTCTGCTCAATATCCTGGGACTCATCGAACCTGCCCAGCAAGGAACAGTGATTTTTCAAAACGAAGATATTGGCTCGATGGGCGAAAAGAGAAAAAACCAGATCCGGAAATTTCAGATCGGATTTATTTTTCAGCAATTTCACCTGATTCCTGTTTTGAGCGCTGAAGAAAACGTGAGATATTTTCTATCCCGGCAAAAACTTCCCAAAAACGAAATCGAAGAGCGCATTGAGGAATCGCTGCAAGCGGTGGGCCTCTGGGAGCATCGGATGAAAAAACCGTCGGAGCTCAGCGGCGGGCAAAAGCAAAGAGTGGCGATCGCCCGGGCCGTTGCCAAACGGCCTCATGTGATTATTGGAGATGAGCCCACAGCCAGCCTGGATCAAAAAACAGGCTGCGAGATTATGGAAATTCTGGCGAATCTTGTGGCGGCCAGGAAAAGCTCAGTGATCTTGACCACGCATGATGCCATGGTTCAATCCTTCTCCACCCAAAACTTTCATATTCAAGACGGTAGGCTCTAAAATGTGGTTCATCCTCAGCGTAAGAAATCTGTTCCGCAATGTGAGACGGACCATTGCGATTGTTTTCACCGTTGCTTTAGGAACGGGAGCTCTTTTTTCTTTTGACGGCTTTATTAACGGTGTATTGAAAGAGTTGAAGTACAACACCATCCATGCCAATTATGGATACGGTCAAATCAATACAAAAGGGTATCGCGGAACTGTTTTTGAAGACCCGACGCGGCATTGGATCTCCAATGGAGATCAGGTGCAAGAATATATTTCCCGTATAGACGGAGTGGAAAACGTTTTTCCCCGAGTGAGCTTTTCCGCTCTTCTCAAGAATGGAAATACGACGGTGGGTGGTTCGGGCCAGGGTGTCGAAGCAACGAAAGAGGCCGCTTTTTTTCATAGTCTCAATGTGGAAGAGGGGGAAACCCTCAACGATCAACCCAATGGCATTCTTTTAGGCCGTGGACTCGCCCAGGCGCTCCGTGTCCAACCGGGTGAAACGGTGACCGTCATTGCGACATCGACCCAAGGCGCAATCAATAAAGACAAATTTGTCGTTACGGGTATTTTTCATACAGGTTCGGCCGAGTTTGACGGTCGTATGTTTCGTATTCAGCTCCCGGCCGCTCAAAAACTATTGAAAACATCCAAAATCGAATCGATCTCGCTGGGTTTGAAAAACCTTTCTGATTGGGATCCTGTGGCCAAAGAAGTGGAGTCTTCTTTTCCGGATCTGGAAGCCACTGCGTTCGATGTGTTGGATAAGATTTACTACAAACATTCTGTGGATTGGCTGAAAGCGCAGTACAATGTTGTGCAAGTGATTATATTGTCGATTGTCATATTGGGGATTTTCAATAGCGTTTCCGCATCCATTTTGGAGAGAAAGCAGGAGATTGGCAATTTGCGGGCCAATGGGGAATCGGTTTTTCAGGTGATGCGGCTGATTGTCGCAGAGGGTGGGATGCTCGCGATCATGGGTAGCTTGCTGGGCATGGCAATGACCTATTCGATTCTCATGCTCTTCGTGGACAAAGGACTTCTGATGCCCCCGGGTCCCGGGCAAACACGCCAGTTTCTCGTCACATTTTCTTTTGAGTGGTCCATGGTTCTTTTTTCATTATTGCTGAGCACGATCGCGGCCGTCATCGCTTCTTTTTTCGCCGGACTCAAAGTGGCGAAAATGTCGATTGAAATTCGCGCTTTTGGCGTTGGATTCGATTTTTTGCAAAGCGCCTATACCACTTGGGATATGTCGCTTTGCAAAAAATCGAACCAAAGCCAAAATCATCAAATTTTGTCTCCGAAGCGAGTTTTACAACTGGCTCGAACTGCATTCAATCGTTTATCGATCAGGCTGTTGAGATGCCCGAGCGCCCCGCTCTATGGGATCTAAGCGAAGGAACGACTTCTTTTGGGCAGATATATCAGTATGCAGCTCACATGCAAACCTTGGCCCGATCCCACGGAATAAAAAAAGGGGATTATGCGCTCATATTCGGAAAACCCGGCTCGGCGCTTTATGCGGCTGTGATTGGATTATTAGGGCTGGGATGTTCGGCCATTTTTATCGAGCCCTGGATGGCGTTATCGGAGATCGAGGCGATCATCGCCCAGACAAAACCTAAAATTTATATAACGAATTTCATCGGCAAACTCTGGGGAGCGAGGATGAAAGCCATCCGGAAGATCCCTGTTTGGATCTCGCTCTATCGGATCAAAAACAATAACGGCTCAAAGAATCTGGCGGCCATCCCGCTTTCGGAAGATCATGTTGGTTTTATCACGTTTACAACAGGTACGACAGGGCATTCCAAAGGAGTCGTCCGAACGCACGGGGTTTTATTTCATCAAGCCACGGTTTTATCGAAATATTTATCGACGCATGGGACCGATCTGTGCGTGCTTCCGAATTTTGTTTTTCTGAATTTATCTTTAGGGAAATGCTCTGTTTTTGTTTCCATCAATGACCATCGAAGAAAATGGCAGAAAATTCCTGAACAGTTAAGGCCATCCAGCATCAGCTGCGGGCCTGGTTTTTTGCAAAAACTGATTGAGAATGCGGATTGTTTTCCGGATTTGAGCTCTTTTCATATTGGCGGGGCTTTGGCGCCATGCGCTCTTTATGAAAAAGGGTTTGAGAAGTGGCCTTTCGCCCGCTGGATTCAGATTTACGGGAGCAGTGAAGCAGAACCTGTGTCGATTGCAGATGCGCGCGAGGTCGTAAAAAAATGTCGGCTCAAGTCTTATCATCAATCCCTGTATCTGGGCGCCCCCATTTCTGAAATACAGACCTGTATTGACGAAGGAGTTCTCTGGGTCTTGGGCGATCATGTCAGTCCATTTTATTTTGGCCATCACGAAGCGAATCAGACTCATAAGAAAAAAGATGCTGAGCACCGGTTGTGGCATAACATGGGAGATCGGATTTACCCCGATGACGAGGGTTGGTGGTATCAAGGTAGATCCTCGCAGCCGCTATCCGATTTTATATTAGAACAACAAATCTCTTCGTTTTTAAAAACAGACGCTCTTCTTGTTGCAAATCATCAGTTCCTGCTGGGCGCCGGAGTAGAGATTCATCGAGAAGCGCTTTTAAAGCGATTTCCTGTATTGACCGATGTGATCGAGTGCAAAGTCTATCGCGATAGACGACATCGGGCCAGAATTGATCGAGAAAAAACCATTAAAAAAGGAGCTCCATGGGTCGCTGGTTGATTTATTTGAAGGAGCGGTTTCAGCTGATTCCTCAACTGATTTTGATTGGTGGGCTCTCTTTGATTGCGCAGCCCCAAATCGATTCATGGGCATGGGTTTTTGCTGCTCTGCTGCTTATTTTCTTCCTCCTTCGCGCAATGGATGAAACCAAAGACTATGAAAAGGATTGCGTTGCCCATCCCGAAAGACCTCTTCCTCAGGGGCTTATTTCAAGAAACGAGATGAAGAGTCTCATTGATTTTTTGATGTTTGGAATGGTGGGACTGTCGTTTTTATTAGGGTGGACGCTCTCATTGACGGCCGGTTTTATGTATTTCATCATGACGGGCTATCTTTGGGCCATGTTCCATGAATTTAAAATGAAGAATTTTCTATCTAAAAGGCCTTTGATTTATGCCATTAGCCATCAATTGATCGTTGTTCCTCTTTCTGCGTTTCTCATCGCGGCGCGGGGGAACAAGTCCGTTCTTTCTTCAGAGACTCTGCTGATATCCATGGTTTTGTTGGGCGGTTTCTTTGCCTACGAAATTTGCCGAAAGCTCGACCCCAAGGCTCACCCGATCTTGAAAACATATATCCATATCTATGGAAAGATTCCCACGGTCCTGCTGGCCGGCGCAGCGGTCATGATATTGTCTTTGTGCGGATATTTTTTGGGATTGTGTCGATTTCTTTGGCCGACAGCTCTATTGCTGCTGGCCGCATTGGTTGATTATTGCAAAAGTCCTTCCCGATTCAAGGCGGTAGAGAACATCTCCATCATCAATCTCCTCGCCTGTATTTACTCATTAGGAATTCAAACGGTGGTGATGTCATGAACCGACCTGTAATTTTAAAGCCAAATGATCCTCCGGCTCTTTTTTCTCAATATGGCGGGGGGAAAGCCGCTCATTTGGCCGAGCTCACCCAAATGGGTTATAATGTGCCTGCCTGGATTTGTATTACCTCGGAGGCTGATTTCAGGGAAGAGCTTGAACAGGAATTAGAGAGAGCGGGTTTGCTGCATGTTTTCGTGGCGGTACGCTCGAGCGGCATTGGAGAAGACTCTTCCCATTGTTCCTTTGCGGGAATCCACTCTTCTTATCTTTACCAAAAGGGTATGGATCAGATCATTGACTCGATCCAAAAATGCCGCTCTTCCTGTTTTTCCGAGCGCGCCTTGGACTATCGCAAACAGCAGGGACTTTCCGTGGATGACATTCAAACCGGCGTCGTCATCCAGAAAATGGTTCACTCGGAAGTTTCGGGGGTTGCTTTTTCCCGCGATCCGGTCAATTTGAATCGAAGCGATCATGTCGTGATCAACTCTGTTTGGGGGATTGGAGAAGGACTCGTCAATGGCGAGATTGAAGGGGATCTGTTTCATGTCCATCGAAAATCGTTGGACGTTCAAAAGATCGAGTTGCCCAAGGAAAAACAGGGAGGTCCTTCTTTGACCCATGCGCAGGCCCAAGAAGTGGCAAAGACAGTGATACAGCTCGAAGAACATTACGGAATGCCGCAAGACTTTGAATGGGCTTTTGCGGATGGGCAGCTCTATTGTTTGCAGACGCGGCCCATTACTACTTTGCCGCCGAGCGCGTACTTTGAGAACCTGGATGGGGCCATTCTTTGGGACAATTCGAACATTATCGAGAGTTACTCGGGCGTGACCACGCCGCTCACTTTTTCGTTCGCCAGTTTCTGCTATGAAGAAGTGTATCGGCAGTTTTGCCGTTGTATTGCCGTGCCCCAAGAAACGATCCGGGCGTATGAGCCCATCTTTCGCAATATGTTAGGTCTTATTCGTGGCCGTATTTACTATAACCTGGTCAATTGGTATCGCCTCGCCATCCTGTTGCCGGGAGCCAATACCAACAAGGAGTTCATGGAAACCATGATGGGAGTGAAACAAGCTCTGAGCCCAGAGCTGGCCGCCGCCATCGGGTTTCCCGAGGTTTTGTCAAAGAGCTCGCTTTTTTCCAGAATCAGGCTCTATTGCGTTTTCGTCTGGCGCTTTATTACAATCAACAAAATCGTAAAAAACTTTCAGGATCATTTTAATACGATTTATTCCAGGTCTCGCCAATGCGACTTTAAAAAGCGATCGATGAAAGAACTGGTTCAGTTTTATCGGGATCTGTCCGTTACGATTTTGAAGCGCTGGCAAGCGCCGATTATCAATGACTGCCTCTGCATGATTTTTTTCGGGATTTTGAAAAAACTGACGAAAACATGGGTCCGATCCGACGATCCCTCTCTGCAGAATGATCTCTTATGCGGCGAAGGGGGACTCGAGAGTGCCGAGCCCACCAAAATGCTCATGAAAATTGCTGAGAAAATTGACAGGGGCGATGCGAGCTTCCGGCAATGGTTTTTGGATACGGCTTCGGATCAAATCATGGGCTTATTAAAGGCTCATTCGGAAGAGATTTACGCGCATTTTCAAGAGTTCCTCGAGCGCTTTGGATTTCGCTGCGTCAATGAACTCAAGCTGGAGGCCCAGGATTTACACGATGACCCCACATTTGTCATTGATGCAGTGGCCAATTATGTGCGCATGAAAAAGTATTCTTTGAGTGAGATGCTCAGTCGGGAACAGATGATTCGGGCATCTGCGGAAACACGCGCTTTTTCAAATCTTGCCGGAGTCAGAAAATGGATTTATCGGTTCGTGTTAGAGAATGCACGGCGAGCCATTCGGGATCGGGAAAATATGAGGTTTTCGCGAACCAAAATCTTTGGAATCGTCAGACAATTATTTCGAAGCCTGGGTAGCCATTTTGCCAGGCTCGGTGTGATTCAAGCGCCATCCGACGTTTTTTATTTGACGGTGGATGAGATCTTTTCCTACATCGAGGGGCGGTCCGTCCATGTGAATCTTTTGGAATTGGTGGAAAGACGGAAGATGGAATTTGATCAATTTGAAGAATCCCCATCTCCGCCCGATCGATTCGTCACATTAGGTCCTGTCGGATTCAGTGTGTCGACTCCTTCATTATTTTCTAGCTATAGCTTGGACCCCGATTCTTCCAGCGATCAGGATTTACTGCCCAATATGTTAAAAGGCACGCCCTGTTCTCCCGGAATTGTGGAAGGAGTGGTTCGCGTGGTCAACGATCTGTCAGAGGCGCGGGGACTCAACGGAGAAATCCTGGTGACCCCGAGAACGGATCCGGGCTGGGTTCCCCTTTATCCCTCTTGTTCGGGGCTTCTGATCGAACGGGGCAGTTTGCTCTCCCATTCGGCTGTCGTGGCCCGCGAGCTGGGATTGCCGACGATTGTCGGGATTTCCGGCGGCTTGATGCAGAAATTAAAAACCGGAATGAGGGTCAGGATGGATGGGGCGTCAGGGATTGTGGAAATTATATAGAACATAGCTTCTGAAGAGCTGGCTATTCATCGATTTGGACAATTTGACCGAAGGATGCTCGGAGTGCATCAAAGCGTGGATTACGGCTTTCTTGCCTTTTTCTGCGGCGATCCAATGCATCCGATCGAACAAGTACACTCCTAATCCATTCGCACGGACTCTTTTGTCTGTGGCGAGTGTTTTGAAGATCAGCCGGCTAGGATCATGGGCATCCGCATAGGCAAAGGCGTATCCGATCAGGCGTTTTTCTTTGTCATAGGCCATCTGGATGAAATCAGGATCCAGGAGAGGCCGCATCTTTTGATAGATTGCGCTGAATTCTTTAAAAGGAATGGGTTCATAAAAGCGATTCTCCTTAAATGCCGGAAGGCTCATTTCATAGATCTCTTTCAAGCCGCTTTCAAAATGTTCCAGTTTCAAAGACTGGGTGACAATGCCGCATTTGACCATCCTGGCATTCAGCTTCCAATAGGCCTCTTTTCGCTCTAAAAGATTTGTCACAATCCGGCTTTCATATTTTTCAGCAATCGAAAAACCGGCGCTGATAAAATGTTCGCAATAGGCGCGTGGATTTTTCGGCTCGCCGAGAAAAAAAGGATTTGAATCATCCAAAGCCAATCGATAGCGGTGCCAGGTATTGCCATTCATCGGCCCTATGATTTGCGTAACTCCCAGTGCTGCGAGCATTTCCTGGGCCTTTTTCAGCAAATGGACGCCGGCTTTCTGACAGGTGGCTTCGTAATGTCCAATCAAGCCCACAGCGCCTTTTTTCTGGATGCTCAAAGAAGCCAGAGGGGTGTTCTTCCTCCGTGCTAAGAGACAAATGGCTTCGGGATGGATGGATTCTAGCGATGCATTTCTGGTGTCTTCAGGGGAAAATGAATCGATGGACAATGAGCGGTTCTTCAGTCCAACCAATGCAATGATTCCCGCTCCCAAGGCGATGGCCAGTTCCAGGAATAGCAAGGTTTGAGAAGCATGGGTGAAATGGATCAGCAAACAATAAGTAGACAGAGGAATCAAAATATTATCGCGCCCGTTGCGGCAGACGGCCTCGACCAGGGTTACGAGAAGAGCGGTATTGAGGGCGATCAGAATCGACGATAGAGGCGCGATATCGGACAAAAACAATAAGGGAAGGTGCACCGTCAGGAGTGTAACGACAAAGAAAGCGGTGGATCCTTCCAGGCTTTTGACGTGGCCCTTGATTGAGTAGGTCACTCGTTTGTAAGTCGTTCCGACTATGGCGGCAACAGTATCCGAAAGCGTCAGCGTCAGCATCGGAATGAAGTAAAACGGGGGATTGTTCCAGGAGAGAATCGACAATGCCACAGCGCTCAAGAGAAAATAGAATTCTCCAAAGGTTCTTCGTTTCACTTCATGCAAGGAAGTAAGAAACCCCGACTTTCTGAATACCAATAACACAACGGCCATGATGACACCGAGTGCCGCGACTTCTCGGGGCGACGAAAAAATCCAGGGGAAACAGGCGGCCAACAGTCCCGATAACACGTGTTGGAGCTTCCGCGTCCACTCTGGGGGTACTTTTGTGAACCGGTATAAGCCCTCAGCTCCGAACATGATCAAAAGAAATGCAGCGCCCATCAGCGATAGAGTGATGAAGTTCATGGCAGGCGCTGCTCAATGACAAATTTTTGATAAAACCAGGCTCTGTCTTTTTGATGAAGCGCGGCGGCCCGTTCGCTCAGAGGCAAGACCTGATGCCGACAGCTCTTGGGGCAGCTTCTGGGAACGAGCATATTCCAATAGGCCAGGCGAGCGTTCGCATGGGCCATGGTCAATAGTTTTGAGTAGCAAGCCCCGAATTCATCCTCATCCATGTACTCAAAAATATCGGATAAATTGAAGGCGTCGAAACGACCTTCAACCTGCGTGATTGGGCCGTGAACGAGCCGAATCCGATCGACTCTCGATTGAATAGTGCGAAAGTGCTCAGGCAGAAGATAAAATGGAAGAATTTCGGTAGTAAAATTACCCTTTAAAATGTAGTGCAGAAAAGGGTTTTTGTGGGTGGAGGATTTGGTGAGGGCTTTCTTGCTGCGAGCCAAAATTCTCTCGCCGACGGTTCCTTCAATATGGTTAAAGAAGCTGGGCTCTCTTCCCGCACGGCTCATCACAAAACGGCTGAAGAAGATTTTGAATAACAGGCGCCATCTCCGGTGATCCCAGCTCTTTTCGTAAAATCGAATTCTTTCGGCCTCGGATTTAGGTTTAAGAAGATTTGCAATGGTCGAATGAGAATGGATGAGGGGCAGTATCCATTGACCAAATAAACGAAGATACCGCTCAAATTTTCCGGCATGAATGATTCCATTGCGAATGTCGCATAATCGTTCGTCCCAAAATGCGATGGCGATGGCGCTCAGATGGCCTTTCAAGAGAGTTCGATACATTTCCACTCTGTTTTGAGAAGGAACAATTCCTAAAAACTCACACAACCCTGTGTAATCGAGCTCTTTGAATGCGGCAATGCGAAGTTCCAGGCAGGCCAATTGCGGAGGGCTTAGATCCACAGCGACAATTTCTTTGGGGTCGAGCGTTAGCAGGGCCAAAGCATTGTCTCCGGAAGAAGCGATGGAAAGAACACGCCCGTTTTGAGCACTCGGAGCCAATGCCTCGCATAATATTTCGGCATCTTCCCATACATTCGCATAGCGAATAAAATTAAATCTTAAATTTTGAGATAAAGTCATTTCGTCTTGTAAAAGATTAATTTAAAACATTATACAACATTGAAAGATTAATTGTAATTAAACCGTGTCGATAGAAATGGTTGTCAGTAGAGCGGCGTGATCTGTAATAGCCTCTTCCGGCTTTTCAAGATTGAATGTGTCGACCTTTTTAGTAGTAAAGTCGACCTCTTTTCCTAGAGATAACGCATAGTCGAGGATCATCTTATTCGGCTCTTTTGCGATGTGTAGCCAGTTTTTAGCCGTCAGCAAGGTGCCCTCCCAAGTGGAATCTTTTCCACTCACTTCCTCTCTTCCCTGGTTGTAGGAATCGGCGGCTTTTTGAAAAAGAGGAGATGAATAATATTCTTCAGCGCCCCAAACGATATTCAAATCGCCGACGAGAAATAGAGGTCTTTCCTGAGATTTTGCTCTCTCCAGGACCAATGATTGCTCATCCCTTCTGGCTTCGATGCTTTCTTGGGAGGGATGGGTATCGTCGGGAGAAGGACTGAAGTGGGTGGCCATCCAATCGAGCTGGGACGTGGAAAACGAAAAGATACCTTTTTTGACCATGGACTCGCAATGAGGAATGCGTTCAAAAGAAGTAAATTCCGGATTCGAGATGGGCATTTTGCTGGCGACGAATAAACCGCTGGGCATTGCGACCACCAGAGTGGGCGTGCCGATGTGCATGTAAAATGTGGCATACGAATCGGAGAGGTTTTTCACGATGCTGTACGAGCTTTCGATATCATAGGTCTCTTGTAAACAGACAATGTCGGGATTCTCTTTTAAAATGAGTTCGGAGATCTCTTTCACTCGAACGGTCTCATCTTTGCAGGTTCCTCCGGCAAAATGAGCAAAATTCCACGGAGGGAGGCAAACGTTCATTTGAAGTACCGAAAGATCTTTTGTCGGTTCTTTAGCCATTACAGATCCATCGATTTGAAGATATGAGTGCGCGGCGAGCTCGTAGCCGGTGAATTGAAAAATTTGACCGACGGCCAGACCGAGAACCATCGTCTTCGATTTTCTGCCTCTTCTACGATTTTTCGCCCTGCTCCGTCATAGGTAAATTTCGTTTTCAGGCCACGTGCATCCGTATGGGAAAGAAGCTGAAAGGAGCTATAGTCCCATTCTTCCGAAAGAAGGGGTTTCCCTTGCTGCGAGTAAATCGTCCTGGAAGTTTGTCGCTTGAATAGGTCGTATTCGAAACGCACCTCTGTTCCATCCGGATACTGAGTTTTTTCCAGGGTGCCTGTTTTATTGTAGAGGTGACGAATTTGAGTGCCGTCCGGCTGGACGACCTGAGTGGGCTTTCTGAACAGATTGTAAGATGTTCGGGTGGTCTCGCTCAGCGGCATTTGAGCCAGAGCGAGATTGCCATGGATATCATAATCAAACTGCAGGGTCGGGGTGTATTTTTGCCCGTCTGCATCCTCACACGCAGGTAATTGTGTTGTCTTCCGGTTCCCGAAAAAGTCATAGGAGAGAACGGTTTTATTCTCCCTGAAATCCGTTTGCGTCAGAATGCGTCCTTTCAGATCATAAGAGGTCGTTGCGATTTTTCCCGTTTCAGGCTCTTCGCAGGAGATCAGGCGATTCGCCGCATCGTAGACATACATCTTTTTGGAAGAGCCGACTTCTTTCGATTCTATGAGGCAACCCTGAGCATTGGTGCGGTAGACGTTTTCCCTGCCTAATGGGGTCGTTTTTCGTTTGACGGAACCAAAATCATCATAGTCCGTCGTAATGGCATAGCGGCTGTTTCCAGAGGCGTCGAAGACCTCTTCCGTGTGCACTCGTTGGAACAGATAGGTGAACTTTGTTTTTTTCAGAAGCTTTTGGGTTTGCGTGGCCGGATCCCAGCAGGACTCGATGAGCCATTCAGGTAAGCCGGTAGTGTTATTTCGCTCATAGCATTTTTCAAGCCGCTGCGTCACGCCCCTTACATCATCCGTGTCTAAGGAAGCGCCATCATCGACGATTTCGTGAATGACGAGATTGTCGCCGTCGAAAACGGAAAATTCACGGACGAGAATTTTCCCATTTTGATCCCTGGTCAGTTTCGCAGTGCAAAGATCGGTTCCTGCTTTGTAAAAATATTCGTAGGATGGGCCGTCTTCCTCATTTTCAGTCTTGAGGAGGTTATGCTGGTCTTTGTCATAGGAATAGGTCTTTCGATAGCTCTCACCGCCGCTGCATTGCCCTTGCGCATCGATTTGGAGAGGCGCTGTTTCATGTCCGGTGAGCTGTCCCCATAAAACTTCTTCAACGACATTGCCGGCATCATAGCCAAACGTTTTTGCGAAGAGAGGTTGCTGGCTCTCATTGAACATCGCCTTGCAGCGCAGCTCCGTCCCTTCCCAGTAAAATTTTTGAGAGGAGCGGAGTTGATCTTTTTCGTCGAAATATTCGATGAGGTTTAAACGCTCTGAATCGTGATGGTAGCGGATCAAAAGTCCTTCGGCATCCCGCACATCCGTTCGGTTGGGACAATATGAAAAACGGGCGATCGCGACTTTTTCGCTGTTCGGTCCCACAGGCGTGAAGATCGTGAAAATAGCGAATCTGATGGCCGCTGGGTAGTTTTTCGGTGTCGAGCAGGTAAAAGCACTTTCCAAGGGCATTTCCCTGGTTTTCAAGTAAATTCTGTCCTCGGTAGGTTCTGGTTCCGCCGTCAGGAAGGAATAAAGTGGCGACGCCGGCATCCAGATCGAGCTGAAGAAGATTGTTCTGGGGATTTGTCCGGTGGCTGAGCTTTCCGGATGATTGGCTGATGCTGCTCGTAGGTTTCAGGAAAATCGTCGGTTTTTTCCCGTCTTGTTTATGGGAATAGGAATATGGGATCAGGTTTCCGCTCGGCTCCGATAAATATACTTTGATCTTTTTTCTGTCATACGAGGTTTCTATGAGCAGATTGGTATGTGGGAGCAGGTTCCATCCACCCTGAACCAGCCATCCGCGTCGTATGCCCTTTATTATAAGATCGAAATTTTTATCGGATCTCTCTAGCGCTCCTGTACTCGAATAGGTTCTCGGAATGGGGATCGGTTGTGCGCCCTGAACCAAAGCATCCTGGAAAGAGATATTGAGATGGCCTGTGATGACATTGACGTGATGAAAATTCCATTATGCCCGAAACCGACAAATGTCAATTTCGAGCATAATGGATTGACGCTAACATTATGCTCATGTAATATGGTACATATGAGACCTTTTGTCGGAAGAGATAACGAGCTGCGGAGACTGGAAGACTTGGCAAAATCGGGTCGGGCCTGTCTTGTGGTTATTAAGGGGCGTCGCCGGATCGGGAAAAGTCGTCTGGCCGAAGAATTTGGAAAAGATAAAGTTTTCTTGCCGTTCAGTGGTCTGGCTCCTGTGAATGGGGTAACAGTGCAGGATCAGCGCGATGCCTTCGCACGCGAACTGGCGACTTTATTCCAGCTTCCTCCGTTTACTTTCACAGATTGGAGTGATGCTTTTGCGCATCTATCCAGACATCTTACAGCAAAACCCACGGTCATTCTCTTTGATGAGATTTCATGGATGGGTGCAAAAGATCCGACATTTATCTCCAAGTTGAAAGTTTGGTGGGATTTGGTCTTGCAGAATCATCCATCGATCATTCTTATTTTATGCGGTTCTATCTCGACATGGATCGATAAAAACATCATCAACAGCACAGCTTTTTTTGGTCGGGTTTCTCTCTATGTGGAACTGACCGAACTATCGATTCCGCAATGCAGAGAACTGTTGAATCTCCAGGGATTCAAGGGGTCAGATCTCGATTTTTTTAAGATTTTGAGTGTGACGGGCGGGGTGCCTTGGTATCTTGAGCAAATTCAGACGGATCAAACGGCAGATGAAAATATTAAACGGCTCTGTTTTGAAAACAACGGCCTGTTGGTTCATGAATTTGACCGGATTTTCAATGATCTCTTCAGCTCAAGAGGGGAAATTTACAAAAAAATCATTACAATTCTCAGCCAGGGAATGAAAGATCGGGCCACTCTTCTGAAGGTGATGGCCTATGCGCCCAGCGGCACACTGAGCCAGCATCTTAAAGCTCTTGAAATCTGTGGGTTTGTCAGCAAACATCCCGACTGGTCTGTCAAAACAGGGAAGCTCGGGAAATTAACGCTCTACCGGCTTTCTGATAATTATCTGCGCTTCTATATCCATTATATCGAACCCAATCTCACCAAAATTGAGCAAGGGTCGTTTTTAGAAGTCCCGCTTTCCGGGTTGCCCGGATGGGAGCCGATGCTCGGCTTTCAACTTGAAAATCTTTTGCTGAAAAATAGATCGCTCATTTATCGAGCGCTTGGAATTCACGCTCAAGATGTCGTTATTGATAATCCCTATATTCAAAAGGCAACGGGTCGCAAAAAGGGATGCCAGATCGATTATCTGATTCAAATGCATTCCAACACTCTTTTTGTCTGTGAAGTCAAAATGCGCCGTCGTGAGTTGGGTCTTGAAGTGATCGATGCAATGAAAAGCAAAATAGATTCTCTCGCTCTTCCAAAAGGTTTTGGGATTTCGCCTGTTCTACTCCATTTGGGTCCCGTTTCCGATGCTCTCTTGAGCAGTCGCTATTTTTACCGTATCATCGATATTGCTGATTTATGAGGCCTTGCTCAAAACTGATTTACAGTAGTTTAGCGAAAAAATCATTAAGGGTACGCACAGTTTTAGTCCTTCACCACAACTTTCGGCTATCTCTCAACGTAAGGGATCTCAGGTGAGAGTTCATTGATCGCTTTCCGAAGTGCTGACTCGAGATTTTTATGCGTCCCTTTCATGCTCTTTAAGAGCTGTTTGCTTCGATCGACGTATTGATCGGCGGCCGACTTTCTCCGTTAATTCACTCAATAGAATGTCGAAGTTTTTCAGTAACATAAGAATTTAGACTGACGCCTACTGTTTTTGCTTGAAAGGCGAGTTTAGCATGGAGTTCAGGTGGAATTCTGAGATTAAATGTTCCAGAAAAAGTTTTTTCTGGTTTTTCGCTTCTTTCTTTACACCAGGCAAGATAGTCGTCTACCGACCCCTTGAATGCTTCCTCAAGTTCGTCAACGCTTTTTCCTTGGAACGTGATGATGTCGCTTAAGCCAACGACTTCGCCATGAAAAATCTTGGCTTCATCGTCATATTCGACATGTCCGATATATCCTTTGTATTTCATCATGGTTTTTTCTTTTCCTTTGGCTTTATTCCTGCGTTTTCTAAAAATTTCCTCAAGGAAACCAAGGCACCTTTATCGGTTTCCTTCCGAGGGTGGGGCCGGTGAAACACTGCTTTTCTTCCATTTAGGGCAATCCTGATTCGGGATCCCTCGCCTTCGGAAATTTTGGCTCCGATTGCGTCTAAGAGTTTTTCGCAGTCTTTCCAAACCACATTCGATTGGGCCGGAAGCTTGAAGATTGCTCCCAACGTCCTCTCATGTTTTTTGTTCATTTTCATGCCCGTTTCTTCTGTAAAGAAGATAAAATATATAGTACCGCGAGGTAGTACTATATGCCTATTTGTTTTTTTAAGTTACACGCTATTAGGTTTTTAGCTCATGAATGAATATCTTCAAAAGCGTAAGGCGGTGAAGTTTAGTCTGAACGCCTGCTTGCCTAGAGTTCCACCCCTTCAGGGGGGCTAGGCAAGCTATTTGAGGGCGCCGTAAGCGGCGATAGCCGCACCGCATCCAAAAGCTGCGAAAGAATCTCCTCCTTTCAAGGCTGATCCTTACCCACAAGTCTAAAATTTAGTATCATGTGCTCCGTTTTTTAAAAAGGAGCAGGTATCATGAAAGAACAATGGATGTACGACCAATTCGCCAAGATTGATGTGGGTGACCCTCGTCTGCAGAAGAGGGCTGTTGATATTGCGATAGGCTGCGCGGAAGATCCTGAAGAGTCATTAGCGGGACGCTTTGAAGATTGGGCAGATCTCAAAGCGACGTATCGCTTTTTTAGTAATCCCAAAATCACGCATCAGGCGCTTCAACAACCCCACTGGCATCGGGTGTTGGAAAAGGCCCGCTTCTCGGAAGAGACTGTCCTGTTCATTCAGGACGGCTCAGAGCTTTTGTTCAATTTCCATCCATGGACACATGGACTTGGACCAACTTCCGACAGTAACGGAAATGGACTCATGTTTCACTCATGCCTGGTCGCCAAATATCATGAATCTGAAGAAACCGAAATTTTGGGACTTGGTTACCAGGAGGCTTGGGTGCGTCCCGAAGAAAAATCGGCGAGTGATTCAAAAGAATCTGAGGTGTGGCTGAGGACGTTAGAGAAAATGGGGCGTCCTCAGAAGAACTGGGTGAGCGTTGGCGATCGCGCCAATGATATTTATGATTTTCTGAATAATGCAAACAGGCTGGGGTGGAAATATGTAGTGCGGGCGCGACATGATCGCAAAGTCGAGATTGATGGCGAGAAGATACATCTTTTTTCATGGATTCGTCAACAGACAGCCAAGTGTACATCCACGCTGCATGTGAAGGCAAAAGGCGAAGAATTTGGTGGTGAAGTGACACTGGAAATAACTTGGGTCAAAGCGAAGCTGTTTCCTCCAGGAAATGGGGGTTCCATAGCAGGTGAGGAAGTGACGTATATTCGAGTGTGGTGTCCTGATAGGCCCAAGTTAGTTTAGAGAATAGATGGAATGGAATTCAGATGTTTTTCAGCGTCTCTTTTTGATACGATGTTTGGCCATGTATAAAGCAGCTTACAGCCAAGATGGTAATATTGTTTTTTACTTAGATACGGTAGGAAATAAATATGCCGCGACCGGTGGTAGCCTAGCTTGGCGTTTGAATAACCCTGGCCTGGTTCATAGTACCAGTCGGTTTTTCTCTAGACAAGGCTCTATAGGGCATTTTGGTCGTTATGCAATTTTCGCCACTCCAGAAAATGGACGTGAAGCGCTATCTAATTGGCTTCATTCTAAAAAATATTTTAGCGGGTCGCTCAAAACTATTGCCAAACATTACCAACCGAATAACCCAGACGATTTTGCCAATCGATTATCGCATCTGACTGGCACTTCTATTCAAACCAAAGTCAAAGCTCTTAGCAAACAAGAATTTAGTCAGCTGCTGCTTGGGATCGAAAAACTGTGCGGCTATGTTTTGAAAGGCGACGAAAAGTTTTATCTGCTGCCGAAAATTATTGGAAAGATTGAAAACGGTAATTTGGAGAATACCTATCTGATTGGCGGCAATGTTGTTCTTTCTAAAAAAGAAGCTCTTGAGTGGACGGGATCCAATCGGTTAGATGCCGTGATTGTCCATCAATATAGTGGGGGCGTCCATCTGCGTTCCAGACCTGATCATTGTATTCAGAATGTCCATCTGCCTACCGCACGATTTTTTGAAGAGAACGCGGCTCCTCTTTTGAGAGTTGTTGGTACGCAGAAAAAGGGGCAATGCATCTGGGCGTTTATCAATGGCATTTTCAACACCAAAGAAGATGCCCTAGAGGCGGCAACACAGATTTCTTCTATGGCAGGTGGCGAGCGTGTCTTATCCATGCAAAATGATACGAGATGGCTTCTTGATCTTGGCGACTGCGTTATTTTAAAAACGTCTTTTGATGTTCCTGTCATTAATCGTACTGTCAAATTTTTGCAGTATCTACTCACCCTAGAGGAAGAAGAACAATCTCCTATTATCCTATTTGCCCATAGTCAAGGAGGCATTATCCTTGAACATGCGCTCGAATTACTGAAACCGAATATTACAGGGCGGTTTCGTATTTTCACATTTGGAGGGGGATCATTCATTGCAGCAGGAAAAAGTCACTCTGATTCGCATAACTACGCTAGTGCTGCCGATTTTGTATGTCTTATGGGATCGCCTAACCTGCAAACACTTGCTCTCAAACGCTATCATGCACTCAAAGAAGGCTTAACAGATGCTCAAATGATTCACGACTGGTCTTTTCTAGATGCCATTTTAGAGCTAGATTCTATTGATGCCAAGGTGAGACAAAAATTTATTGAAGGAAGGATCAAATACTATCAGGATCTGGTTTCTCGCATTATAAATTTAACGATCTTAGACCCTGATCTAGATAGCCGTTGGAAACATAAGTTTGTGAGTGATTGCTATCAAGCAACGGTGCAAAAAATTATCAACAAATATCGTAAATAACATGACAGATTGTCCTGAAGAATCAGAGCCAACATCATCTAAAAAATGCAAACGGGGGCTGATTTTCTGTACCGTCATTTATGCGCTTCTCTTTCCCTTTTTACTTTACATGGGATTGCTTTCTTCAATGGTATCTGATAGTCCTCGTATAACTCCTTTTTTCGTTGGAGTGATTATGTTCATTGTGTTCTGCATTCCTCTATCTATTCCCATCAGCATTTATCTCATGTGGTCGCGCTATTTTCGCAAACAATACGATAAAGCCCGTTTGTTCTCTGGGATTCCTGTCTACGTAATGGCAATTGTATTTATTCTTCTTGGCATTGTGCCGTACCTCTATCACGCCTTGTCGTTACCCACAAGTATAAAGTTTGTTTTTAAACATTTTCCATCTTGAGTCGAAGCCCTATCTCCACTCCTCGACATAAGTCGCGTAACATGATCCAACCTTGCCAAATTTTCTGCCATCCAGGATTTCCGTCAGACTTTCTCCCCATGAACCCCACCAACATAGCAACTCTTCTCCAATATTCTTTGATGGTCCACGGCGTCTTCAATTTATAGATGTCTTGCAACACGATGAGAGATATCTTATCAACATGTTTTTCAGCCAACTCTTCGGGATTGGTTCGGCTAATGCTCTTGAGCTGAAGAAGTTGGGTCGCGATTACTCCGAGCAATCCAAAAAGCCTTAATATGCGGTCGGCATTTCCAAGCTGCACCTTTTCGATCTGGCAACCGGTTTTTAGACATTTATGATATTCCTCGATGATCCAACGGTGCTTGTATATTTTCGCGATTTCCAACGCCTCTTCGAGGGAAGTTATGGATGAGCGGGAAAACAAAATCCATTCAATAGCAGGATCTTCATCGCACCATACGCGCACATAACTCCCTCTGATCGGCTTTTTTTCTTTTTCTGCATCTGGCGGCAGAATATCTACTTCTGCCCAGCTAATCTGAAGAGTCACTTCGCGAGAAGATCCTTTTCTGGCGCGCAAAAAATGAGACATCGTTCCCATAGAAGAAAGATCTCTCATATATTTTTTCAGACAGAACTTCTTACCATCGACCAAAATTTTACGATCATGTTTTGAGCGGATAACGCAATCCCACCCCTGTGGAAGCGATTCAATGAACGAAAAAATATCAGCTCCTCGATCACCAACTGTGATCCACTTGCAGCCCTTGGGAACTAGGCCAATTTTCTCGATCATTTCTCGCCATACCTGCGACTCTTTTTCCTCTTGAATTTTGGGGGAAATTTTTTCCGAATTTCGAATCCAGGCTTTTTGACCCGAAAGCCCAATTACCTGAGGTTGGCCATTTTGAAATTTTACAGCGAGACAGCTATGAAACATGATCCCATTTCCACCCGAGTCGGCGGTCGGTCCAAGATCTGTCCATAGAAGATTGTTATAGATTAGCTCGCTACCGTCTTGAATAAAGATAACCGTGCCAGATTCTGAAGCGGCTTCAGCAAGAACATTGTCGTAATCTCGACTTTGTACATTTTTAGTAAGGAAGGGGATAGTCAACCCCTTCCTTATTAAATTAACGCCTCAGAGGGCAAATCCATCGAGGCCTTCGGTCCTAAAAATGTACAAAGTCGAGGTAATGTTGGCATTGTAACATTTGATGGTCGAACGCTTTGTTGTCGAGAAAACGGTAACATCCTTTGATTTCTTTTTGCAAAGTAAACCGTCCTGGAAGTGAGGCGGTTGGTTTCGTCAGCATTGCCGAAGCAATATTAATCGCTCTTTTGTGGTGTCTTGGATCAAAAAACAGAAACGATGGCCACTGTTTTTCAATCCAGGTTTTGGTGTTCTGCATAACTACAAGCCCCTGATTATAAAGAGCTTATTTTATCACAAAAAGGGGGATAAATTAAATAATTTACTTGTCATTTTTGATAAAACTTTTTCTTTGCACTTGTGGGTAGCGACAAGGTGAGGTGGGTGATATTTCTCACCGATCTCACAGGTCTCGCCCGTTTTTATATTTCATCTGAGAAGATTTTACTTCCGTCAAATCGGTAACATCGGGTTGTTGAATTCGAGCATGGAAGATTTTCTGCGCGGGTGTTCTTTCCTTCTGCGTCGCGCATTAACCATCCTTTTTCAACAAGAATTTCTATTGCTATTTGGACGTCAAAGCCGCAACAGATGTCCTGCTTGAAGCTCTCAGGGAGGATAAAGTAATGCCAACTGTTATCGACCATTTTTTTGTATCCAGCACGGTTGATGGTTTTGTGGTCGTCCATACTTCCGATGACGGTAAACCGCGAATCTCCATGCTGCTCAAAATAATGGCGCACCTGCCGCAAAATTTCATGTCCTTCTTGCGCTGAGACGCCGCCTCTATTTTTAAGCCAGGATTCGAAACATTGTTTTGCAGCCCACATTGCCTCTTCTTTCGGCCATTTCGTTATACCGAGCTCTGTGGCCAGTGTTCCTGCGGCCGCAATGAGCGCAAATCGATTGAGCACGCGCAAAACTTGGCCATCGGCGTTTATTGGGCTGTTTTCATTTTTAAACTCATCAATTAGCGTGCGGACCCGTTCAACATTTTTGGGAATGTCTTTAACGACTTCGCCAATAAATGCTCGTCCCGCCGTTCCATGATATTTTTCAGCGTTCGCACATAGCATTCGCGAAAACACATCACCGGAAGGTAATGAATGGAGGTATTCGAATATTCCAAGTTGACCCGGAAAAGCAGGGATATCTACAACCCTAACCTCATGGCCACCCCTAACTTTTTGACCTGATTGGCGGATCAGATCGGGGAGGCCCACTTCACCGCTGGACAGAAAATTGAGTCGCCAAAATTGCTTGATCCGCGCGTATCCTGATTTATCGGATCGTTGTTTGCCGCCCCCATTGACGAGTAAGTAGGCGATTTCTCCTGCTATTTTTGGGTCTAGTTTACCTAGTTCATCGAGACATAAAAGCCCGTCGTTATGGAGTGCTGCAATTGATTCGAGCCCATTTGAGGTCGCTCGCCATGAATGAAGCATTTTTTCTCCTCCATAAATGGATAAAGCCACTCGTAGAGCCGTTGTTTTTCCGCCACTGCTTGGTCCTCGTAGATTATAGCCGCCATTTTCTTCGCCGAGCAGATGGAGAAGCGGCGAGGCAAGTCCAACGCTGACACAAAATCCAAGGCGGGAATTATCCACACAATATTTGGCTATATGTTCCTGCCATTCAAATAACGTACCCTTGCTTTCATGGTGATCAGCTAACGGGATATGAGCTTGGAATACAACGTCTTCGCCTGCAGAGGCTCCTATTGTGCTATTTGGCAGAATGTAAAGGTCGTTATACCAACCCAGTCTATTCACACAACGCATTCGGGCTTTAGGATTCGCACTTTGTATGTATCTGCTCAGTAACTCGCGCCCCTGCTTTCCTTCTTTGATTTGCACACCTCCCGACAAGAGTGTTTGTCGGTATCCAGTTCCATCGCCAGCGAGAAGTTCCATCGGCATTGGCCATCGATGTTCATTGCCATCATAATCAATGAAGCGAAGCAATTTGCCGTGGTTTTCGTTGTCATGATCGCGTGTGATTGCAAGTATTTCGAGGGGGGAGCATACCCATATTGGAGTGGGCGGGTCTTCTCCCGTTTTAAGTGGTAAAAACCAGACGCCCTCTTTATCGAGGAAAAAATTATCCATTTTTTTCCTCTTTTTGCTCTTCGATCCATTGGTCGAATAAGTCGATGCGGATCATTAATCGTTTGCCGATTTTGCGAACAGCAGTTGATAATCCATTTTTATGGCGAAAGAGAAGCAAATGGCGCATTTGCCCCATAGTGAATGGATATTTGCCACTGGCTACGATTTGCTGTGGCGACTGGTATTCAAAATTGCTCATACGAACCTCTTAAATTTGTGGTTTATTCATATGAGCTTAATTCTGCCGAAAGGCGCTCAATAGCGGGCGCACAGCGGTGCACCTTTTGAGGATTGCACCTAACTACTTAGAAACTTTATAGTTAGGCTGCTGTCGATGACCTTCTCCATGAATATGGGGCTGGGTTACCAATAAGGACAGATACGTGATATTGCCGAACTTGGGATCGGGATTAACCTCTTGTAACGCCAAATCGAACATCTTATCCAAACTCTTTCTCGATTTTTGAAAGATTGTGGTTCGGGGCTGTTTAGATGGAATACGGGCAACTATCTTTAGAAGGGTAGCGATACGATTGGATATTTTTAGCGGTTGATAACCAAACCATGTTGGTACTTGCAAGACAGAAAAATCATCATCTTTGAGAGCCCTCCAATATGGCACCTGGCCAAACGTTCTGTTTTTCGATACACCAAACTCAGCACCGGACAAAACCGCTGTCGATTGTAGATTTCTTACCATTTCCAAGGTTTTAGGCAGACGAATACGAGAACAGGCAATACAGAGTAACGACAAAGCCAAACTTTCTAACGCCGTGTGGCGTGCATCAGAACGCCCATTACGACATCGCCGTGCCAATGCAATTACAATTTCAGCCGCCGTCTTTTCGGGAACAGGATAGGCTTCGAGAGGGATTAGCCGGATGATCCGTCCAAAATGCAAATCCATTTTCTGAGGGAAAATATGCTCGATAAACGCCACTTGTTCTGAAGAATAGTTTTTTCTTATGAAGCCCAAAAAGCTCATTAATGCCCGCTCTTCCAACCAATCTCCAATTTTACGCTCTTTCAGTTCGCATTTCTGGCGTTCATCATGTCGATCCTCGAAAGATCGAGCCAGTCGTACGATGAAATCATATAAGGATTCATCCTTCGGTTTCTCTGGAAGTTCAAATTTATCATGCTCAGCATAAAAAGTTTCGGTCAGAGCTTTCAATTCTCGTTCTACATAGCCTCGACTCTTTTTATCGTAATCCACAGTCCTGATTATCTTTTCAGGCCCAGCAATAGAAAGCCATTTACGCCAAGCGCAGCATACCGTCTTGGCAGAAGCGTTAGCTGTAGCTGTTGCAGGAGGGTAATCCGTCAACCATCGTTCTAATTCATGGCATTCGTCAGGAGTTGTTCCGCCATGCAGCCACATTTTTGAATGTTTTTCATGCCAATGTTCCTCATTCACCTGTTCAAACGAGGGATTCAGTTCTCTGAGTTCTTCCCAAAACGTTTGTGTATGAGCTATTTTTGCTTCAAACTCATCGAGGATATTGCGTATTTCATTGAGAGGATCGATTATCATTTTGTGTTGAGATAATGTTGTTGTAATATTTTGATATTTTTTCATAGGTCACATTCATATCGGGAGAAAGTCCGCATTCATTTGCCATGGTGCTGAATTGCGGTTGCCATTCCAGGGGCGGTTTTTCCAGTTTGGACGGTAAGGAATGTGTGCCTCGTTTCTGGAACACCGTTTTCGTCGTCTGCATCATGGAGGCGGCTTGAAGAGGCTTCTTCGCAATCAGCAGTGCCATATCGACAAGATCTTTGGCTCGGGAATTAACTCTTTCTCCGCGGGGCAGGGTATAAGCATGGAGTTTCTCGGCAAATTGCTGTTCAATCGAGATCATTGAGATCGCCGGAGGTGAGATAGAGCAGAATTCAAGCCAGTTGTTGCCTTGAATGATTTCGATTTCATCAAGCAGGTAGTCTGCGCCGACATCGAGTTGGAAGCGGACAAAGAGTTTCCTGTCGATCAAGGCTGAGACAGGATAACGTGCACCTCCATAAGGCGCATTTTCGAGATCGATCTGCGCTTCGCCCACCTGATAGATGAAATGATCGTTGAGATCTTGCTTGGCGAGCGATCGTAGATCGGTCAAGATCAATTCGTTTAGTAATTCTGTTTCGTTTTTTACTCTCCGGATGCAGGTCAAATCGATGTCTTTCGTGGCTCTTGCCTGGGCGATGCGCAATTCCATCGCATACCCACCCTTGAGGTAAAAGCTGGGTTGTTCTTGAGTGAAGATTCTTGCCAAGAAACGATCGAAGGCGACTTTGCGACGAAGGCGTTGCAAATCCTGACCAGAGGCGGCTGCAAGGGTTTGGAGGCGTGCTTCGAGGCTTTTGCGAAAATCAGTTGCGCTTTTGAATCTTGTGTTCATTGAGATACCAGTCTCTATATTCTTTAAGTTTGGGATGTTCAGCGGTATTCAAATCCTGGAGCATAAGAACTCCTTTTTTGATTCCATCTTGAATTGCCTGTTTGATGAAATCCGGCGATATAATTCCCTCCTCAATAACGTCGATCATCGTACGTAGGGGAGTGGTCACTTGGTAGCCTTGCCAAGTTTCTCTATCGCTTTTAGCGAGGGTCGCAAAATGGAGTTTGAGATGTTTAGGAATTGCGTCTCGTTTTCGAAAACGAGGTGGAACGGTCATATGCATTTTAGAAGGCATGACGTCGCTTAGTTCGTGAATATCGAGAGCTGTTTCATGAGACCACACCCCTTGAGGATTGCCTTTTCGATCTCTGCTCCAAAGACTCCATAGAACCAGCTCGGATCGATCCGTCACAGGGTATCGAGCGAGCCGATAGATCCCTCTCAGCGATTTGACCCATTCTCCTGAGCGAACCCGGAAATGAAAATTGGAGCGAGCGATGCCACATACTTCAGCTTGCTGCGAGGTAAAATATCCTTGCTGCCGATCTGCTACTGCAAAGAGCTCGTCTTGCGGGTTCATGCTGGTTGATACCGGTTGTTACGCAAATATTATAGTTTCTATAGCTTTTGTGCAAACAGAAACATAGCAGTCTAATCCTTAGTGCAATATGAATTGTCGTGTCATTGATGCGACAATTGCCAAACTAGTTTTGGGTCATCACAATTCATAGAGAATCGTCTTTTAGGATTTGGTCTGCGATTTGATTGCTGAATTGTTTGGTGACAGCTGCGTCCATATGCGTGTAATGGAGAAGCATTGAAAGAGTGCGGTGTCCAGTTGCGGTTTGCAATTGGAGATTCGATGCGCCCATTGCAGCCGCGTAGGTGCAAAAGGTGTGGCGCATGTCATGGGCGCGGCAATTGGTGATCTGGGCCCGTTTGAGCGCGTGCTGCCAGGCTTTCTTGATGTCGATACGACCGAATGCTGTTTTGCTCGCAAAGACGAGCGGTTTTTGGGGATTGCGGACTTCATGCAGGCGATGCAGTTCCTGGATGACCGGATCGCAGAGGGCGATGCTGCGCGGATGGCCATTTTTGGTCTCTTTGATGAACGCCAGCTTGTTTGCGAAGTCGATATGTTTCCATTCCAGATTCAGCATTTCGCCTTGACGTGCGCCCGTCGTCAAAGACAGAAGGACGATGCAGTACAGATAGGGCGATCTGCTTTCTTTCGAAGCGATGAGGAGGCGCGAGATTTCCTCTTCCGTCAAGACGCGGTCCCGGCCTGGCCCTTCCCTTGAGCTTTTTGAGGCGCAGGGCAGGGTTTTCGCTAATCCAATTCAGATTTTGCGTGGCATAGCTTAAGAGTGTTGAGAGCGATGACATATAGCGATTCACTGTCGCATTGGATCGTTTGCGGCCATCGGTGGTTGGAGTATCTGCAAGCGCCTGCCGCTCTTTGCCGAGCTTTTCCGGAGTGATGTGAACGAGACCAAAGTCGCCCAGCCGTTGTTTCCAATAGGTAAGATGACGCTGGGTGTCTTCTGCGGATCGGTGATGCTCGAGAGCTCCGTCTTGCAAAAATCGATCGATTAGTTCGGCAAAGGTATGGATTTTGTTGTGCTGATCGAATTTGAATTGGCCGAGCCGGATCTGCCGCTCGGTATCAGCTGCCCAATCGTCGGCTTCCTGCTTCCGGTCAAAGTGATTGCAGATAGTCGGGTAGCCTTTGATGCGTATGACGACGCGCCAAACAGTCGTGCCATCGTCATTTTTGCGTTTAAAAATTGATGCCATATTTTCCAACCTATGTGTTTCAGGTTTGGTTGGATGGCGTGCTGGGTAAAATTGTTTTTCACTGCACCGCCATTGTACCGCGGACACATAATTTAAACTTTAACTTGATGTTTAGTCAAGCTTTGGTTTGCGTATCCATGGTAAAATAAGCGCTTTACAGAAGTGGGGCAACCTGGACTTGAACCAGGGACCGACGGGTTATGAGTCCGCAGCACCGCCCCTGCCATTTAGCAGCTAACTTCCCGAAATCATAGCGGAAAGTCAGCCTTTCGAGCTACTGCGAACTGTTGTGATTTGTCGCGCTTATTTGTATGTCAGTGGTCCACAAATGGTCCACGGAAAAAGATGGGAAAAGGATACCCATGTGGTGCTCTTCTTTTCTTTTGCATTGCGTAATCCTAATCGTCAACATTTAACGCACTCGAATAAAATGCTTTCTGATTTTGAGTCTGGTTCTTGGTCGGTATAGGGCGTTCGCGTTTTCACAATTGCTAGGTTGTGTTTTTTTAAAAGCGGTTCGATTTCGCTCAATTCATAGAGCCGAACATTGAATTCTTCGACTTCGGTGCGGACAATCGCGTTCAGATCCCACAGCTCATAGCGGCAAAGAGTTTGTGAAACACGAGTTCGGGTGTTGAATTGAGCGCATGTGTTTAGCACAATTCTTTGTCCATTTAGCTTAACGACAGAACTGCCTTGCCAGATTCCAGGAGTTGGGCTCATGCTCTGGATTGTGTCCACTTCAAATACGAATTTGCCACCTTTTTCTAGACAGGCGGCGATGGAGCGCAAACCTTCCTGTATGCTGTGAGGATCGGTTAAAAGGCAAAATGATCCGCTAGGGATGTAAATTAGCTTAAATTGGGCGGATGGACGAAAATTGGCAAATGATGCGAGGATGACGTTAGCTTGAATTTTTTTATTTTGGCATTTCAACTGACAGAGATTGAGCATGTGTTCAGATGTATCAAATCCGGTGACGTTGGCTCCGGTTTGAGCCAGAGGAACAAGAAATCGCCCGGATCCACACATGGGTTCAAGGATGGGACCTTTCGCTTGCTTAACTAAATTAGAATAATAGGCCAAAGCATCAGTTGGAGGATGTGGTTTGTCCGATTCGTAATATTCGCTGCAAAGAGCTTGATATGCGGCGGAGTGCCTTTTTTTCATGCGATGTCCTGGAGTGAAGAGATGATTAAAAGATGGTACTGGATTTTACTTTTCATATGTGAGTGCCAAATGTGTTTTTTACAACCGCTCCAAAAATAAGAACAGCGAGAAACATAGCAGAGCCATCGAGTATAAGGGTGAAACTATTAGATTCTACTCAGATTTGTTAGCTATGATTTTAACAACCCTAATTTCATGATTTAGGAATGCTTTTTTTTGATAATCCCAGCTTAGAAGCGCGTTGTCGAACACTTTTTGTCCAAATCTATTTATGTACTCTTCGCGCAATTCATTACATTTAAATGTTTTTTGATCAGAATATTTAATATAATTTTCTGTTAAATTATACACGAATATATCTTTAAACCCAGATCTTTTTAAACACTCTAGATATTCTTCGATGGTAATTAAATTAAAGTTTGCTGAATCTATTTCTATCATTTTTAATGTATTTTGAGAAAAATTGTTTTCTTTTATCCAATCAACAATAATTAAATTACCATTTGGTTTTAATACCCTAAACGTTTCGTTGTTCATAATTTCTTTTTTATCTAGAGGAAGATATAAGAAAACTTCTCTGGACGACACGACATCAAAGTAATTGGAATCAAACTGAGATAAATCAGATGACTGTTGAGTTGTTTGAAAGGTAACAGTTCCTTTGAAAAATTGCCGATTTTTCTCTTTTATTTTTTCAGCATGTCTAATCCCAAGTTCGCCACGAAAACGCCTAATCTTTCTTTAAACACGTTTAGTCTAGCAGCTTAAGTCTTTTTTTGTTAATAAGTTACGTCTAATCAAAA
>JACVQJ010000032.1 GCA_015661075.1 Parachlamydiales bacterium | reverse complement strand
TTTAATCTCTTAATTTATTTTTTGATTGCGAGGTCCTATTGTTATAGACACCTCACACAAGCGTTCCTTACTTACTCTTCTCTTCTTCCACTGTCAAAAAAAAATTGCCCATCTCAAGTTGATTTAACTCGAGTGATCGTTGAACAGTCAGGCTGTTCTTTTTCTTTTAGTGCTTAAACTCAAAAGAATAAGAGAAAGATACTGAATGTCGATCTTTTTCCGCAAACATTTTTAAAATTTTCGATGTGAAAAACACCTATTTTCATAGAGGAAAATGTAAATTATGGCTGACCTCTTTCGATCTCAAACGAGTCGGTGAATTGCCGAAAAAGCGACGAACTCTGGGATGGATGCGAGACGCGCAGGACGAAATGATGTTGATCCGTGTCGATATGCCTCTCGCGGATCCAACGGCCGGATTCGGCATCGAAATAGGCAATATCGCCAATAGGCGAAGAAGATGTGCCTATTTCCTTTTTTTGCGCGATCAGTGACATTTCACCCACACCCAAATGAGAGGCAAATGCATCAAATCGGCTCTCCGCACGATGATAGACCGGATCTTCGGGAAACCGCAGAAGAACCCGGTCCTCGCCGAACGTTTTAGCAAAGACAACCCAAATCGAATGATCTTCCCGTTCCAATTGATGAACCACCTTTTCAGGCCGCGGAACACTCACCCATTCTGAATCACCAAAAGAGAATGAAGACAAAGCTAATAATGAAATAATTAATAACACTCTTGACGCCAAAATAACCTCATTTAATTATTCGTAGTTAATTATACCAAACTCCTGCTAATCGTTCAACTCATTATAATCAATTTTTTATTTTACATTTTTCTAGCTATTAGATTTTTTTTTTGATATGTAGAAGTTAGAGGTATATTTTTAGGAGATGGATCTATGTGCTTTTCATTAGCGGTATCTGCCGTATCAAGTTTTTTTGCCCAGGTGATCGGGTTTTACTTATTTTTTATCTGTCTTGCGATGCTTTTGCAGCCGCAGCGTTTCAAAAAAATCATGACAGAGGTGCTCGCCCACCCTGCTTCTCTGTTCGTTTGCGCCGCCACCAATATTCTTTTCTCTCTCGTCGTATTGGTGCCCCACAATCTTTGGGTCGCTAACTGGCAAGTATTGATCACGATCATTGCCTGGCTAGCTCTCTTGAAAGGACTCGTCACTCTGTTCTTTCCGGAAAGATATGTCAACATGTCCAAAAATCTGATGAGCAAACAAAGCTATCAGGTCTGGACGTGGGTTTGGCTCTTGATCGCTCTGTTTCTCGTTTGGATGGGGCTATCAACGAACACGTAAACGATTTGATGGGCCCGGCAAAAACCTTACTTTGCCGGGACTTTTATCCTTCCATATACTCTCAGAATAGCGCATCATGCAAAAGCGGAAAGGAAAAATCCTGCATTTTACGAAAATCCATGAAACCCATTTGGTTCGCCCCGACTTCCATTGATGAAATCAAGCACTGGTCACGAACTGATCTGCTCGAAACTCTCGGAATCGAATTCACCGAAATCGGCGATGATTTTTTGCGAGCCACCATGCCCGTCAGCGCCAAAGTACACCAGCCTCTTGGCACCCTGCACGGCGGCGTATCATGCGCCCTGGCTGAAACCATCGGGAGCGTCGCGGCCAATTTCTGCGTCGATCGATTGCAAAAATTTTGCGTAGGGCTGGAGATCAACGTCAATCATGTCAAAGCGATAACCCGAGGACTCGTCACAGCCACAGCGCGCGCCATGCATTTAGGCAAATCGACGCAAATTTGGGATATTCAAATCAGAGATGAACACAATCAGCTCGTCGCCATTTCTCGGCTGACGATCGCTGTGTTAACAAAAAAAGAACCGGGCCCATCCAGCTTGCGCTAAATAGGCCCGGGATTGATCTCGGGAGAAATCCTCCCTCTTCAATTAACGGAAATAACGGTCGTTACCGCCGCGAGGTTCGCGACGCTCTCCGCGATCGCTATTCCCACTCCATTCACGGCGTGGGCGGAATTCGCCTGCACCGGCTGGACGTTCACGACGCTCACCGCCGCCGCCACCACCTACTGGACGATCGCGCTGTTCAGTGCGTGCCCAATCGATGACTAATGCCTTCCCTTGAAAAGGCTGCCCATGAAGAGCATCTTTTGCCTTTCCAGCTCCGTCGGTTGTTGCCATGCGAACAAACGCAAATCCTCTTGATCGGCCTGAGAAGCGATCCATGATGATCTTTACTTCAGCGACTTCACCGTGAGCTGCAAACAGCTCGCGGACGTTGTCTTCGGTCGCGTCAAAATTCAAATTTCCAACGTAAAGCTTTTGGTTTTGTGGATTCATTCCTTTATACTCCTGAAAATAATGAAATACTCGAAGACTACCGAGCTATGGCAACTCAAAGAAAACCTAAACGGGGTATTTCGAATGGAAGGCCTAGTCAAGACAAATCTTCATCTTTTGGTTACTAAGAACTTGGGATTAAAAAACCCCTTACTCATAGGCCTTTAACCTTAACAGGTATTCCAATAAATGACAATTACGAAAGAAAAACACGATGCTTTAGCGGAGCGGATGCAGCGATGCGGCTTGCGCGAGCAGGATCTGATCGAAAAGTTCATTTTGGGCTCCGGCAAAGGCGGACAGAAGGTCAACAAAACCGCATCTTGTGTGTATCTGAAACATCTTCCCACAGGACTTGAGGTCAAATGTCAGCAGGAGCGCTCGCGCGAATTGAACAGGTATATCGCCCGGCGCGAGATGTGCGTAAAGCTGGAAAGTAAAATTTTTCATGAGAAAAGCGAAAAACAGATGGCTATGGAAAAAATACGCCGTCAAAAACGGCGCCGCACCCGCCGCCAGCAAGAGAAAATGCTCGAGGGAAAAAAACTCCGCGGCGCTCTAAAAATCTCCCGACGCCCTCCTGGTGAATAATGTGCGTGTTTATATAGACCCATTTCCGCTATAATTTCCTGTGCAAAAACATTATTTTATACATGAAACTAACGATTCCTGAGTCCATGCGTGCCATTGATGCGCTTCGCCGTCTATTTCCCGACAGCTCCCGTAGAACGCTGCAGCATTGGATCAAAGGAGGCCGTTTTACCGTCGACGATCAGCCTCTCGAACGGGATGATCGGGTCCTTGAACAGGGCCAAGTTCTCGAAGCCCAAGAAACATTTCAGGCCAAACAGGCGTGGGATTTAAAAATCCTCTACGAAGACCGCTATCTGATTGTCATCGACAAACCGGAAAACCTGCTCAGCGTGCCTCTCGACGGCCCCTCTTCCAAACGCCATGCCCTGGGCATTTTGCAGGACCATTATCAAACGGATCAGATTTTTGCCGTCCATCGCATCGATCGCGAAACGTCAGGCGTTCTGATTTTTGCTCGCGGCTTCGCCTCGCGGGAAAAATTCGACGTGCTTTTCGAGCGGCACGATCTTCATCGCGAATATTTCGCTGTTCTGGAAGGCCGCCTGCCTGAAAATCGCGGACGCTGGGAGTGCTCATTGGTGGAACTGCCGAGTTTCGACGTAAAAATCAGCTACGATCCCACTGAGGGCAAACAAGCAATCACCCATTACGAAGTGCTGCGGCGCTCAGCCAAGTATACCTACGCGCGCCTGCGCCTGGAAACAGGCCGCAAGCATCAGATCCGGGTTCATTGCAAAGAAGCCGGATGTCCCGTTCTGGGGGATTTGCGATACGGCGCCACCGAGAATCCGATCCGGAGGTTGTGCCTTCACGCCCGGGAAATCGCATTCCAACACCCATTTACAGGACAATATCTCAGATTGACCTCGCCGATCCCTCCGCCATTTAAAAAAATCGGTGCGACGGACTCGTTATATGAAATTACATAGGCAGTTTTTTGCGGGGAGCTGCTTTTTTCCAATCCCGCTGGAACCGCTCGATTGTTTTAATCGTCAACGGATGATCCGCGACATATTCATCAAATAAATCTTCGCTTAAAGTGACGCCATCGAGGCCCAGCGAACAACACTCTCGAACATGCTCTGTCGATTGAAGGGATGCCGCGATCATTTTCGTCGGAAAACCGTAGCGATGGATGAGCTGCACCATTTTCTTCAGCTCATCGATTCCGTTCTGATCCGCATTGCAAATCATCGAAAAGAATGGCGCAATATAGCTGGCTCCCGCGCGCGCGGCCAATAGGACCTGTCCTGGATCGAAGACGACTGACGCCATCACCGAAATTTTTTTGGATGACAGGGCATGAATGGCCCGAAGTCCTTCCCGAGTCACCGGCACTTTGACGATGACGCGCTCGGATAATTGCGCGAGCGCTTCGCCCTGTTTAATCATCTCCTCGGCCACTGACGATACTACCTGTGCGCACACCGGACCTTTTTGGACATTCAGCATAGCCAGGAGTTGGTCCTCGAACGCCATCTCACAACGCCCCGCTAAGGTAGGGTTTGTCACCACACCAAACAATATCCCCATATCATCCGCTTTTTGTGCCGCTTGGGGCGCTGCAGTTTCCAACCAAATTTCCATATATCCACCTCGACCTGGACTTTGTTCATTTTCTCAGATTTTTTCAAGTATATAGCTCATTTTTTCCTTGAACTAATGTGCCTTTTTTTACTAATTTGCACTTATTGAGGAGAAAAACTTTATGCTCACTGATATTCACAAAGCCATTTTGGCACTCGTCCTTGTTCCATTTGCTGCGACGGCAGCATCCCCCAAAACCGTGAAGGAAGCTCCTGTTCCCTACGATGCGGACCTTTTTCGAAAAGATGCCGAAGTCATATCGGGTGCAGCAGAATTTCTATACTGGACCGTCCAGGAAAACGGCGTCGATTACGCCCAAAAAATGAAACAATCGGCGCCATTACTGGCACCGTATTTAGCGATTGGCGAGGTTAAATCAGCCACTTACAACCTCGATCCGGGCTTTCGCCTCGGCGTCAGCTATTACAACGCGCCCAAGTATTGGGAAGCCCGCGGCCAATACACTCATTTGATCTCGAAGGGAAAGAACCGCGTAGGAAAACCAGAATCTGCAACAGAATATCTAACCGGCACCTGGCCCCAGATTGTGACCAATCCCTTGATCCACGCGCACAGTTCCATCGAATTCAACTATAATTTATTCGACTTTTCGGTCAGTCGCATGTTCAATCCCAATCCCCACCTGCGGGTGAGGATGGTGGCCAGCATCGGCGCCGTATGGATCAAGCAAGATTGGAAAGTCGATTATTATGATACGACTCTTCAAAGTACCGCCATCCGCAACCGTTGGCATTATACCGGCGGGGGCATGCGGATGGGGATCACAGGAGACTGGTTCTGGGGCAATGATATTTATCTGACCGGCCTGTCGTCCCTGGGCGTATATATGGGAAGCTACGAGAACAGCTCAAAACAAACTGTTTCGACGCAAACCCTGGCCCTGCGCCATAGCGAATTTCATGACACCCGGCCCGCTTTCACGGCGCAATTTATTCTAGGACCATCCTGGCAGAAGAACTTCTGCAATTGCCGTGTGGAATTATTTGCCGGTTATGAACTAAATGCCTGGATGAATCTGCAAGAAATTCACCGCTCCAGCACCGGCACTTCTGCCTTTGACGCAAAAGAGACCTGGATCAACACGGGCGTCATCGCCATGCAAGGATTAACCACGCGCCTGACTGTTGATTTTTAACAAAGAAAGAATCTCCTCTTTAAAGCGGAGGAGATTCTTTATTTTCTAAGCAGAAGCCCTGATCGTTACCCACAAGTTCCGTTTCTAAAGGGAGGCGAGGCAAAGCCAGATGGAAGCGTAAGCGGTCCGAATGGTGAAGCCCATAGCTGAAAGCAGCTATGGGCGAAACAGAGGATCCATATGGCAAAGCCGCAGCCCCCTATGGAAATGGAAAATGTGCGTAATGATCAGGCAGAAGCCCCTTCGGCTTTTTTGCCCGTATAAGTCACTCCATATGGCGTCGTGAGCTGCGCTTCCAGGACCTGATTTTTATCATCCATCGTGAAACGAACCCAGCAGCCTTTGAAGTTTTTTATGCTGAAATGATTGATCCCCATCGGATCCAGCTCGCTTTCGGCATTTCCTGGAATAATTGCCACCAATCCCTTGTCAGTTAGTTTGATGTGTACTGTATAACCGTAAATCTCATATTTACCGACAAATTGGCGAAGATAAGCGATCGCAGTGAGCGAATCGACTTGCTTGTGTACGAAGACGAGATCTTTCGTTTTCATCTCAAAGGGCACGATCAGCTCGTCAACATTGCCGCTCAGATTATTGCGAAAGGTCAATTTCATGTTTTTGAGCGAAACGAACGTGTCTTCCGATTCAGTTTTGATATTAAAAACATCATAATGCCAATGTTCCAATCCAAAAATAAAATTGTTATAATGGGCCTGCAATATGCCATCGACGCAATCGATTTTGATCGTTCCATATCCAGGATGCTCATATTCACCGGTATAATCTTCAAGGCTGTGCGATGGCGAGGTTCCCTTTTTACGATTCAGATCTTCTTTCTCGCGGCTTTCTTTTCCAATCTCTCGCGTCTTGACGAGGAATTCCTTCCCTTCTTTCAACCAATTATTGCGAGGGATCTCCAAAACCCGGTCGAACGCATCCATGACAACATAACGAGGCCATGCCGTCAAATTCATGTTGCATAAGATTACGACTGCAATATCTTTCGAAGGCAGTAGTGATATTACGGATGAAAACCCATCGAGCGCTCCATCGTGCATGACGTTGAGGATGCCAAGATAGCTCTGTACATACCATCCAAGCCCATACGCTCTCACCTGCTCTTCTTTGCTCTCAGGATAACCCGTCGCAACGGTTTGCGGCGAATGCATCTCCTTGAGAGTTGCAGAGCTGATTAACGCTTTTTTCTGCCACTCGCCATGCTTGAGCTGCATCTGTGCCCAACGGCATAGATCCGTGACGTTGGAATACATCCCGCCGCCCGGGGCGATTACATGAAAATCGCGGAAATTCATCCGCTTGATTTTTTCATCTCTTTCCATATAGGGAAGGGCAAAATCGGAGTGCTTTTGCATTTCCGCAATGGAAAAACCCGTGTGCTTCATGCCGAGAGGCAGCAATACTTTTTCCGTGACAAGCTCCTCCCAGCTTTTGTTCGCTGTTTTTTCAGCGGCCATCCCTACAGCCATGTAGGTTATATTGCTGTAGTGGAAAAATTCGGCCTGATTTGAATCAAAATCCAGATAGCGCATGCGATCAAAAACGTCTTGTCGGGTCAAATCTGAATTATACCACATAAAATCATGCCGCGGCAGAGGAGTGCGGTGAGCCAACAGGTCCCTCAATGTCAGCTTTTGCGATACATACTGGTCGATAAGGCGGAAATTCGGAATCAAGTCGACCATTCGGTCGTCCCAACCGAAGTATCCCTCATCCACTAGACACCCGATCGTAAACGCCGTAAATGCCTTGGTGCAAGAGCCGATTAAATACTCGGTGTCAGCGGTAGCCGGCAGCTTCTTTTCGTTATCGCGATAGCCAAATCCTTTGAGATATACGACATGCCCGTCGACGATGACCCCCAGCACACATCCCGGGATCCCAAAATCGCGAAGGGAATTTTCAATTTCGGTATCGAAGCCTTCCAGGGTCTTTTTCGCCCGCTCCGCCTTGGGAGATAATTTCTCAGAACCCCAAAACGCTGTCGCATCATCAATAGGAGTCAAAATCGCTACACAGATGCAAAAAGAAAAAATACCGCACCTAAACATACGAATACCTCATTTACAATTTGGCGTGGTTTCAGGGGCGGGTAAGCCGAGCTATTTATTTTATCGGGCGCTTTTAAGCGCCCGCCATTAGCTGTCGAAGAATCTCCTTCCTTTAGGAAGGAGTTCAATATCAGCAAAGCTCTAATCCGGAAAGTCTTGGAAAATACTTAGTTATTTCATCCAAAAACCGAGAATCCCGACCAGAATCAAATACACTGCGACGATAAAATTCAAAACGCGGGGAAAAAACAAAATGAGAATTCCCGCAATTAATGCCATCGCTGGCGTCAGGTAAATATTCATAAAAGCTCCTTGAACACTATGAATCGAAATACCACACATGCACATTTAAAAACGATAGGTCAATCCGACAGAGCATGCGGCCGAATAAAGATGAGATTGGGCGCTTTGGACTTTTTCCTCCAAAGAGCCCCCTGATCGCTGCTGCATCGATCGGCAGGAAGCCGTTAACGTGTAATAACTGGCATACTGGGCAACAAAATCAAACAGCCAATGAGCTGTCATATTCATTTCAATCTTGCATCGGGCGAGATGGCAGCGCGCGCGGCTTTGAATGCGCCCATCAGCGATCGTCGTGCTGATGTTCTCCGATGGCGAGGCGGATCCACTCAGATAAAGAAGCGCCTGATTGGTTTCAGCAAAATTCTGCCGGAATTTCAGCCATCCGTATCCATAGCTGGCATCAATGGCCAGCCTGTGAGCGATCTGCCAGCCTACCGCTGCGCCGAGCATGGGCCCTCGCCAGGTTTGGTGCAAACCCGACATAAAACCCACCGACTCATTAGCCTGCGCATAAGGAGCCGGAATGTTTTGCGTCATAGGAAAAAAGGGAGGAATGGAGCCGTTGCGGTGAATGTTGATCTGATTATAGACCCATCCGACAAACGGCAGAAAAGCCCATTGATTTTTATCAAACTCAAATTGGTACCCGAAGCGCCAGTCCATCGATGCGGCTCTTCCTCTGGCAATGAAATCAAATTGGGACGATGCGGCCGGATTGAATTCGCCCATGAGCGGCTCGTCGATCCGTTTGTACATTCGCTGATCGGAAAACCAACCCAAATCCCCCTGCCCCTGCAGGTGAAATCCGGCAGCGCTGGCATCGATCCCAGCCGCGCAATCAAACATGCGCAAATGGGGATAGCGCTCGTGATTCCACGAAGTGGGCCGTCCGCGAGAACCAATCCGCCAGTCTACGCAGTCCTGACGATAACCCGCCGCCATCCCGACACCGAAACCCGTTCGCTCGAGAGCAAAGAGTGATTGCCAAACAACCATGGACAAAAAAAATATCGCTGGGATTTTTCTCATGCTCGAAAGTATACAATGAAACGCCCGTTTTCTTTACTGAAAACTTGTGATCCATCCTCAAAATCCCCCACCCCCATCCATTTTCTTTCCAACCTCTGTTTCCACCAAAACCCTGTTGATCAGGGAGATGTTTCTTCCATCTTTTTTTTAACAGCGCAAGAAATACCCCTCACCCCAAAAAACACAAGATGTGGTATTTTTAAAAAATCACTAATACCATATGTTGTGGTATACACAGAAACGAGGGTACCATGAGCCTACTTACGGATAAGCCAGTACAGCGAGAAAAAACAACGGTTGGCGTCGAAGATTCGATCAACGAATACCTCGATCAGCTCGATTGGCGCGTCAAAGCCAATGCGAACATCGGATATTCCATCGGCGGTCTGATTCTCAACATCTCCGGTAAAATGGTCGCCAATTATTGGCTCAATCACATTTATCCCCCCGCGATCGGTCAAGCCCATCGAAAAGCGGATTACCATATTCACGACCTCGACATGCTCGGCGGTTATTGCGCTGGCTGGTCGCTCAGAACCCTGCTCAACGAGGGGTTCAACGGCGTGCCGAACAAAGTCGAAGCCGGCCCTCCCAAGCATATGTCCAGCGCCATTGGCCAGATCGTCAACTTTTTAGGCACTTTGCAAAACGAATGGGCGGGCGCGCAAGCGTTCAGCTCGTTCGATACCTACATGGCTCCTTTTATCCGCGCCGACAAGCTTACCTATGCAGATGTCAAACAGAACATGCAGGAGCTGATCTTCAATCTGAACGTGCCATCGCGCTGGGGCAGCCAGACTCCATTTACGAACCTCACTTTCGATTGGACATGCCCGGATGATTTGAAAGCGCAGCATCCCCTGCTGGGCGGCAAAGAGATGCCGTTTACCTACGGCGATCTTAAAGAAGAAATGGCGATGATCAACCGCGCCTTCATCGAAGTGATGACGGAAGGAGACCGCAGCGGCCGCGTTTTCACGTTCCCGATTCCCACATACAATATCTCGCCTGATTTTCCATGGGATAGCGAAAATGCTGATCTTCTTTTTTCCATGACGGCGAAATACGGGCTGCCCTACTTCCAGAACTTCGTCAATTCTGAACTCAAACCGAACATGATCCGGTCGATGTGCTGCCGGCTGCAGCTCGATATGCGTGAACTGTTGAAAAGAGGCAACGGCCTGTTTGGCTCGGCCGAACAGACCGGCTCGTTGGGCGTCGTCACGATTAACTGCGCCAGGTTAGGCTATTTATTCCCGGGCGACGAGAAAAAAATGCTCGCCCGTCTCGACGAACTGATGTATCTCGCCAAGGAAAGCCTCGAGATCAAACGAAAAACATCCCAGCACTATCTGGACCAAGGGCTATATCCCTACACCAAGCGCTTTTTAGGAACATTCCGCAATCACTTCTCGACGATCGGCGTCAACGGGATGAACGAGATGATCCGCAACTTCACGCAGGACAAAGAAAACATCGCCACGCAATGGGGCCATGATTTTGCCTGCCGCGTTCTGGATCACATCCGCTTCCGCCTGACGGAATTCCAGGAAGAGACCAAGCATATGTACAATCTCGAGGCGTCGCCGGCCGAAGGAACGACCTACCGCTTCGCCAAAGAAGACAAGGCCCGCTTCCCCGGCATTCTGCAAGCAGGGACGGAGAAAAACCCCTACTATACCAACTCTTCGCAGCTACCCGTTTCGTATACCGACGATCCGTTCCTGGCTCTGCGCATGCAGGAAGTTCTACAGAAAAAATATACCGGAGGAACGGTCTTACACCTCTACATGACGGAAAGACTGTCTTCCACGCAGGCATGTAAAACGCTCGTGAAAAAATCTCTGGAACAATTCAAGGTTCCTCTGATTACGGTTACACCCACCTTTTCCATTTGCCCCAAGCATGGATATTTGGCGGGCGAACACAAATTCTGTCCCAAATGCGATCAGGAACTGATCGTACAAAAAGCCAAAGGAGGCGATCAATGAATCGTTCAACACAAGTTGCGTTATCAGATGAAGAAAGACAACCATGTGAAATATGGACGAGAGTGATGGGGTATCATCGACCCGTTTCGCTCTTTAATATCGGAAAAAAAGGAGAATTTTACGAAAGGCAGTATTTCCGCGAATGCGTAGCGAAACTACAATGAAAATTGGTGGAATTGCTCCTTTTACGACCATCGATTTCCCTGACGCCCTGGCAGCCGTTCTGTTCTGCCAGGGTTGTCCCTGGCGATGCGGGTACTGCCATAACCCCCATCTACAATCGTGCTCGGCTAAGGCAGCGTACGATTGGCCGCGCATTCTGAATTTTCTCAAAATGCGCCAGGGATTTCTCGATGCGGTCGTGTTCAGCGGCGGAGAACCCACGCAGCAGCCGGATTTGATCTCGGCCATTCAAGACGTCCGAAAGATGGGTTTTAAAATCGGACTGCACACCGCAGGGATGCACCCCGATCCGCTCCAGACCGTATTGCCTTACGTTGATTGGGTGGGCATGGATATCAAGGCGCCCTTCGATGATTATGAAAAGATCACCCGCATTCCCAAAAGCGGACTAACAGCCAAAATGTCGGCCAGCCACATTTTAGCCAGCGGCGTTCGCTATGAATTTCGAACAACCGTCCACCCCCGCCTTTTAACCATCGACGATCTGAAGCGCCTAGCAGAAGATCTGATTGCCTTAGGGGCTCACCACTATGCCCTTCAACAATTCCGCACACAGGGCTGCGGCAACGAAAGCCTGACCACCGTCTACCAAAACGTCTGGGACGATGCCTTGATGGAGCATATGAAAAAGTCGTTTCAGACTTTTTTGATTCGGGAATAATATACTCCGCACGGGTAGGTTCTTAATTTTTTGACAGCTAGATTTTGCGTTCTAAGGGCAAATATTTCGAGGCAGGCGGCCCTAAAAATGTACAAAGTTGAGCTTAAGGGATCGTTCAAGAATAAAGTTTAGTGCTGAGAGTCTTGTTTCTCTCTGCAAGGAAAAATTCTCAATAGATAAATCGATTTTTCCCTCGAGAACGCTAAAAGTTATTTTTGAACGATCCCTAAGCGAACGCAAGATCGATCGAAAATTCTGGGAACAAACTTTTCACCCTTGCCATGATATCAATGGTAACGTTGCTTTTCTTCTCTAATCGTTGGTAACTGTAGACGTTCTTAAATCCCATTTTCTTGGCAGCTTGGTGTTGCGTTAGCTTGTGCTGGATCCGATGGCGGCGCAGCATAAAGGAAAATGCAATTTCTGGATCTAAAGGAACCTCAACGATGTGCGGCGACCTCTTAATATTTTGGTTTGGAAATGGCGCCAATTCATTGGAATCATCCGATTCAAACACATACATATTAAGAGCTTCTTGCATATTGGCGTTGAGTTCTTCTCTCGAATCGCCCTGGGTGATACATCCTTCAAGCTCCATACATTGAGCTGAAAAGCCGAATTTTTCTTTTTCAACTCGAAAATGATATTTCATATAAAGCTCCTTTCTTATTTGGCCTGATCAAGCATTTTTCTATTGATACACCGTCCACCTCCTATCGCCCCTGCCAGGGGGCCTACGCCTATCCTTTGATTCGGGAATAAAGAAGGCGCGCCAATAGCAGTACGGACGCTACCCGGCAGAATAGAATCTTTTTCATATCATTATTGGCCAGCTGCAAATGAGATCGGACCTCCGCGATCACCGATTCTTGCGATCGATACAGAGAATAGATTTGGCCCCATCGATAGCTGGTGCGCGGCAGCGGTGTAAAAATTCTCTCATCCAATGAAATCGGAATCCGCAACCCGGAGCGCAAAGGGCAGGTCGCCATTTTTTTGCATTCCGTCCCATAATGCCGCGCCATACAGCGGTATTTAAGCGCGTTGCGCTTCTCTTCAAACCCGGCAAAAACCATGGCCCGCATACCACCCGCCGCCTGGCAATAGACCATCCCTTGTTCGTCATACAGCGCATCGCGATGGGGGTGCAAAGGCGAAATTTGCGACGACGAAAGTGGAATGATCGCGCGCATTTTGTAGCGATCCCATGCTGTTTTGATCAACCCCTCGTAAGAACTGCTGCCCAGCAGATATTTGATTCTTGAAGAAAACACGGGACTCAAGGAGCGCAGCCGATCGATCAGTTTTTCAGCGACCTGCGTGTTCGTTTCATGCGGCAGCGCCATTTGGAAACACAATGGAAGGCCTGACTCGCTCTCCCAGAGAAAATGGATCTGATCGAACTGGGAAACGGCGATCACGCACCCGAATTCGGGGGCCAAATCATGGGCTTTTCGAAAAAACAGAGCCTCAATGTCAGTAGAAAATCCACACAAAAAAGTAAAAAATCGGGAAAAAGAAAATGCTGAGGGGATTTTGGTAAACAGATCGGGCTGCTCTTTCATTTTACGGCGCATCTGTTCAACGGAAGACACTTGACCAGCGACGCCAGATAGCAGCGCTTTCCACAACAATTCGATTGTGTAGTCGTTTCTTCCTCGGCCCCTGCGATCTTCCAAAGTATTAATAAAAATCTCGTCAGAAAAAGCCGAATGAACAAATGGTAAAAATCCATCCATCTGATCGCTCTTTTTGACTGCCGGGACCTTCAACATACAGCATCCTGCATCTGATTCGGGATTGTAATCATTTTTCAAAATGAGGCCATCGGATTAGTCAAAATTTTTGAGCTCATCTGTGGATATCATTGAAATTCAAATTTTTACACACACAAAGACTAAATTTCAATAAAAGCAAAAATAACATCGGCAATATTTTTTTTCATCATGAAACGATCTCCTCTACCGACCAAAAAATTACTATTATTATTTTTTAATTTTAAATCAAACAAAAACTATTTATTAAATGTCACGCATGCTATAATTATTAAAGCAATCATGTGGGTTATATGAAACTAAAGACATTGCGTCCGCGATCAATTAAACGCAAGTTTTTGAGCGGCGATGAGTATTTCCAGAGCGGCCAAATCAAATATGCGGCCGGAAAAGCCGCCGCAGCCCGCAAAGACATGGAAAAGGCCGCCCATCTCGGCAATCAAAAAGCCAAATGGCTTCTACGCGAAATCGCCGGACTTAACGATTAAACCAGATCTTTTGCTGCAACAGAGCTTGCTGCTGAAACATCTCCCATCCAGTGATGCAGACGCAGCCGCGCTCGTGGGCTGCCTTCAAGAGAGGCGTTTGAGTTTCCCAATAGACAATATCCATCACTGTCGCAGACGGATTGAGAAACTGCGGATCATAAAGTAAATCGACAGGCACGGTGTTGATCAGCACATCGTACGGCGTTTTGGAAAACTCCTCTAAAGGAGCGGCCTCGCAGCCAAACTCCTTCGCCAGGGCCTGCGCACGCTCTACTGTTCGATTCAATACAATCACTAGAGCCCCGCGAGCAATGGCCTCATAGGCAATGGCACGGGCCGATCCGCCCGCTCCCAATATCGCCAAACGGCGCCCTTTGACGGGCTGATGATGCTCCAAGGCGTTCATGGCTCCGGCGCCATCCGTGTTATAACCAATGAGATGCTCATCCTGCACCAGGATCGTATTGACAGAGCCAATTGCAATGCTGGCCGGATCAATCCGCGTCAAATATTTCCCGAGCTGTTCTTTCAGGGGCATCGTGACGCTGAAGCCGGCGAAAGGAAATTTGCGCATGATGGAAAAAAACATGGGCATATCAGGAATGGTAATATGCAGCTTCACATAGACGGTTCCCGGCGGCAATGATTGATTGTGGAAGATGTGACCCCGGCTTTTATCCACGGGATCGCCGAGCAATGCGTAGATCTTGGTATGAGGATTGAGATCCCGAAAACGGTAGACATCGCACAAACTGCTGAGGCTCAGCTGCCCCAGCGGCGCATCAGCCTCATCGATGGCAGCATAACAAAACTCGGCGCCGAACAAGGGGCCCAAAATGCGCGACACCTGCCCATCATGGCCCATAGCGATGCAGGTCAGATGCTGCTTTTCCCTGGCAAAAACCATCAGATGCAAGGCATCGTTGACCGTCTTGGCCATGACCGCGATTTTGTAATGAGCAATCTGGGGCCTTTGCATGGCTTCGAACGCCTCTTCCAGATGCGCAGGCATCTGTTCGAAGTCATGAAAAGAGCCGATGATTTTCATGTCGGGATATTTTTTTGCAATGCGATCAAAAAATGAAAGATCCGTATCGGTCTCAATATCGCAATACTCGGGTCGGCATGCGAGGCATTTTTCGAATAGTTCCAACCGCTCTTGCTCCGGGATGTCGCGCGCGCCCCCCTGCGTTTTTTTACGAAACGTGAAAATGAGCGGTTTTTGGCGAGGCAGTTCCTTCAAATGTTGCAGAGCTTTGGGATCCAGCAAATCGAGTCGGATTTCGATGAGGTCGGCCAATGGCACAGCACGTTCGATCTGCTCTTTGGCCGCAATGATCGTCGGTCCTTTCACAACGCCCACAAGTCGGGTCATAATTCTCCTAAAACCTCAAGCTAACCGTAGCTATAAAAATTTTCAAATAGATTTCCAGCCAGATCATTGCATAGATTCGCGATATTGGGTAAATTTGTATCTTTTAGCGTGAAAAATTATGACGATTCCTAGTCCAGAATACCATCACCATGAAGAATTTCAAAACCGCAGCCGCAAGCTGGCTGAAATCCGCGCTCTCGGTATCGACCCCTATCCCCCCAAATACGTCCAGGTCAGCAAATCTTCCCAGCTAACGGTTGAAACAGAAGGTAAAGAGGTTGGCCACTTCGATGATGCGGCTACAGCCAAGACGGAGCACGTATTCGTCTCCGGCCGGCTAGTTCTTTTCCGGGCGATGGGCAAGAATGCGTTCGCCCACATTCAGGATGAGACAGGGCGCATCCAGGTCATGTTTAACAGGGATATGACGCAAGTCGCGGGCTTGATCCCTACTCCTGAACTGACGCCCATGAAGTTCATCGAGAAAAAGATCGACCTCGGCGATATTCTCGGGATCGAGGGGTATCTATTCCGCACGCAAAAGGGCGAACTGACCATTTTCGTCAAAACGTTGACACTGCTGTGCAAATCTCTATTGCCATTGCCAGACAAACACAGCGGCCTCGCCGATAAAGGCGTGCTCTACCGCAAGCGCTGGCTCGATCTCATCACACATTCGGAATCGATGGCCCGTTTCCGGCTCCGCTCGCGAATATTATTGACCCTGCGCAAATTTCTGGAAGAGGAAGGCTTTGAAGAGGTCGAGACCCCGATTTTGCAAAACATCTATGGCGGCGCCGAAGCGGCCCCCTTTAAGACCCATCTCAATGCCCTGAACCAGGACATGTTTTTGCGAATCGCGCTCGAAATATCCTTGAAAAAACTCATTGTCGGCGGCATGCAGCGCATCTATGAAATCGGCAAAGTATTCCGCAATGAGGGCATCGACCGGACCCATAATCCCGAGTTCACCATGATGGAGGCCTACGCCGCTGGATGGGACTATGAGGATATGATGGATTTCGTCGAAGGAGTCTGTGAAAAAATCGCCATTGATCTCTACGGCGATACAAAATTCCGCTATGCACCGGATGGGGATTCCAGCGCGGTCATCGTCGATGTCAAGGCTCCGTGGAAACGAATGACGATGAAGGAAGCAATCAAAATCTACGGCCATCTGGATGTCGACCATATGAACGAAGCGGCTATGCGCGCCAAGCTTCTCAAAGATACGCAGATCGATCCGAAAAACGTGCCTCACGCCACGCGCGGCGCATTGATCTCAATGCTATTCGAAGAGCTGGCAGAGTCCCATCTGATCCAGCCGCACCATATCATCGACCATCCGATTGAAACGACGCCCCTATGCAAGCCCCATCGCGATCCAATCATGCGCAAAGAAGGGTTGGTCGAGCGGTTTGAGAGTTTCGTTTTGGGCAAAGAACTCTGCAATGCCTATACAGAGCTCAACGATCCCGAACTGCAAAGAAAGCTTCTTCTGGATCAAGCCAACAAGAAAGCGGCCGGCGATGAGGCGGCCAATCCCATGGATGAAGAATTTATTGAGGCCATCTGCCAGGGAATGCCACCGACCGGCGGCATTGGAATCGGCGTCGACCGCTTGGTCATGCTCTTTACATCCGCCCCCTCGATCCGCGATGTCCTCTTTTTCCCCCTGATGCGGCCCGAAGGAGATTAACTCAGAAACTAATGTTTGATTGAAACTCAGAATCGTTTTAAACTTACTCGCCTAACTTATACTCAAACAATTGAGCCATCTTTGATCAATGGAAAAAAGTGTATTGGAATCAGGCCTAAATAATATTGATACATCATCATTTCATCGCGGGAAGAAATATGCTCGCGAAAAAAGAGTGGTCGTCGTATCCCGGACACCGACCCAAATAGAGGCCAGGGTATCTGGCTCTGCTGAAACACCCTATTGTGTGAAGATATGGCGTGAGGGAACCTCTTTAAGAGGAACTTGCAGTTGTCCCATCGGCAGCAAGTGCAAGCATATTGCCGCGACACTCCTCCATGGATTGCAAGGCGTAAATAAACAGGTCAATCTGCCTGCACAAGCCAGCCTATCTCAAGAGCCGCTTCTTTCATATGATGAGAAATCATGGATCGAGTCGATCACAGCCGTCTCTCCCCCTCCTCCCCTTCCGGCTTCCACTTCAGGACTCTTCTATATTTTGGATTACTTCCCCGTTTTTCGCGGCTATCCGCACCTGCAAATCAAATGCCATGTCGCAAGGCGAAAAAAAAGCGGAGAACTCTCCGAAGCGGCTGGTAAGGTTTTTGATGCTGCTGATTTGTTCCAGAGCTCTTTACCACAGCTCCTGAAAAATGCATGCCAGGAGGCGGATTGGGAATTACTGCACCTGCTGTGGGAAAAAGCGACAATCCATCGCGCCGGAGAAACAGTTCTGCTGCAAAAAATGATTGCCACGCAAAGATGTGTATGGAAAACGGTCGGAGCGCCCCCTATTCGCTGGGGATCAGACAAAAACGGTTCCCTGTCCTGGGATCTGCGGAATCAGCTGCATGGGTTATCGCTGACTGCGGACATGGATAATGCGCTCTGTTTCTTGCTCAATGACGGAGGGATTTACATAGACCCTTCGACACATAACTGTGGAATCCTTCTATTGCCCGAAAAGCCGGAAGTGGTGGCTCGCCTCTTATCGGCTCCCTCGATCGATCCCCAAAAAATCTCCTGGATTCAGAAAAAAATAGAAAACCTCCTGCCGCACGTTCCGGTTCGAAAAAAGAAAATCGTCACGCTGTCCTCTCAAAAACCAGTGCCATGCCTGACGTTGCGCGAGCGAAAAGACAGCTGGGGAACCTGCATTGTAAATGGAGATCTTTCATTTCTCTACGGCAGCTATACCCTGCCGGCATTGCTCAATCCACCGCCGAGCAGCAGTTTGCAGAAGGACGATACGATTTACAACATCCCGAGAACCCCTTCTTTGGAGATACAGGCAATCCAGACATTGCGCGCCCAGCGCTGGTTCGGGTATGGACTCGATTTCCAGCAGACGCTTCCGCAAGATGATTTATGTTTTCTCCTTCAGTTGATGCAGACGCTGAAAGAGGCAGGGTGGCTTATCGAGGTACCCAAGTCATTCCCCATTCAAAGCATTGTCAAAGCCGACCAGGATTGGTACGTAGAAGTGGACGATGCAAAAAATAAATGGTTCGACCTGGAAATTGGGCAATTGATCAACGGAAAGCGCGTCAATCTGATTCCTTACTTGCGCAAATTCCTCTCCTCATTACCGGACAACAATCCGAATTTTGATCGTCTCGCACCGGAAGAGCTGCAAAAACAGGTCGCTATTCCGATTGATAACGGAGAATTTCTGCTCATCTCCATAGACAAGCTCAAATCAATCCTCGAGCCTTTTTTAGGCTTGCTCAATCCAACATCAAAAGAAAGCAAACTCCGATTACACGATTGGCAGGTGGGAACCCTTTCTCAACTGAAGGAAGCGCTACCAAGCGGGCGCCTGGAGTGGCAATCTTCCGAACGCTTCGCGTTAATGGCCGAGGAGCTCAAGAACGTGAACAAGGTGGAAACGGCCACTCCTCCCAAAGGTCTTCAGGCAGAGCTTCGCCACTATCAAATCATTGGACTCAGCTGGCTCCAATTTTTGCGCCGTTTCAATTTGGCCGGTATTTTGGCGGATGACATGGGCCTTGGCAAAACTGTCCAGACTCTGGCCCATATCCTCCTCGAAAAGGAAGAAGGACGCCTCACCCATCCTGTCCTCGTGGTGGCGCCAACGACCCTCATGGGCAACTGGTCAATGGAAGCGAAGAAATTTACACCCTCTCTCAAAGTGCTGGTCTTGCACGGAAACGATCGAAAAAAGCACTTCGACGATCTTTTAAGCTATGACCTGATCCTCACCACCTACCCGCTGCTCTCGCGCGATCAAGAGACATTAACCCGCCACCAATACCACATTTTAATCCTGGACGAAGCCCAGAATATTAAAAATGCCAAAACGCAGGCCCATCTTGTCCTGCGGGAATTGAAGGCATCGACCCGACTCTGCCTGACAGGGACGCCGATGGAAAATCATTTAGGCGAGCTCTGGTCCCTATTTACACTCCTTCTGCCTGGATTTTTAGGCGACGAGAAGCAGTTTTACAAACTGTTTCGCAAACCGATCGAAAAAGAAGGATCTCTCACCCGAAAAAAAATCCTTCAAAAGCGCATCGCTCCCTTCTTGCTAAGGCGCACCAAGCAGGAGGTCATTCAGGAGCTGCCTCCTAAAACTGAAATGATCACCCGCATCGAACTCACCGAAAAGCAGCAGGAGCTCTATGAAGCCGTCCGCCTCACCATGATGAACAAAGTGATGGCGGAAGTGGAGGCCAAGGGGCTGGCTAGATCTCGTATCATCCTGTTAGACGCCCTTTTAAAACTCAGGCAAATCTGTTGCGACCCTCGCCTTCTCAAAACAGCCAGCGGTTGCTCCATTGCCCACTCAGCAAAACTGCTCCATTTCAAGGAAATCATCCCGCAAATGGTAGAAAATAAGCGGCGCATCCTACTGTTTTCCCAATTCACCAGTATGTTGAGCCTAATGGAGGAGTTACTTCATGAACTATCCATCCCGTACGTGACCATCACCGGTGACACTAAAGATCGAATGACTCCCGTACAGCGGTTCCAATCGGAAGAAGTCCCTCTTTTCCTCATCAGTTTGAAAGCTGGCGGGACAGGACTCAACCTGACTGCGGCCGATACGGTGATCCACTACGACCCCTGGTGGAATCCGGCTGTCGAAAATCAGGCAACCGATCGAGCTCACAGGATCGGACAGACCAAGCCCGTGTTTGTCTATAAATGGATTGCGGAAGGGTCTGTCGAAGAGAAAATTTTGCAGCTGCAAGTCAAAAAGAAAAAGCTGGCGGACAGTCTCTTTGATGCATCGAGTACAGCCTCTCTGGATCTAAATCTCGAAGACCTTCAATCCCTGTTCGCGCCGCTTTCGTAAACATTTAAACAAGTCTGAACAAATGCGAAAAACTCATCGGGATCTGTATGTTGAGCCGCAAGAATCTCAGGGCGTTTGTGCAATAAATGCTCGCTGCTATTGCAATAAAGAGCCAAGAGCTGTTTGACCTTATTTACCCGCTGTTTGGGAGACAAGTCGTCAGCCAATTTCGATATATACACTCGAAAATAGCGAATCAGATCTTCCCATACCGGCTGAAAAGCTGTGCCCGAAAAATGAGAGCGAATTTGGAGAAAAAGAAAGGGATTCATCACAATTCCACGGCCGATCATAAGTCCATCGCAGCCGGTATTTTGCAGCATTTTCAAGGCATCCGCCACATTCCGAATATCGCCATTGCCAACGACGGGAATCTTTAAAAACTCTTTCGCTGCCGCGATGAGATCCCATCGAGCCGGACGGCGATATCCATCGGATTTCGTGCGCGGATGCAGGGTGATGTACTGAATGCCGCTCGCCGCAGCGGCAGATAGATTCTCAAAAAACAATGATGTATCATCAAAACCGGATCGCATTTTGATCGTTACGGGAATAGCGACAGCTTTAACGACCGCGTTCACGACTTTAAATAATAGATCGGGATTTTTTAATAGAACGGAACCAGCTCCCCGACGATTGACAATATTGGAGGGACAGCCGCAATTGACATCGATTCGCAAAGCTCCTCTTTGCGCCAGTTCCTGTCCCATCGCAGCCATTAAATCGGGATCCGATCCCATGATTTGCGCCGCGAGTGGAATCGGTGCAATTTCGTTGGACTGATAACGCTTCGCCAAACTCTGGACATGGGCATTTTCCGGAACACGAATGAATGCCGTAACCGCCTCATCAAACCCACCTACAGCGGCCATCGTTTTGCGAAAGGCGGGATCTCCAACTCCCTCCATGGGAGCCAATTGAAGATACGGGCAGCCGTTGCCATCCTTTGGAAGTACCGGTTTGGACATATATCGAATGGATCCAGAAAAATTCGTAATAATTTTAATCCAGCTAGATCATTGTAACAGGCGGCCCTAAAAATGTACAAAGTCGAATTAAAGAATTGTCTCTATTCCGTCGTGATTCGCCATCTCACCGCAAAAAATTCGCTCTGCGCATCCCAACAAAGAAACCTGACCATTGGATGACATTCTACATTCGATGAGCCCTCCCAACATGAGCAGGTTGACTCTTTGCTCGGCCTGAATCATTCCTAGATGATGCATCGCCTTTGTAATGGCTGCTGCGCCAGAACTACATGAAAGAGTAATGCCGCATCCCCTCTCATAGACCAAAATATGATAGGTCAAAGGTTCGCCGCCCATCTCTGGCCAGACAAACTCGACATTAGTCTTTTGAGGAAATGCCGTATGGCTCTCGATCTGGCCCCCATTTCGAGTGAGCCACGACAATTCATTTTTCTCAAACACGACAAAATGAGGATTACCAACATCTACGCAATGGCCATTCAATATCCGATCTGTTGTCTCAATAGAAAGAGATCGTTCATACGTTGGCGATGAAATTCGCGTCATGATCCGCAGAGAATTGTCCCCGGAAACGATTTCATTCTCGACTATTTGCTTTCCGGCTTTAATTGCAATTCTTTTATCATCAGCATTTTGCAAATAGATATGATGAGCACAACAACGAATGCCATTCAGACAGATCTGAGATTGACTTCCATCCGAATTGAAAATCAACATCTCGGCGATTTGCGTGTTATTTTTCATCAGGATCAACACTCCATCCGCGCCAATTCCTCTGTGACGATCGCATAATTTTTCGACATAAGCCTTCCATTGAACGGATTGGAGCTTTTCAGCCATTCGTACATCTTGGCGATCCCTCTCGTCGAACAGAATAAAATCGTTGCCCAACGATGAATATTTAATAAATCGTTGACTCATTTAACCAAATACCTTGCTCAAATAATTCCGACCTGAATCGGCTAAAATAACGACCATAACATCATCTTTTTTTAGTTTTTGTGCATATTGAAGGGCGACGTGCATCACGGCCCCGCTACTAATGCCCACAAGCATCCCATGCCTCTTGGCCAAGATTTGGGTCATAGCAAACGCGTCATGGTCTGAAATCGGAATGATCTCATCGACGACGGATTGATCAAAGACATCGCTCACAACATCAATTCCGATCCCTTCGACCTTATATGCCTGGGGCTGTTTGCTGGAATATTTTGAAGTGGCTGCATCAACGCCAATAATCCGGATAAGCGCGTTTTTTTCCTTCAAAAACCGCCCCACTCCGGAAATCGTTCCACACGTCCCCGCTCCGGCCATAAAATGGGTCAGACAACCATTCGTCTGCCGCCAAATCTCGGGTCCCGTGGAAAGATAATGAGCCTGCGAGTTATTTTTGTTAAAAAACTGGTTGGGCATAAACGCCCCCGGGATCGAATGAAATAGCTGCACAGCACGAGCATGATATCCGTTCGGATCATCATGGCGAACGGTATTCGGACAGATATGAACTTCTGCTCCGTACGCGCGCAATACAGCAATTTTTTCCACCGCAGAGCGATCGGGCAGCGTAATAATAACCCGATAGCCCTTCAAAGATCCGATCATGGCCAAGGCGATCCCCTGATTGCCCGATGTACCTTCAACAATGGCGCCGCCCGGTTTCAGAAGACCAGAGAGCTCGGCTTGTTCGATCATATACAGAGCGGCGCGATCTTTTATACTTCCGCCCGGATTCGTAAATTCCAGCTTGGCCAAAACAGTAGGAATCGTTCCCATGTCCAACTTTACTAAAGGTGTATTGCCTATACATTCCAAAAGCGTTTTAAACTGAGCCTGTGCCATCAAACCATCCCGCTCCAATCTCAACGAAAACTTTATCACCATTTTTTCATCGATGTCTATGAGAATTGGGGAATAGATGAACCCGAACCATCGGAGAGGATTCCAGGGGCTTTATTGTTGGTCAAAAATCAAGCCCATCTTCTGCCAGCCAATAAGGGATCTATTTTGTTCTGTCCGACTTTTCCCAGGTATGCCACTCTTCCTCAGTGCCCATACCAGGTTTAGGAGTTCTCCGAAGCCGATCAGCAAATTTTGAACAGGACCAATAATTCCGTCTCATTCTATACCATGCCTGGGACCATCGTACCAATCAAACATATCTCTTCGTAGCTTGGCCATGCGGCCGTCTGGGTGGTGAAAGACAAGACCTTCGGCTAAAACCTGTTTTTTCATCACTCTTTCAGTAAAGAGACTGTACAAAGATTTGAACCAGGTACTTATTGAGTCATAATTTTTTGGATACTTGTTGTTAATCCAGGATTTCCAGTGGCATTTGTCGTAAAGATAGTTGAATGGCACAAACAAGGGATAGGGAATTTCGTGCAAATTAGTATTGATTTCAGGACCGATTAACTCTCCGTAAACGGGCCCTTCAGTAAAGGCATCTAGCCAGCCTCGTTCAGCAGAATGGAGTATGCCTAAAAGAAAGCGACTTCTTGTGCCATTGTCTTTAGCGAGAATCTCTATAGGTTCTTGTAAAACGCGCGTGGTTCGATTATCAATGGCAATAACACGACCTTCCTGAAAGTGAACGCAGATATTTGTGCCATGCAATTTATCTACCGCACGAACGTTCTCTTCAAAGATCCATGCGTACTCTTCCTCGATTTCGGGAATGACAATATATTCACTCCTTTCGTTCACGATGCGCTTAAAAGGGCTTTTGATTTTCGGAAAATCAATAACAGGCGGATAATTCATGGAGAAGAATTTAGTGGATAAAAAGGATGCCGTCAATAATTTTTTCTGTCCTTAAAAAGTTATGGCAAAAAGGAAAAGCAGAAATTTTCCTCGTTACGCTACCATTCTCAAAAGATTTCCTCACAAGCAGGCAATATGGTAAGATTGAACGCACTCCTTGCCGCAATCCCACCCCTTTAGGAGTGGGTCTAGGCAAGATATTTTATTCGTGCGGTAAGCGGCGTTAGCCGCACCGCAACCAAAAGCTACAGAAGAATCTCCTCCTTTCAAGGAGGAGTTCTTCAAAATATTGTGTAAATGAATAAGCAGCTGGGACATAAGTTTGATCCGTGGTTTAAGTGTATTACCCAATCGGCTAAGCACGAAAAAATATAATCGATTGTGGCGCAAAAGATTGCGTCAGATCGCGCAAAATAACTTGTAAACTCCCGCTAGGAAAAGAAGTAGAGCTGCACGGCCATTTTGTCGAACCATCCACTCGCTTCTATTTTATTAGCGATATTCAATTCGATGTCGATGCAGCAATTGATATAAAACAGCAGAAAGAACGCCCAGCTCCCACTGTTTTCTATGAGCCGCACATTACAGAGCTCAAAGGCACCGCTCGAAAATCCGGCGACCAACCCGGAAGCTCTTGACTTCCTGGTATCTTCCGGGTTATCTTCCGGGTATTGATTTTGAGAGAAAGCCATGATAGAAGAGTTGCTCCAGCAAGAAGAAGGGAAAACCTTGGAGTTCAAAGAGAACAGCAAGAATTTGGAAAGGATTATCCATACGATCATCGCCTTTGCAAATACCGCAGGGGGAAAGGTTCTCATTGGGGTCAAGGATAAGTCGAAAGAAATTATTGGGTTGCACGATCCCGTTGAAGAGGAGATGCGACTCGCAAATGCAATTGCGGATTCTATAGAGCCTCTTTTCAATCCAGACATTCACGTTGTGTCATGGAGAAACAAAGAGTTTTTGCTCATTCAAGTTCCTCATAGCGTAGGCCCTTATTATGCGAAATCCAAAGGATTGAAAAAAGGAACCTACATCCGACTGGGGTCAACAAATCGATTGGCAGATGCAGCAATTTTAGCAGAGTTGCAAAGATTGGGAGAGAACGAATGCTTCGATGAAATGCCAACCACTGGCTGCTCAATCCAAGACCTCGACCTTGAAGCCATCAAGGCCTGTTTCAAAAAAGTTGGGAAACATTTCGAAGAATCTACAGCTTTCTCTTTTCATTTGTATCTGAAAAAACAATCAAAATCGATCCCTAGCAAAGGAGCCATCCTGCTGTTTGGCAAAAACCGAAAAGAAATATTTCCCAATGCAACAATTCGCTGCGTTCGCTTTTCTGGAATAATTAGAGACGAAGTTTTGGATCATCAGGATGTCGACGACTACCTCCCCTTGGCTTTGGATAAAATTACATCGTTTGTGCAACGCAACACCAGGTTAAGCGCTGAGATCGGCCCATCGATCCGAAAGAACATTGCAGAATATCCACCCGTTGTAGTGAAAGAGGCCGTTACCAATGCTTTGATTCACACAGACTACAGCGCCGCAGGAAGCCATACTCAAATCGCTATTTTTGACGACCGAATCGAGATTACCAATCCAGGGGCCCTACCATTTGGACTCAACTTGCAAGACGCGCTCCAGGGAGTGTCTCAGTTGAGAAACAGAGTCATTGGCCGTTGCTTTCGAGAACTGGAATTAATCGAGCTGTGGGGATCGGGTTTTAAGCGAATGATTTCCCAATGTCAAAAATCGGGAATAGCTGTCCCTCGATTTGAAGAATTAGGCCATTTTTTCCGCGTCACCCTTTTCAATCGTAGGGAGGCAGTGCTTGTCGTTCGCGGATGGAGAAAAGATCTAATGGATTTGATTGGAAAACGAAAGGAAATCACAACAAAGAATGCCGCAAGTTTTTGGAAAATATCAGATCGTGCGGCAAGGGTTCGTATGAAGAAAATGGTCGAGGAGGGGCTGATTGCTGAAATATCCACCCATGCCTTTGATCCACAGAAAAAATTCATTCTTAAATGAAAACCGTTTCTGAGAGCAAGCATATGGTTGATTACAGCTCGGAGATGAAGATCGATGAAATCGAAAGTTTCTAAGAAAAAAACCGTAAAAGCTTTGAACAAAAGATTTTCCGGATACTGGAACAGTGGCTACGAATTGAGGAGAGATTGGATGTCCAAAAAGTTTGGATCTCCTGAAAATAAAGAAGCTAACGATGCTTTACGAGGAACACTTCAATCCAGTGACTTACAATCGATATCAACACCTATCAATCTAATAGTGATGGTGTTAAGCCAAAAGAAATGTTATTAAGCGTTGAGAAGATTGGTCAAGTTTAGCGTATTGCCGTCCCACCAGTGTCCCATGCGATGAGTTGACTATAAATTCAACGCGTAGATACAATGTATATACATAGGTATACACCCATTATCGAGGCTTTTATGACAGCAACCAAAAAACTCACAAAACACGGAAACAGTTACGCTCTTATTATAGAACGGCCCATTCTTGATCTTCTTGGAATTGACAGCGAGACCTTGCTCCAAATTTCTACCCCCGACGGCATGTCTATCATCATTACTCCTGTCAAGAGCAAAGCGCAGCAACGTCGCTTTTCTTCTTCGCTAAAGAAGATCAACAGGAAATATGATCGTACGCTAAAACGCTTAGCTGAATAAACGTATGGAGATCTACTTTCTTACTTTAGAAGATGTCCTGGAAATTCATACCGACCAGCTGAAACGTTATGGAGGAAAAACGGGCATCCGCGACCGCGATCTCCTTCTTTCAGCAATCGCACAACCACTGAGCACCTTCGATGGTCAATATCTGCACAAAACTCTTTCTGACAAGGCTGCAGCTTATCTCTTTCACATCTGCCAGAATCATCCATTTATCGATGGAAACAAAAGAACCGCTCTTGTTTCTGCATTGATGTTTCTTGCAATGAACAACTGTCCGTTCGATTACGAGGAAACAAAGCTAGAACAGCTCGCACGAGCTGTTGCAGAGGGAAAAGCAAAGAAAGAGACAATCGCAACATTTATCGCAGAGTGTTTGGGATGATGGGAATCAATATTTAGGTCCTCGCGCAGGTTTGTTAGTGGGCCATAAAATCTTGCGAGCCCAGTAATTCGCACTCCAATGATCATTTTTTGTCAGCTGTCCAGCCTTGTTCCTGATTTGCGCACTGCGGGCTAGATAGCTTCTCTTTGCTTTTCGACTATAGTTATGTCCATAACCCAGCGCTCCAAAATGAATTAATTTTACTCTCCGTTCTCCGCCAACCGTTTTGCTTACCAAAACCATCATTTTCTTACCTTTAGCGGTTGATTTGATAGGTTTATTCAATGAAAACAGATTTCCGCGATACAAATATTTTCTTCCGACACGAAATAATCTTGATAACTTAACTCCGATGTTTTTCATTTATATCCCTCAATCAATCAGAATTTTCTTTTTTTTCATATACCTGATATAGAATAAAATTACCATGAAAATCTTGCTTACCAGGCGCTTCTGGCTATATTGGAAGCCATCTCCTCCCCTTTCTCCTTAAAGCAGGGCACCACGTTTTTGTACTCATTCGCAAAGGAAAAGACCTGTCAATTCCTTCAAAATTCAAGTCACTTTTCTACAAGCTGACCTTCTAGAGAAATCATCGCTTCCAATATTGAGCGATCTTGACGCAGCTTATTATCTTGTGCACTCGATGTCAGACGATCCAAAGCACTTTGGGGAGCTGCCTTTAATTAGACGTAACGCGTGGTTTTCTGCCAAAATTCATGCCTGTCACTGCTGCATCGCCAATCAGATGGCTCATGTTGAACTCCTCCTTGAAAGGAGGAGTTCTTCAAAAAACTCGGCCCTTAGGGCTGCTTTCAGCTATGGGCTTCACCATTCGGACCGCTTACGCTTCCATCTGGCTTTGCCTCGCCTCCCTCTGGAAACGGAACTTGTGGGTAACGATCAGGGTCAGGTCTCATCCTGGAGGATGAATTAATTTGTCTGTTGGGATTTCACATGCTTTCTGCTACCCGAAAAAAGCTTTCGGCACATTTCTCCCAGGTGAATTTCTTCATAGCCTGCCTGTTTTTCTTTCCAGCATCTTTCAGCTTGCCCGACCCAGATTTCCAATCCTCATATGCCACTTCAAGAGCGGCAACGGTAGCATCAATGTCAGGATCGAACCATTCCGCCACAGGGATGACAGAGCTGCCGTTCTGATAGCAGAATACTTTTACGCTCGATGGGATTTGCATCCAGTCCGGTAACTGCTCGGTTACGTCTGCGTGCCCGTGGGCTGTTGCAGCAATCACCGGGAGGGCGCAAGACATGGCCTCCATCATCACTAAATTCGTACCCGCCTCGCAGCGATTCGGAAAAAGAGCAATATTACAAAGGCGCATAGCCGCAGCAAGATCCTCATGAGGAATTCTTGGAAGGGAACAAAATTTCATAGACGAACTAGCTTGGTAAACCGAAGTCTGGATTTCCCGATCAAGGCTTTCCCATGACCATTCTTTAGGCGTCTGGAACGTGATATACGGAGATGCCAGCATAGAGAGGGCAGCATGTGGCCAAGGGTTCCACCATGATCCAACAAGACGGACGTTTTTGCGAGACGAGGAGAGATGCGCTAGAGCTCGGATCACAACATCCTGCCCTTTCCGATACTCGAATTTTCCACCGGAGAAGACAGTAAAATAATCGGGATCTGGAAAGTTTTTTTCTGAGGGATAAAACAAATCTGTGTCAACTCCCTGAATGGCTATATCGTTGATGATGTTTTTCCGGTTGCCTAATGCTTCCATTATCTGTAGACAGGCCCACTTCGACCCGCACAACACAGCGTGGAAGTGTTTAGCGAGATTGTCGATGGATTGGCACATGAGGATACTGTATTCGTGAAAGCAATAACCGATATGCTTGGAAGAGGAAAGGTTTTTGTGCATCGGTAAAAGGTCATTACCGATGGCCTGCACCAGCGGGGAATCAAGGTGGACCGTGCAGTCGCTCATGGTTTCTGGCTTGCAGGAGAGATCGCTGATATCGGCAAAGTGTTTGAGCTTGGCGGTGATCTGAGTGCCAGCCAGCCCCCATCCTGTATCGGAGCTATTGGGTAATGCTGTGAATATTTTCATAACTCTTTTCTATTTTTTATTCTCATGTAAACTTCTTGTAGAGGTAGAGACCAATCGTCCAGGCAGGGTTGACGAAACAGTTTTACACAAGGGTACCAAGGTGAATCGGTTCGTTCCAGCATCCATCGCCAATCGGGAACGTAGGGGATAAAAATCCAGGTTGGAATCTCCATAGATCCTGCTAAATGGGCGATCATCGTATCTATGCAAATCACTTGGCTGCATTTTTCAAGCAAACGCATCGTGTCAGCCAATGTTTCGATAAGGGGGTGCTCAATTCCGTGTTGATCTAATAATGCGACTTCTTGGGTTGTCGGATCCTTTTGCAAGGAGACGTATTGAATCGATGAGATATTAAATAATGAAGCGAAGAGAGATAAATCCATTGATCGTTGTCGATTTCTTTGATGTCCAGGATTTCCTCTCCAAACAATCCCGATCTGATTTTTAATCGGGCGATGACGACTCGGAAACGTTGTCGGAGAAGGAATCGAGAATAGTTCTGTTTTTAAAATATAGGGAAGGCTCATCAAACTAACACGCAAATCAGCTGCAACGAATTGATCTGTGAGCGGAAACCCCAGATGATTAAAGAGAGGGTGAAGTTGTTTAGAGAGAAATAAAATGACATTGCACCCATACCGTTCCTTCAAATATGGGACGTATCGCAGTTGCTGAATTGTGTCACCAATTCCTTGTTCCTCATGGACAAGAAGAGTCATTCCATTGATGTCTTCCCCATTCCATATTGGTATTTGACTAAGCTCCGCCATATGGGACGGCAAAATGTCCCTCATTTTTAACCGATGCTCATATTCTTGAAAACCTGTCTTTAAATCCCCTATCAATAGGAGATTCATACTAAGCTCGGTTCTTGCTTTCCAAAAATCGGGATACTGCTCAATCAGCTTTTGCAAAATCGAAATGGCATCGTTGATGCGCAATATGGAATGCAGAGCCTTGCAATAATTTAATTCGATTTCAGGATCAAATGGATACTGCTCTTTTAGAGTATGCATCATTATCGATGCCTCTTCAGGATAATCCATGTAAAGCAAAAGAGACATCTGATGCATCAATGCAATCTTGGAATTAGGATTTAGCAACAAGTTTTTTTGATTAATAACCCACGCTTCTCGGTAATTTCCTAATAACGTTAATAGTGAGGCGATATTGCAATAAGCCCTGTCGCTCACCTCATGTTTTTTGTCATACTTAATTACTTCCTTGAAATATTCAATCGCCATTTGGTGTTCATTTTTTTGTGTCATCACAACGCCCATGCTTAAAAGAAGCAATGGATGATGAGGATCTACCTCCAATCCTTTACGGCAAGATAGGAGAGCATTTTCTGTCTTTTCCAGGTTGATTTGAGCGGTCATAAGATTGATCCACCCATCAATCCAGAAGGGATCGATTTTCAGCGACTGAGTCGCTGCTTGAATGGCAAATTCATTTTGATTCAATTGGATATAACAGTAAGCAAGATTGGAAAAACCGCCAGGATACCGATCTGATAGTGAAACCACTGTAGAAAAAGAAACAATAGCCTCTCCGACTCGTTCTGTATAAATTTGTAAACCACCAAGTAAATTCCATGCTTCTAGACAATCTTTATCATTTTTCAGTATCTCTTGTAATTTCATCTCCGCAAGACTATATTGTTTCTCCTTGATCAGTAATTCGATCTCATCAGCGATTTTGAAAACTCCCATAAAAGTTAGGCCATATTAAAATGCAATTATTTAATATATATATCAGTTATGATATAAACTTCAGAATAAATTAAATAAACAAAAAAAACATAGGTTTGGTTAATAAAAACGATATTATGACGTCTTTTTGAAAATCGACAAGCTCAGATTGATCAACTTATAATATCAATGCTAGTGTCTAATTATGCGATCGATCTTTTGAGAATTGCTGTCCCACGAAAGCCCCATTCCGGACTCAAAAACAGCTATTTCTGCAACGAAGTCTATGGCTGATTTCCCATAGACAATTTGGGGGCGGGTGGACTCCGGGCTTCCCGCCGGTTCACGCCCAGCATGGCGCTTCACTTCTCGTCCAGACGCAAGCCAAGCAGTTGGCTTACTCCACCCCCCAATAAAAAAGGCCCCGCTTATGCGGAGCCTTTTTATTGGGGGCGGCTGGACGCATTCAGAACTTTTGATTGGCAGAAATTTTCCTCGTTACGCTACCATTTGCCAAAAGATTTCCTCACAAGTAGACAATATGGCCAGATTGTACAGTTGGCTTCCGATCATCCTCTCCTATACCGCTACTGACAGCGCCCAGGCTCCAGTTGTCGTTCATTATGAGCCAAGCATTGTACAGCTGACGGGAACTTTGAAAGAGTGCATTTGCCCAGGACCTCCCGAATACGAAAATATAGAAATGGGAGATGCTCCAGAACGTATTTTTGTATTGATGTTGGATCATCCCGTACATGTAAGAGAACTCGCACCTAAAAAAGATTTTTTGGATGAACCCGAAGATAACGTTACTGAAATTCAAGTTGCAGCTTCTTCAAGCGAAGCACAACCGATTCTAGGTAAACACGTTAAAATCTCAGGCACGTTATTCCATGCCATTACGGCTCATCACAGAACAGAAGTCATCATGATCAATGACTCCATGAATATAATAGAATAAATTTTAAACATGGAAATCGTTGATCGCTTAACAGAAACGCCTTAAAATTGACTTCCAAATAACGAGGTAGATTTTATGACGAATAAAAAGTACGTCTGGATTAAAGCCGAAGGAAATGCGGACAAGTCCATTACGTACCATGATGAAGATGGCAATAAGCTAACCCGTTATCTCGATCCAAAGGCTAAAAATCCACCGAGAGGAACCAAATCTTGGCGTCACCAAAACCCTGGAAATATCAATCATGGCGATTTTTCTAAACGTCATGGAGAAATTGGATTCGCTTGCTATCCAAGTCCCTACGATCCTAAGAAAAAAATCTGTTTTGCTATCTTCCCTGACTATGAAACAGGTAGACTTGCATTCGCAGCGCTTCTGAAAACGGAAAGATTCATTGACTTGACCCTAAATCAGTTTCCTCGATTCTATACAGGCCTTCTTAAAGATAGTCTGCCAGACACTAACGAGGTCATAGAATACAGAAAAAACCTAAGAATTATTTCAAAATTTGACATGGAGCGCAAAATCCGTTCATTTATAGGAGAAGAATACGAGAAACTGCTCGATGCTATCCAGCGCTGCGAAGGCTGGTATCCTGGTGATGAAAAATTGGAACCTGCGCCCGATAAAGTCATTGGAGTGAAATTCTTAAAGCATAAAGCCACAGAATTTCTAGTACAAACTGCGGATGGGGTACAGAAATGGCTCACCCGTGCGCAAGCCATTGTGCAGGCAGAAGCTTATAAACTCTTTGCAGTCGTAGTTCACGGGCAGTACGGCACCTATCTGCGCCCCTATCCGCATCATCCCCGTTTTCATGACCTAATTGTTCGCTAAAAGAACGGTTTGATTTATTGCCCTCAAAAACGGGCACAAATGAGCATGGAACTGCTATTTTGTCTCGTATCCAATTCTGTGCAGATGTCGAGTGCCATTCTCTCCAAAGTCAAATGAGTCATACTCGCCAAATTATTCTAACTTTGCTCTTGATCCACAGACCTTCATGCTTTATACACAAAAACTATGAGCGGAGTGCATAAAAAAAATCTCTTTTTGGGCGTATTAGTTATGCTCTTCTCATTTTTTTGCGTAACTACTACAAATACTTTTGTCAAATTAATTGACAACAGAATAAATCCACTCCAAATCATTCTTTTTCAAAACATTTTTGGCGTAATATTGATGACCTTTATTTGCTTTTCAGCAAAACGAGGGCTCGCTATTTTTAAGACCGATCACTTCTGGCTCCTGTTTTTGAGAGCCATGGCGGGATTGGGGGCGTTTTTCTTTGTATTTATCTCGATTCCTTACTTATCTGTCGCCAATGCAACGCTTATGATGAATACAGCCCCGTTCTTTGTCCCCTTCCTTCTATTCATTTTTTTCAAGAAACCGATCGATCACCTCCTTTGGTTTGGCATCATTCCAGGATTTTTAGGGCTTATTTTGATCTTGAGACCTAGCAGTGCTCTTTTCCAATGGATTAGCGTTGTGCCTCTGATTGCAGGACTGAGTGTTGCTGTGATTTTAATCACATTACGTAGGCTTCACCATTATGGAGAAGATACCCTACGCATTTTATTTTATCTATTCCTCTTCGTTGCTCTTGTAACCTTGCCTTTAGGGATTTATTTCTGGACAGCGCCCACTGCAAAAGACTATCTCTTTTTACTGGGAACAGCTATTTTCGGATTCCTGGGTCAAACTACGGTTACTATAGCCATGCGGCTAGCTTCTCCTCAAGCCTTGGCCCCTCTCTGCTACTCTTCCGTTGTTTTCGCTCTTCTGTTCGACTGGTGGATATGGCACTCCATTCCTTCTTGGTTATCTTTATTCGGAATCGCGCTAGTCATCCTTGGTGGTGTGCTCGCTCTTTTCTTTGAAGTGAAGTCTTTGAAAAAAATTTAGAGAGCGATCGGATAATTCGGATTTTCGTCTGGCTCTTGGCTCGAGCACAAATGAAAAGATTTGCCCGTTCTAGCTCAAAGGCTGCCACATAAAAGGAAACGCAGTGGCGCGGTATTCTCTGAGATAGGAAATCTTATCATTTCTGATTTTTGCAAGGCTAACGCCTTCAAAACATTCTCTGGTTTTCCTATTTTTATAGGCAAAGACCCATTCAAAAATGATGAGATCATCGCAAGTATAAAACGAGGTAATCACCCACTTTTCCACAGTATTTCCTTGGGCGTGCCAGTCCATAATCCATTTTTTAACGATTCCTTTTCCACGATAAGTCGGACCATGCGATTCAATGATTATGCAGTCCTCAGTAAGAACATCAAGAATTTTCTCCTCCTTGCCCTCTTTCCAACCATTGACATAACTTTGAACTATTTTCTTATAGGGCATCATTCCCTTTCAAATACTTGGCAAGCACACGATCAAAATCCGACAAATATTCATGGTTTTGCTGTACGCGATACTTCTCATATTCTTCATTCGCTTTGGCCACAGCCATGGCATGAGAAATTTGACCAGCATGTCGTAAAATTTGTTGATCGGTCAAATTAAGAAACTTTTCCACTTGCTTCAGCCAGTCTTTCATCGTCATCACTTGGCTGCTCAATGCCTTCAGCTCTGCAAAATCGATAAACATATTCACGAGCCGATCTAACTTGGAAACTTCGGCCTGGTTCAGATAATTTTTCGCAATCGTCACATCGCTCTTTAAAATCTTTCCCTGAGGAGAATTTTTCCAGGTAGTAAGTCCCATAAAAGGCTTGCCGCTATCTACTCGTTCATAAATGATCTCAGCAGCCGTCTTCTCAGTAGTAGCAAAGTGAAGCTGGTTCTGGATAATCTGATAAAATAGATGGGTTTCTTCAGCTTTGCTCTGATAATCACTACTACATTCCTGAAATACATCTGTAATCTTTTGATAAGCCCTTCGCTCGCTGGCACGAATCTCACGAATCTTTTCCAGCAATTCATCGAAATAATCTTTTCCAAAGGATCGGCCATTTTTCAGCATTTGATCATTGAGCACAAACCCTTTAACAATGAATTCGCGAAGGGTGTTGGTCGCCCATATCCTAAAATGCGTAGCTTTCATCGAGTTCACTCGATACCCAACGGCAATAGCCGCATCCAAATTGTAAACCTCTATCTCTCGAGTGACTTGACGTTTCCCTTCCATTTGAACTGTTTCCATTTTGGAAACAGTTGCCTCTTCCTGCAGTTCTCCACTAGCATAAATATTCTTCAAATGCTTTGAAATCGCAGGAGTGTTGATTCCAAACAACTCAGCCATAGTCCGTTGCGCCAACCAGAAGGTTTCTTTCGCAAAAAAGACATCAGCTGTCACCTTCCCATTAGCAGCTGTATAAAGAATGACTCGATTTTGGGTATCTGGTGAAGAAACTTGTTCTTTCATGGATTCACTGCAAAGATTTTTTGCAAAGAACTGTAGCAAATTGTCTCTAGCCTATGCAAGAAAAGGTTAAGTTTTCTTCTCAAGCCTCTCCATTAGGGTATCTTGGACAACCCGCTTTTTGGTGAATTTCATCAAGTTCTTCGAGGAGAAGACGGCACTCTTCATTCCGTGGTATGCCTATCCGACTACCGTGAAAAGTTACTTTGTTCCCTCTAGACTGCCCAAAAAACAGATTTTTAAAAGACTCTCGCATTCCTATCCGTTCTAGAGCCTTGGGGATGTTCTCCGATTTATCAGCGAAGTCTATTAATACTTCACCTCTATCGGCATGGTTTTGCAATAAGTTTTCAATAAAATCATATGGGCTAGACCCGTTGATCCCGCCGGTGTTAAAACGCTTCAAGTACACTTCTTTCGGCTTTGAAAGACCCATGTACACTAAAACCCAAAGCCTTTCTTCTTTAAGAGAAAGCTCTAGAATGACCTGATCTGTGGGGAGCTTACTATCCCCTGATGGACACCCATTGGAAAGAAAAATTGTTATTTCATTTGCGAGGGCACAGAACCCCTCTTTGAATAGCCTGCTGGTGAAAATAAGCGGGGGATGGTCTATCGACAACCGATTTTTGATTTTTGCAATCTCCAACCACGCCGCCTTTTCACTTAAAGCCGGAAAAGGATTGGACGCCACTTTCAATAAATCAGAGGTTTTTTCAAAGTACGATTCCTCGGTATTCCAACACCACAGTGCGCATTCAAAATAATGCCACATGACGGCAGGGTCTTTTGTTCGTTCCCAATGAGCGGCATCTAAGGCCAATCTTGCTTTTTCTACCGATGGGGCAAAGGTAAAAATTGCAATATAGGGTTCTCTTTTAACTATTGGGCATTTATTCACTCTTATAATGCGCTTTTCTTTGACTCCCAATATTGCATAATTCTCACAAATCTCTCGACCTCCACGAGTTCTGAGAACTGTCTCTAACAACCCTTTGATCTCGAAGAACACTTCCCTATAAAGCGGCCAAGAAGTGAACCCAGCCTTTCCCGGGTTTCCAGACAAAATTGCATTGATACGCGCCACTTTTTTCGCTACACTTCCGCGGTTTGCAACGGTCTGTTCGATTTTGCGAAATGCGCTTGTGACTTCTTCCAGTGCGGCCTGTTCTAAACTTGCAATTTGAGAATGCAAGTCCTCATATTTTTTCCGCCACCTTCTCCTCAGTAGTTCGATGGATGCTTGATCTCTCAAAAATGGGATGACTTGGTAGCAAAATAACTCAATCAGATGGTTCGTCTCATTGGATGACTTACTCTCGTTCTCAAAACGAGCTATTGCATCTAAAAGGAATTGAATATTCATCCCAAGTTCGCCACGGCGATGCGTAAGTAGTTGATTGCCAGAGATCGTTCTGCCTTTAATTAGACGTAACGCGTGGTTTTCTGCCAAAATTCATGCCT
>JACVQJ010000002.1 GCA_015661075.1 Parachlamydiales bacterium | reverse complement strand
CCCATCCGTATAGCCGAGAGGATCCGGCGTCAGCCAGCGTCCCAGCGACGGCGAATAATAACGCCTTCCAAAAAACACCAGGCCGGCATCGGTTCTTTTTGAGGCAAACCGCCAGGGACTGATCACGCCCCCGATCTGCTCCTCCCCAAAAGCGCTATAGCGATAGGTCGCCACAGGCTGTTTGGTGTCGAGCGAGATCAAAGACTCGACATTGCCCTGTAAATCATGAAGGGGCGCAAAAACCTGGCCATTCAACTCAATACTGATTGCAGCGCCGATTTCAGCATGGGAACTTGAGGCAAGGACACGAAGCTGAACGATGGTTCCTGTCTCATCAAAGGCGCCGATTTCGTTGGAGCCGTCATAGAGAAAAAAGAGCTTTTCTTCTTTCCAGACGCCATTGTCCAAGGTGGATGTGGTTTGCGATAGGCGGCGATGATCGGAATCGTAAGTAAACGAGCGGCGCGAACCAGGTGTTTCGATGACCATCAGCCGATCGAGCGCGTCATATCGATAGAGCGCATCACCCTGCCCTGTCGGATTACCATTCGCATCATAGGTCAGATGCGACGGAATCTCCAGCAAGGCGTTTACCGTGTAGGCCTCATCATCCTTTTGCTCGCGGCAAAACTGCGCATCCGTTTGATAGCGATGCGTACATGGTCCGGATTCGCTCGTCAATTGCGAGAGACAATCGTAGGTATACGTAGCGAGATGGCCGTTCGATTCCAATTCCAGGATATTGCCCATCGGGTCTCGCTGAACGACTCGTGTGTGAGAGAAGGGCGAATCCAGAGCCGTTGTGCGGGAGCAAAGGTCGTGAGAGTGTCGAACAGTACCGAGATCGCCCAAAAGAGATTCTTCCAGCAGATGCCCGCTCTCATCGTAGGACAGCATGGCATGGCGATAGCGAATATGACCCATGGAATCACACCGCGATACGGAACGTAAAAAGAGAGCGTCGTAATCGTAGTCAACCGAGGATCCGTCGGGAAGCAAAAATTTGATCCGGCGCCCCGCTGCGTCAAAACGATTTTCCAACACGCGCCCGGTTGGAAACGTTTCCTGAGTCAGACGCCCGCAGCCATTGTATTTTCGCTGCAGCGTTTGCGCCGTATTGCCATCTGTCGATTGAAGCAGATGTCCGCAGCGGTCGTGTATAAATGAATAATCGATCGTGTGATCGGAAGAGGTCAGATGCGAAAGATCGCCGATCGGCGTATAGGAATACCAAAGTTGGACGCCATCAGGTTTGACCATTTCAGACAGATGCCCTGAAGGAGAATAGGCAAAACGGGTCGTTTTTTCCTGGCCGGAGCCGGCGGCATCGGTGCGCGAAGCGACATAGCCCATCGCATCATAACTCCATTGCGTCGTAACGCGGCGCGGCGGATCAAAAATTTTTGACGTTTGCTGCAGTAAATCGCCTCGATACTGATGGAACGACTCCTCTTCCGAGAGCGTTTTTCCATCAAGATTCCGGACGATGACGAATGCGGCTTGCTGATAGGCATCATAGGTGGTGGCTGTAACCGTGCCGAGCGGGTCGGTAACGATCTTGCGAAAACTCAAGGGAGCGGACAGATTGTCTTCATAAGCAATGAGGGTCCGATGATTTTCGGGATCGATTTGTTCAATCAGGCGCCCCCGATCATCGTATGATCGACGCTCCACAGCCATCTGGCCGTCAATCTGGCGGGTGGTGCGAATGCATTGACCCGCTGCATCATACTCGTACGATACGCTCGTCAAGACTTGGCCGGATAAGTCCATTTTGCGCTCTTGCACGATGCGATCCAATAAATCGTAGTCCACGGCCGTTTGGAGCGAACCGGTTTGGACACAGGTGCGGCGCCCTAACGAATCATAAGAAAAAACCGTCTTCTCTCCGCATTGGGACTGCTGGATCAAACGGCCCGCGCCATCATAGGTCCATTGAGTGATATTTCCTTCCGCATCGGTCTCTCCCGTCAGATGGAATGAGTTGTAAGACCATTTTTCCTCGGAAAGGACAGTTCCTGACTGACTCCGGATTTGGGAGATCATCCGGCCCAAAAAATCATATTGATAAACCGTTGCGACTCCCTCAGAATCGGTTTGCGATCGAAGAGTGCCGTCAAGATTGTATTCCAACGATTCAGTGAATCCATCCGGGTGCAGGATTGATATGGGCTGGCCGCGGGCATTAAAAGCCGTTTGCGTACTATTTCCCTCGGGATCGGTTTCCTGGATAAGATGTCCCTCGCAATCGTAGATCGATTGGATGAATAAAGGCTTAAGTGCACCATTTGGTGTGCGCAGGAGTGGAAGTTGTTTACCTGTCGCCCGCCCCCAGGAATCATAGTCGTATGAACAGTCGCTGCCTGATGAGTGTTTTTCAGTGATCAGCCGATTGTGTTCGTTATAGTCGTATTGATCACGTGACAAACAGTTGCCGTGGCCGATCGTTTCTTGCGAACGAAGGCGATTCATTAGATCAAATGTGCGATGCGTTTGTATCCCCGCCGCATCGGTGGTAACAATTTCGTTTCCCACCTCATTGTATTGATGCGTTTGCGTTTGTCCCAGCGCATTGGTTTCACTCAGTGGACGTCCTTTTTCATCGAAAGTGGTCGTGATGCGATAGCGTAAAGTCTCGTTCGCATCGTAGACATCCTTTTGGGCAATCTGGCCGCCTGCTGTATAGTTCAGAACAGTCTTTTTCAGCAGCAGCTCTTGGCGGCCATTCCAATATTTTTCCTGAATGATCGAGGGCATGCCCAGATAAGGAGCATCCGGCTTGGGCGTAATCTCCCGAATCAGCCGTTCGGAAACGCCTTGCAGAGATTCTTTTAGTTTTGAGGCGCCATCATCGACAATTTCACGGATCAGGATGTTGTCTGAGTCATATTCCCAGAATTTTCGGATCTTGATGGCCATGCCATAGCCGGTGAATTCAGCTGATGGTAGGTTTGTGTTCGAAAAATATTCATACTGGACCGTTCGCTGATTGTCTTCCTCTTTCTTGATGAGCAAATGGCGATCTTTACTGTAGGTAAAACGTTTTTTATAGACCTCAACGCCGTCGGCCATCGGCTGAAAGCCGGAATCAACACGCAGGACGGATCCTTTGCCCGATAAATTGCCATATAACTTTTCTTCTAGGACCGCTCCGCAGGAATCATAAGTAAATGCACGGGAATACACCGGTTCGTTCTGTGAATCGCAAAAGGTTCTGCAAAGCAAATTGCCCGCATTGGAACCATTTTTCGCGCCCCAGACAAAATGCTCGCTATTCAGAAGGTTACCTACAGGATCCTGCCGCTCGATGGAAATCAGGCGCAGGTCATCATTCCATGAATAGATGGTCTGGTTGCTATTGCTATCCAAAACCGTTGTCTTATTTTCATCGCGCTCATAGAAGATCGAAGCGATCGATTTCCGCTCGCAATTACTGCCTGCCGGCGCCTGGATATCCCGCACGCGCAAGCGGCGTTTATCCGGAGTGATGATTCTGTTATGCTGCTCATCTTCCAATACATCGTCCTGCATGACCACTTCCATCCCGGCGACGGTTTGGCGATCGCGGTCGTAGTAGCGGTATTGCATGTATCGATCGAGGGGCAAAAATGCAATAGACAGCTTGCGCACTGTCTGATAATCAGGCGTCTCGAACTCGAGATAATCGTATTGTTTGTCGGGACCGTCCGGACTTTTGAGGGATACCAGGCCCCCATCGCGGCTGCGGGCCTGTAACAGGCGCCCGTCATTTGTGCGAAGATCGAAATTCTTGATTTTGCCTTTTTTATTGCCATCGATATGCTTGATCTCGGCTGAAGCAAAGATCTTATTGCCAGCGGGATTCGTCGTGCGGATGTTGATGATTCGGTCAAAGTCATCATATTCATAAAAGATTTGGTGCTGGTTGGCCAGCCGCTCCGAGAGGAGATGATAGACCTCTTTTTTCGGAATCTTTTTGTAGCATCGCCAAGATCCATCGCTGCAATGCAGGTTGAGATACTTTCCCTTCGAATCGATGGCCAGGTAGTTGTTCTTCAGATTGGATTGGGGAGAAATAATCCCCTGCGATGTGTTGCTTAATCCCGGATGGGCGGAGAGATCCAATTCATATCGGGTCCAGTTTTCATTTCCTTCTTTGACAATCCCCTTTTTCGCATACAGCAATTTGACGCCATTGGGCTCTTTCACCTGAAAGTATTGCTTCCCGTCGATCGCGATTCGTTTGGCGAGCCGCTGCGGGAAGAAATCCCATTTATCCTCCTTTTGGCTTCGATAATAACGAGAGATGTAGATCGGTTCCGCACCTGGAATCACCAGATCGTTGTCGAAAAGATAAAGCTCTCCGGTGATCGCGCTGACAGTTCCTTCAATCAATGAAGACGGTTCGTTTTCGATCGAGGCGCTCGAAGAGGGATCTTTTTCCAGGCAGTAAGTCGTGCTTGCAAAAATGCAAAAAATACAAATTAAAAATCTCATAGCTATTGATTAAACAGACAAAAAGAGATTTTCATCAACGAAAGCTATTTCTTTAATGCAGGAGATGTTTTTTTTGTTTAAACAGAATTGATTAAACCCGCCAGAAAAGTAGTTATAAAAAGACCGTTGGATTTTCTTAAACCACACATAAATAACTTGAAATCAATCGTATACAAAATCGATCGCTTAATCGATTGATTTGTGCTGTTTTTTAATCGATTTGTCGATTAAAATTAGGTTATGGCAACACGAGGCGAACTCAGAAAGGCGTTACGGGATTGGCAAGAGTGGCTGAATAAAAACAGCCATTTGATTATTCCTCGAAAATCGCACTTTGTTCCACAAAAAGATCTCTGTTTAGCCCTCACTGGAGTGAGACGCTCCGGTAAGTCTTCCATGACGGTCCAATTGGCGCTCGGACGGCTAGAAGAAACATTCTTTTTCAATTTTGAAGACCCTATTTTTTTTCCAGGGGCCACCGTCGAAGTGCTCGACCAGCTCCTCTCAATCTACGAGGAAGAAACAGGGAAAATGCCCGCTCTAGTAATCCTGGATGAAATCCAAAACATTCAAGGGTGGGAGCGATGGGTGAGAAAATCGATCGATCTAGGACATTATCAGGTAATTGTAACGGGCTCGTCCTCCCATTTACTAAGCTCCGAAATTGCGACAGCAATCTCTGGACGCGTCATCGAACAGACGATCTGGCCTCTATCCTTCTCTGAATACATAGCATTTTTAAACAAAAAGCCATCCTCGCAAGGAGTTTGGTTGCGTGAGTTGGAGAACTACCTACGCTGGGGTGGATTTCCAAAAATCGTATTGACAGCAGACGCAAATGATCGAGTCATTTTATTAAAGCAATATCTCAGTGACATTGTATTGCGGGATGTTGTAGCAAGGCACGCCATAAAAAACCAACAAGCATTAAATCAGATCGTCAGTTTCTATCTAACGGGTCTCAGCTGCTTACATTCTTATAATTCTCTCCGCAAAGCTTTTGGGATTTCTATCGAACTGGCTTCAACACTGACTGATTATTTGACTCAAGCTTTTCTCGTTTTTGAAATGAGTCGTTACCACCCCAACCTAAAAGTACAGGCACGCGACTCAAAAAAAATTTATGTGATCGATACAGGATTACGAACCGTGTCTCTGCAATCCGATCGAGAAGATTGGGGACGATTGGCGGAAAATGCCGTATACTTAGAATTGAGGCGCAACAACAAACAATCATTCTATTATAAACAATCGCAAGAAGTTGATTTTGTGATCACAGAATTAGGAAAGCCTGTAGATGCAATCCAGGTGTGCTACTCCGATCTTGAGAATCAGGAAACGCGCGATCGTGAGATCACTGCCCTATCAGAGTGTCTACAATCTTTAGGACTTCCATCAGGAAAAATTTTAACGCTCACCTTAGAGGACACTCTCTTGAAAGAAGGGAAAAAAATCCATCTCATTCCCCTCTATAAATGGCTGTCTGATATAGAGAATGTAAACTTATTATCATGAGTTGTTTAGCAAAAAACGGCAGATTTGACGAAAATGTATAGCGAAAAACGGCAGATTTGACAAAAAATGATGGTATGAGACGTAAATTACTAGACCAGCTCGTCCGGTGGAAGGAGGACAAAGACCGTAAACCTTTGATTCTAAAAGGGCCGCGGCAGGTGGGGAAGACCACCCTACTGCATCAATTCGGCCAGAAGTACTTTTCTGCCGTTCATGCGCTCAATTTTGAGAAGGATCTCGGACTGGAGAAAATTTTCGAGTCCAACCTGGATCCTAAGCACATCATCAAAGAACTCGAATTTTACCTACAACGCACCATCGATACCGAACGCGATTTATTGATTTTGGACGAGATTCAAGCATGCCCCCGCGCTCTGACGAGTTTAAAATACTTTGCCGAAGAAATGCCTCAGCTTGCCGTCGCCGCGGCAGGTTCGTTGCTGGGTGTTTATTTAGGCCCCGCCTCATTTCCCGTGGGCAAGGTAGACATCATCTCTCTTTATCCAATGAGTTTTGAAGAGTTTCTTCTCGCTTTGGATGATCATCGCAGTTTAGAACTGCTTCGGAGTATCAACTTGCATGACCGACTTCCTGAAATGGCTCATCAACATTTGTTCGAACAACTCAAGCACTACTTCATTGTGGGAGGGCTTCCCGAGTCAGTGAAGACATTTCGCGATGAAAAGCAGAATTTATTTACAGCTTTTAATAAAGTGCGTGAAAAACAAAATGTGCTTCTGGATACCTATCTGGCTGATATCGCGAAACATTCCGGGAAAGTCAATTCCATGCATATCGCTCGTATCTGGCAATCGATTCCAGCGCAATTAGCGCGCACACAAGATGGCAGCGGAACGAAATTTAAATTTAAAGACGTGGTTCCTGGCATAGACCGATATAACCGATTAGTGGGCGCGCTTGATTGGCTCGAGGCGGCTAAGCTGATCATTAAAGTGCCCATTGTCAATTCAGGTGAAATTCCCTTTTCTGCCCACGCCTCGGAAACGGTTTTTAAACTTTATCTTTTTGACATCGGACTGTTGGGCGCCATGAGCAACCTGAGTCCTCAAGTGATTCTCAACTATGACTATGGATCTTATAAGGGATACTTTGCTGAGAACTTTATCGCTCAAGAGTTTTTGGCGAGAAACTTTCATGGGGTTTATAGCTGGCAGGAAAGATTGGCTGAGGTAGAATTTCTCTACGAGTCAAATGGAAAAGCTATCCCTATTGAAGTGAAATCGGGATGGGTCACGCATGCGAAAAGCGCCAAACTCTTCGCCGATAAATATCACTCACCCCATCGCATTATCTTCAGCGCAAATAATCTGACAGTATTTCCCGATGTCCATCGCTATCCGCTATATTTAGCTGGATGGCTACCCACTTAAGAGATCGAAGGAAGAGTTGCTTAAAACAATTTTTATGCATCAAAAAAATTTATAATACCATTTCCACGACAGAGGAAATGCCTCAAAATCGTCCTCGAAACCGTCACTTCTTGCAGTAATGGGTTCAGATAGGCTACCATGTGCCCTCATAAACTCTTTGGTTGATTTTACTCATGGGCAAAGCGCTCGTCATCGTTGAGTCTCCGGCGAAAATCAAAACGCTGCGCAAATTCCTGGGACCGAACTATATTTTTGAGTCTTCAATCGGTCATATCCGGGACCTGCCGCAAAAAGAATTCGGCATCGACGTCGAACACGACTTCGAGCCTAAATATACGACCTTGCCGGACAAAAAAGACGTCATCAAAAAGCTGCAGGACGCCGCCAAGAAAGTCGACATTGTCTACCTCTCTCCCGATCCCGACCGCGAAGGGGAAGCGATCGCTTGGCATATCGCCTCGATCCTGCCCAAGGGAACGAAGTTTAAGCGCTCCGCCTTCCAGTCGATCACCAAAAAAGCCGTTCAGGATGCCCTCGACAATCCCCGCGAAATTGACATGGATCTGGTCAACGCCCAGCAGGCGCGCCGGCTCCTCGACCGGATCGTCGGCTACAAAATCTCTCCCATCCTGACCCGCAAAGTGCGCCGCGGCGGCCGGCAAGGCGTATCAGCCGGACGCGTCCAATCCGTCGCCCTCAAACTCGTCGTCGACCGCGAAAAAGCCATCGACGCCTTCAACCCGGTTGAATATTGGAATATCGACGCCCTTCTTTGCCCGAAAACGGATGAAAAAACGTTCAACGCCGCCGTCCACACCGTCGATGGCCTGAAGGTTGAAAAGGAAAAGGTCGGCGATAAAGAATGCTATCTCATCTCCAATGCGGCCACCTCGCAGCAAGTTGTCGATCGCCTGAAAAAAGCCTCTTACAAAGTCGCATCCGTCGAGAAAAAGGAAAAGAAGCGCAACCCTCCTCCTCCGTTCATTACATCGACCTTGCAGCAGGAGGCGAGCCGCCACTATGGATTTTCCGTATCCCGCACCATGAGCATCGCCCAGGAGCTCTATGAGGGGATCGATCTCGGCAGCGAAGGCGCCGAGGGCTTGATTACTTATATGCGAACCGATTCGGTCAGCATCGTGTTCGAGGCCGTCGCCGCTGTCCGCGACTATATTTCGCAGGAGTTCGGCGCCGACTATTTACCTGACCAGCCCCGCCTCTTTGCCTCGAAAAAGAGCGCGCAGGAAGCCCACGAAGCCATCCGGCCCACCAACCTGCTCCGCTCGCCGGAAACGATCCGGAACCACCTTTCTCAGGACCAGTTCAAGTTATACCAGCTCGTCTGGCGCCGCCTCGTCGCATCCCAAATGAATCCGGCCATCTACGATACGATCAGCGCGGATATCGAAACGAACCAGAACATCATGCTCCGCGCGAGCGGATCGACGATCAAGTTCTCCGGCTATCTCGCAGCCTATGAGGAAAAAAAGGACACCGGCGAAGAAGAGGAAGCAGCTAAAATCCTGCCTCCGCTCGAAGAGAACATGCCGCTGAACCTCCTCGATCTCACCTCATCGCAGTCCTTCACCAAACCGCCTCCGCGCTTTACCGAAGCATCGCTGGTCAAAGAATTGGAGCGCCTTGGCATCGGACGACCGTCGACCTATGCGGCGATCATGAACAAGATCCAGAGCCGCGATTATACGATCAAAGAAAATCAGGCATTGAAGCCCACCGAGCTCGGCAAGATCATCTGCCAAATGCTGGAGGACAATTTCGCGCCCATCATGGATGTGACCTTTACCGCCCAGATGGAAGATCAGCTCGAACAGGTGGCGGAGCACAATAAGGACTGGAAAGATGTGATCCGCACTTTCTGGACAGACTTCTTTCCGCTCGTCGAAAAGGCCGAAAAAGATGCCGTCGTTCCCAAAGTGACAACTGATCTCGACTGTCCCAAATGTGGCAAAAAGCTCCAAAAGATCTGGGCCAAGCGCGGCTATTTTTACGGCTGCAGCAATTACCCGGAATGCGATTATACCGCTGCGCTCGAAGCGATGGAGTTCAAACGCGAAGATTACGATGTGAACTTCAACTGGGATACGCCGTGTCCGATCTGCGCAGATAAAATGACCTTGCGCCACGGGCGATTCGGCCCTTTCCTCGGCTGTTCCCGTTATCCCGATTGCACGGGCATCATCAATATTCCCAAAAAGGGCGAAAGAGCCTATCAGAGCGGCGAAATGCCCAACTGTCCGGCCGACGGCTGCGATGGGCGGGTCGTGGCGCGTAAATCGCGCTTCGGCAAAATCTTCTTTTCATGCTCGAACTTCCCCGCTTGCGACGTGATCGCCAACAAACTCGAAGACCTTCCGACCAAGTATGCGAGCCATCCCAAAACGGCTTACGTCAAAAAGAACCGGTTTGGCAAGAAAAGTAAGAAAGAGGCTGAAACCAAAAAAACCCCGCCGAAAAAAGCCAAAGGCAAAAAAACAGCTGCCAAAACTAAAATCAAGCAGCCCCTCGTTAAACTATCCGCCGAGCTATCCGCCGTCCTAGGCGAAAAAGAACTCACGCGACCCGAAGTCGTCAAGAAAATCTGGGAATACATCAAGGCGAACAAGCTGCAAGATCCCAAGAACAAACGGCTCATCGTTCCCGATGCCAAGCTGGCCAAGGTCTTTGGCGGCAAGGCCGCCGTCGACATGATGAAGATGGCAGGATTGTTGAATAAGCATTTGAAGTCTTGATTCTTAATCCCTACCAAGAGACGATCGCATCAGGTTTCTCATGATTTTTTTTCGGATGCGCCATCTCAATTTCAATATTTTTGACTCCAAGCGCAACCTCGTTCTCTTAGTTGTTTTTTTGCTTATGTTTCCCAAGGGAGGCATCAAAATACACGATATTCCCTTAACCTGGGGCTATTTTCTTCTCGGACTCTTTTCGATCGGCGCATTGTTGAGAAAAACGATTATTGTCCATCAGGAACGCCTGCATGTCATTTTTGCCCTGATTCCTTTTCTGATCATTGGCGCGCTGACCATGGCCATCAATGGGGTTGAATCGCTCGGAATGGCCGTTTCTTTTTGGATCAGTTTTCTATTTCTCCCATTCATGTTTTTTTGTCTTTTTTCCAAAGACATCGAAACCTTTAATGAGCAACTTTTTTTCCATCTTTTTGTTAAAGGGATTTTTTTCATCGCTATCTATGGCATTGCATTATTTGTCATCAAACAGGTCACCGGTCACTTTCTGGAAATTCCTCTATTAACAATGAACCTCGGTGACCTCGGACAGCTAGAAACTAAACACATCAATCGAGGGTTCGTCTTCAAACTGATCTCTACATATAACAACGGGAACCTCTATGGAATTTGTCTTTTAATGCTGCTGCCCCTTTTTTGTTTTTTAGAAAAAACCCGTTGGCGGCACTGGATTGTAAAAATGTCTCTATTATTGACCTTCTCTCGGACCGTTTGGATCGGCCTTTTCTTTCACGAACTTTGCTATCAGTGGTTCATCAACAAGAATAAAAAAACATTTTTTCTGACCTTGATTGTCAGTCTGATCCTGATCATCGGCGCTTTAGCTGCTTTATCCGCATTTTATGGATTTGACTGGAGATTTTTTACTGATACGAATTTAGGAGGAAGAAGAGGCCAGCTCGATGCAATTTTTGATACAGGCTTTTTTTCACCCGAACCTTTTAATGGCTTTTCTGAGATCGTATATGCCGGTATGATTTTTACTTTTGGCTGGGCTGGATTAGTTGCTTTTTTATTCGCTATGGGCGCGCCGTTGGTCTATCAAATCATTTCCCGCCACTTACCCGATTCTCATAAATGTATCGCTCTGGGCTTGATCAATTATTTATTCATCTCGAGTTCCGACGGCGCTATCCTTCTATTGCCTACCATGGCTTTTTACTGGTTCCTTCTGTCCTTACTGATGAGAAAGAGTATCGTAATTACTCAGTTCGACCTACCATCAAAAAAACGAGGAAATACACCGTTAAAGTCTTTATACGTCTCCAAAGAAATGCCCCGCTGAACAGGCAACCATTGATTCTTCTCACTCTGAAATTTTTCCAACCGATCAAAATCCTGTCTTAAATATGGTGATGTGTTAGGAAATGAAAAAACGATCATATGATCTTTAATGTCAGGAGCTTGTCGAACAAAAGAACCAATCTGGACGCCATTGGGAAGGCTCAATAAATATTGAGCAATCTCGGGAATCGTTGGTTTTTGAGGCACAAAACCATCATTGACAGGAGGCGTCTGAATGACGACATAATCACCCAGCTGAAACAGCGCAGAGACAAACCGCTTCCAATCGACATGATGAAGAAGATGAAAGCAAAGCACCACATCGAAATGTTCTTTTTTTGACAACAATTCGATATCGTCTGGAGATAAATATTTTTGTAAATAAACGATATTTTTGATTTCTGAATTAAGTTCGCATATCTTGCAAAGCCGTTCCGTTCCATCAATCATGACACAACTCGCATCATAATCTTCCGCAATCCGAAGAGAAAAATAACCATTATTTGCGCCTAATTCCAATACAGAAAAAGGGCGATGAAAACGATTGAGCAACGGGCGCAATGCTTCATAGCGAGCCCCGCATTCAACGCATCCGATCCATATTGTCTCACCATTGATGCGTAAATCCTGATAAGGCCAGTCTTTATCATATGCCAATGAAAAATACTTATGATTTGGGCCAATATCATTAAAAGAAACAGGTGACCCGTTGAGCGATCCCCATAATAATAAACTCGCTATTGTCCAAAATTTAAATTGATCCATTGATATATTCGTTCTTTTTGATCTAGTGATAACTCACCCATCCAGGGTAGACAAGATCCAACCAAATGTAAACCAGACGCAGGACCCAACTCTACCCCCCAAAACTCTTGCAAAACAATAATCGCATCATTGATCTTTTTGAAATGCTCCGGAAAAAGAGCTACAGCAAAATCATAATGCGTCATTCCGCACATGAGTTTGGCATTGACAATCCTTTCATAGCGCTCCCAAAATGCTCGTTTCGCGCTTTCAGATAATGTATTTCCTAAAGGAGAAAGCAAAAGAAACGTCTCTATATCATTCTGCGCACCCCTCAAACCCTGAATAAACTCTTGTACTTGAGCAAAATCCTCAATATTGAGAGGAACATATGCGCGATCCAAATCGATCAGAGCGTTTTGAAGGGGAACAAAAAGATAGGGCTTTTGCAGACATTGGGGAATATTAGACTCTGGAAAAGTGCAGTCATTATCAATTAATTTTATCCCATTTTTACTGTGATAAATATTAGTGCCATTTAAATCGGAATGCCCAACCAAAAAAACAAAAATCGACAAAACCCAAAAATCCGACTGAGATATTGACAGATCCGTTGGCATCGCTTTCAGAAGAAATCGGGCAAAATTTTCGCCTGAAATGAAAGGTTGAAAAGTGGCTAAGCTGCCATAAATATGTATCGGGATTGAGGGTGCGATAAAATGATCGCAGTCTAATAAAACGGCTAGCTCCCATACGAGAGCCTCCCTCTGTATCTCACGATCCTTTTTGTAAATTCCGATAGCTTCAGAAAGAACCCTGCCCTCACGAGCAGGATGAGCGATTTTTTGCAGATTTTTCGACTGATTAGAATGTGAGAAGATTACTGCTTTTCTAGCTTGTTCAATTAAAAATGATTTTTTCTTCAGATAATCATGTTCCTGCAATAACGGAACCATTGAATTTAAAAATGTGGATATCTGAATATGATCCTGAAATTCCCGAAACTCTTGCGGATCTAGCTGGATATTATACTCATCTTGTATTAATAACGAATGACTTACATCGACAGTCACTGCTACACCAAAATATTTATAAAAAAAATTTACTCGAAAATTAAAAAATAATCAACTATATTTTATGGCAATATCTACCCAGTCTCACCCTTTTTTGAGCAGAGTTACCGCCTCTTCATCACTGAGTAACTTACCAAACAACTCCAACTGTTTGCGAGCAATTTCAGTGCGCAGGCTTTTTGTTTTTTCATCCAAATACCCATATCGAAAGCCGACAAACTCAATACAACAAGCCGAGCACACTTTTTCCACATCTTGCAGATGGCTCATTTTATCATCGACAAACAAGATCCTTTTGGGTTGATATCCAGACTCATGAACCAATCTCAGCAAGGCAGCTCCTTTACTCGTGCCAGATGTAAAAAGAATCCCCTGCTGAAACTGAATATATCGATCATTTTCAAAAAACATGTCCATTTGAACAGGGGTAGTTTTCGAAAAATCCACACCGATACTGTTTAACTGTTCTATGGTTTTCGGAACCAGCACCAGGCTACGAGTCGTCAATCCAATCATCGGCACGTGATTTTTCTGCAGTTTTTCTATAACCTGAAACGTAGAAGGTTCTACTAATCTCATTTTGGTGACGTTTTGGATCGCAACATATTCCGCTATTGTTGCTTTTAGGGCGTCTTGATCCGAGCATCCTTGCTGGCGATACTCATTGATCCGATACGCAAACCATTGATCACTCCCTAATGTCTGCATTGGCTCCATGACGGTGTTGTCAAGGTCGAAAATGACCAGTGTATCTTCCTGAAGATGCTCCGATGTTTCTTCGATACTTTTTATCTGAAAAATCTCAGCATCTAGCGAGGTAAATAGAATAAATAGAAAAAAAATCAAACGCATGACTCACTCCGGAGCTTTGACTGTTAAAATTTCATACGTCGTTAACATCGCCTCAGCCACCACATCAGAAACGTTTTTAATCGTTAACTGAGCGGCCATTTCATATTGGATCGATTGAGCAAATCGAAGCAATCGCTCCTCACTTCCAGATCCAAACGCCAACTCTCCGGAAAGGCCCGCCCAATTTTCGATGACATTTTCAGGGATTTGATGCACCAGCGACTGCCCTGGCAGCACTTGAAAAGCTTCCACCTTAAAACCATCGCCCGTGTAAAGCGGCTTGACAGCGCCCCAGCTATAGCTATGATAGGCACTTCGAGACACTTCCTTACGGCCGATTTTTACCAGCTCTTGCACCAATTCCTTCACTTTTTGCGACTCGCCTTTCTTGCTGATAAAGGTCGCATCGTCCGTTTCGACAATCACCACATCTTCCAGGCCAATGGTCGATATCAATCTTTTTCCACCGATGATCAAACTGTTTTTGGTATTGATCCCCAAAACGTTTCCGACCCACACATTCTGATTTTGATCTTTGGCGAGCGCATCGTACAAACTATCCCAGGATCCGACATCCGACCAACTGATCGGCATCGGGCAAATCGCCACCCTTTTCGTTTTTTCCAAAACCGCGTAATCATACGAGACGTCCGGCAGATTTGCAAATCCGGCCAGACACTCTGCATAATCGCCCTGCATGCGATCCGAAATCTCGGGTGCATAGAGCTTCAGCTCATTCCAAAAAACCTGAGGACTAAACGCAAAAATTCCCGCATTCCAGTAGTAATCACCGCTCGATAAATATTGCTCCGCCTTTCTTCGATCGGGCTTTTCGACGAAGCGATTGACCTCGTACAGCATCCCTCCAGATTTAGGGCCGATATGAATATAGCCATATCCTGTTTCAGGCTTGGTCGGCCGAATTCCAAAAAGAACGATTTGCTCCTTCGTGAACTTTTCCGCCTCTTCAATCAGTCGAAGAAAAACCGATTCCGGCTCGATGAGATGATCCGACGGCATGACGAGAATCGCGTCATCGTCTTTTGCACCTTTGATCTCCTGCAAATATTTCACCGCAAGAGCAATCGCGGGCGCCGTATTGCGCCGCACGGGTTCAAGAAGAATATCTGCTTTTTTGCCAGATGTTATTTTCTCCAACTGCATTTCGACCAGAGAAAGGTATTGGCGATTGGTCGCCACCGTCACATCTTGTACAAAAGGGGCATTCAAAAAGCGCCCCACCGTCTTTTGCAATAATGACAAATGATCGCCAAAGTGGAGAAACTGCTTGGGAAAGTCTTGTCTGGACAACGGCCACAGGCGCGTTCCGCCGCCGCCGGCTAATATAATTATTTTCATTCGACCACTCTATTAAATGCTGCCATTTTTGTTTCGACAAATGAGCGAAACTCTTCACGAAATCGTCCCGAGCTAAACTGCAAGGCATGCGTGCGGATCATTCGAGGATCCCATGTATCGTTTTCTTCGAAACGATGGACGGCGTCGCGGATCGATGCCGCTGTCTGCTCTTCAAAAAACAGCCCGGTGATTCCGTCGATCACGGTCTCGGTCACGCCGCCTTTGTTCAGCGCGATCACGGGGGTGCCCGTAGCCATCGCCTCAACCGGCAATATGCCGAAATCCTCAATCGCAGAAAAAATCAGCGCCTTGGCCTTTTGGAGCATCTCGCGCAGCACAAAATTCGATTGATAGCCCATCAATTCAATGTTTTTTCCCGCCTTCTTTTGCAATTTTTTCATCTCCGGCCCATCGCCGATGACGACCAGTTTGCGATGGGGCATTTTTGTAAACGCTTCGACGATCAGATGGATCTTTTTATATGAAACCAGACGGGATGCGGCGAGATAATAATCCTCTTTTTGGCGGCCGATCTGATAAAAATCCGTTTCGACCGGAGGATAAATGACGGAGGCCTTCCTTCCGTAAATTCGCTCAATGCGTTTGGCAATGAAGCGCGAAATAGCAATAAAGTGATCGACTTGCGTCGCGGATTCGACATCCCAATCCTGCAAATGATGCAAGAAATACTTGGCCACCGCTCCTTTAATTCCACTGTTCAGGCCAGCGTCTTTCAAATAATCTTCCGATAGATCCCAGGCATAGCGCATCGGCGTATAGCAGTAGCAGATATGCAGCTGATCCGGATGGCGCTTGACTCCTTTCGCCACGCAATGCGATGAAGAGAGAATCAAATCGTACTTTGCGAGGTTGAATTGCTCAATCGCCATTGGAAAGAGGGGCAAATAAGAGCGGAATTTCGTCCGGCTGAGCGGCAAACGATCGATGAAGGAGCGATAGACCGTTGCATCTTGAAAGGCCGTTCCCTGGAAAGCTTCCGGATTCCACAGCAGGGTATAGATGGGCGAGGGAAACATCGAAAAGATCTCTTTCAGGGAATTTTCAGATCCGCCCACGGGAGAAACCAGCCAATCGTGAACGATCGCGCTGCGCCATTTCATGCCAACCTCGCCATGGCTTTGCCGGCAATCGTACGCCCGATCGAAAAGCATGCTGTCGCCGCAGGCGATGGCGCATTGATCACATGGATTGATCGCTGATCTTCCAAAATAGCAAAATCGTCCATCAATGAGCCGTCTCTTTTGATCACCTGCGCACGAATTCCCGCACCGCCTCGCACCAGATCACGGTCCTCGATATCCGGCACCAACCGCTGCACATCTTTGACAAACAGCGTCTTACTAAATGATCGCGCCATCTCGTACATGCCCGCTTTCCAATAACGGGCCGCCATGATCCAAAAACCGGGAAAAGCCAATAACTCGCCCATGTCGCCGAACTTGAAATCGGATCTCCGATAACCTTCGCGGGCCAGAGCCAAAACAGCATTCGGCCCCGCCTCCACCCGACCATTCACCATGGGCGTCAAATGAACGCCTAAAAATGGAAACCGCGGATCGGGTACGGGATAGATCATTCCTTTGACCAATGAGCGCTTATTTTCACTCAGAAGATAATATTCGCCCCGAAACGGACAAATGCGATGTTCAATCGAGCCCATAAAAATCTTGGCCAGCCGATCAGAAAAAAGCCCTGCGCAATTGATGGTCACGCGCGGCTGGTAGCAATTCCTGGAGCCAATCACCGTATTTTTTTGCAAATCCAAAATCTTTTCGCCAAAAATAACCTCTCCGCCCATCTTTTCGATTGTGTTGCATAAACTTTCCGCCACCGCCTGATAATCGACGACCTGGCACTGGGGCAGATAGAGAGCTTGGGCGGCTCGTACATGCGGCTCAATTTCCTTCAAACGATCCGGCCCCACCACTTGCACGCCGGGAACGCCGTTGGCTTTCGCCCGTTGCTGCAGTTCCTCTAAATAGGCTTCTTCGCGCGGCGTTTGCGCGACAATCACTTTATGAATCGGTAAAATGGGAAGACGCGACTCCTGGCAATACTTGAGCAAATCGGCTCGTCCCTGCATACAGTTCTTCGCTTTCTGAGAACCGGGCTTATAGTAAATGCCGCTATGAACGACACCGCTGTTTCGTCCGGATTGATGCTGCGCCGGTTTGATTTCCTTTTCGCCCACGATGAGTTTGAGATGGGGACGCTCTTTGAGCAGTTGATATGCCGTCGCAAGACCCACGAGTCCAGCGCCGATAACGAAACAATCGCATTGCTTCATTGAATTTGATACATTGTTCTGCATGGAAATACCTACCCTTATCTTTTAGAGAATATTATTATCGATCGGGATCATACAACTCTGGCCAATCGTAAACAAGCGGGGAATCGATGAAAAAAGCGCTCATTACTGGCATTACGGGACAAGACGGTTCTTATCTCGCTGAATTTTTGCTAGAAAAAGGCTATGCCGTTCATGGCCTTGTACGAAGATCCTCTTCGCCGAACTACTCCCGCATCGAGCACTTGCGAGGGAAAATCAAATTGCACGAAGGCGATTTAAGCGACTCTCCCAGCATCAAGCGCGTCATTGAAAAAACGAATCCCGACGAAGTGTACAACCTCGCCGCCATGAGCCACGTTAAAGTATCATTCGAAATGCCCGAATATACCGCCGATGTCGATGGGGTCGGCGTATTGCGCCTTCTTGACGCCATCAAAACCCATAATCCCAAAATCCGCTTTTATCAGGCTTCTACTTCCGAGCTGTTCGGTAAAGTCCAGGAAACGCCGCAGACAGAAACCACTCCATTTTATCCTCGCTCGCCCTATGGCGTAGCCAAGCTCTACGCCTATTGGATGGTGGTCAATTACCGCGAAGCCTACGAAATGTATGCATGCAATGGCATCCTGTTCAACCACGAAAGTCCGCGGCGCGGCGAAACATTTGTATCGAGAAAAATCACCTTGGCTGTCGCCAAGATCGCCGCCGGCAAGAAGGAGAAACTGGTCTTGGGAAATCTGGATGCGCAGCGCGATTGGGGCTATGCCCGTGATTTTGTCGAAGGGATGTGGATGATGCTGCAGCAGGAAAAGCCGGAAGATTTTGTTCTCGCGACCGGCCAGACAACGACCGTGCGCAGTTTTGTCGAAATGGCTTTTCGAGAGATCGGGATCGATCTCGATTGGAAAGGAAAAGGCGTGAATGAAAAAGGCATCGCTCCCAACGGAAGAGTACTCGTGGAGGTCTCTCCCCAATTTTTTCGCCCGGCCGAAGTCTCGTTTCTTCTCGGCAATCCGGCCAAAGCAAAAAATATACTGGGATGGACGCCCAGAACATCCGTCGAAGAGTTAGTGAAGATGATGGTACAGTCCGATCGAGAATCGCTCTCCCAAAGAACGCACATCGAAGAACCTGCTTTATTATGATCAAGCTGACCATTGACGCCCGAATGGCTTTTTCATCAGGAATCGGCACCTGTATCCGCCAATTGGTTCCTTACCTGAATCAGCCCCCGTTTCGCGTAACTCTCCTCGTCGACAAACTCAATCAGGACTGGTGCAAAGATATCGAACTGATTCACTTCAGCGCACCCATTTATTCGATTCAGGAACAACTTGCCTTTCCATTGAAGATCCCGCGCTGCGATCTATTTTGGTCGCCTCATTACAACATTCCTCTGTTGCCCATCCGCGCTAGAAAACGGATCGTCACGATTCATGACGCTTGCCATCTGGCTCTGGGACAATTTCTCTCATGGCCCGAGCGAAAATATGCTCGATTCGTGATGAGCCGAGCTTTGCATCATTCCGATGCCGTCATTACCGACTCAGAATTTTCCAAAGGGGAATTGATTCGATATTTAGGAGCGCCTCAAAACAGATTGCACGTGATTCCAGTTGCGGTGAATCACAAACAGTTTTCCCGCATCGTCGATCCATTTTCTCGAGAAACCGTTCGCAAAAAATATGGCCTGCCCGAAAAATTTGTATTGTTTGTGGGCAACTTGAAGCCACATAAAAATCTTGGATCCCTGCTCAACGCTTTTTCCAAAATCGAATCGCCACAATTGGGGTTGGCAATCGTCGGTAAAGGGAAAGAATCGAGAAATTCCCAAAAAACCGCTGATCAGAAAATGGTCTTTTTTTTAGGCGAGGTCCCCAACATCGACCTGCCCATCTTGTATAGTCTTGCTGAAATGCTCATCTTGCCCTCTTTTTATGAAGGCTTCGGATTACCTCCCCTCGAAGCGATGTGTTGCGGCTGCCCAACGATCGTCTCCCAAGCAGCCAGCCTTCCAGAAGTGTGCGGCGATGCTAGCCTATACATTGATCCTGAGAAACCTGAGGATATTCGCAATGCGATTGCGAACCTCGCCAGCAATCCAGTCCTCAAAACCCGACTCATTCAAAAAGGCTTAGAGCGAGTCAAAATGTTCCAATGGAGCCAGACAGCCCGATATTATCGAAATCTTTTCCTGCATGAAGTTAAAGGAGAGAAAAAATGAAACTAATAAAATCCGTTCATATAGAACATTCAGGATCTGTTTGGCAAAAACAGATCAGCCATCCTCAATGGACTTACATACTAAAAACATTAAGGTTAATTCTACAAAACCCACAAACAATCAAACATTGACGAATCTCATGAACCTGAAATTTATTAAAAATATCGCAAAAAAAATATTGTTTCCGATTTATACGGTTTTTAATCTTTTTTATTTTCCCATCCTAAAATACTATTTTGTTTCGAAAATCGAAAAGATTCCCCGTTTCTGCCAGCTTTTTTTTATGACCCGGTTCGACTTTGGTACATGGCTGCTCCTCATGCATTACGCAGGATGCTGGCATCGGGAAAGAGGCCCGGTATGTCTGGTGATTTTCATTCCAAACTCTCACGTAGCCGTTAAATTAGCGAAGGTCATCTGTCCAAATGTTGAAATCATTGCATTTGACAATCGATTCTCAAGATTCATCTTCTCCATATTTCGAAGAGAACTTATACAGTATTGTACTTTGAATCCAATCTATGCTTATGCCTGTTGCCGCTGGCCGCATGCCCTGTTCATTTTCGACATGACTTTTTGCAGGAAAAAGCCTGAAAACATCTCTTGTTATATATCCGCTTTTGATCCTGCTTTAAAAAAACCCTGGCCCTTCTCGAAAGCATTTCTCGATGCTTATCTACATATTCAGAGACAAAATGATAATCGAAAATTCGTATATCAGGACATGATCCAGCTATTCTATCAATTCGCCTCCAAAGCACCCACCCCATTGCCAAGAACTTCTCGCGATTCTGATCTTCTCAAAAAACTGATCATTGGAACACCTTATGTTGTCATGAATTTGAATTGTAAAGACTATCTCAATACTTCGAGAAGCAACCGAAGCATTCACCATCCTGAGAGATACAATTCGTTGATCGATTTTTTGATTGCCAAAGGCTATATTGTCGTCATTCAGGGACGAAACGAGCAGCCACAGCTGGCTCCCAGAAAAGGGTTAATCGAATATTTCAAATCCTCCGAGACTTCTCCTGAAAACGATTATCGTTTATTTACACAATGCTCCTTCGCGATCATGCCGAAGACAGGACCAGAAGTATTCGCCACGATTTGCAATGTCCCCGTTTTGGGATTGAATTACGTCGAACTCGCCACAATTAATCCTAAAATCAGATGCCGCTTTTTCCCCAAACACGTCTGGGATAGCAAGAAACGAGAATTGATCCACTGGAAGGACTTGTTGAAACGCCCATGTTTTTTTAATGTGGGAATCCATTCGTTCGAAGAAGGACTCGAGTACATCGAATTAGATGAAGAAGAATTAATATATGCCGCCGAGGAGTTTTTACAACTCATGCCGCAGCCATTTGAGGCATGGATGAAATATACTTCCCTGCAAAAAGAGTTCAAACAATCGCTTCATCCCGCACACATCGACTTGTACGATATCCCTGAAGTTCCGTGCGAAACCTACCTTTCTTCCCCTAAATACAATTGAAGGCGGCCCTAAAACATGAAACAAGTTGACATTTCCGTTTTAATCACCAATTTTAATCATGCCAGTTTTTTACCTGAATGCCTGGATGCCATTTTCTCCCAGTCAGTCGCGCCGAAAGAAGTCATCTTGATTGATGATGCTTCAACAGATGAAAGCATTCCTTTTATCCTTGAATATCAAAAAAGGCACCCCGAGCTAACACTTATTCAAAACGCTACGAATCAAGGACCTGCGAATGCGATGAATACATGTATTACCCATGCAACGGGAAAATACATCTTTTTGTGCGCAGCTGACGATCAGGTTCTTCCCAATTCTTTTGAACTCGGCGCCCACTATCTCGATCTCTATCCAGAAGCTGGCATTTGCTGCTCGATTCCTACCATGTTTACAAACGAAAAGCCGTACCATTTCAAAAGGGTGTCCATCTGCCATCAAAAACAGGCCACTTTGATTCCATCGGATAGTATCAAAAAACAATTCTTGCTAACTTCACTCTGGATACCGACCCACGCTTCCCTATATCGCCGGGATCTGGTAGTGAAATACGGCTGTCTGAATGAAGGGCTTAAACATCTCTGTGATTGGTATTTAAATTGCAAAATCGCACTATTGCATGGCATCGTCTATGTACCCCAATCTTTTGGAGCGTTCCGAGTATCAACCCAATCGTATAGCGCGAAATGGAACCGTCTCTATCTTAAAAAAAATATGATTTACCGCTGTCTGTTCGAGCTTCTTTCTCAGGAATCTGCTTCCTTTCAGAAGATTTTTTCTCGCTCTGGTGTTTTAGGTTTGATTAGTTCAGATGTTTTTTTCCATCTTTTGTTCCAAATTTCATTATGGAAATACATTCCCTCGGCATTTTATCGAAAAACATGCAATTTTTTCCGTAAAATCATACAGTCTTTTGATTACAAAAAAAAACGCATGGGCTAGCATTTGTTCTATCATCTTTTGAGGCTCTTGCATCTGCCAATGATTTGCACAGACAAAAGTATTTTGCTGAAATTGTATTTCGAAATGTTAAGGATACGGCGGATCGAAGAAGCCATCGCAGCACGCTACCCTGAGCAGCAGATGCGCTGCCCTGTTCATCTAAGCATTGGGCAAGAGGCGATCGCCGTTGGAGTGTGTAAAGCTCTTTTACAAACAGACCAAATTGTCAGCAGCCACCGCGCTCATGCCCATTATTTGGCGAAGGGGGGCAGTCTCCGCAAGATGATCGCCGAGATTTATGGCAAGAAAACAGGATGCTGCCAGGGTTGGGGCGGCTCCATGCATCTTGTCGATTTAGAACATGGAATGATGGGATCGACTCCCATTGTCGGTGGAAGTATTCCCATCGGCGTTGGGCTGGCTTTTGCGGCTCATTTGAAAAGAGAGCCTCATTTGACGGTAATTTTTTTTGGCGAGGGATCGACAGAGGAGGGTGTCTGGGCGGAATCTCTGAATTTTGCTGCCTTAAAGCGTTTGCCGGTTCTTTTTGTCTGCGAAAATAATTTATATTCGGTTTATTCCCCTTTGCATGTTCGACAGCCTCTTTCGCGCAGCCGTTTGCAAATTGCGCGAGCGCATGGACTGCATGTCGATTCCGGGGACGGAAATGTGGTCGAGGAAGTATTAGAAAAATCGCAGAGCGCCGTGGCGCATATCCATAGTGGGAAAGGACCGGTTTATCTTGAATTCACGACGTATCGGTTTCGTGAGCATTGCGGGCCGAATTTTGATAATCATATCGGCTACCGCACCCATGAAGAGGCGGCGTCTTGGGAAACGCGATGCCCCCTTAAACGATTGAGCCATCAATTTGATGATGAAAGCATCCGGCAGCAAATCGACGATGAGATCATCGATGCGTTCCAGTTCGCTCTGAACAGTCCATTTCCGGAAGTAAGATGATTAGATCTTTGAAATTTTATGAGGCGATTCGCGAGGCGACCGATCAGGCAATGGCCGCAGACCCCAGCATCTATGTCATGGGACTTGGAGTGCCGGATCCAAAAGGAATTTTTGGCACGACGTTGGGCTTGGCTGAAAAATATGGATCTGAGCGAGTTTTGGATATGCCGACATCAGAAAACGCGATGACAGGCATCGCGATCGGCACGGCGATCGGCGGCATGCGCCCCATCATGACGCATCAGCGAGCGGACTTTTTTTTATTGGCGCTCGATCAACTCATCAATAATGCAGCTAAATGGCGGACGATGTTTGCCGGGCAGATGAAAGTGCCGTTGGTGATTCGACTGATCATTGGAAGAGGCTGGGGCCAGGGGCCTCAGCACTCCCAGTCGCTGCACAGTTTGTTCGCTCATATCCCCGGCCTTAATGTGGTAGCTCCTTCCAATCCATATGATGCAAAAGGACTCCTCATGAGCGCAATGACCGGCGACGATCCCGTCATCTATCTGGAACATCGCTGGCTTCACGGCATTTATGGAAATGTGCCAAAAGAGGTCTTTTACGTTCCTTTTGGACAGGCTAAAATCACGAAAACCGGGAGCGATCTAACGATCGTGGCCTCTTCGCATATGACTTTGGAGGCGTGGAAAGCAGCGCAATTATTATCTCAGGAGGGCATTGAAGCCGAAGTGATCGATTTGCGCTCCTTGCGGCCGCTGGATGAAAGCGCCATTTTACAATCTGTTTGTAAAACAGGGCGGTTGATTGTGGCCGACGATGATTGGAAAACGGGGGGATTTGCTGCAGAAATCATTGCCATGGTAACTGAAAAAGCATGGTGCCGCCTGAAGGGAGCACCTCAACGGGTGACGTATCCCGATTCCATCACGCCAACAAGCTGGGCCTTGTCAAACCACTATTATCCTGGAGCAAAAGAAATCACATCTTTGGCTTTGAAAATGTTGGATCGGCCAATGCGCTCCGAAGCCCTTCTCGCAGAAATACTTCAACAGCGGATGCTTAAACCCCTTGATACGCCTGATCCCAGCTTTACTGGACCATTTTAGGAGAATATGAAAAAAATACTTGTGATTGGCAGCAATTCTTTTTCAGGAAGCGATTTCATAGATCTTCTTTTGGAAAAGAAAGAATACAAGGTTGTCGGGATTAGCCGTTCGCCGGAAAAATCTGTCCTGTTTCTTCCCTATTTATTGCGAAAGTCTCCCTATTTTACCTTTCAGCAGATCGATCTCAACCGAAATTTTGATCAATTAAAAAAAGTGATCGACGAATTCCAACCGGAATATATCGTCAATTTTGCCGCGCAAAGTGAGGTGGCTCCCAGTTGGGAAAATCCCCATCAGTGGTTTCAAACGAATGCCGTTGCGATCACGCAGCTGGCTGATCTTCTTAAAAACCTTTCTTATCTCAAACGATACGTGCACATTTCGTCTCCCGAAGTGTATGGCACTTGTGTAGGCAACATCAAAGAAGATGCACCGCTTAACCCCAGCACGCCCTACGCAGCCTCTAAAGCGGCAGGTGATCTATCTCTGTTTACCTTCGTCAAAAATTTTTCTTTTCCGCTGGTCATGATCCGCGCGACCAATGTCTATGGCGCTCATCAACAGCTCTTCAAAATCATTCCCCGCTCTGCGATCTATCTTAAGCTTGGCAAAACCATCGAATTGCATGGCGGTGGCGTTGCTGTGAAGTCGTATATTCACATCCGCGATGTGTCACAAGGAGAGCTGTTTGCCATGGAGCACGGCCGCGTGGGAGAAATCTACCACTTCTCTCCCAATCACGGCACTGCTGTGCGCGATGTAGTGGCCACGATATGTAAAAAAATGGGCAAGGATTTTACCAAAGTTACGCGTGAGGTCCCAGAGCGTCTTGGACAGGATAAAGCCTATACTATCGATTCGACAAAAGCGCGCAAAGAATTCGGTTGGACTCCGAGAATTTCTTTCGACGCTGGAATCGAGCAAACAGTATTTTGGGTGGAAAAATATTTTGATGAAATTCAGAATACACCTCTGAATTATGTTCACAAGGAGTAAAAGCCGATGGGACAGGAAGTTAATCTGCTCGCGAATTACCCGCGCACAAAACGCAACGTGGCCGAACGCGGGCAAACCAAGACGGAAGAAGATCGAAAGATTGCGCGCCAATTCGACAAAGATTTTTTTGATGGCGATCGACGACATGGGTATGGAGGGTTTTCCTATCATCCGCGTTTTTGGCAGCCCGTCGTTCCTGATTTTCAGAAGCACTACGACCTGAAATCTGGCAGCCGCGTTCTTGATATCGGATGCGCCAAAGGGTTTATGCTCCATGATTTTCTTCAGATTATTCCAGGTATAAAGGTGGCGGGAATCGATGTGTCGCGATACGCTATCGAACAGGCTCTTCCCGGCGTCAAACCATCTTTGATTCTCGCAGACGCACGAAAACTGCCCTTTGAGGATCATTCGTTTGATCTGGTGATCGCCATCAACACGATTCATAATCTCGATGGAAATGATCTGAAGTGTGCATTAATTGAAATGATGCGCGTTTCAAAACAGCATGCCTTTTTAACGGTTGATGCCTATCGCAACGATGAGGAAAAAGATGCAATGTTTGCATGGAATCTCACAGCAAAGACGATTTTGCATGTTGATGGATGGAAAAAGCTGTTTGAAGAAGTCGGCTATCGAGGAGATTATTACTGGTTTGTGCCTTAACTTTGAGATGGCGGGAGAGGAGGAATCGCAATGACGAATCAATTAAGAAAGAAGATTGCGCAGATTGTTGCGCAAGCGAAGGAAGGACATATTCCTAGCTCATTTTCCATTGTCGATATCATCGACTACCTCTATAGTGAAGTTCTTCACTTCGATGCCAAAAATCCAAAATGGGACAAAAGGGATTATTTTGTTTTGAGCAAAGGTCATGGTGCCGCAGCACTATATGTTGTATTGCATAAAAACAAGTTTTTAACAGATCAGGATCTGGAACAGTATAGTCAAACGGCGGGCATTCTGGGTGGCCATCCTGACACAACATGCGTTCCGGGCGCCGAAGCATCTACAGGATCGCTTGGCCATGGATTTCCCATGGCGGCAGGGTTAGCCCTTGGACTGCGTATTCAAAACAAAGAGAATCGCATTTTTTCATTATTAGGCGATGGCGAATGCAATGAAGGAACCATTTGGGAAACTGCTCTTGTTGCCGCACGGCAGCAATTGGGAAATCTCACGGCGATCATTGATTTAAATGGCTCCGCTGCCCAAATCCTTCCGGTAGATCCATTGGCGGAAAAATGGGAGGCCTTTGGTTGGAAGGTTCTCGTCATTGATGGCCATGATCGCGATGAATTAAATCGCGCTTTTGGTGGGCTGAATTATTCTTTTCGCGGCAATCCCAAAGTGATTATTGCCAAAACAGTCAAGGGGAAAGGCGTCAGTTTCATTGAAGGCCATGGCAAATGGCATCACCGCATTCCCTCTTCAGATGAACTAGAACAAATTTACGCCGAGCTTGCATGAAAAAGTTAAGACAAGAATTTGCCGATACGATGCTGGAAGTAGGGCGGCGCGACGAGAAACTCGTCGTAATGGTCGGCGATATTAGCCATGGAATTTTACAGCCGTACGCACAAAGCTACCCAAATAGATATTATAATGTCGGTATTTGCGAGCCGACCATTGTGAGTATGGCAGCCGGTATTGCGAAAAGTGGATTGATTCCTGTCGTTCACACGATCGCACCCTTTATTATTGAAAGGGCCTACGAACAGATCAAGTTGGATTTTGGCTACCAAAAACTGGGAGTGAACTTAATCAGCGTAGGATCCGCGTTCGACTATTCTCAACTCGGCTGCTCACATCATTGTTATACAGATATTTCATTGATGAGCCACTTTCGAAATGCCCAGGTGTTTTTTCCAGGAAGTCCGATCGAGCTGAACCTGCTCTTCAAAAAGGTGTATGCTAACGGACATATCAACTATTTCCGCCTTCCCGAATATCCTCATGATCATGTGTTGGACGAGAAACAGATCATCGTCGGCCAAGCGATACGCATTTTGAAGGGAGAGTGCTTGACGATCGTTGTCATTGGTCCGCAACTCAAGACTGTTTTACAGGCGGCTGAGATTCTGAAACAGCGCAGATGTTCTGCCGATGTGCTCTATTTTCCCACGATAAAGCCATTTGATGGCAAGTCTGTCTGGGAGAGCGTAACCAGAACAAAGAATGTTCTGGTGATCGAAGAAGCCTCGGCCCACGATGGTGTTTTCAATCAGGTGCTGCGCGCAACGCGCGATATTCCTCATGTCTCCTATTCACAGATTGCCATCGACGATTTTGTGCATGGATATGGCAGTTATGAGGATTTGTGCCAACGACTTGGGTTTAGCGTGGAAGGAATCATAAAAAAAATTAAACAAGATCTGAAAATTGAACAATGAAAACACAAGCCGCCGTTCTTCGATCCCTAAATGCCGATCTGGAAATTTGGGATCTTGAAATTCCTCCCTTGGCTTATGGACAGGTACTCGTCGAAATTGCATATAGCGGTGTGTGCCGAACGCAACTGAATGAAATCAAAGGATACAGGGGCCCTGATCGATATCTTCCCCACACTTTAGGACATGAAGGCTCTGGCATTGTGCAAGAAATTGGCAAAGGGGTTGTTAAAGTCAAGCCAGGCGACGCCGTCGTTTTGTCCTGGATTAAAGGAAGCGGGATCGATGCAGGTGGTTGCAAGTATGGAAGTTCAAATGGGTTAGTGAACTCGGGTCCAATCAGCACTTTTATGCAATATGGAGTCATTTCGGAGAATCGAATTGCTACTATCTCAAAAAAGCTTCCGTTGCGAGAAGCAGCTCTGCTCGGATGTGCTTTGCCTACCGGCGCTGGCGTCGTTTTCAATCAACTACAGATCACTAAAGGTTGTTCACTTGCTGTTTTTGGCGCTGGTGGCGTTGGTTTAAGCGCAATCGTTGCGGCAAAATATTTAGAAGCAAATCCAATTGTCGTTGTGGATATTAGCGATGAAAAACTTCATCATGCCCAATCGATGGGCGCAACCCATTTCATCAACAGCCTAACCAACAACCCGGTATTAGTTATTCAAGAAATCACAAAAGGAAAAGGGATTGACCGCGTACTCGAGTGCGTCGGGCGCAGGGAGGCGATGGAAGCCGCTTTTCAGTCGACGTCTTCGCAAGGTATTTGCATCATTGCCGGCAATTTACCGAAAGGTCAAAAAATTGAAATCGATCCATTTGATCTCATCGCAGGCAAAAAAATTGACGGAAGCTGGGGCGGAAAAAGCGATATTGAGCGCGATATGTCGCGATATACCGAAATGATTATGAAAAATGATCTTTCGATTTCTCGCCTGATTACACACGAGGCTCCTCTGGAAAAAATCAATGAGCTTTTATCTCTCCTGGAAGGCGGGCAAGTGGGACGCGCCATAGTGTCGTTCAATAAATAAAACAAGGTTCTTGCATGCATCCTAAAGGTTTTGTTTTTTCGCGAGATGGATTTGAAGTTTTTCATTATTTAACTGCACAGAATTTTTCGATCGTTAAAACTTTTGCTGTGGACATGCTGAGCACATTATTTATGACATATGCGCATCGCATCGTGACAGAAGAAGATATTCAAAAATATCATCTTTGGGGACACGTTGCGAAAGTCCCACATGCTGAGATGCTGAGGGCAAAAAATCGACATTCGCAAGCCTCTGAAGAGATCAAAACGATTTTGGTCAATCAGGCTTTGGTCGGTCTGCTTCAGAGTGTTGGAATCAGCCAGTTCAGACTTTGGGACGAGGGATTGGGATGGTTGGCATTTCGGTTGATTCGACCAGGACCGGGAGATGGTTATCCGTTCAGTTGTAAAGCCTGGGGGCCGGCCAAGCGGGTATTTTCTGTATGGATTCCCATCATCGGATTTTCCCAAGAACTGATGATTCACATGATACCCGGTTCTCATCAGAAGTCTTATCCCAAATACTTACCCAAAGAAACACACTTCACCAAAGATGAATATCGCCTCGCATGTACGCCCGACAAAACAGAGTGCTTGCGACCAAAAATGAACCCGGGAGAAGCTGTTCTATTTCATCCAAATACGATTCACGCAGAAGAGATTGAGAATGGACAGACGACTCGCTTCAACCTCGAATTTCGAATTGAGCCGCTATGAAACTGTCAGTGCCTTTGGGGATCGGGACCCTCCATTTTGGATCTCTCCTGGACAGGGCAGCCTCTCGAAAAGTGATCTTGCGAGCCATTGATAAAGGGGTTTCTTTTTTTGATACAGCTCCTCTTTATGGCAATTCATTGGCCGAAGAAATTCTGGGAGATGTGCTCTTGGAAGTCCACGAGAAAGTATTGATCGCCACGAAAGTGGGCCTTTGCGTATCCAAACGCCGGGATCAGACTTTTGGGGTCGAGGTTGCGCGGCTGAATGCAAGTAATTTGATCTCAAGCGTCGAGTCATCTCTTAAACGACTGAAGCGCGAATCGATCGATTTGCTCATGCTTCATGCTTTTGATCCCTCTACTCCGATCGCTGAAACGCTGAACGCCTTAGTTCAGCTTCATGAACAGGGTAAAATCAAAAAAATTGGATGCTCAAACTATAATCCTGTGCAATTGCAGCATCTGTTGAAGAAAGTTCCTGACAATCTCCCATTTGTCGCGGCGCAATGTCATTATAATATGATTGAGCGGCGCGCAGGGCGAAAGTTCATTCCTCTCTGCGAACAAAATGAGGTTTGGGTAGTCGTCAACAGGGCATTAGCTCGAGGTGCATTAACGGGCCAATATGTTTTGGGCCAACGATTTCGAAATGAGAGCCGAGCCGCAATGAGTCCGCGCATTCAAAAATGGCTTACACCTCAAAAATTAAAGACTCTCGATTCACTTTCATTCATTGCAAAAGAAAGCGGTACTACCCTGACGAAAATTTCGTTGAAATGGCTTTTAAAAAACCACTCTCAAATGATAGTTTTATTGGGAGTCAGGAATTGCGATCAGATGGAAGAGTGCCTGCAAACTGTCTCATCAGAAATCGATACTGCGGTTTTCGAAAAAATTGAAGCGCTTTTACGGAATGAACTGGATGTCTACAAATTACCCTCGAGATATTTTGAGAAATAAACCCAAGACAGCTCTCATCACGGGTGCCGGACAAGGAATCGGAGCGCAGATTGCGCGTTGTTTTGTGGATAAGGGTTATTTCGTTGCTTTCGTCGATTATAACCAGGAAATAGGGTCTGCGCAGGAAAAAAGTTTGGGAGACAGGGCGAAATTTTATTTTTGCGATCTATCCGATTTTTCCCAAGTCAAGGCTCTTTCTTCCTCGTTGGAAGCACAGTTTGATACAATTGATGTAATCATTCACAACGCTAAAAGCCCCGCAAAAGAAAAAGATATCGTTTCCAATTTATCGAATGAATGGGATCAGACCTTCAAAGTGATGCTCAAACACCCGATCCTTTTGAATCAGCTCTTGATCGAAACGCTGAAAAAAAGCCCCAACCCTTCGATTGTTTTTATCGGATCGACCAACTCGCAGTTTATCTCTCGCCAGCCGCTCTCCTATCACGTCCTCAAAGGAGCATTATTGCAAACCGTACGTTATCTAGCCTGTGAATATGGATCTTACAAAATTAGAGTCAACCTTCTCAATCCTGGACTTGTCGATGTTCCTGGACGTGCCAAAAGAAATCCGGAGATATTTCAAAAAACCATTGAACATGTAATTCCGTTGCAAAGGTCGGCTTCGGCCAAGGAAATCGGAGAGTGTTGTTTGTTTTTTGCCTCTGAGGAAGCAAAATATTTGACGGGCACAGCCCTGGATCTCGACGGGGGAGAACACCTGAAAGATCATTTCGATCTGATGATGTCTCATTTTATGAATATTTCATGTGGTACGATCAAATGATCAATTGGTGGTATACAGAGTTAGGCGAGCCAGAAAAAAATAAATTGCTGGAAGCTTTTTCTGAAAAGCGAATGACCCTTTCCCGTTCTGTCAGGGAAGTTGAAGAACTTTTCGCTGCGCTTTTGCATGTTCCTTATACCGTGATGGTCAATAGCGGCAGTTCTGCATTGCTGATGGCTCTTCTTGCGCTCGACATTCAGCCGGGAGATGAAGTCATAGTCCCCTCTTTGACTTGGATTGCCACAGCACAAGCTCCGGGAATCCTTCACGCCAAAGTCAAACTCTGCGATTGCACATCAACAGCTCCCATTATCGATTTGGGACAACTGGAAAAGATCGTGAGTGCAAAAACCAAGGTCATTATCCCCGTTCACTTGAATGGCAGGGAATGCGATATGGAGGCGATCCAAAAAATCGCCAGCCGTTTTGGCACCAGGATCATCGAAGATGCCTGTAAAGCCATGTTTTCTAAAGGAAAAAATGGTTTTTTAGGAACTATAGGCGACCTTGGCTGTTACTCGTTGGGGATGATTTCGCTCGTTTCTGTTGGATACGGCGGTCTCGTCGTGACGCGAAGCAAAGAAATCTATGAAAAACTGAAAAAAATCAGAGACCATGGAGTGCAAAGAACTCCCGAGAGCTATCCCTATCTGGGTTTTAATTTTAAAATATCCGATCTTTTAGCTTCCCTCGCGATTCCACAGTTGCAAAATCTTGAGAAAAGAGCACAAAGCTCGGTTGCGCTGCATGATTATTATTCACAATCGCTAAAACATCCCGATATTTCCATTTTACCGATCGATAAAAAGTCCGGAAAAGTGCCTGTCTATGCTGAAGCATATTCTGAGCGAAGAGAAGATGTGATATTCTATCTTCAGGAAAAGGGTATCCAAACATCCCGCTATCATCTTCCCATTCATCATGCCCATTATTTACGCGCTGATGGTTTTTTTCCCAATGCCGATAGATTTGCGAGGAATTCTTTTATCCTTCCTTCCGGCCCCTCTCAAAAAATCGAGGACATTTCTTTCGTTGTCGAAACATTAAATCAATTTGCGTGTTCTTGCGGAGCTAATGCATGAAGGGAATTATCGTTTCTGCGACCAGTGATATTGCCACTGAGATGTGTTTGCACTGGAAAAAAAGAGGTTGGGATCTCAGCGGCACCTATTTTTCAGAGCTTGAAAATTACAAAATACTGAAAAAAAACAATATTCCTTTGTATTATTGTAACCTGTCTGACTCGGCTTCTGTTGATACCGCAGCCCGGCAATTGGCAGAAAATGTTCCCTCCTGGGATTTTCTTCTTTTTGCAACTGGATCTCAGATACCAGTCGGAGCATTTGAAAAAGTCGATATCGATCGTTGGGTCTCTTCCATTCAGCTTAATTTTGTGAATCAATTGCGATTGCTTCATCGATTGCTGCCCGTCAGAAATTTCTCTTCTTGTGAAAAATCGGTTCTGTTTTTTGCGGGAGGCGGAACGAATAATTCCGTCAACAATTATTCAGCCTACACTCTTTCAAAAATTGCTCTCATTAAAGCGTGCGAACTATTCGATTCGGAAATTAAAGACGTCAAATTTTCGATTGTCGGCCCCGGCTGGGTGAAGACAAAGATTCACAACGCTACCCTCGAATCCGGCGAGCAATGGGCGGAAAAAAATTTTGAAAAGACCAGGCAAAAATTGAATTCCAATGACTGTGTTCCGATAATCGATGTAATCCGTTCCTTTGAATGGATTCTTTCGCAGCCAAAAAAAATTGTGGGAGGCAGAAATTTCAGCACTGTTTTCGACCAATGGGGATCTGAGGAACTGGTCAAGCTTTTATCTGTCGATGGAAACATGTACAAATTACGAAGATTTAAAAACGACATTTTAGTCAAATCATGATGAAGGATTATTATGAACACTCTCGACGATATCATTACTTCTTTACCACTCATCAAACAATACCATGCTCGCGATACGAGCCTTTATCGAATACTTGAAAAAATTGCGCGTCAAGAATCTGAAAAAATGTTTGATTCTTCAGCGGCTGGTGGAAAATCTCTTGGGCCCGTGGGAGAATTTTATTTTCCCTATTATAAAATGGGAGCCGTGGATTCAATCGATCTTTTTGGTCTTGATGAGTTAATTCTGTTTGCCTTCTATTGGACGAATCGGAAGAGATATCGTAAAGCCCTGGATATCGGCGCCAACATTGGTTTGCATACGACGGTTTTATCCAAATGCGGCTATCAAGTTGAGCTTTTCGAACCGGACCCGACCCACTTCGCAAAACTGAAAGAGATCTTGTCGGCGAATCAAATTCAAGGCGTTGTTGCGCACCAGGCTGCCGTCTCCGATCGCTCCGGCCATACTGAGTTTGTCAGAGTCTTGGGAAATACTACTTCCAGTCATATCGCTGGCTGCAAACAACCATACGGCGAGCTGCAGAAGTTCCAGGTTCCTGTCTTTGATATACGCAAATTAATCCGCAGCGCCGATCTCATTAAAATGGATGTCGAGGGCCATGAAGCAACAATCCTTGAAGCTACAAACTCAGATGATTGGAATGGAGTCGATGCAGTGATCGAAGTCGGGGCCCCAGATAAAGCTAAATTGATTTTCAATCACATGCAAAAAATTGGAGTACGAGCGTTCTCTCAAAAAACAGGCTGGAAAGAGATAAAAATTCTCGAAGAGATGCCTTTTAGTTATAAAGATGGCTCTCTTTTCCTCTCAAAGAAAACTTCCATGCCATGGGATCCATTTTAGAACTGTAAAATTCGCTAAAAACGATCAGCGACCTTTAATGGAACACCATATCTTCGAAATTTGAGCTTACAGTAGGCCCAAATTGGATAGAATGGGCTCATTTTAAAGCGCTGTTTCCATTTTCTATAACTTTCTTCCTTCAGCCATCTTTTCAAGAAGGATGTTTGCTGGATCGTTTGGGTACGCCGCCACAGATCGCTAGAATAGATGCTCTGGTTGGGAATCGCTGAGCTCGTCGATTGAGCCGTTTTTGTGACAACAGTATGAACTAGGTACATGCCAGTATCCAGTCTTCCCATTCCTACATCGGAATTCGCTAAACACCCCGCATGATCATAATTGTAAACAACATACTTATAATCAAAACAAGGCGTACAGCGAACAATTTGCACATAGTTCACTTCAAATTTGTTGCTTTGATAAAAGTCGTAAAAAAAAGTCGGGGAAAACATATAAAAACTATGTTCCAAATGGTTCGATGCAGGAGAAAGATGGATGAGACGCCCTCCCGGTTTCAACATCCAAATAATGCTTTTCAAAACATTCGGAAGATGAAATACATGTTCCATCGTCCCGCCGTCGTAGATCACATCGAACGCCTCTCGAAATGCTTCAGAAGTATCTCCGCTATTGAGATCGAATATTATAGACGCTCCTTCAAAATCAGAATAATCCAGGGAATTCACTTGAGAAAATCCCAAAAGTGAAAAAAAATCTCGATCCAGCATCGGCGCATAGGGATCGGTATAAGTTGGCATTTTTAATGAGAACCCAGTCGCTTTGGCATAGCGTTTTAATTGGTAAGGGGACATTAGTAATTCTTGCTTGCCCAAGGTCAATAATGATCCATTGAAAGACTTTCTGAGGGCTTCCTTCATGAGAAGAATAGCTGGACCTTTTCCGATTCCCATTTCCGTCTCCTAAAATGATCTCCAAATGTATCTTGGCTGAAGAAGCAAAGCAATATTCTTTTAAAAGTTACGGTCAACGACAGGAAAAAAGTGGTAGAAGATTGCACACCACCGTATGATGGGGTTAACGGTTTCTGATATGTCTAAAATTCGTCACCACGACAAGACCAAAAGATTGTTCAACTCCCCGATTTGGAAAATCTTGGTTGGTTCGAGACATACGAATTGCAAATATTGGTAAAAATCATCAATTGAAGTGGACCCCGAAAACTGGATAGGGTAGTTAGTTTGCTTCATGCTACTTAAACCATTGAGCATGGAGATAAAAAATGACCAAGAAGCCACGAACTCCAAGAACAGCAGCCTTCAAGAAAAAAGTTGCCATTGAGGCGCTGAGAGAGGACAAGACGCTCATTCAATTAGCCAGCGAACACAGCGTCCATCCTTTGCAAATTGACAAATAGAAAAAAAACTGATTGATGGAGCGGAGAGCTTGTTCGAGGGCAAAAAAGGCCGCAAGCAAAACGATGACTTCGATCGAGAAGTTCTTGAGAATTAAGATCGGGCGATTGACCATTGAGATCGATTTTCTTAAAAAAACCTAGGCTACTGACCGTCGAGGAGAAAACACAATGCATAGAAGACCAGCACACAGAACTGTCAGTAGCGGCTCAGCGCAGGCTCTTGAGCATCCCACGTTCCAGCTATTACTACAGGAGTGTGCCCGTCAAACCTTCAGAACTGCAGCTTATGCGTCGCATCGAGGAAATCTATACGGCGCGGCCGTTTTTGGGTTCGCGCAAGATTGCCCAGGATCTGAAGAGGGAGGGTTACGACATCAATCGCAAGCATGTTCAACGGATTATGCGGCTCTTGGGAATAGCTGGCAATCAGCAGGGACCCAATACCTCAAAGCCGCATCCGGAGCATCTCAAATTCCCCTACCTGCTGGGCAACGTGGTATTGGTGGCACCACTGGATGTCTGGAGCACGGACATCACGTATATCCGGCTGCCAAACGGGTATGTGTACCTTGTGACTGTAATCGACTGGTTCAGCCGCTTTGCGCTGTCATACCGTCTCTCCAACAGCATAGAGACAAGTTTTGTCTGGACGCCCTAGAAGAAGCGATAGAACGGCATGGAAAGCCCAAAATCTTCAATACCGACCAAGGAGTGCAATTTACTTCGAGGGAATTTGTTCAGGCGATTGTTGGCAGAGACATTCTCTTCAGCATGGATGGCCGAGGCCGCGCTCTGGACAATGTGTTCGTGGAACGTCTATGGAGATCGATGAAGTATGAAGACGTGTATTTGCAAGATTACCAGAGCGTGCCCGAAGCAAGGGCCGGTCTTGCCAGCTATTTTCAATACTATAACACCAAAAGACTACACCAGGCACTCGGCTACAAAACGCCTCATGAAGTGGACTATGCAGAATAAGTGCCGAGTCGCGCGCGCCCGCGCGCACGGGGGTTCCCTCACGCTCTTCTCTGCCTTCGGATGCAAAGCTATCTTTAGATCAGAGCAGAGAGTAACAATCTTGTGCAAACAGACCACTTGCCAAGGAACGAATGATTGTGATAGGCTGCTCGATCAGCAGCCAGTTCACCTTCGGAAGAAAGAACGAAGAAACTGTGAAGCAAACAACTTTCACCTAAAAAGTTGTACAGTCGATTGGGTCCACCTCATAGGATCAAGGAGCATAATGATATCGACTCAAGTTGGTAAGAGGCGACTAAATGTTTTTTCTTTAGTTCTGAGTGGAATATCCAGCCTCATGTCTTTTGCAGCTTTCCCATTGATATATTTACTCAAACTATTTGGATTGAGGGTGTTAGATGTAAAATACGAAGCTCTAGGGCATCTTGCGATGGAACCAGATATCTTTCTCCGTTTAAAGGAATTAAATGGGGGTGGTGGGGGGGTGGTTATCTTATTTCCTCATTGGGGCAGAATGCGAATTAGAGAGAGGCTCAATGAAATAAAAGCAGGATGCTTATTTAAGAAACAAGAGGCTTCATATTCCTTGTCAAACAGATACCTTTTACATTGTTGGAGGCGACACTTTCTAGTAATTGATAATTTGTTCTTATTCTTCCTTCTATATCCCATCCTTAGTTCCAAGGAACTGAAAATAGATCCATACGGTCCTAAATCTGTCGTGGTGCCTTTTGTCGGAGGGTATGATTGTCGAGTCAAAAACCTCCATAAAATTTATAGAGAATCTCAAAAAGTTCATCAAAAATTTCTCCCCATTTTAACATTTAAAGACTCTGATCGATTCAAAGGACGCGAAATATTACAACATCTGGGAATTCCTGAAGGAAGTTGGTTCGTGTGTTTTAGTGCTCGAGCACCAGGATACTATCCAGGTGGGTTGCCATTTACTAGGAATTCTTCTATTATAAACCTGGAAAAAAGCCTAATCGAAATCACTCGACGGGGTGGATATTGCATTAGAATGGGTAGCGCTAAAACAGAAAACCTACCTGCTCATTGGAATAAATATTCCCAAATCATTGATTATTCCCACTCAGATCAAGCAAGTGATTTTATGGATGTTTATTTAGCAGCAAACTGTCGCTTTTCCATCGGACCGATGAGCGGAATAAACGAGCTTCCGAGAGTTTTCGGCACCCCTTGTGTTATGGTCAATACTGTCCCTTTTGGGTTATTTTCTCCATCTTCAAATTGCTTAAATATTTTTAAATTACAATTCTGCAAAAGGACAAATAGACTAATTACATTTTCAGAGTGCTTAAAAAGTTATTTATCAGGTGCTGTGGCAGATGAAGTATACGATGAATTCCAAGTTGGTTTAATTGAAAACTCTGAAGAAGAAATATATGAAGCAGTAGTCGAAATGTTAGACAGAATTGACAATAAGATTGTGTATTCTAATGAAGATGATCTTTTGCAAAGCCAATTTCAATCTCAGATGAACATCTTCAACTATTCGAATCCCCCTATCTCTCGTATTGGGAGACTTTTTCTGAAGAGATACAAACAATTACTCGTTTAAAAATGATATGATCAACCCATTCCGCCTTCCGCTCATAAAAACTTTCCGTGAATCCTCTGCTTCGAATGTGCGATTTATTTTTCTAACATTCATCCCTTATGTACTGGCAGGACTCCTCGAAGGAAGTTCATTTGCATTTATTTACTCAGCATTTTTGTCATTAAATGGATCATCTCATGATAACGGCATTCTTGCCTATTTGAACGTATCGAAACTTGGATGGAATCTCACCTCATTGCAATTATTTTACCTTAACATTCTAAGCGCCCTTCTACTACAGTGTTTTCGAAGCCTAATAAGCTTTTTGGCTGTGCATGAGACAACTGTATTTGCTTTGAAAATGCAAGTAAATTTGCAAAAAAAAATATACCGGCAGATTTTCCGTTTTAGTTTTCCATTTGTTTCCGAATATAAAACAGGCGAGTTAAGTGAAATGGTAAAAAGCCCCTCTTCATTCGTGCCTGTTCTGTTCGCTGGAATCAATCAGTTGCTCGTATCATTATTCATGGCAATCGGACTTCTCGTTTCTTTATATTGTATATCGCCGAGATTAACGTTTGTTAATTTAATATTTTTTTTATTATTCGGGTGTGTACAAAAGATTGCTATTAAGAATGTGTTTCATTTCTCCAAGCTTCTTGCTAATAAAGTTTTCGACTTTAGCCATGAAACTATACAAATTTTATTGGCAATCAAACCAATTCATATGTTCAATCGAGAAGACTATTTCTTAGACAAAGCCAATTCAATTTTAGATCGAATATTTGAAATAAGCAGGAAATCTTATTTCTGGAATAATTTAGTCCCCTCTCTCAGCGAAGTCCTGGGTATTCTTATGTTGGGAGCAATATTAATCACGGGATCTTTACTATTAAACGTATCGACTGGAGATTATTTAGCAAGTCTTTTGACTTATGTGATCTTGTCCTATCGCTTAGCAGTACGCTTGCAGACAATAGTGAGCACAATAGGTGGTATAGGACTCTATTCTGGAACAATTCACCGTTTAGCTGGATTTTTAGAAGACCATGATAAGCAGTATCGACCGATTATCACAAAAGAATTTGCTGGCTGGAGCGATTCGATTGAATTTCGCAATATCTCTTTTACCTATCCTTCAGCAAAAAACCCCGTTCTCACGAATCTCTCTTTATCAATCAAAAAAAATAAAGTTACAGCCTTGGTGGGCCTTTCTGGAACCGGCAAATCTTCTATTTTAGATCTGTTATTGTCCCTACACATGCCTAATTATGGAGAAATACTTGTTGATTCACATCCTATGAATGTTTTTTCTCCGAATAGTTGGAGAGAGAAAATAGGGGCAGTGAATCAAGAAGTTTTTATTATAAACGGAACTATTGAAGAAAATCTGTTGTTTGGAGAAAAAAATATTTCTCAGTCTGACTTTGATCTTGTTACAAAATCGATAGGTATAGCAGATTTTGTATCAAAGCTTCCAGATGCTTACAGGACAATGATTGGTGAAAGAGGTTATAAGTTATCTGGAGGGCAGCGGCAGAGAATTGCCTTAGGACGGGCCTTGCTTCGAAATCCAGAGATTTTGGTTCTAGATGAGGCTACAAGTAGCTTAGACAGCATATCCGAGCAGATTATTATACAAAATTTAACTTTATTCCAAAAAAATAAGACTTTTGTAATCGTTGCACATCGTCTGTCCACTATTATTCATGCAGATATTATCTACGTGATCGAAAAGGGAAGGGTCATCGAATCGGGAAAACACGAGGAACTCGTTCAATTAAACGGCCGATATTCTCATCTTTGGGGCCTTCAATCTCTTCAAGAATAATCGCCACCTTTTTTCCGCTCTCAATGTGGAAATAGGCATATTCAGATGATACAATCCTGTGCGGATTAATGATTTGAGCTGTGTTTTGAACGGCGCTGCGGGCGCTATAGGGATTTCTAAATCGATCATCACCAGTCTCAGACTCAGTCTTACATGCCACCATTATTCGGTCTTTTGCCATCGGGCAAAAGGGCTTCAGATTCCATTGAGGAAACTCCTGAAACCTGGTGTTGAGCGACAATTATCATTGCCAGTAAAACCACTATCTCCCCCACAATTAACCATGTGATCTACAATAAGTATTTTCATTTATTTTAACATCCGAATCAAAAATTTACATAGCTGCGCCTTCTTCACAGCCTCTTGATTACCCACCACCTGCACACTCATTGCCGCGGCCAATGACCCTAAAAAACCACTCATCATCGACGGGTAGCCCTTCGCCATCGCAAGCGACGACAGCGACAGAAAACTGTCTCCCGCGCCGATCCGGTCAACGGTATTGGTCGCAAACGCTGGAATTCGCACTCGATCGCCACTAGAAGAATAACACTGCACCCCGTTCACTCCACGCGTAATCGATAGATGCGAGACATTGAGCAACTGACAGACATCTACCGCCAGACCATCTAACGAACTAGTCTTATCGTGCATCGAGAGTCTCAACTCAGGTTCGTTAAGAGAAATGTAATCAGCTCTTCGGTAATTCGTGACGACGTTAAAGCCGCGATTACCGCTATTCATCTGAGTATTTAACGCCAAAAACGTAGGGACATCGGAGATCGCCTCGATAATCGGCTGGTTGGTAAAGCCATTGCCAAAATCGCAGGCCAGAACTAGATCGTATCCCGCCGCGCTCTGCTTCAAAAACTCGACAATTTCCAGCGTCTGTTTCGGATGAAGCGGCTCTTCCTGGCCCGAGTAGGTCTCAAAAAGCTTGGTCAAGTTTTTCCCGTCTTTCAAGACGTAGCGCTTTTTCACCAGCGTCGTCGAATCTTCCAGCGATGTAAAACGAGGCTGTACACGAGGATCCAAATGATGCGTAATGAAGCTCAAATAAGGACAATCGCGGCCCAGTGCTGTCACCAAAGTTACTTCTTTGGCAAATTGCGCCAGATGGTTGGCGATGATCAGCGAACCGCCCAGAAACACTTCTTTGTCCAGACAGCGAGCGACCATGTGTAGCCCCTTGCCGGACTGTCCCATCGGCTCTGTGTACTGATATTCGTCAATGATAGCATCGCCGATGACGAGGACCTTCAAATCAGACAACAATTCGATCTTTTCCAAAATCTCATCCGACGAATGTTTCTTTTTGAATTCGCCCAGAAATTCGACGACTTCCTTCGGCATGGAGTCGAAGTACTTGTTCAACAATGATGATGAGGAAAAGACAACATCGTCAGTATAGTACACCCGCCCACCTGCCGATTCGACAGCATTCACTTCTTGCGAAATTTTTCCGGTCACATCGGCGGCGTGATCGGCATATTCCTTGCCCTTCACATAGAGATTGGGGCGAATTTTTTGGATGGCGGAAATCGCGTCGGGCGAGTCATTCAACACGACATAATCGACATCAGCCAAAGCCGCCAGCGATTCGAGGCGCAGCTGTTCGTTAAATGCCGGACGCCCCGGACCTTTATTGACGAAGCGATCCGGCGTCACAGAGACGACCAACTTGTCGCCCTGCGCCTTGGCTTCGCGAAAATGGCGGATATGCCCAGGATGCAGGAGATCGAAGACACCGTGGCACTGCACGATCTTCAATCCCTTGCGGCGCTCTTTTTCTAATACCTCAGCGACGTCTTGCAGCAATCTGATTTTTTTGCTGGCTGATACTTCTAGCGATTTGGGCATGATCCGTTCCCTGTTTGTTCCAACTATCGACGATCGTATGCAATAAAAAGAAATGAGCCGATTCCACAATCCCATAATCCGGGCGATCGATCCAGAAATTTAAATGACCCAGCGTACGCAATGGATTCGCCTCGGCAAAGCCGCTCAATGTGATGACCGGCGTATGACGCGCACGGGCCACATAAACAGCATTCAAGATGTTGGGCGACTTGCCCGAACTGCTGATCGCGACCAGCAGATCGTGCGGCTTCAACAGGCGCTGCAATGAATAGGAAAAGACATTTTCGTAGCCAATATCGTTGGCCAGGCACGTCATTACATTGCTGTCATAGAGAGTCTGGGACGGAACTTGCAGGCATTTCATCAAATCAGTGCAAAAATGCGATGCGATCCCCGCGCTGCCGCCATTGCCGACGACATAGACGATCCCGCCATGCCGTTTGGTTTGCCGCAGCAGTTCATGGGCGCGATCGAGCGCTTGAATACCCGTCAGATCGCCATCGAGAGCTGTATAAATACATTCCCGCACACATGTTGCCAATTCTTCTAAACGGGCATGAAACATAGACCACCCCTATTTAAGATATTGAAACCAGGTTTTCGTCGCCTCTTGAATGGATGTGGGCTCCCACAGCGGCGCATCGCGAAAATCGTCGATGCGGCTCAATATGCGACCCACACCTTCTTCAAAAGAGACTTTCGCCTTCCAACCCAATACTCTTTGGATCTTCGAAACATCAGCGAAGGTACAGTCGGGCTCGCCCGGCCGCTTGGGGATGTAGGTGATGGGACCGCCGAGCAGCTCCACCAACCGGTTCACACTGTAATGTCCAAAGCTGCCGACATTCATGAAATCATTCGTCAAATCGGACAGAGCCGCCGTATAAAACGCGTCCACCACGTCCGCCACATAGGTAAAGTCTCTTGTTTGGTTCCCGTCGCCGACGACTGTAAATGGCTTTTGGTGCAGTTTTTGCGCAAGAAAAACGCCAAAGACCGCGCCATATACGCCAGTGGTTCGCGAGCGGGGTCCGAAAACATTGAACAGTCGGAGGCATAGTGCGGGCAACTTGTAGACTTGCGCCCAATGCAAAACCAGCTGCTCGCCCAGATATTTGGTCAGCGCGTACGGATACTGCGGCTGGACGGGGGCGCTCTCCGGCGTGGGATACTGAGCGGGAATTCCATAACAGGAGGAGGATGCGGCGTACAAAAAGCGCTTGACGCTCGCTTTTTGGGCAGCTTCCAGCACATTGAACGTGCCATCGACATTGGTCTCAAAATATTCGCGCGGTTTTTCGATCGACGGAACGATATCGGCGAGCGCCGCCAGATGAAACACCCAATCGACGCCATCGAACAACCCGGCCAGCGCCTCTTTGTCCCGGATGTCGGCCTGGACGAAGCGAAAGTGCGGATGGCTCTCGGCCATTTTCAGGTTCTTCATCCAGCCGCCATTCAGATTGTCGATGACGGTGACATGATGGCCTTTTTCCAACAGCAGATCGGTGAGGTGGCTGCCGATAAAGCCGGCGCCGCCCGTCACAATCACTCGTTTGTCAAACTGCTTTACATTCATTGCAAATTGACCGCTTTCATGGTTTTGATGTTGTAGTAGCGAATATCGTTCATCGAATCAGGAATTTTTCCCGCATCGAACGCCTTTACGAGATCTTCGACGGCGTTTTCGATGGTGAATTGGGCCTTGAATCCCAATTTCCTGGCCATTTTTTCCGACGAGACGTGATAGGAGCGATTGTCATTCGATATTTCGACGACCAGCTCAACGGGCCGTTTTTTCCCAACGACTTTTTGCACCATTTTGCTCAACTGCATCACGGTATGATTGTGATAGCCGACATTGAAGGTCTCGCGATTGACCAGCTCTTTCGGCGATTCGAGAACATGCAAATAGGCTCGGACCATATCCTCGATGTGAATGTTAGGCCGCATCTGATCGCCACCCATGACCTTGATCTTGCCCGTATGATAAGCCAGGTTGGTCAAAATATTGACGACGACGTCCAGGCGCTGGCGGGGTCCATATCCGCACACAGTGGCGGGGCGAAGGACTGTGCAAATAAAATCATCGCTGACGTATTTCATGAGGATCTTTTCGCAATCGGCTTTGAAACGCGAATAGTCCGTGAGCGGCTCGAGCAACATGTCTTCGGTGACATTCGGCTCGGCCTTCACTCCATAGACCGATGAAGAAGAGGCGTAGATAAAGCGCTGGACCTTCAGTTTTTTCGCCAGTTTGACCAGCGGCTCAAAGCAATCGAGATTGATCTCTTTGCCCAGCTGGGGATTGAGCTCAAAGCTCGGATCATTGGAGATGCAGGCGAGATGAATCACGGCATTGCATCCCTTCATCGCTTTTTCAACAGCCGACATGTCGCGTAAATCTGCCTTGATCTGAGTCAGCTTCGGATTCTTTTTCAGGTCATCGAATAAATGTTCGCCGTAGAGAAACAGATCAAAAACTGTGACAGCGTAACCTTTGTCCAACAGAGCAGGAACCAGTCGCGATCCTACATATCCGGCGCCACCAGGTACGAGAATGTGCATAAAATCTCCATTCGCCTATGCCAAGCAAAAAGTTAATTGAGCCGCTGTATTCAAATCAAGGAGAAGGTACGGTATCGGTCTGTGAGATCAGCCCGATCAAGCTAAGCAACAATCGCTTTTTCAGAAACAGGCTTGTAATCCCAAACTTCATCGGAAATAAACCATTAATTTTTATCTCTCGCATTGGCTAAAAGGCCAGCAGTTTATTTATAAGACGTTCAAAGCTCATCTTTTTCAGTTTTCCGGCCGGATCTTGCGCTTCTAGCTGAGACCATTCAGCCGGAGTTGCATTGTCGATCCAATTATGTAGGTTTTTCCGAAGAGTCTCAAACCATTTGGAATGCAGTTTTGTCAACATATCGAACTCAGCCAAGGCATGATCTGAAAAGTCTCCCAGCTGGGTGGCTACATACCAGATCCCATAAAGATCTTTAAGCAGCTTTGAGGAGCTCTTTCGTCTTGTAAAAGTAAGGCCCTTATGAAACATCCATGCTCCAGGAGAGACAACCCGTCCTATTTCGCTTGAATAAGTTTGAAACTCCGTCGTCGTCTGCAAACTCAGGGTCAAATAGCTTAGTGGTTGAGCTACGACGCCCCCAATAACGACATTTTTGTTTTTATCATTTCGAGTAGCTGAATCAGTCAAAAACTCTATCTCTACTTCTAAACCATTGATCTCCTTCACATATGCTTCTGTGGCAGGAACATCTACATCTTTAAAAAAGTGTGTAAATCCGGCTTCATGGAGATGCTTTGCTATGTTTTTTTTAGAAATTTCTGGCACCCTTCGAGGAATCAGCGAATCAATGTCTCGCGTTCCTACCGGGGCATTCTCTAACTTCGGATCAGCCAGATAGAGTTTGTAGATAAAGAGCGCAAAACCACCTCCAATAATAACAAATTCACGCCATAGACCGATCGAATTTAGAAATTCGGAGATGATCTTATCTTCTTGGCTCTGTTTCATTGCCTTATCCGTTCTTGTAAATGCGTTTTAGCTCAGGGATGCGTTCCGCCATAAATTCAGCCTGTTCTTGTCCACGCAGAGGGAAATGGTAAAGATCGAGAAATGTTAAAAGAACCGGGCAGATTTTCGGACCTTTCCCTGAATCCTCGCCAAGATTTAGAAAGCTCTCATAGTAGGGCTCAATAAGTAAAACCTCATATCCTCTTTCTTGAGGCTCTAATTGAAGAAGATCCTCCAGCTTTGATCTGATAGCCGGATCGAGCATATATAATTCGAGGGAGCTCAGGTTAGTATTCTTGCAGCCGTGGGCCTCAGCGGCAGAATGAAGGGCCAACGCCACCTTTTGACTGAACTTTGATTTCTTTAGGGCATCAAGGAGTTCTGCTTTTTCAGAGAAGGCTGAACGATATGTCCTCATTTTACATTTTTTCGCGATGCTATAGTGTTCTAACCAACTTTCGATAAGAAGCCTTGGCTTCTTAAAGAAAAACTTTTTAGCCGTTCTTATTCCTTCAGTCTGGAGAAGTCCCTTCAAGACCAGAATGCCAAAGACTCGTTGAACGAGCCCCACGCTTACTTCTATTTCTTTGGCCACTTCTCTTAAAGAGAAACCCCGTCTCGTTACTCCCACCCTTAAAAGCCAATTTAGAATAAGAGCCGACCTATCGGCATAGATATTGCCTTCTGCAGCATCTTCATTGGAACTTACTAAAAATCGGCCTTTCATTGTGATCTCCTGCTGTTCATCAGAATACACTGTTCAATAGATATTGAACAGCTAAAATCAGTGAACAGCCGTTTTCATCAGAGCTGGAAGAGGGCCATCTGGATTGGCAATAGAGTCTAAAAAAGGGTAGGGAATCAGAAGCGTGGTTGGGAAGTCGTCGAATCCACTCACGACATAATTTTGGAAAAGAAGTAATAATCCTTTTTTGGTGAGGAGAAAGGCATCCAGATGCTCTGGTCCAAAGCCGACCCAAGAATAGTCATCATAGCAATAATAACCACATTGGTTAGATTTGAAATAGTTTTCGCAATATCGAAAAAGCTGTTTGCGATACTCAGAAAGAAAAAGATCATCCAGCGAGAGCTCGCGAATAACCCCGTCATTTTGCCAAAAAGTTCTCGTTATATAGTGCACTGATCCATGAGCGCCGCCTGCATACTGATGCTCGCTGCCGTAGAGACTGATCAGATTAAGGCTACAATAGACTGGCTGTAGGTCGTAATGCAAAGTGCGCTCATTCAGTTCTTCTTCCTCCCCAACATCCTGTTGTAAACTGCCCATTTTCTGGATATAAGCGTCGTATAGCGCAAGAGAGTCTCTCTTTACGTTTTCATTTACATAGCATTTAAAAAAACTGGTTTCTGGAAGCCGTGGATAAGAAACAGTCGCTTCAACACGTACGTTTGTTTCGAAGCTGGTTTCTAATAGCTGCTCTTCGTACTTTATGTCATCGATGAGCCCTAGGCGTCCCAAAGGCATAATGCAAGCAAATGCGCGAAAAAAAACAGCTGGCAACCACATATTGTTCCTGCTCTAAGACAAGACAATATGGCAGAATCCGAAAAAATCAAAAACAACAATTTGACAGGAAAACGGTCTGCCATTGGGTCATGGAGCAGGACAAAACTCTTCCCATCCAGCTTTCCACCCTTCGATCCTCTCGATCGTGATACGAAAGCGGTCAAATTCTTTTGAGGTTAGGTCTTTGATTTTTTTCTCCAGAGGCAAGCCGGAAATATCGTGCAACATGCACTTATAATTCGCGATATTCTTTGGCTCCCAGACTTCGGCGAATTTGTCGAGGGTATAGGCGGGAAATTCTCCCGTTTTCAGACGTGTAATCAGAGCCACTCTCCCGGAAAATTCATTAGGGAACACGGCAAATCCCATTGCAAAGCCAATAGCTCCATGGCGCATGGCAAATCCTCTTTTCACGTACTTTATGTTTCCAGGATTATTGCATCGCCATGCTTTGGTTCCTTCATTTCGGACCAGGAGATTTCCATTCTTGTCATAATATCTCACTGAGGGATTGTCGCAGCCTGCAGGCGGAACGCCTTCCTCAGCTTTTACAAAAGGGCCATTGCTTTTTTTGGTCATGTAAACACATTTTGATCTCTGTTGGAAATTATATGTTTCTTCTTATTATTTAGATATAATCTGGTTTTTTGAGTTTTAAGTTATTGTTAAAATTTTAATTGTCCTTTTGCATCGAAAAAGGAAATGTCAACGAGAACAATTTCTGAGCGGGTCAATTCCAGAGAGCTGTGATGGGCAGTGCCGTTAGCTTGTCTCCAAACGGCAAAGCAACATTGCCGCAGTACAGCAAAATCCCATGAATAAATTTGTTGGCCGCAGCTTCTTGCAGGTTGCGCAACCCTTTAAAATCCTCTGATGAGATGGTTTCGCTGCTCTTAACTTCAATAGCGACGAGATTGCCTCCGGGGCCTTCCAAGACAATATCAACTTCATGTTGGCTATAATCACGGTAATGAAACATCTGCACGTTTTTTTTGCTCCATGAGATTTGTTTTAACAGCTCAAGGATGACAAAATTTTCTATCACGCTGCCAAGAATTCGCGAATCGTTATGAAGCCTCTCGCTATCCATATTCAACAAAAAGATCTGCAAAGCGGTATCTGTTAAATAGACCTTGGGAGATTTAACTAACCGTTTGCCCCAATTTTTGCTCCAGGGAGGAAGCAAATGGATCAAAAACAATGTGTTCAGCAACCCGAGATAGCGATGCAAGGTCATTGTCGATAATTTTACAGAGCGCGCAAGTTCCTCAACATTCAACAATCCTCCTACACGAGAAGCCAGCAACATCAACAGATGCGGCATTTGGGTAAGATTTTCGATGCGTGAGAGATCCATCACATCTTTTTGCAATACCAGGGCGATGTAATCGTTGATCCAAAAGTGTCGTTGACTCTCAGAGTCTAACCGCACCGAACTGGGATAGCCCCCTTTGATCGCTCTTTGTAGAATTGATTCCTTTGAACAGCTTGTGGTACTGCCAATTTTTAGAGGAGCCCCCTCGAATACCCGCTCTAAAAAACCTTCTTTTTTGCCTTCTATTTCTCCCTGAGACAAGGGCCACAAATTCAATAATCGCATTCTTCCGGCCAAAGAATCTCCCAATTTAGGAATGAGTAACGGATCTGCCGACCCGGTTAAGAGATAACGACCGGGTATTCTATTGACATCCACGTCACTTTTGATCGGAAGAAAAAGCTCCGGAACTCGTTGAATTTCATCTATAATGACCGGTTTTTCCAAACGAGAGATGAATCCTACCGGATCGTCTTTTGCCGCTCCCAGCGAAGGAAGGTGATCAAAGGATATATAGTTATACTTGCCTTCTGCCGCACAGACAGCTTTCGCAAGAGTGGTTTTTCCTGTTTGCCTGGCTCCACGCAGAAGGACGATGGGCATAAACCCAAGAGCTTCCCATAGCTGTTCTTCTAAATGTCGCTTATACATATATACCTATATTAGGTGGCTAGAAACCCCACCTTCTCATGTTATAAATCCTACCATTGAATGGTAGAATTTTCAACAAATAGCATAACAGCCTGATCTTTAACCCGCTAATGGTCGTGAGTCGCAATGATACATTTTATCTTCAAAAGTGCTATTGAAGAAGAATCCTTTCTTTTTAACCATGCATTCCGCATTTATTCCTTTCTTTTTGACCATATATAGGCATGACAGGCTTTCATTTTGCGCACAGATATTGTAAATCACAACATTCCCAGCCGTTGTAATAGCACCTATATAACTTACGTTAAACAGATTAAGCGGCACCCTTTCTTTTTAACCACGGAAAATGTATATTTACCTTGAATCGAGGTAAGGTGTGCTGAAGAGAACGATTGATTGGCATCTTAAAGATTGGAAGTCAGACAAAAACCGCAAACCTTTGCTGATCCGGGGGGCGCGCCAAGTAGGCAAGACCCATGCCATCAGAAAACTGGGAGAACAATTCGAGCAAATTGTCGAAATTAATTTTGAATTGGCTCAGGGGGCTCGACCCATTTTCGAAAAGGATCTTCATCCCGAAAGAATCCTCCGGGACTTGGGATTTTATACCGACCAAAAAATCGTTCCAGGGAAAACCCTTCTTTTTTTCGATGAAATCCAAGAAGTCCCTAAGGCAATCTTAGCTCTCCGTTATTTTTTTGAAATGATGCCATCTCTGCATGTCATTGCAGCTGGATCCCTGTTCGACTTTGCCCTAGAGAAGGTGGGCTTGCCTGTGGGGAGAGTATCCAGCATGTATATGTACCCACTTTCTTTTATGGAGTTTCTAGCGGCTTGCGGGCATTCTTCTCTGATGGAAGCGATCTTGGAAGGAGAGGTTTTTACTGAAGTCATTCATCTAAAACTCATGGATCTGGTCGGAGAATATTTAGCCATTGGAGGCATGCCGGAAGCTGTCTCTAAATGGGTCCAGTCGCGAAATCCTAAAGAATGCTTTCAGGTGCATCATAACCTGATTGCATCGTACCGACAAGACTTCGAAAAGTATTCAGCCAAACATCAAATTCAATATGTAGAAGCCCTCTTTCGCCAAATTCCTCATTTCATCGGGGAGCAGTTTCAATATAAAAACATTCATGGAGAGTACCGGAAAAGAGAGCTAGCCCCCTGTCTAGACCTCTTATGCAAGGCGAATGTAATCCATAGAATTTATCATAGCGCCGGAAATGGAATTCCTCTCGGTGCAGAAATCAATCTGGAATGGTTTAAAATTATTCTTGTCGATGTCGCTCTTTCGCAAGCACTGTTGCGTTTTGATCTTTCAACCTGGTTTTTGCAACCTGGAATCGAGTTTGTAAATCGAGGGGCAATCACAGAGGCATTTGTGGGTCAGGAGCTGCTCGCTTATTCTCATCCCCTTCGAGAATCCAATCTCTTTTTTTGGAGGCGCGCAGAAAAAAGCAGCTCTGCCGAAATCGATTATCTTCATGAAAAGGAGCAGATGATCATTCCAATAGAAGTCAAAAGCGGCCACGCAGGAACGTTGAAGAGCATGCACCTATTCCTCGCCCAACATACAAAAACCCCTTATGGAATTCGTTTTTCTGCCCAGAATTATTCCCAATTTGAAAAACTCGATTCTCGGCCGCTTTATGCCGTCGCCACTCTAGCTCACGAGGACCAAAAGCCGGGATTAAGAGCATTAAAAGAATGATACACAAATGCTTGCCGGATCGGGCGTCAGCCAGCGTCCAAACATCGGCATATAGTACCTTCGGCCATAACTGACAAGACCCGTGCCTGCATCGCGTCTCTTCGAAGAAAATCGCCAGGGACTAATAATCCCATCGACCTTCTCCTCTCCGAACGCACTGTAGCGATAAATGGCCGCTGGGCCGTGATCGAGAGGTACGAGAGCGGCGATATTCCCCGGCAGATCGTGGATCATGGCATAGGCCTTTCCTTGCAACTCGATGGCGATGGCGGCACCGATTTCCGCATGGGGGGTTGATCCGAGGATACGCAGCTCCTGGAGTTGCAGGGTCTCATCGAATGAACCGATTTACAGCAACTCTGAATCAGGGTCCATGTCATCCAATCCAACATCTTTTTGTTTGATTTTAAAAGCAACCGCCTGTTGTTTCATAATATCAATTACTTCATGAAATGCCATAAGATACCCAATATTGTATTTATCATCATTAGAAGATGACTCTTTAATGCGCTTTGCTTCTAAGGCTTTTTCCTTAATCAATTTACCAAGATCAAAAATATAATTTTCAAATTTATCGTCTTTCATAACATTAACCTCAATGGTTTTCTTCGAGGACACCTTGAAGAATGTCTCGTTGTTCTGTCAAGCGTTTAATGTCAGATGGCCATTTTTTATTAATCAACGCCTTCTGCTGTCTGGGATCTAATTCTTGCCAATTTTTGATAAATTTTGCAGGATCTAAAATTTTATCGTTATGATGAGCCATTTGTTTCTCAAAGCTTAGAATCCCTTTTTTAAGTTCATCGACATTGCGATTAAGATTGTTTTTTAAAAATCCAGCATTTCTTCCACCATTTTTTGCAATTTGAAATGCTTCATTAGTTTGAACCTGGAAGGCTGCAAAGGCATTCTGCATGGTGGTGTTTCGCATAGCACCTCCCACCCCCGTTAAACCGATTCCTAAGCCGCAATCCGTTAAGCGCGCTGTATTCAGAGATATACCAGTTTTGTGTAAGAGCTGAGTGGTGACAGTATCTCTCGGTATACCGGAGAATACGGTGTTCATCCCTGCTATGTAATGGTCAAGGCCATACGCCGTTAGCGGAACTCCGAAGGGTGCTAAAATTGCCGTGCCCGTCATCCCCACACCAATGTTGGTCGCAACAAGCCCTCCCAATGCCTGCGCACCTCCCCAAACACGAGGACTGCTGTACAAATCAACACATGAATTGGCCATGAGTTGAAACCCTTGCGAGCTGTTGAATGTACCGGGAGGCCTTGGCTCCAGCCACAATCCATACTCATCAAAGTGCGTCAGGGGATCATTATGGACGAAGGCGTACAGATTCATGCCGTCCGTAAAGCCCGCGGGATCAGGCGTCAGCCAGCGTCCATAAACAGGCATATAGTACCTTCGGCCGTAGTAAACCAGACCTGTACTTGCATCGCTTCTCTTCGACGAGAATCGCCAAGGACTAATAATCCCGTCGACCTTCTCCTCTCCAAACGCACTGTAGCGATAAATGGCCGCAGCGCCGTGATCGAGGGGTGCGAGAGCGGCGATATTCCCCGGCAGATCGTGGATCGGGGCGTATGCCCTTCCCTGCAATTCGATGGCACTCGCTGCGCCGATTTCTGCATGCGAGGTCTGTCCGAGTATGCGCAGCTCCTGAAGTTGCGCCCTTTCATCAAATGAACCAATCTCGTTTTGCCCATCATAGATAAAATACCGCGTTTTCAGCTCGCCATTTTGAAAAGTCGTTTTTGTGAGACAGCGATGCAGGGAATCGTAAGTAAAATCCTGGCGTTGCTGAGGCGATTCGAGGCGAATCAAGCGATCAAGCGCGTCGTAGGTATAGCGCGTGTCGTTTTGGCGAGTGGGATTCCCGTTTCGGTCATATTCAAAATGCGTGACATCCTGGTTGAGATCATTGACCTGGATGCAATCCTGATCTTTCTGCAATCGGTTATAGAGCGAATCGTTCGTGTATTCATGAGCAAAAAGCCCCGACTCCGATGTGAGCTGATAGAGCTTGTCGTAGGAATAGACGCTTTCATCGCCTTGCGTTCGTGTACGAATGATATTGCCCGCACGGTCGAACGCAACCGCTTCCTGCGCAAAATGCGGGGAATCGATCCTGGTTTTACGCGACAATGGATCGATGGTGAAGCGCGCGCGGCTGTTGTCAATCAACTCTTCTCCCAGGAGATTGCCGGAGAGATCATAGGATGAATAATGATGCGTATAAAGCACTTGGCCATCGATGGTTTTTCGCTGGATGCTCTGCAAATCCAGAGCGTTATAGGCGTACTCGATCTGACAGTTGGCCGCAGGGATTGAGCATGCAATCCGGCGCCCTTGCGAATCATAAGTATTTTCCATCGCATAGCCGCCCGGAAATGCCTCGCTCAGGATGCGCCCCTTCACGTCATATGTCCGCTGAAGTTCATCGCTTTGTATAAGATGGCCCAGGCGATTGTAGGCCATCTGATGGCGAACCGTCCCATCTGAGGAGTGCAAAGACGCCAGATTGCTCAAGCCATCGTAGGTGTAAAAAAGCGAGGTTCCATCTGGCTTGATCGTCTGGGAGAGCTTGCCATCGGGCTGATACAGATGGCGCGTCGTCTTGGCATCGAGTGTGCCATCCGCTTCGATCAGCGTTGTCAGGCGGCCGCGGGTGTCATATTCCCAGCGGGTCTGGACATCATGCGGCGAGCCATGGGGCGCATAGACCGTATCAATCTGGCGTGTGAGCTGTCCGTTCGCGTCATAGAATTTTTCCTGCCGCGAGAGCGAGCATCCATTTCTTTTTTCTAAGCTGGCCAGGTGACCTTGAGCATCTTTTGTGTCGATGGTCTCCAGCCCCATCGGATCAGTGTGGATGGTTTGCGAGACTTTTTGCCCATAGGCATTGGGATATTGATCCTGATAGCTAATCGTTTCGGTATGGCCGATCGGGTTCGTTTTTCGGATGAGGCGATTCATAGAATCGTATTGCATCGTTTCTTGCGCTTTTTGCCCGGCGATGCCTCGGATGACGGCCGAACGGTTGCCCGCAGCGTCATACTCATACTGCACCTGGCGGATCAGATCGCCCGAGGCAGACAACTTTTTCTCTTCAATGACTTGATTGAGGAGATTGTATTCCATGACAATGCATAGATCACCGGTTTGCGTCTGGTGAAGGCGTCCCAGCGAGTCATAGGAAAATGCCGTCTTCTCGCCATTGCACTCCTCGGCGATTTTCCGGCCCGCGCCATCGTATGTGAAGGTGGTTCGATTCCCCTCGGCATCAATCTGCGCGATGAGGTTGTTTCCGCTATATTCAAAATGCTCTTCAGCCAAACTGCAGCCGGCCGACGAGATCGATTTTTGCGTGATCTGCCGCAAGCCATTATAGGCGTAGGTAGTAGCGATTCCCTGCGGATCGATGTGAGTTTTGAGAGTGCCGTCGAGATTGTAGATATATTCATCAGAGGCGCCATCGGAATGGATCACGAGAGTCGGTTTGCCATAGGCGTTATATGAGGTCTTGGTGGTATTCCCCAAAGCATCGGTATGGAGAATTTCGCGGCCGGCGCCATCAAAAACACTGCGGTGAACGGAAGAAATGAGCTCTTTCTTCTCGCCGATGAGCGGCGGCAGCTGGGTTTCAATCCGGCGGTTCAGCGCATCGAAGGCGTTTTTCGTCTCATTGCCGTGCAGGTCAATGTCTGATATGGCGTTGCCGCGTAAATCATAGCCCAGCCGCCGATCCTGAATAATTCCATCATCGCCCTGATGCTGAATGAGCGTAGGTCGATGGCAAGCGTCATAGCTGCCGGCTTGGGTCAAACGGCCAGAAAAATCGCGCGTGAGAATTCGATTGCCGCAAGGGTCATAGGACGATGTTTCCCACTGACCCACAGGGTTCGTCCGCTCGATGAGCCGGCCCTTGCCGTCGTATGACATCTCGATGCTGAATCGCAAAGCGTTTTGAGCGTCGTAAACATCTTGCCGTGCAATTTTTGCGCCTGTCGTATAAGTGAGAACGGTTTTTTTCAGCAGTTGTTCACGCCCCTCCTGACAATACGATTCCTCAATGATGTGCGGCAGACCGATATAGGGCGCCTGAGCGACAGGGGTGATGCGCCGAATCGTTTGCGAAACGCCATCGTCGGTCACTTCGCGAATCAACACGCGATCATTGTCGTACTCAAACGTCTTGCATAGCTTGAGCACATCGCGATCATAGGTCAATTGCGAAACGGGAAGATCTGTTCCAGTCAAATAATCGGTGACGATCCGGCGGCCCGAGTCGTCGGATTCTTCCAGTAAAAGATTGGGCTCGGAAGATGAATAGCGAAAGCGCTTGCAATAGACCTCCGTCCCATTGTCGATGGGAATGCCATTTGCACCGAGAATGGGAGGTGGTCCCGCGCCTGAAAGATTGCCGTAGAGCCTCTCTTCGAGCACATTCCCGCGCGGATCATATAGGTAGCGTACGGAGGAAATGACCGATCCATCGGCATCGATCATACTTTTACAGATCAAATTAGCCAGATCCGGACCGCAGCCCCATACATAGCGCTCTTTATTCAAAAGCTGGTTGTCCCTGGAAAACCGCTCGATCGAATACAGGCGCAGATCCTCGCCCCATTGATAGACCGTTCGATTGAGATCGGCATCAAAAACTTCGACGGACCCCTCTTTTTGTGTTTTTTCAGAATATTCATTGACGCGATGAAAACTGTAAATGAACGAATAGACAGGGCGGAGGCTGCCATCGGGATTGACAGGAGCGGATAGTGTTTTGATTTTGCTTCGATTGGCGTCAGGGAAGAACTTTTCATCATATACGGTGCGCATCACCGGTTTGCCATCCTCGTACACCGTTATTATACGTGGTACGAAGCAGTGTGTATCCGTGATCTTAACGGTTCGGTTGGCGACCGTATCGATGGGTTTATTGTAATAGTCGGCATGCAAGCGTCGATGGCACGGATCCGAAATCGCACGGAGACGATGCTGCGATGGGGAGCTGATATTTTTCAGGGAATACTCATTTGATAGCTGGAAATATTCCAGGCTGGTATCAGGAGCTTGTGACGAACAGATGGAGTTCACTTCGCCTTTTTTGCCGCCTTCAAAACCATATCGAACCGTCTGGCCGTCGCTACCTCTGACAGTGAAATTTTTGTTTTTTTGTTTTGGATCATCATAAGAGATCTCAACCCAGGCAAATGTCACGCTCCGAGATGCATTTGTGCTGCGGATTTTCGTCAGCAGCATGCGGTTATGTTCTTTTTCCACATGATCGTACAAAATCCAATGGCCATTCGGTAGGTGTTCGGAGACCAGTCGAAATCCGATTATTTCATCATCCTCGCCATCGACAACGGGTGTTTTTTTATACTCGCGCACAGAGCCATTAGATGCATGGACGATCAAATGCCGATATTTTTCTTCTTCGATCAGAATATAATTATTTTTGAAGTTCGTACGGCTCGAGATCGCTCCCATGGCCGTATTTGAAAAGCCCTCTTTAAGGTTTTTTGGCGTGCATCGGATATACTTTACACGGTCGATTTTTACATTATCGTCTTTTTCGTATTTGATCTGACCGCCATTGGGCTCCGATACAATCCATGTGTGGTTCGATCGTTTATAGGCAAATACAAATGAGCCAAATGACCATGAACCGTTACAATACGTTCGCGATAGATGGATCGGCTCAGCGCCCTGGATTGTTAAGTCTTCTTCGGAGCTGAGTAATTCACCGGTGATGGCGTTGACAGCGCCGCCAATGATGGCAGAGGGATCGTTGGCGAGGGTCGCTACCGATAAGTCTTCGTTGGCCGATAAAGCACAGACGGAGAGGAAAAACGCGATCCAGTATTTATTCATTCAGTTTGCCATCGAGAACTGAGCGCACCTCAAACGAGGTGCGCTATAGACTTAAAAACTCAATGAAAAACCGCCGCGAAGAATCGGCGATTGTCTCAGAGCTTCCCCGGGAAGATATCCTTTTGTCTTGTAACCCAGCTCGAGATTGAGCTCGGCTAAAGAATCGGGAAGTTCATAAGATCCCACAACAGCTCCGGCAGCACCAAAGCGTTTCTCACTCAATACCTCTGCGGAATAAAGCGGCGGGAGCGGCACATCCATCATTTGATCCAACGTCAACGCGCCGCCTTTAAACAAGACGTTCGGCTGATGCCAGATATCCATTTTCACACCAATGGACGCATTCTTCCATGTGAACATGTTGCGGTTCTCCAGGCCAAGACCGTAATAAGTATTAGCTCCATGGCGACCCCATTTCAGATAAACATGCGTAGGAATGGAGCCTTTCAGAAAGAAATTCTCCAAATAATATTGAGGACCGAATGGCGTGAGTCCAAAACGCAGCGCCGGAAGGTATTTCACTCCACCGCCCAGGCTGATCATCGGAATCGCCGACGGCAAGCCGGTTTTGATATAATTCAATTCGGACATCATCGATAAAAACAAAAATGGATCGAGCAAATTGAGCATTGCCTGATTGCGCAGACTGCGGCCACTTAAATGAGCATCCGGATACGTCGCATTCAGATAGAACAGATAATTCTTCATATCGTTTCCATCTCTCGGCGCAGAAGTGGGCGTTTTCCGAACGGACAAGGTATAACCCATCAACCCCAATGTCCCTCCGCTATACAGCGGCGCTTGCCTCGGATCGATGAATTGCTGGCCTAACCATCGCATGCGAACCTGATTCGCCATAATGGCTTCCGCCTCGCATCCTGCGATCGCGATGGTGAGCATCTGACTCGACGTCATGAGCGGCGTTGGGTCAAATTCCGTGACCGCACCAAACCCGTGGACGGAATAGCCCGTAACCTTCCCATATTTGGATCCCAGATCCCGGATGCGATATCCATGGCCAAAAATCTCATGCTGAGTCATTAAAAATGTTACATTCAACGGGAGCCAATAGAAAAGATTTCGACTCCACCGTCCCCATTGACTCGAGCTGGACAACAAGGCGCTCTGCTCAAGCTTTTTTAAATCGTCCAGAGTCATTTTTGGCGTTGGAAAAAAAGCGTTTTCCAACCGTTCGAACCCCTGATGGAGAGCCAGGATATTTTGCGAACCCGCAAAGGGCGAAAAATGAACATCAAACGACACTTGCGAGGTTCGTTTGATTTCAGAAGCCTGAGCAGGATAAGTAGACAGTTCGCTGCGCAATAAGTCGTCCGTAGAAGCGGATTGAGAGAACTCAGCAAATGCAGCTGTGGATCCTAAAAGAACCGTAAGAATTGTTTTTTTTATCATTTGATCAAACCCTATTCAGTATTTTTAATGCATCGAAACGACGATCGCTCCCTGAACAACAGCGACAGCTGTCGGCGGAGAAATAATCATTGCTGTAACGGCGATCACTCCAATCGCTATGTACTTCCATGGAATTTTATGATGGTGGTGATGGTTCTTGCCAGCCACTGCTTCGACCCATTCATCGTTCGCTGGAGCCAGATCAGGGTTTTCCAACGACTCAATGGCTTTGATGATGGTTTCCTGTTCAGCGGGGGGAATCTGGAATACGTCCAGGTGTTCCCTCAGAATTATGAGCACTTCCGGCACGCTCAGCGATCCACCCGTACGGGCATTCGCCTCGGCAACGAAAGCCTCAACATAAGAAAGCGTCGTAGCAGCCGGATCTTTCGAATCTTCGATCGTTTGCGCGATGATTTGAAAGGCAGCTTGCAGCGCTTCCATGTCGTTATCGGCGGCGAATTGAAGAATCTCGTTCATCTGAACCGATGCAGACGGCTCCTGAGCCGTTTGACTGAATACAGGCTGGGGGATGAAGCTAAGAAAAGTGAGAGGCATTACTGATAAAAAAGCTATTCGGCTCAATCGCTGGAAAAATCGTTTCATCATTGAATCTCGTTTTCAGGTTTTTCAAGGTTTATCCAATCCCTGCCTTGATAGCCAAGACAGGGTCTTTACACAACGCTCATCGCCATGTGAAGATCGATAAGTTCTAACATTCTGATTCTTTTTGTGATAGACAGAAAGATTATTTTAATTTAATCATCCATCAGCCGAGCACAATTTTCGACCGTTAGAAGCTGAAACTCGCCGATTTGCTGCGTTTGCTGTCCGCCGTAGATGAGAGCTCCCTTGTGCGCTCTTCGAGGCGTTTGCTGATGAAAATACCTCAATCCGTCCAGAAAGGAAGGGGAGAAAGTTTTGCTGCTCTTGATTTCGACCGGCGTGAGATTACTTCCTTTTTGCAAGAGGATGTCGACCTCGCGACCGGAAACGTCGCGATAAAAGTAGAGCCGGGGATCCATGCCCTGATTGTATCGCGCCTTCATCAATTCGATGAGAACCCAATTTTCGAATATATTGCCATACAGAGGATCTTTGCTCAGCTGTTCAACCGTCTCAATTCCCAGGAGATGACACACCAGGCCCGTATCAGTAAAATAAACATTTACATCCCAGATAATCTCAAGTCATACCCCAGATTATCCGGGTCAGGCAATCATACCAAGCACCTACAGCCTGACCCCCTCGCGCAGATAGGAATCCAGAGTGATGATTTCACCGTCTATGTTCATTTCCTTCATTCCGGCCCGAAGCGCTCTTTCCTCTCGATCCATCGTTTGGGCATCCTGCATATCCCAGGCGACCTGGAAAAACTTTTTATGTCCTCGTGGCGTCTGCGCCAGGAAATCAATTTCATACCGCTCGGATGTCAGATAATAGTTTGTTTTGCATCCAAGCCGTCTCAAATCTAAATAGACAATGTTTTCAAAAAGCCGTCCCAGATCGCCTTCATAATCCAAAGTTAACGCCCTGACCATTCCAGGATCAATCGCATATAATTTCTTGGGATTTGTTTGCGCTTTTCGAATGGATTTATCATAAACAGCAATAGAAAAAGCCAGATAAGCATCTTCAATGTGATCCACATATTCATAAAGCATATCTTTTCCGACTTGATACCCCTGACTTTTTAAGTCATTGTAAAGTTTATTCACAGCAAACGGCTTAGCTACATTATGAATCATCGACAAAATCACATACTTGATTAATGTCGGATTTTTAATGTTGTGTCGCTCGATAATGTCTCTGTAAATCACAACATCGAGATACTCTTGTAAAGTCTTCTGCTTGACATCCGGATCAAAAGGAATTATTTCGGGAAACCCTCCTTCCGACAAATAAAAATGAAATATCTGCGAGAGCCTGTCTTGCGTCTTTTTATCATACAGATCTCGCTCGATGGAAATCTTTTTCGCTCTGATAAATTCATTAAAGCTATATGGCCAGATTTCGATCGCTAAAGATCGGCCCCGCAAACTGGTCGCAATTTCTTTGCTGAGAAGTTTTGCTGAAGACCCAGTTAAAAAAAAATCTGCATTTTTTGTGTCGTGTAAACGACGAATCACGATCGGCCAACGATCGACATTTTGAATCTCATCAAAAAACAGATAGCATTTTCGGTCGTGATTTTCAGGATAATATGAATAAAACGCATCCACCAGTTTGGCCAGCTTCTGTTCATTGAGCGGCAAAAGGCGATCGTCCTCAAAATTGATGTATAAAATAGCTGTTTTGCTGACGCCCTCATTGATCATTTTCAGAATCTGTTGATAGAGAAAATAGGTTTTCCCGGCCCGCCGCATCCCGATGGCAACCTTAATTTTACCCGGAGCGTCTGGAAATTGAATATCTCTATCAACAATCTCTTTGAGCCGGTTGAGTTTGTCGTAAAATTCCCCTAACAAAACCGGCAGCACCGAACGTTCATTCATACTCTTTCCTTCTCATAAGGAAAGTATAGCACTTTGCCGTCATCCTGACAAGGAAATGTTAATACATTGATTGTTAGCTTAATAGGTACGTATCCGCCTCAGTCTGTATCGCTCTTGAGGAGTTCCAGGCTTTGATAGTAGCGCATCAGATCGCGGCAGCGGGCCGCGTCTTCGAATCGAAGCTCTTTGGCGGCGCGCTCCATTTCGATTTTGTTTTCGCGGATTTTGCGCTCGAGATCCGCGATATCGACATGCCCCTGCGAGATGGGCTTTTTCTCAGACGCCGGCAAATCTGCGGGCAAGCCGAACGACTCTTCCAGTGACTGATTCTGTTCGCGCCGGATCGATCGCGGCGTAATATTGTGAAGCTCGTTATATTCCTGCTGATTTTTTCTGCGCTGCAAGGTGATCGCCATCGCGCTCTTAATGGCCGACGTCTCTCTATCGGCATAAAGAATCACACGGCCGCGGACATTGCGCGCCGCTCTTCCGCACGTTTGAATGAGCGCCGTTTCCGAGCGAAGAAAGCCCTCTTTATCGGCGTCGAGGATCACAACCAACGACACTTCGGGGATGTCGAGGCCCTCGCGCAATAAGTTAATGCCGACGAGGACGTCAAATTCGCCGAGCCGCAAAGCTTTAATGATCTGGATGCGCTCGAGCGTATCGATATCGGAGTGTAGATATTTCGCCTTGACGCCGATTTCATTGAGATATTTGGAGAGATCTTCGGATAGTTTTTTCGTGAGCGTCGTGACGAGGATTCGGCCGCCATTTTGCGTTTCAATGCGGATTTCTTCGAGACAGTCGTCGACCTGGCCAATCGCAGGGCGCAGAGTGATCGCAGGATCGAGCAAACCGGTGGGGCGGATGATCTGCTGGACGATATCGCCCTGCGATTCCTGCACCTCCCAGGAGCCTGGCGTCGCGGATACATATATCACCTGCCGGAACTTGGCGTAGGTCTCTTCAAACTTGAGCGGACGGTTATCAAAGGCGGATGGCAGACGGAAGCCGAATTCGATGAGAGAGTTTTTGCGGGCGCGATCGCCATTGTACATCGCATGCATCTGGGGCAGCGTTTGATGCGACTCGTCGATAAAAAATAGAAAATCCTCGGGAAAATAGTCGATCAGACACGGCGGGGGCTGGCCGGGCAACCTCTTGCTAAAATGACGCGAATAGTTTTCGATTCCCTTGCAAAAGCCAATCTCACGGATCATCTCCAAATCGTAATTCGTCCGCTCGCGGATGCGTTGGGCTTCTAGAGGTCGGTTTTGCGATTCGAAATACTGTACCCGCTCTTTCAGCTCGGCGCGGATCGTTTCCATGGCGCCCCAGCGGACATTTTCCGGCGTGACATAATGCGATCCCGGGAAAATCGTCACCTTGTCCAACCGGCGCCGCACCTTCCCCGTCAATGGATCGATCTCGCTGATGCGCTCGATATCATCGCCGAAAAACTCAATCCGGTAAGCCAGATCGTCTTCATAGGCCGGGACAATCTCCAAAACATCGCCCCGAGCGCGAAACGTCGCGCGAGCCAGCTCAAAATCGTTTCGACTGTAGTGCAGCTCCACGAGATGCAGCAACACATCATCGCGGCGCACCTGCTGACCGACGGCGAGGTGGAGCAGCATCTGGCTGTAGTATTCCGGCGTGCCGAGGCCATAGATGCAGGAAATGGACGCGACAATGATTACATCGGGCCGCTCGATCAAAGAGCGCGTCGCGCTCAGGCGCATTTTTTCAATGCGGTCATTGATGGCGAGATCTTTTTCGATATAAGTATCCGTGCGGGCAATGTAGGCTTCCGGCTGATAGAAATCGTAATAGGAAACGAAATACTCAACGGCGTTATCGGGGAAAAAAGATTTAAATTCCTGATAGAGCTGTGCGGCGAGCGTTTTGTTATGCGCCAGGATCAAAGCCGGTTTTTGGACTTGCTGAATGACATTCGCCATCGTGAACGTCTTGCCCGAACCGGTGATCCCGAGAAGAACCTGCGATTTTTTTTTGTGGTTGAGTCCGGATACGAGCCGCGCAATGGCCTCCGGCTGATCGCCACAAGGCTGATAATCTGAGGTGAGATGGAACATTCTATCGAGCCGCCAACTTTTCTTCTTTGCGGATCTCAGCACTGAGCCGCCCGAGCTGATAGCCGCCGTAATCGACAAATTTAAAAAAGCGCTCAAACGGAGGGTACGCCCGGCTAACCTGGCGAGCCATTTCCTGCGCAATGAGGCGATAGGTCGAATGGCCTTGCGGCTGGGATCTCAACTCGCAGAGCCACTGCAGCGAGCGCAAATTGACGTTGAAATACCAATGCACGTTATAGGCGATCGGCACCACATATTGCGCCTCTTCGGGCAGCTCAGCAGAAATGGTGTCGTAAGCCGTCTTGGCCCGATCCATCGCAGCAATATATTCTCTTCCCATCTCCGTGCCCTTGAGCTCCGGCGGAAGATAATGTCCATAATGACATGAAAGCAGCTGCCGCTCTTGCGTCATCGTCCGATGGCGCTGCAAGTCCCGATATACCCCGAAGTCCGCGATGATCTCGAATGTAAATGACGCATGCTCCAAAGCCCGCGGAGACTTGTGGCGGCGATTTTCCCGGCACAAGCACACCGAATCGAAGAGACGAGAGATTTCTTCTTCCGGCAGCTGGCGGCAATACGCCTGCAGCTCGGACAGTCCGGCATGAGAGCAGGAAAAGAGCAGGGCGCCGGCCACCTTGGAAATCGCTTCCGGATCCGCATGGATCAGCCGCACGCCATGGTGGCTGGGTTTCGGAATGTTTAACAAATGCTTTTGCGCCAGGTTCTTGAGGTCTGTCTGCATCGTTTCGAAATACTCAGAAAGAGCGCGGTGGTGCTTATGCGCCGGATCGGCTCGGCGAATGAAAGAAGGAATGACCTTGGCCAGCTCATGGTACGCTTTTTTGCCCATGTCCTGCATCTCGGCCAGGTTATGGCAATTCATTTTTTGGAGCAGCGTTTCGAAAAAGCGGCCATTGCCGAACACGCCCATATTGGTCATCGCGCTGGCCGGAAGCAATCCCCGCAGACAATCCAGCACTTTAGCGCGCAAAGCTGCCGCATAAGCGCCCTTGGAAGTCGTCGGATCTTTAGGAAAAGACTGTTCGATATGCGCCGTCAAGGGAGGAATCAGCCGGCTGTACGTTTCGAAAAGATCATTGCATGTTGTCAAATACAAATCGCGATAGGCGGACGTCATCAATACGGGTTCGTGATAGAAAAGATATTGGCCATTGATCTTCTGATCAAAGTAAATGTAGCGCGTCGACTTTTCGAGCGGAGAGCCGCCCAAGCGACAATCTTCAATCATCTTCGTCGCGAGAAGCGAAACGCTCTCCACCGCCAGATGCGCACCGCCCAGCTCGCCGATCGAATCATCGCCGAATCCATCTAAAATGCGGTCATAAAAATTTTGCGCTTTTTGAATCGCCGCTAATTGATCGTGCGCCGTATCCGTGTCGCTGTATTTGCCGGCGATGCCGGAAAAAGCGGTGTCCTCGTTCAGAATAAATTCTTTTAACAGCAGCGAGCGCAAGCCCAGGGCCGAGCGCGAATAGCGGGAAAATAGAGCGCCTTTGATCACTTCAGGAAGATTGCGCAGCACAAAGATGTTCGAAGTAGTGCTGGTGACGTAATGTTCTAAAATCTTGATCTGGCTTTCTGAAAATTCCTCGTAGTCTTGCATGAATCCACTCGCTTAGTAAGCCATAGCAACGATGCCAGAATGCTCGCGGCGATTCAAGAAAAATGGAACTCTGGTTTGTAAATCCGCTTTACAAGCCACAAAAGCGCTGTAGTGCTTTAAAAGTCGAAACTGCCTCCCAGAGTGAGCCCCTGGAGACCGAGATCTTCGGAGGCGAGGAGATAATAGGGACTCGAGCTGTCGATAAAGCGCGGGCTTTGGTTTTGTCTCCACCAATACTGGGCTTGATAGCCTGCATGGACTTCGACATGCTTGCACTTCCGATCGAAAAATCTACCCCAGGAAAATCCGGCAAACAAGTCAGCCGCAGGCAAAAGGCGCTGAAAGTCGGACGAAAAATCGACTGTATTTGAATAGCCCGCCTGTCCGCTTTGATTCTGGTCAACATGGAACCAGCCGTAAACGAGCGCCAGAGAACAATCGCCCAGCAATCGGAAACCGCTTCCCAGCACCCATTCGCCATGAAGTCCTCCCTGCAGCCCGACGCTGTTGCAATTGTTTCTCGTATAGATGGAATAATTTTCGATTCCCCCACCTTGCAGATTCACTCCGTTATAAAAATTATGAAAATGCTGGTGGATTAGAGCTCCTTTGAGGCCGGCAAATGGGATGAAGAGGAAGTTATTGCAAAATGGACGCTCGTAATTCCATCGCAAGTCGAATACCCAGTAGTTGAGTTTCCAATGCGAATCGGCTGAAGTTGCAAAATCAATAAGGCCTGCGCCGCCTTCCATGAGTGGCTGCACAGAATAGAGAGGAAAAAGCATGCCGCTCAGATGGCTCGAAACAGACGAAGTAAGGTTTGCGGCGCTCAGGAAAAAGCTCCATTGTTTATCCGGCAAAAAATATTTCGCTCCCACGCGAAAGCCCGGTTCCCATTGAAATGAAACATAATGAGGAGATGTCGAACCTGGAATCATACCAGACGATGTACTCGGATGCGTCGGAAGAGCAAATTCGGTCCCTCCCTCCATCGGCTTCCAATAGAGAAATTCGCCGCTCAGGGCTACACGATGTTTTCCATAAGAAAAAAGATCGCAACAACAATCGGCCGTGTTTTTCACTGGAGCTAGCTTTTGCATATGCTTCGGAATCGATTCGACAGCGGGTCCAGAACAGGACGTTTTCACAGCTACAAGATTTTCGGTATCCGCCGCAACCGATTCGACTATCTGTTCGAAAGAAGAATCTGCCGATCCTTGGGCCTCGGCTTGCTTTTCCATTTCTTTCGCGGCCCATTCGTCATTTGGTCCTGCGAAGGCAAAAATCGGCAGGATAAACAGTGAAATTCGTTGATACAAAGACATAAATTTTCCTCTACGATTGCTGTAACGTGTTAAACCAATTCTGATAATCTTGCAAGGACAACGACATTTGATGACTACCCAACCACGTGTTCCATTCTTCTTCGGTGCCGCCGGCCACCAATGCTTGCAATTCTGCATACGCACTGTTCAAAAACGCATTGAAAGAGTTGGTCTGGCTGACGATGGAACCAAACCCGCCCGGGCTCATCGCCAACGAAATCAGTTTTTGCAGATGCTGCATGTAGAGCGATTGATAGGCCGGATCAACGGGGGAAATTTGTAGCAGATCGGCCAGAGGCTTATATTGCCATCCATCTTCTTGCATACGATCTCGGAAAACACTAATGAGGGCAGGGGTTTTTAAACCGTGTTTGCTGAGATAATTTTCTACATAAGTATCCATGTTCGCCATCTGCTGATACTCCATCACCTGCGCCTCAAGCGTCTTGATCCATGTCCCTGGAGTAGGAGGCGAGGGAGGATTTATCAAGCTAAGGTCTGCATAGATTAAATCGACATCAGCCTGGGTCAATTGATTCGGAGGGGTCTGATTTAACGTGTAAATACTTTGTCCCAACCCCTGGATATAGGCTTGCGCATCGGCGAGGTTATCCCATGGAGCGTTTTTGTCAATGTCTCCCCAGATCGGATTAATAAAAGCAAACTCAGGCGTCGGAGGAGTGGGACCTTTTTGCACCCAGGTCAGCATATCGGCCTGGAACTGCTCCCATGGAGGAAGAGGAGCGGGGCAAATACTTGAAGGAAGAACGATGGACTCTCCATCGACCAATGTTTCAAAACTCTTCACATCTGTAGCGCCGAGCGTTACTCCTGGTCCAAGGATCGTTGCAGCATAAGAAGCGAACCAATTTTGCAACGCAGCAAAATCAGATCCTTTAATAGGATAACTGACTGATACTCCATTAATAGCATCGAGAAGGTCGCTTCGTAGTGCCTCAGACGCCGATGTCCAGGGCAAACTACCTTGTAGAATCTTAGTCCTATAATCAATTCCAAATGGAGCTTGGGGAGACGCGCCTAATTGCAGCACACCATAAATTTCGTCTACATCGTTTTGGGTTAATGATGGCACAGCAAAATGATAAAAAATGCTATTACCCAGATTCTGAACTGCTGTTTGAATATCTCCGAACGTCTGCCAGCCCGTAGTTCCAATCAAAAGCAACACTTGGTTTGCGAACGCTTTTGCACCCGGCGATCCGCTCGATTCCCATTCCGTCAGGACTTCCTTGAACATCGCATTGACCTGGAATATCGCCGCCATCTGTTCAGCCGAGACCTTTTGTGCGGGATCCGATAAAAGAGCAGGGTATGCCTGTGTGAAAAACTCAGGATCGCTAAAAAGCTTTTGCACCCAATTGTTCAGTCCATTGGATGGATCAGTAAGAGCGATTGTCGGATCAGTTCCAATAATGTGCCCCTCGATAACGCTTAAGAGCTTGGCTGCATCAGTACCATTACCCGGCACCGGGTAGATATTCATCAGGGCGATGAGTTCGCTATCCACAGGGGTCGGAGTGGGGGTGCTGATCGAAGATGCATCATTGGACACAATTCCATAGATCGCCTCAGCATCGGCATACCGCAATCCTGGGTACTTATAATAAAGGTCATTAGAAGCATTCGTTGCTGGATTGGAAAATAGACTTTCCAGATGGTTAACGACCTTCGAGAAATCATCAGTCGATCCCACATTATTTTTGACCCACGCGATGAGATCGTTGGCAAACGCCAATTCTTCCCCTGTAAAGGGAGGCGGCGCCTGAAGATCGCGTATGAGATGATTTGCCCAGGTGGGCAAATTTGTCGAGGAATTCACATTGCTTAAGTCAATATCAATGGATACCAGCTGTTTGGATGGACAGGATCTTGTGTTATCCAAGCCTAAAACGTCCTGGAAATCGAACAAATAGGTGTTCAATCCACAATCGAGCCCAACCCTCATATACAGATTATACTTTGGTGATTGATAACGATATTTCGAATCAAGATCTTTTAAAAATGTACCGTCGATTCCGCCAGGTGGTACCAGCACCGAAGGCGATGAGCCCTTGAAAATGCTCATTTGAATCCCCATATTGAGAGGGGCGACAATTTCTTTGATCAAGGCAGGGATTGTTGCATAGCCAATGCTTGGTGACTGAGTACCAAAGGATACCTGGGTCCCTGTTGTCGGATCGTTTCCTGTACAGTTTGTATAAATCTGAATCCCATCAGTATCCTTTAGCGGCACCGATGAAGCGCTCCACCTTCCTTCATATCCTCCATCCCACCAAGCCCTACCACCATCCGTTGAATTATACAAATTTTGATCCAGCAGAATTATAGATTTATCAGACCCTTGAAATTCGATGTACGTATTGCCATGATACTGATAAGCCGGATCAACACACGTATAAGTAACATTACCAGGATTATACTTACTATAGTCTAGATTTGGCGCGCTAAAAGTTAGGCCTTTTATACTATTACTGTCGGTCTCTGATAAATATGTGTTTGTTAGATAGGAATTATAATAGTCAGCCAAGGCAGCGCAATTTTTAGGAGAAACAGGAGAAGCATGCGTTGCACCATCAACGCCGGTTTGATCGTAAAATATATTTTCCCAAACCGACCCATCTCCTCCGGCCAGGTTTTGCATCTCGTTCTTCATCTCATTTATAATATCAGTCATATTCTGCGTGGATCCAGAATACAGAGCCGGCAAAGTAATCGCTCTCGACATGACCATACCCGTCGTCGGAGAAGCATAATTGTACTGAAACGCCATGAGAGCGTTTGCTTCCTGGGCGGAATTTACCCCGGTAATATCCTCTGTTGTGACACCATTTGCATCATTCGTCCCTTCTATTGTTATGGGAGAATTTATCCTATATGTGCCATCTGCCAATTCTGGCTGCAACTGGACTTGATTAGAGAAAAGCAGAGGGGGTAATTCGAGTGTTTGAACATCTGTTGCTGACGTAAATGTGATGATCAATTGATGGGAAGCGTCGGTTCTTATTGTTCCATCCTGATTAAAATAGGAAATATCCGCCTGGTCACTACCGAGACGCCCCAAAATGGTGACTTCAACATGATAATTCCCCTTGCTAAAGTCCCAATCGGCCGGCGGATGTATATTGATGGGAATATTCGCACTTGAGATGGGAGGCGAAGACATTTGCGTTGGCTGTAGGCCTGTCGGGAAAATAAAACCTTGTGAAGTCAGATTACTTATATCAGTACTGTTCAGTGTCAAAAATGTTCCATTCTCAGTAAAAAGCGGGGGAAAGCCCTTGGAGCCATCTCCATTGGGATCTCCCACATAGTCTCGCATCATCTGACTCAAGTCAGCCATTGTAGCGTTGCCGGGAAGCGTGTTGATCGCCGCAAGAATGAGGTTCATATATTCCGACCCACCCTGGGTCCATGGGATCTTATTGCCAATTAAATACGCCGCAAACTGCTGCAGCGTCATCCCTGTTCCGCTAGTGACGGCGCGGCTGGTAACAGCTTCCATGCCGACACCGAGGGTTGATTGTGAAGCGATCGACTTTAAATACTGGAGAGTGCTTTCCGCATAATCACCCGGGTCGGACTCGAGCAACAGCTGATTTTCAAACACACCCCATGCGTCTTCGAATTGATCTCCTATCTGAGTCCGCAATGTCGCTTCTTGATCCGGTGTCAGATTCGTCCGGATGTTAGAAATCTCAGTGATGATTTGGCGTTCAGCGTCCGCAACGTCCTCAAAAATTTCGGCCGGATCCGCCATGTGTTTTTTGACATTGCCAGCAAGATCGATTAAAATATTATAGACCTGCACATTAATGACTTCTAATTCCTTAAAAAGCTCTTTTCGCAAGTTGGCGACAAGGTCCTGGAGTTCCTCCGAAGTCGGTTTTTGCATCTCCGGAGGTATCGATGAAGGAATGTGGAAATCAATCGGGCGGATGGGATTCATATAAGGCCTTTTTTTAGGCCTTATAATATCTAACCTTTCTTGTCTATGAAGATCAATACACAACGGGATGAGGGTTATAGCGCTCGTAATAGAGGGTGTGATAGAGCTCTTTGCCGGTGGCGGCTTTGGCGCCGCAGTCGCGCAGCCAGGCCGACATACCGTAGCCAATGCGCGTCCGGCTGCTTTTGTTGAGAAAGAAATCCAGCGGCATGGTGATGGAAAATCCCTTGTCGTAGTAGCGCTGGTTGTTCACCACATCATTCGCGTTCGTGAAGGTATACCAAAGCCCAACCCTCAACCCGCTGGGAAAAGTGCGCCCCACATCGAAACGGGCGCCCTTGTCGCGCGCGAGAAATTGGCCGGCGCTGATCTTGAAATCCAAGTTCAATGGTTTGTAATCGTAGTAAAAATCGACAAAGTACTGATAGCCTATGTACGGAACCCAGATCATCCCTTCGGGCGTCAGTTTGCGGATTTTGTCATAAAAGCCCAGACCGAAATAGCGGCGTTTCCATAACACCGCGGCCTCAAATCCAATCGCCCAGTTGGAGCGAACGGGATAATAAAGAGCTTCCCAGGCCGCTCCGCCATACGCGGTTTCAAAATAGCCCGCAGCCAGACGAGTGAACCAGCCGGAAGATACATTCCAGCTCTTCTGCAGATAGGCCAGATCCACATGAAATGAATGCGCCTGATGGTAAAGCAAAGCGTCTGTGCGGACATTGATGAGGCGCGAGGGATTTAGAACATCCCAGCTCTTGATGTCCTGCATCATGGAAAATACCGTATAGGTCGCTTGGCAGCAGTAATACAACTGATCCCAGAGATACCCTTCGGGTCCGACGGAAAATCCCGCCTGGCCCTTGAACTTGCCCTTGCTCGATCCAAAATAAGACATGGTGCGCGGGCGAAAAGTCAGGGTCCAGATACTTTTGCTCCTTTGAAACAGCCGGATGCTATCGTAGGAAGAGGGCAAAGAGCTCGCCTCTCTGATGGGCGCAATGATGCGAAATTCATTATCGCTCAAAAAACCTTTTTGATAGCGGACGAGATCTGCCAGGCGATACCGGTACTCATGCAGCACGACGCCGTCCGCTTCGACAACAACCGTCGCATGCGAAATGTTGGAAGGGCTTAAACTGCCGAGAACCCGCTGAATGCGATCGCGGACAATGTCCTCTTCCCGATAGCGGACATTCACAAGCTTAAGATACAAAGAGTCGAGACCTTCCTCGGCCGGCACCAAATACACGCTATACAGATCAAAGCCCTGCTCTTTGAAGGCATAGGCGAGATCTCGCGCCATTTCCTCACCGGTGCGAACACGGCCCACCGGCTCGGTGTCGATCGGCGCCTTGTAGGCGGGCACATCGAATATCTTGGGAAAAAGGCCTTTGGGCTGGCCCAGATTGTAATGCAGAGAAAGACCGGCCGCCCAATCGCATCCACGAATGGTGCTGACGGATGCCTGCAGATACTTGCCCAGGCGGTACTGCACGCCGGCGTTGATGCGGGATTTCACAATGCGGCCTCCCGGATGTTCCGCTGGATGGCGCTTGTAATCATTCGCATCATATTCCGCGGCGAGGGTCAGCCCTTTCAACAGGTGCTCGGCTCTTCGCCAGGGAGTCCAGGCCAGGCCGCCGAAAAATCCTTTGATCCGGCCGCGGCCCCAGCCCAACGTCGCTTCCAAATGATAGTCCAACAGCTCTTCCGTCGCGACGCCGTAAAAAGAGTTAAAGCGGCAAGAGCCGAGAAAATCATTCCAGCCAATGGAAAAATCGGGAATAAACGGAAATCCGTCTTCGCGGCGCAATAGACACAATTTGATGTTGGCCGAGCGGTCGGCATCGTCGCCATAACCCAAATGGCCAAAATTCCCCTCGGTAATCCCGCGGTAAATCCAATACGCGCCGGACGTTTCCACATGATCGAAAAACTGAAACGACAGACTCCATACATTATAAGGAGGGAGCCAGGAGTAGCCAAAACTGAGATTTCCCGCTTCCGGCATACGGGCGGACGGCATCGCAAAATAGCCGCCTTGCCCCTGATAATTGAACAATACAGGGAGCTTATCATGAATGGAGCGATCGACTATCCTGACCATTTCCAAATCGCGAAAAAGCGCTTCGGACGGGTCGGCAAACTCCTGACCATACAAGGCCATCCAGGCATAACTGCAGGAAAAAAGCAAAAATCTGTAGCGCATAGACAATTTTTTACTGTGTAATTTATGCACAGAGACTCGAAGCTCGCCAGAAAAATTTTTTCGAACTCGAAAAATACATCCCGAAGGAGCCTGTTTTGAGAGAAAGTTTTAATACGCAAAAACCCTGAAAAATTGGTTTTTGACTGCATCCGGCGCCCCTGTCTTTACGCCCGACTTCGTCGTTTAACCAATTTAGGTTAAGGCGCCTTGACATAGTCATTGGCTGACTCAAATGCAGGGTGCATCGCAGTCAAATTCCCGATTTTTCATGCTGTTTGTGATTAACGGGCTTAATGGATTCTTTGAAGATTATTTGGACTCACTCTATACTTATCCATACGATGTTCTTCAGAAAACTTGAATCGTGAAAGGGGGATATGTCTACGGATCGTGAAGCTGCGATGAGCTATCTAAAAGATTTTCGAGAGAGAATTGCCAACAACGATTACACCAGTTTTTTAAAACTCTGGGAAGAATACTGCTACGGCGATCAGCCCGACGGAGAAGAATTGATCCTGATCCTTCAGGCCGTGAAGAACTCTGAAATGGCCAAATCTTTTGGACTGCAGGTCGAGCGCGTATTGACTTTTTGGAGGGAAATCAAAGACCCCAAACTCTCCCACGATTCGCTTCTCCTCGTCTTCGATCTTGAAACCACGAACAGCGAAGAACTCGCCGACCTCGCTACGCTCCACCTGAAAGATTGCTATCCAAACGATCCATTATTTCTCGACAAAATGCGCCTGATCGGACTGAGAAACCGGGAAAAATTTCAAGGCTGCATACGCAATTTCGAGCTGCTTACACACATGAAAAAAGGCAACTTCGTATTCCACACTGCAGGATGGGGTACAGGGGAGATCATCGACGTTTCTCTCGTTCGCGAAGAGCTGAGTTTGGAATTCGAATACGTCATCGGCCCGCAGCACTTTACATTTGAAAAAGCATTTAAGACATTGCTCGTTTTGCCGCCTGAGCATTTTTATTCGCGCCGATTTGGCAGTCCCGATCAATTGGAAAAAGAGGCCAAAGAAGATCCCGCTGAAGTCATTCGAGATCTCTTGCGCGATCTCGGCCCGAAAACGGCCGCAGAAATCAAAGAAGAGCTGAGCGATCTCGTCATCCCCGCCGCCGACTGGAACCGCTGGTGGCAAGGGGCGCGCGCGAAAATCAAAAAAGACACCAAAATCGAATCGCCCAAAGAGCTCAAAGACCCCTTTAAACTCCGCGAAGAAGCGGTTCCTCATGAAGTGGCTCTGCATAAAGCACTGGAAAGCAAACCCAGCGTCAATGCGACCATCCAAATGGTCTATACCTTTTTGCGCGATTTTCCCGAGACACTGAAGAATTTCGAATTTAAATCTTCTTTGGAAGCGCGGCTGAAAGACATTCTGGAACACGAAATTCTGAATCCCGCCCAGCGCCTGCAAATTCTGTTTTTTCAGGAAGACCTTAAATTGCCGCATGCTGAAAAGGAAATGATCGAACTCATTGAAAAAATGCCCAATATCGGCGAAGTGATTCGCGATATCGAGGTCATGGCCTTTCAAAAACGGATGATGCAGCTCGTTCGCCATCACCGCAAAGACTACAAAGAAATCTTCCTCGATCTTTTCTTCGCCATCGATGCGCATCTGCTCAGGGATTATCTTCTTCATGAACTCGACACGCCGCAAACCCAAAAGGAATTGACGGCCAAACTGGGCTCGCTTCTGATTCATCCGCTCTCTTATCCGGAAGTGTTTGTCTGGTACTTCCAAAAACTACTCGACAAACAGTCAAAACTTCCCTATGCCAATTCCGAGGGGCAAAACCGCTTTTTCGAAGGGCTGCTGATTCTGCTCGATCATTTGGGACAAAAACCGCAATCCCGAGAGCTGGCCAAAAAAATCGTCGCGCTGCTGACCTCCGATCGCTATAAAATCGTGCGCGACATCATGCAGCAATCCGACATCGATGAGATCAAAGAATATCTTCTGCTCGCGACTAAATGCCAATCGCTGACCGATCACGACATTAAAATCCTGCATTCTCTGGCAGAAGTGGTCCACCCATCGCTGGGCCGCCTTCGCAAGGAAAAAAATGCCAACGTTACAGAAGAAAACGTGATCTGGACCACGCATGCGGGTTATCAGAGAACGCAACAAAGGATCCAGGAGATCGCGACGAAAGAGACTGTACATAACGCCCGCGAAATCGAAACTGCTCGCGGCCACGGCGACCTTCGGGAAAACGCCGAGTTCAAGGCCGCCCTTGAGCGGCGCGACCGCCTCCAATCCGAGCTAAAATTCCTGTCCGACCAGATCGCCCGCGCCCGAATATTAACTCCCGGCGACGTGCCGGCGGATGAAATCGGCATCGGTTCTGTGGTCCATTGCCGCGACTCAAAAGGTGAATCGCAGCGATTTGTTCTGCTCGGTCCTTGGGACGCGGATCCGGAAAAGCACATTCTTTCATTCCAATCCAAATTGGCCCAGGCATTGAAAGGACGATCGATCGGTGATAAGGTTGAATTCCAAAGCGAAGTCTTTACGATTACCGATATCGACAGTTTTTTCGATCAGGAGTGACTTAGAATTCTACAGCTTGTAAAGTAGTTTTACAGGTGCTCCAAGCGCCGAAATGGTCAATCGTATGGAAACCCGAGCTGTACCCAAAACTCTGACTCTGATCATCGCTAGCGGCAATTTCCACAAAATCCGTGAATTCAAGGCGATGCTAAAACCTTTTACAGCCATCGACATTTTAAGCCTGATCGACTTTCCATATTACGTTCCGCCCGAAGAAACGGGATTGACTTTCGAAGAAAATGCCACCCTGAAAGCCGTTCATGCGGCCACCGCATTAAAACATTGGGTGATCGCCGATGATTCCGGCCTGGTTGTTCCGGCATTAGGCGGCGCTCCGGGCGTTTATTCCGCGCGCTTTGCCGGCAAGGATGCGACGAATGCGGACAACCGGAAAAAGCTGCTCGATTCCATGCAGCACCTGTTGGACGACGATCGCTGCGCCTATTACGAATGCTGGATCGTCCTTGCCTCGCCGCAAGGCGTAAAAAAAGCTGTCCGCGGCCTTTGCGAAGGAAAAGTGTTGACCCAGGAACGGGGTGGAGGCGGCTTTGGCTACGATCCTCTCTTCGTCAAACACGAATACAATAAATCCTTTGCCGAACTGGAAGAGTCAGTGAAAAACCGCATTTCCCATCGCCGCAAAGCCTTTGATAAAATCATGCCTACGATCGAATCGCTCGTCGCTGAGTCCTGATGCATTACCTGATCGACGGCTACAACCTGATGTTCCGACTTCTCGAATCGAAAAAAAACCTGCAATCCCAGCGCCAAACCGTCATCCATTCCCTGCAAAAAGAATTTAAAATTCTTCATCTGCAAGGCACCATCGTTTTCGACGGGCGCCACTTCTTCGGCGAGCAGAGCGGGCTGTCCTATCACAGCCCTCTCACAATCGCGTACTCACATAGCGGCCAAACGGCCGACCAATATATCGTCGAAAAACTCGAGACCGCCTCCGCTCCGGGCGAGATCACCGTCGTCACCGACGACAAGTTTCTCGCGGCCGCTGCCCGATCCCATGGAGCACGGACCCTCAATTTAAACCCGTTCCTCGTCCACATCGAAAAGAAACATGCCCAAAAGAGGCTCAAAAAGCAGGAACTGATCGATGAGCGCCCGATCAAAGAATCTCCGCGAGAACAGCAGCGCCTGATCAAGGCGTTTGAAGAGCGGCTGGGTAAGGATTTTTCAAACGAATAAGCCGATCAGCGGGAATGGCTCAACCATCTGGCCGATTGCGGACAAATCCGGTCACATGATGCAAACGCGCGATATTTTGGGCCGTGGCCCGAAAGCCAACCCCTTGCACCCCCCCTCAATGCAAATACGCCACTCGCAGATCATTTATTCTCCTACTTGCGCAACAACCGATTTCTCAACCAGGCTGAGAGCGCTCCAATCGTTGGCGCTGAGCAGGGAAAAGACCTCGTCCAAGCCCGTGGCTTGATTCAACTGCATCCGCAGCCCTTTGGCCCCCACACATCGCCGAAGATACCAACAGCCCACGCGGCGCATATCGAGCAATGCCTGGCGCTCCGGCTGATACTGAGTGATTTTGTGGAAATGATCGACCAGGTCAGCGCGAAGATCGTCAACAGTGAAGGGTCTGTGCGGCTCGCCGGACAGCTGCCGATAAATATCCTCAACGATCCAAGGCTGGCCCAGAGTGCCTCGCGCAACGAGAATCCCATCGCAATCTGTGGCGGCAAATAGACGCTGGGCGCTGTCCCCATCAAACACGTCTCCATTGCCTATAATCAAAATTTCTTTAGCGGCCCGCTTGCACTCGCGAATGATTTCCCAATCCGCCGGGCCTTTATAGGCTTGCTGCCGGGTTCGCCCATGAACGGTCACGGCCACGGCGCCGGCCTGCTCGGCGATGCGCACAATGTCAACCGCGTTAATCTGGCTCTCATCCCAGCCCGAGCGAATTTTGACGGAAACGGGAATATCGACCGCTTCAATGATCGCGAATAGGATTTCGCCGATTTTTTCTGGCGTTTTCATCAGCCCCGATCCGCTGCCGTCCTTGACCACTTTATCCACCGGACAGCCGCAGTTGAGATCAATCGAATCGAATCCCAGATCTTCCACGATGCGAGCCGCTCGTGCGGCGATCGCGCTTTTACTGCCGCAAAGCTGCGCGCCAATGGGGTGCATATCCGTAGAATAGTCCAGGAAGCGGTAGGTGTGGGGGTCGTGGCGAATCAGGGCGTCGATTTTCACCATCTCACAAAAAAGGAGTCCCGGGCGATACGCGCTCGTCATCTGCCGGAATGGAAAATCAGAACAGCCGGCCAATGGCGCACAAAAAATATTTGAGGGCAACTTGAGTCCACCGTAGAGAAACGGCCGTCGCAGGCTCATCGATAGATCCCGAGAATGAGCATTTCAAGAATTTTCAACACAAGGAACGCCAGGAGCGGACTGAGATCCAGAACCCCTCCCAATGGAGGAATCAACCGCCGAAAGATGTTGAGATAGGGATCGGTATAAAATGCCAGAAATTGAACAAACCGATGGGCTTGCCAATGCATCGGCAGCCAGCTGGAAAAAATCCTTAAAAACAACAGAATCGTATAGCAAAAAAACAGCAAATGAACGACGTAAGAAAAAATAGATCCCGTAATCATAGACAACCAGTTTAAAAAAACGGCGGATTTCATAATGAGCCATTCCCGATGAAGAATTTTCCTAGGAGAAAATTTTCATCAGGAAGTTAAATTACCCCAAAACGTCTCTGGGAAGACAATCTAAAAATTCCAA
>JACVQJ010000044.1 GCA_015661075.1 Parachlamydiales bacterium | reverse complement strand
CATGGGCAAAGCTGCCATAGCGGAGTTTTGTCCAAAAATATTCTCACCTTTTCGGCAAAGCCGATTTTTCGCGGCTCCCGCTTCCAGCGGGAGCCGCTGGATAATGGCAAGAATAGTAGCGCAAATATATAATTGGTGGGCATTATTTGTCAGGTGGATCGATAAAGATCAGCATCGTGAGGCTGTTACCAGCCGCCCGCTTATGTTGCATGGAGTAGCCCGAGAAGTGCGACTTGCACGACAGGTCACATTGAACCTCACCCCAATGCATGGAAAGTGGCGGGAAATCAAACAACACATCGGCCTGATCACCAATTTTTTAAATAAGATTAAAACCTACGCGGAGCGATTGTTGTCGAAGGCAAATATGTGGCGGCTCATATTGAGCGAGATTTTCAGCAACTTCATAAAGGGACGAATACTCGGCGAAGGCAACACGAGAAAAATTGAACAAACCGACATAGCGTCACCAAGTTCGGCGGCTCAATTGAAGTATGATTCAGAAAAAGACAGCCCACCGTGTTACATACCCACGTAGACTAAAGAACGCGATGAGTTGACGGCTAAGAAATGGAGATCGAAAAAGGCTGCCCGCTGTCCAAAAAAATGGAGGGAATTAGTCAATTGCCGTTTTTAGGCTTATTCAGGGTTTCCTTAAAATCCCATGCCAAATGAAAGCACAGGATATAAAAAAATCTCGTCGTAACTTACACCAGTTCAAGTTGAAGAAAGCATTTTGATTTCCATTCGTAACCGATAATGCCTTCCAATGTGGGAAAGACCTTCATAATATGTCCTCCATACGGTACGGCATAAGGATTTCCTGCATTATTCACACCAATACACCAACAAATGCCTGTTAGCACAATGGATTTGCCTCCAATACATCCCGCTCCAATTCCAAAATAAAAATGTTCTCGTTGATGGTAAAATGGATACTGTGGGGTGAATTTAAACAAACGTCACCAAAGTCCCATAGGATTTAGCGTCTAACGATACGTCAACAATGGTTCATTTTTATTCGTCTTATCGATCCCTATCCGCCTGAGTATTCCTCGGCACTTAACCTCATCAGGGCCTGTTCCTTCATCTTCTATGTGCTGATGCTTAACTATTTGATGTTCTTTGTTTTAAGCTCCCGCGACGCACTTTCATAAAAACACTTATAACCAAATTATTAAAATAATTACTAAAGTTGACAATTTGTAGCTTAATATATAAAATATATAGTATATTAATTATAACTTATTTCAGAATTATGATGATTATTAGAAGAACTTTTTTACACGGTGCGCTGCGACTCATGAGTCAAGGCACAGACCACTTTCCCTCTACCGGCTCTCTTCTTTTGCCACAAGCGAAGAGGATAGAATCTCTTATGAAAGATGCTCCATTGCCTCTGGACTGGAAGTATATGCCTGCTCATATTGGCACACACTTTCCTTCGGTCTCTATGACAATTTGGAAACTAGATGGGGAGTCCCGCTTATTACATCCGCCAAAAGATTCTGAAGTTTTCTCTGATAAAGAGGCGTTAATTGAGAAGCTTCCTAAAATGCAAGAAGCTGAAGCGGTCTCTTTATCAGACGATATTGTTGTAGTTGCTGAGGGCTGCGATGATGGGAACTATTTGCCTCTTATAGTCACTGCTCTTACTTTGGATAGCACACCACGGACCATACGTCTTTTTTTAACCAACGGCAGTGCTGGGATGGTCCAAAAAGCAGCTGAGGTTGGTTATCGTGCATTGCATGCGACAGGCGTCAATACGCCCCAAGTGCATGGGGATCCCTGTAACGCTTTTGATCGATATCCTTCGAGGATAGATGAGTTTCCAAAGTCTCAAAAAATCTTTATTCCATTTCGCTTGGGGGTAGTGGGGAGTTATTCAGAGATTGGGAAAGTCCTTGAGCAACGAATACCTATCATGGGTCAATCGGGAATATGCGCTCTTTGTTTGTTAATGAATACCGAAAAAACGCGTACGATGTTGCAGTCAGAACATGGAAAAAAAATGATCTTCAGAGAAGGCCCTGGTTATGTTGAAGGCTTTAGACTTCTGTATCCCGGGATAATTCGGATCATTAAGGGCCTCATGCTTCCCGATCAATTGGATCGAGCTCTCGATTCCTTGAAGAGTAATCCCAAAGGGGACAAGGGAGAACTCACATTTCCCTGTATCACCGCTTTTAGTGAGTTGCCAGCTGTTGTCAAATTGGTTGAGGCAGCTGGAGGGCGGGTTCTGAAAGAAGGAGCGATAAAAGCACCTCATGAAACGATAACAGATCATAGAAAAATCATAGATGTATGCCCAGTCTGGATAGCCTCTGCTAAATAAACCTCTGCCTTAAAAGCGGAAAAAATCAAGCTTTCTCATTTGTGTCCTTTTGCGGCCTGCACAACCTCTGCAAACGCTTTTTCAAAGAGTACTAACCATTCTTCGTAATCGGCATCACCCGGTTCTGGCATATAGGGCAATATCTCACTTACAATTTTAGCGTGATGCTTCTCATAAGCCTTTCTCAGACTCTCTAAGGATTGTTGTGCGATATGAGAGCTGACTTCTTGTTTTACAGGCCTTTCATGACAATGAAACCGTTGTGTGTTTCTTGCAAGAAGACAACCAAGCGATCTGAGCATACCAATACTCCTTTTGGATTGGCATTATTTTAATATAAGATGGCTTTAAAGTCGACCATTTTTTAACATTTTCTTTAACATCTTCTTAAAAATAGATGTAGCCCTCTCGGCGCAGTTTTTGCGTAATCACTCGGGAGCCGTTGCAGGGTCTCTCGGTGTAAATCTCGTCGATGCGCTTTATGAGCGCGAGATTGAAAGCCTCTTCCGGGATGCCTCGGTAATAGTAATTGGCTCGTGGCAATCCGATCAAAACACACTGAGCTCTGATCGAGTCGATGCGCAAGGGGCCTTTCCCCAACTGGAGAAAAAAGTTTTCGCCAGCCTCGCGCGTAAGAAATCGATCGCCGGTATATTTGAAGAGGGTCTCCCGGTAGGTGGTGACGAGTTCCCAAAAGGGTTCTGTGTGGAAATGCCGAACGTCATCATCGCGCTCCACGATCATGACCAGGACGGGAGTTTGGACGCGACCCATGCTCCACAGGGCCCCCTGACCGAAGCGCACCGTTAAATTGCGGGTGCCGTTAAGGCCGACAATCCAGTCGGCTTCACTGCGACAACGGGCGAATCGCTGTGGGCGTCAAGGAATTCAGCCAGAGCCGCTGGAAGGGTTTGCCGCGGAGTCCTGCGTTATTCCATGATGCCTTCTCGTCCGGCATCGGTGGCACAGATAATTTTGTCCGCCTGTTTGAGGAGCTTCTTTATGATGGTGAGTTGTTTCTTCGCTTTTCCATCGCCGATAGCTTTTAGCTCGAAGCGCTCGGGGAGCATCGGAAGAGTTTACAGAGACCACTTCTTCCAGGAGGGCTCGTACTCTTCAGGGTCTTTCAGGGAGACAAGGTGTCCGAAGGCCCAGGTGACTTGGTAATCATTACCTTCAAAATACCCCTCCTGGCGAGAGTTCGCACCCAGATGGGCGGCCAAATCGCGTGCGACGGAGGGCTTTTCTGTCAAAATAACAATCATACGCTACAATACTTTATAATGTTTTTCGTTAAAATATGACTAAAACTCGACTTTGTAAATTTTCAGGGCCGCCTGCCTCGCCTATTTGCCCTCTGACGTTCGACCTCTGGTCGAACTAAGCGTTCATTTAAAAAGGAAGGGGATAGTCAACCCCTTTCTTCTTAAATGAACGCCTCAGAGGGCAAATCCATCGAAAAAATATGGAATTAGCAGATCCCACAGCGCATAAGCGGGCCATCCTCGAGTATTGGACTCTTGTGGAGTTCTTCACCCCGTACCTGCTAGATATCGCCCTGGCCACGGAGGAACATTTCGAAAGGGTGTTTCCCGAGGAGCCTATGGCGCTCCCCTGGTCAAATCAGACGCCCCTTGCCGAACACGACTCTAGCAGTATCCACGCTAAGGGCTACTATGTCTATTTGGGAGTTTTCAGCATTGAAGAGACCGCCGATCGGGCGCGCCATGTGTTCTGCGAGCGAACAAATACCTGGCAGTCGATAGACTGGCGGCAGTGTGATGTGGCGTCGAAGCTCAGCTGCTTCGCGCGGCTGACGGTCACCAAGTTCGGCGTGCCTCTTTGGGGGACGCTCACTCTTTCCACCTTGCCCTGGGCTCACGGGCGGCTTCTCAATAATGAGGCGGCGTCCCTCACCATGGAGTCCTATTGGAAGGGGGTGAACAAACTCCTCTCAGACTTAAAGGACGAATTTTCCAGGATCCTTCCGGGGCGGTTGGTGCGGCTGCCGAAGGAACAGGCGGCTTATCTGGATCATCAGGCTCTCGTAAAGCTGACCGAGATTCTCTTTCGCTGGGCAGGATTTGCCCCGAGGGATTATCCGATCGCGCTGATTCAGGTTTGTCGCGACGAGAAGAACTCGGGAAAGACCCCTGAAATGCCTCCAGCACAGGAGATCCCCATCCTCAATAGTTTCTACGCTCAGGCGCTGGAGCGGGCGGCCGTCTCGTTAGATTCTCAAAAAGGGACGCCCCTCGACCTCTATCTGAGCGGCCATTGCGGTCGGCGGATCTCGCTAGAGGGAGAGGAGGGAAAGAAAGCGGTCCTCGAGGCGCTGAGACCTGCCTCCCTTCCAGCGGGGCGGTGGCCGGCTTCCCCATCCCATCAACTGACGCTGATGCAGCAGTTTGCTGTCAATCAGTCCTTGAGCTCCCTTGCAGAGGGAGGGCTTTTTTCGGTGAATGGCCCCCCAGGAACTGGCAAGACCACTCTCCTACGAGAGATCATTGCGCAAACTATCGTCGCCCGAGCACAAGCGCTCGCGCAATTTGAACGGGCACAGGAGGCCTTTGTTGGACGGCGTACGATGGGCTTTCTCGATGGGGGGTCCGTCTCCGTCAGCGACCTCCATCCCTCATTACTGGGTCACGAGATGATCGTCGTTTCCTCGAATAATACCGCTGTTCAAAATCTCTCGCACGAACTCCCTCTGCGGCGGGAGCTGGACCCATCCTATGGGCATGCTTCCTATCTGGCACCGGTGGCCTGTCGACTATTAGGTGCAGAAGAAGGGGAAGGAGCGTGGGGGTTGATCTCGGCCGCCTTGGGCAACAAGAAAAATTGCCGACGCCTGGTGGAAAGAATTTTTATTGCCGGCTCGGATGAGGAGCCCGGCGCGCGCATCTGGGACTGGGAGCGGGATTACGCCGGCCCTTCCTACGCCGAGGCGAGGAGCCGTTTTATGGAGGCTCAAGAAAGACATCGAATATTGCTAGACGACATCGAGGCACTCGCGCATCTTCATAAGGAGATCTCAGGTGGTCACCTGGAAGCCCTTTACGAGCGGACTCTCAGTGAGCTCCTCTGTGCAGAGCGGGCTGTTGAAGCCGTCCAGGAGAAGCTCAAGTTTCGAGAGGAGGCGGAAAAGGACTCCCGAGACCTCGCGGCCCTTCTGGAGCAGCGTGTGCAAATATGGAACCGCGAGCGGCCGAACGTCGTCAAACGCTTTTCCAACGGCAAAGAGTGGGAGGAGTGGTCGGAGAGGTCCAGTGTATACACTGGTGAGCAAATAACCGCACTCGAGACACTGCAAGCCCACATCATCCACCGCCGAGAGCTTCTCAATGCGCTGGAGCAACTTCAAGGCGACGCGGAATTGGAAGAGTACCAACTGTTCGAGTGCAGCTTTTGGGTAGATTGGTGTCAAAATGAGTACCTAAGACTAAAAGCCGCCTATCCCGATGTCCTCCTGCCCCAGGAGCCCTTTGATCTCGAGTCCGCAGAGGTTCAAAAGGGGGTTTTCTATCAAACAGCAACGCTTAACGACTGCCGTTCGGAGCTTTTTATCGCGGCTCTCGCCTTCCATGAGGCCTGGCTAGCAGAAACACTCCGCCCGAAAGGGGGATTTCGCGGCAACCTATTGGCAATTTCCAATCTGCTCCAGGGGAAATATCCAACTACGACAGATGACACCCGCCTCGCTTGGCAGAGCGTCTTCGTTGTCATACCCCTTCTTTCGTCCACGTTTGCCTCCTTCGAGCGCATGTTCAGGTATCTTGAACCGCAAACCCTGGGATGGGTCTTCATCGACGAAGCAGGACAGGCGCTCCCGCAGGCAGCCGTGGGGGCCATCTGGCGCGCCAAAAGAGTCCTTTCCATCGGAGATCCCTTTCAGATCGAGCCGATCTCTGCCGTGCCCCCGGAGATTGTGGATGGAATGGCAAAACACCGCCTCCATGACCGCTATCTTGCTTGGGCTCCCTCCCAAATCTCCCTGCAGAACCTGATGGACGCCGCCTCGCAGTATGGGACTTTGCGCCATGTTCGCGACATCCCCTATTGGCTCGGCGCCCCATTAAGGGTACACCGGCGCTGCTGCGACCCGATGTTTTCCATCGCCAATGAGATCGCTTATGAACATAGCATGGTCCTCGCCACAGAATCCCATTGCGACCACGCGTTGCCGCCAAGCTGCTGGTATGACGTCGGCGGGGAGGCCACCGACCGACAATTTGTTCCCGCCCAAGGAAATGAGCTCTTGCAGAGGCTTATCATCGCCCTGTCGGCGATGAGCTCGCCCGATATATACGTCATCTCCCCATTCCGGGAGGTGGTGCGCCAGGCTCAGCATCTGATTTTTGGCAACAAAATCATTAAAGCGCTGTTCGAAAACAAATTCCCTGGCATGGTGCTCCATGCATGGATCCGGGAAGCTGTCGGCACCGTTCATACGTTCCAGGGAAAACAGGCGGCGGCCGTCTTTCTGATTCTTGGCGCCGACCAAAGCACCTTCGGCGCCGTCGAATGGGCGACACGTAAACCCAACCTGCTCAACGTGGCGGTTACCCGCGCCTGCGATCGCTTCTACATCATCGGAGACTATAACCTCTGGCGAAGGTGGCCCTATTTCGATATAGCTGCAAGAAAACTCGAGCGGGTCGCTCCCAGCGCTCATCACCCAAGCTGATTATGGTGATGCTATAGAATCGCCCTTTCAAATTTGAAGCGCGACAAATTTGAACGCACTGCTTGCCTAGAGTCCCGCCCCTTTAGGGGTGGGTCTAGGCAAGCTATTTTTATGAGACGCGGTATGCGGCTTTAGCCGCACCGCCTCCAAAAGCTGCGTAAAGAATCTCCTCCTTTCAAGGAGGAGTTCTTCAATCTTGAGACAAGAAACAACCATCGGTGAAAATGGGACAATCGATAAAGCCAGCCAGCAAAACTCGCTTCGGAGACTAAATTCGATGATTGTTTCGCTATGCCTTGCAATCGCCAAAATTTTATATCGTTTCTTTTTAAAATGCTCATTCTCACTGCCGACAACGATCGACTTTGCCTCTTCTGAAAAAGAGGCCAATGGCGCTCTACTCACGGTTTCTCTTCAGTGGTGATCGTTTCTTGCGAGTCGCTTTTGAAGGAGGATGATTGGTCAGCGATGCTATTGACGTTCGCTGCACTTTTTTCGCAATCTCGATACATTCTTCAGGATCATACCCAAGCTCATCGCACCATCGGATGGTGGAAAAAATGATGTTTCCCAGCTCTTTTTTCAACTCGTCATCATTGTGAGTGGCGGAATCTTTCGGCGCATTCCGCGCCCATCTGCAAATGTCTCCAAAAACTTTTCCCATTCGAATAATAATCTCAGAAAGCGGTAGTTTTTGGTTTCCCCAAATGTCTCTCGCTTGGGAGAGAAGTTCTTTTATTTCCACAAAACCTCCTTATTTTTAAAACAATCGACTTCCATTTGGAACATTTACCGTTGGCTCAACAAGAGGACCTTGTCCCGCTTCGTCAACACCCGCGATGTGCAAATAGCCATGGGCTCGCAGTCGCTGCTCAAAGAGCGACATTTTCTGAAGGCGTTTTTTTCCCGGGAATCTAGATGAGTACTCAGCACCTAAAACTCGATGTTTAACGTTTAGAGCGTATGTGGCAAAAAAATTAAAAAAAAGAAATTTATCACACTTTTACCACAATCCCACCCCATTCAGGCTGATCGTTACCCATAAGTTCCGTTTCCAGAGGAAGGCGAGGCAAAGCCAGATGGAAGCGTATGCGGTCCGAATGGTGACGCCCATAGCTGAAAGCAGCTATGGGCGAGACAGAGGATCCATATGGCAAAGCCGCAGCCCCCTATGGAAACGAAAGATGTGGGTAATGATCAGCCATTCAGGAGAGAGCGCAAAATAACTTGTAAACTCCCGCTAGACAAGTCCTCTCAATAACTTTTACGAGATTGGCATTTAAGGTTTCGAAAATTTCTGCCACAAGAAAGAGCTGAAGATGTTAAATTGAGACTTATCAATCTCAGTGGAGCCGACATGGCTGAAGAAATCGACCTATTAAAACTGATTTGCAAAAGGCTGGAAGAGGTTGGCATACCGTACATGTTAACAGGTTCTATTGCGGCAAATTTTTATACAGTACCACGAATGACCCGAGATATTGATTTTGTCATCGAAATTAATCGTTTTGAAATAGGCAAATTCTGTCAATGTTTTGAAAAAGACTTTTATCTCACCAACTCTTCTATTTTGGAAGCGGTTGAACACGAAGGCATGTTTAATATTATCCACAATCATTCAGTATTCAAAATTGACTTTATTATTCGCAAAGATTCATCCTATCGCGATACAGAATTTCGACGCAGAAATCGAATCGAATTAGATGGTACGCAAATTTGGATCGTCTCCCCTGAAGACCTCATTATTTCGAAACTTTTTTGGGCAAAAGAAAGTCTCTCTGATTTACAACTAAGGGACGTAAAAAATCTTCGGGCAAGTATAAAAGATCTAGACGAAAAGTACATAGGCAATTGGGTTCAAAAACTGGAACTCAACAGCATTTATGAAAAGGTAAAATTCTAATGAATGATACGACTTTTGAAATGGATGAAAAAATGCGCGAAATGTGCCGCCTCAAAACACCGACTGAGCGCTTTAAAATGGGGTGTTCTATGTATGATGCTTCAAGATATCTAATCACCTGCTCCATTTTGAGAAACAATCCCGACATTTCAAAAGCCGGCCTTCAAAAAGAGCTTTTTCTAAGCTTCTATCGCGACGACTTCAAACCGACCGAACGAGAAGCAATCATCGCTCATTTTGAAAAATTCTTCTGTTTTCAAGGGATTTGAACGCACTGCTTGCCTAGCGGGAGTTCGTGCTTAGCCGATTGGGTAATACACTCAAAAATATAATCGATTGCGACTCAAAATCTTGCATCATATCGTCAAAATAACTTGTAAACTCCCGCTAGAGTCCCATCCCTTTAGGGGTGTGTCTAGGCAAGCTTGAGACAAGAAACAACCATCGGTGAAAATGGGACAATCATCGGGAGTTTTGGTCGGCTGCGATCAGAATCAGGAATGGCTTTTATTTCCCTGGTACTGTCACATCAGAAAGCACAATCCCGAAATCCCCATCGCTTTTGGCGATCTGGGAATGTCGAAAGAGAGCAGAAACTGGTGTGAAAACAGAGGGATCCTAATCCCCGCTTCGCAAATTCCTTCCGTACCACTCCAGACGATGCAAGAAAGAGGATGGCCATACGGAGGAGATCGATGGCTGCAAGATGATCTGGATCCCAACCATTCCCAATCTCTTCGAGCCGTACTGTTTCGCAAACCGCTTCTGATGAAGCGATCTCCGTTTGAGCGCACCCTATACCTAGATCTCGACTGTCAGATTTTAGGGAATTTATCGTCTCTTTTCTCAATGCGGTTGGGCAGGGCAAAAATAGCGTTGCGGACGGCCAATGATTTCTATGAGATGAAGGCGATGGGAACGGGCCAGAGCATGTTCATTCGATCGTACAATAGCGGAGTGGTTCTGTTCGAAAAAAATTCACGGCTGCTCGACTTCTGGATATTTCTACTCGATCGAGAAATCCATTCCTTCAATAACGATGACCGACTTTTATCATTCGCCATTTCCAACTATGGAATGCGGCCCACACGTTTAGCGCTCAAATATAACTGGCTTTATCATTGGGGACCGAATCCAAAAGCCGTCATTTATCATTGGATCGGAGATGCCGGTAAAATTGCCTTCCGATTGTCGATTTAATTACACAAAACCCCTGACATCAAAACATTATTTGAAGAACTCCTCCTTGAAAGGAGGAGATTCTTTACGCAGCTTTTGGAGGCGGTGCGGCTAAAGCAGCATACCGCATCTCATAAAATAGCTTGCCTAGACCCGCCCCTGAAGAGGCGGGATTGCGCTTCGAGCAAGCTGTTCAAACAACCACAACTTTTCACTTCCTGTTATTAATCGTATAACTTAAAATCACCCTTTTTAATAGTGAATCGCTGATGAAAACAGGAATTTTACTCTTTATCATTTTAATGTCATCCCACCTGCAAGCACAGGGCGTCTACGTCATCGTAAATCCCATATCGGGCGGCATCAATAAAGACGCTATTGTTCAAGAGTTGAAAGACTCATTTTCAGCACACATCTTTTATACGAAAGGGATCGGTGATGGAACAACCCTGGCCAAACAAGCCGTTGCCGAGCATGCGGATCTTGTGATCGCAGTGGGCGGCGATGGCACAATGAATGAAGTCGGACAAGCGCTGATTGGCAGCGATACAGCGTTGGCGATCATTCCAACCGGGTCAGGAAACGGACTGGCCCGATCTCTTCATATCCCCAGTGATACGCATCAAGCGATTGATATCATCCAAAAAGGGCATCAAGTCGCTCTGGATACCGTTCGCATCAACGATCGCTCGTATATTGGAGTCGCCGGAATTGGTTTTGATGCTGAAATTGGATGGCGTTTTTCCCAATTCGGCCATCGCGGTTTTGCATCTTATATCCTCGTCACGATGAAAACATTTCCTGAATATCGGCCTGCTACTTATGAGCTGATCATTGACGGGATTAAGTGCAAACAGAAAGCCTTTTTGATCAGTTTTGCCAATAGCCCTGAATTTGGCAATGGCGCCATGATTGCCCCTCATGCCGATATGAGCGATGGGTATTTCAATGTTGTCATCATGAGGCCCTTTCCATTTTACGAAGCATCCAACATGGCATATAAGCTCTTTCATGGATCTTTGAATCAATCCCCCTATGTCAGAGACTTCAAAGCCAAGGAAGTGATCATTACGGACAAGAATATCAAGATGCAGATTGATGGAGAGCCTGTTATTTTTCCTGACGGAGCTCGTATATCAATCAGTCCCGCTTCCTTAAAAGTGATCGTTCCATAACATTTTTTCTTTCTGAAAGGAGGAGATTCTTTACGCAGCTTTTGGAGGCGGTGCGGCTAAAGCCGCATACCGCATCTCATAAAATAGCTTGCCTAGACCCACCCCTAAAGGGATGGGACTCTAGGCAAGCAGTGCGTTCAAAAAATCAATGGCCTGATTACAATGGCCAAGTAGCCAATGACCAACGTCCTTTAGAACTTCCGCCAGCCCGCGACGCCGAAGTCCTCGTCGCCGAAGCAGACGCTGAAGCTGCGGTGGACGATCAAGCCAGAAGGGGCGAAGCCCCCAACAATCAAGTGGGAGCCAGAAACGGTTTCTTTACAACGCGTGAAAGTCCAGGGATGGTCATTGAAACATCGATTTCCTGAACGTCGATTTTCCCAAAGAATCGCCCTGGCAGCATCAAAGACCCCGGGCGCTTCGTATCCTGGAGGCAATAACCCTAACTGATCGTTATAAGACATGTTTCTGCTTCCAGGAATCACATCGTTTGTCATGACCGCATAGCGAAATTCATTTTCAGCAGGGATGTTCTTAGGAATTTGGACCCAAATATATCCATATCCAGGTCCTCCAGAACTAATATCTAGTTGATCCAGAGATTCTAATGTGAAAGGAACGGGAGCGCCGTCAATGGCTACCTGTGGAAACAAAGGCACGACAATGTGCGTTTCCCATCTTTTTTTCCCTGGCCAAATTGTGCAATCTCCGGCGAGAAAATCAATGAGTGCTTGAGGATAAGGCGGCAGATTGATTGTTTGCGCAGCGGCCCACTCCTCTTTAGAGATCACAGTGGATATTAGAGGGATTTCTGCCTCTTTACGAAAACTCATTTCCAACTCTAATTGCTGGGCATCGCGCGCCCGATCTGCCGCTTGTAACAAAAGTGCCCTTTTTTCTTTTGGTTCTTTGGTTAACGAGATTAATTCTTGATATGCATCTAATCGGCAAGGAACATGGGCAATCACTTGCTGATAGATAAAAATGCGATCATCGGGGTTTTCATGTTTTGAAGCACGTGTCATCGCCCACTCAACATTTTCAGGAGACGGACTGAATTGGAGTTTAAGTCCCACCACTAACGTACTTATGTCCAATATTTCCGGTTTGCATAATTCTAAGGTATTGATGGCCTCTTGAATTTTTCTTTCCTGGAGCAGATTTAAACTTGAATGAAGGTGTTTCAGTGTGGCTTTTTCCGGCTCTTCCAATTGAAGGTGTTGTGACAGCCGCCCATCGTCCGATTCTTGTAGGTCCTGAAGGGGAGTCAGAACAGTCAGGGGCACTCTGCATAGAGGACATGTAGGATCCCTTCTCTCAAGCATCCAGGCTTGGATTGCAGATCCGTCAAATAAATGATTGCAATTTGTTACCACAGGATATTTAGGTAGTTCGAGTGTAATAGAGCAATAGAGGTGGCTCCATTGAACCTGTTGAACCGCTAACTCAACTCGAGCCTTGCACTGCTCAAGCGCGGCTTGCTTCGGATCAGTGGGAGATGGCGGAGAACCCAAACCACTCGCTCCAATTGCAGGACTTGCTGACATACAAACACATTATTTGTTAGTTGTTGTTATTATGAGTATACAATAAAACAACAATTATACTAAAACATTAATTGTAATTACTCCTCAGCATGGACTTAATCGGCTCGAAGCTCTTGCGATGCAAGGGGCAGGGGCCAAAACGCTGCAACATTTCTAGATGCTGCGGCGTCCCATATCCCTTATGCCGCTCAAAACCATACTGCGGCCATTTTTTTGCCTCTTCCATCATCCAGCGATCCCGCGTAACTTTAGCCAGGATCGACGCCGCAGCAATCGAGATGGATAAAGCATCTCCCTTCACAATCCCCTTCAAGGGACAGTTAAATGAAGGCACTTGACTGCCGTCAATCAACAGATATTCCGGCAACTGGGTGAGATTTTTAACCGCCATCTGCATCGCCTCGAATGTGGCCTGCAAAATATTGATCGTATCGATCCGTTCAGCTGATATGCTCGCGATTCCATAATGGATGTTAGGATTATCTATAAGTTGAGTAAACAGCTCTTCTCTTTGATCGGGGCTGAGCAGTTTGCTGTCATTCAGCTGCTCGAGTAAAAAATCCGGTGGAAGGATGCAAGCTGCCGCAACGACGGGCCCGGCGAGCGGACCTCGTCCCGCTTCGTCAACACCTGCAATATGTAAATAGCCATCCACTCTCAGGCGCTGCTCAAAGAGCGACATTTTCAAAAGGCGTTTTTTTTCTCGGGAATCGAAATGAGTACCCTGCACCTAAAACTCGCTGCTTTAGGTGCAGAGCGTACGTGGCCAAAAAATTTAAAAAAAGAGTTTTATTCGTTCGGAGTCTCTTCAGCAGGAGCAGCAGGAACTTCGGCCATAGCTGCTTCATTGCCGATAAAATGCTCGCGAATCTTCGTCGCTTTGCCGGACTTGCCGCGCACATAATAGAGCTTGGCTCTTCGCACTTTCCCTGCACGAACGATCTCGATCTGGGCGATGCGCGGGCTGTGGAGCAAAAACACTCTCTCCATACTCGAACCGTAAGCATTTCGATAGAGAGAGAAAGTCTCTGAGAGGCCTGCTCCCTTTTTTGCGATCACAGTGCCCGTAAAGGCCTGTACACGCTCTTTTTCGCCTTCGATGATGCGCGTCTGAACGCAAATGGTATCCCCGATGTTGAACTGGGGAACGTCTTTCTTGAGATATGCTTTCTCAATTTGTTCGATCAATGGGTTACGGCTCACGTACTTCTCCTTTCACTAATTCGGGTCGGACCCGCTCGGTTTTTTTCTTTGCTTCGGCTCGGCGCCACTTCTCAATTTCAGCATGGTGTCCCTGCCGGAGCACCTGCGGCACTTCCATCCCCTCGAATACTTCGGGGCGAGTAAAATGGGGCCCATCAAATCCACCCTGCTGGAACGAATCCTGTTCCACAGCATCGGGATGGCCAATTACGCCAGGGATGAATCGAATCACCGCATCAACCAGGACGATGGCTGCTACACAACCATTCGTCAGCACATAGTCGCCGATGCTGATCTCTTCATCGACTTCCAGGGCCAGGATGCGCTCATCGATCCCTTCGTAATGGCCGCACAAAAGAATCAGGTGTTCTTTTTGCGCCAGCTCCTTGCATTTGGCGGCATTCAGTTTCGCACCCTGCGGTGATAAATACACCACGTGCGCAGCATTGTCTTTGACACTGCGTATCGCACTCACCGCCGGCTGCGGGCACATCACCATTCCCGGACCTCCACCAAAGGGCCGATCATCCACCTTTCGATGCCGACTCTCCGAAAAATCGCGGATATCGAGCTGGCGGATCTGGATCAGGCCATTTTTCTGGGCCCGCTTGACGATACTCACATCAAACGGCCCCTGAAAATAACCGGGAAACAGCGACAATATATCGATGCGCATCATTTTTTCTGGCGACGCACTCTCATCTTCGTGCGATGAGCGACTTTCTTCGCAGTCAACTGCTGCACGACCTCAGGCGCGAAGCTCTTCACGAGCGACTTCACCCGATCGCTGATCGCCGCACCGGCATCCAGCCAATGCTGCAATCGAGGCACATCAATCTGCAGATTCTTGGGGCTCTCTGCAAAGGGATTGTACCAGCCCAGCATTTCAATATATTTTCCATCCCGGGGATTGCGCTCATTTGTCACCACCAGACGGAACGACTGCCGGCTATTGGCACCTTGTTGTCTCAATCGAATCACTAACATTGCTATCCTCTGTAATCCTTAGGTAAACTATTGATCATATCTTTCAGCCCCATCTTTTGGGCTTGCGCTTTCATATTCGGCATGCCCTTGAAAAGTTGCTTGACCCGCTTAAATCCTTTCACCATCCGGTTGACATCGTCCACCGGGACTCCGCTACCCGTAGCGATCCGTTTGCGCCGGCTATGGGTCAGCTCTACCGCTTCTTGACGCTCGATGACCGTCATCGACAAAATCATTGCCTCAAGCTTTCCGAATTCCTTATCCGAAAAGTCGAGATCGCCCAATGAGTCCATTCCCGGCAGCATCTTCAGAAGGCTCTTGAACGAGCCCATCTTTTTCACCATCGACATCTGCTTCAGATAGTCTTCATAGGTAAACGATGCTTTGCGCAACTTCTTTTCCAGATCCTGGCTCTGCTTTTCATCAAAGTTTTCCTGCGCCTTCTTAACCAGGTTGATCACGTCGCCCATGCCGAGAATCCGGTCGGCCATAGACCGTGGGTTGAACACCTGCAAATCGACGATTTTTTCGCCTACGCCCTCAAACTTCAACGGCTTTTTAGTCACTTCGCAAATCGATATCGCCGCGCCTGCGCGGGCATTGCCATCCAGCATCGTGAGGATCGTACCAGTAATCTGGACTCTCTTGTCGAACTCGGCGGCCGTACGGACTGCATCCTGGCCTGTCGTCGCATTGGCGACAAATAACACTTCACGCGGCTCCAGGAAATTTTTCATCTTTTCGAGCTCGAGCATGAGCTCCTGATCGAGATGCAAACGCCCCGCCGTATCGACGATTACGACGTCAAATCCATCTCTTTTCGCCATCTCCATCGCTTTTTTCGCGACAGTGAGGGGATCCGTCTCGCCCGACAGAGCAAAGACGGGAATCTCCAGCGACTGGCCTAATTTCTGCAGCTGATCCACCGCCGCCGGCCGCTGTAAATCGCAAGCAACCAATAACTGGCGCTTGTTCGGCTCGGTTTTTTTAATCCACGACGCCAGCTTGGCGCATGTGGTCGTTTTTCCCGACCCCTGCAGACCGCACAGCATCACGACCGAAATCTTGCCCTTCAAATCCAGGGCCGTTTCTTCAGCGCCCATGAAAGCCGTCAGCTCATCGTGCACCAGCTTGATGAACTGCTGGCCGGGAGAAACCGATTTCAGGACGGCGCCGCCGAGGGCCTTTTCTTTCACGCGCCGAACGAATTCGCCGGCTACCGAATAGTTTACGTCCGCATCGAGCAGCGCGAGACGCACCTGCCGCACCGCATCGGAAATATTATCTTCCGAGATGCTCTTTTGCCCCCTGAGGCCGGCGAACACGGATTGAAGTTTTTCGGTCAACGCTTGAAACATGCAATTTTCATAAAAAAAGTTAGTTTTTTACTGAACCTCGACTTTGTACATTTTTAGGACCGAAGGCCTCGATGGTCCCCTTCCTTATTAAATTAACGCCTAGTTCGACCAGAGGTCGAACGTCAGAGGGCAAATAGGCGAGGCAGGCGGCCCTAAAAATGTACAAAGTCGAGTGAACTAGAATAAAGGAAAAAATCATTCGATTTCAAGGAAAAAGAAGCGGTCATGCCCTGCCCAGTCTTTCTCGAGCCGCAAATGGCGCCAAGGCGGCCCGTTAAAAATTTCTTGAACCAAAAGCCCCTGAGCATGACCGATTTCTAAAAAAACTCTTGCCTGTGGATTCAGAAACGAAGGCAATTCACGAGACAATTTCTCATAAAAATCAGCGCCCCTCTTGCCAGCCAATAGAGCCATTGACGGCTCAAAATCGCGTACGGATGAGTCAATCTCCTCATATTCTTTCGTTGAAACATAGGGCGGATTACAAATGACAAAATCGGCCTTTTCATTCAAAAAAGGCTGCAAGAGATCTCCGACGCGGCATTCGACATCCAAATGATTTTTGATTTTGTTTTTCTCGGCAACAGCCATCGCTCGGGGCGACAAATCGGACAAAACCACCCGAAGCTCCGGACAGGCGCGCTTGATTCCTAAACCAATGCAGCCCGAGCCTGAGCAAAGATCCCAAAGTACCCGCCCCTCCAACGGCTGCTGTCGGATACCTTTGACGGCGAGATCGACGAAAATTTCCGTCTCCTGGCGAGGAATCAGCACATCGCGGCCCACCTCGATGCGGCACCCGTAAAAATCGATCTCGCCCATGATGTATTCAATCGGCTCGCCCTTGATGCGCCGAACGAGGCATGCGCGCATCTTTTCCATCTCGGTTTCAATCAAAGGCCGGTCATATTGCAAATAAAGATCAAGGCGTTTCACCCCCAAAACGAATGCGAGCAGCTCCTCCGCGGAACGCCTGGCCCGATCGATCTTGCGCTCGGCCAGATAGGACGTGGCCAGAGGAAGAATTTCAGCGATTGTTTTCATGAATCTTCTCGTTGTAAAAATGGGCAACGAGAGCGCTAGTGATATCGTCGAGATCGCCCCCCATGACGCGGTCGAGCTTGTAGAGCGTGAGATTGATCCGGTGGTCAGTGACGCGGTTTTGCGGAAAATTATACGTTCGAATCCGCTCGGATCGATCCCCGCTGCCGACTTGCGTCGAGCGTATCTCAGACATCTCCTGCTCCGCTTTGCGCCGCTGCGTTTCGGCGATCTGGGCGACCAGAAGGCGCATGGCCTTTTCGCGATTTTTGTGCTGGCTCCGCTCATCCTGGCATGCCACCACGGCTCCCGTCGGGATGTGCGTAATCCGCACAGCAGAATCCGTCGTGTTCACATGCTGGCCGCCGGCGCCAGATGATCGATACGTGTCGATCCTGAGATCCCGTTCATCGATATCGATTTTTTCATCTTCTGTCGGCTCCAGCAAAACCGCCACAGTGACAGCCGAGGTGTGAATACGCCCCTGCGTTTCCGTCTCGGGCACCCGCTGGACGCGATGGGTTCCCGCTTCATATTGCATCAGGCGGAATACGTTCGCTCCCGATAGCGACATGACATATTCCTTATAGCCGCCCAGATCTGACGGAGAAGTTGAAATGATCTCAAACTTCCAGCCCTTGCTCTGGGCGTAATTGTGATACATACGGGCGCAATCGGTGACGAAAAGCGCCGCCTCATCGCCGCCGGTGCCGGCGCGAATTTCCAGAATAATATTGCGGCTGTCGCGAGGATCGGGGGGAACTAACAGGTTATGGATCTTCTTTTGAACAAGAGCGTCTTGCGCTTCGAGCAACCGTTGCTCGTCGCGCACCATTTGCAAAATCTCAGGATCGGTCTCACTATCGAGTAGAGCGCGGCTTTCATTCAATTGCTTGCGCACTCTCTGCCACTCATCCCACGCTTCCCGAAGCTCAGACAGCTGTGAATGTTCCTGGGTCAGCTGGCGATAGGTTTTGGGATCGTCAAACGCATTGGGAAGGCCCAGCAAACGCTCGACCTCCTGCAGACGAAGCATGAGCTGCTGAACCTTTTCTTCCATGGCAAACCACAGGCCTTATTTTTTCTTGGCCTTGATTTTCGCCTTGCTGGCCTCTTCCTGTATTGCCTGAACCTTTTTCTCTTCTTCGCGCTTGCGCTGATATTTCTTCGTGAATTTATCTACGCGGCCTTCCGAGTCGATGAACTGGTTGGCTTTAGTGAAGAAGGGATGCGATGCAGAAGAAACAGGGACGCGGACAAGGGGATATACCTTGCCTTCAAATTCTTCTGTTTCTTTCGGCTTCAATGTGCTGCCGATCAGAAATTTTGTCCCCGTGGAAGAGTCGACAAAAAGGACTTCCTGATAGGGCGGGTGGATCTTCTCTTTCATAAAGCTCCTCATTATATCCAGAACAGGATAGTCTCCTTCTGGTAAAAAAACAAGTTTTCTTACACACTGACTCTCATGTTCAAAATAGATTTTACTGATCAAAATGCGATTTTTTGACCGTTTCGGCCCTGAAACCACATCTCGCGCCCTCTGGCTGCTCATCATCTCTTTAGGAATAGGCGGGCTCGCTACGGGCCTTTTTTATCATATTCTGGCCCCGATTCTCGCTCTCACCCTACCTTCCATCCAACAAGGCTGGATCTGGCAATTAGCGACATATCCCTTGGTGCTCCATGGACCCATAGGATTTAGCTCGCTGGTGGGATTGACGTTCGATCTGCTCGTATTGTGGATTTTTGGAACTACTTTCATCGAACAAAAAGGCATCAAGTCTTTTTTTACCTTGTTTTGCGGAGCCACCCTTTTCGGCGCCCTATCGGGACTCGCCGGCATGATACTGGCTCAAGGAATGTTGGCCGGATTCACTCCGGCCGTATTCGCACTGCTCACTGCCTGGATGCTCATGAACAGCGGGGCGCAGGTCTGGTTTTTTGTGCTGATCCCCGCCAAATGGGCCATCGGCTTTCTATTGGCCGTCAATTTATTGAGCCACATGTCCCACAGCGCATGGGCTGCATTCATGGCCGATAGCAGCGGGGTCCTCTTTGGCTATTTATTTTGCAAGATCCCCGGCTGGAAATGGAAACGGCGGTCCATCCCGACAAAGAGCTATCCCAAAATCTACGATATCCGCACCAAAGAGCCCATTTTGTCCGATGATCAATTCATGGACGCCATGCTGGCGAAAATCTCTCAATACGGCGAGCAGAGACTCACCGACGAAGAAAAGCAGCGAATGAGGAAAATCTCCGAAAACAAGAGGAAAGGTCGCTAAGGCGTGATTACTGTTACAAAAACTGATCTTCATTCAAAAGGATCGTAAAGATTTGGAATGTTTTCCCACCAAATTTTATCAGCCTCGATCTCTAATGCAGAATATACAGTAACTTTAGGATGGGGTGGAAAATTTTCCCATTCTATGAACAATTTTATTTTGTTTTGAAGGATTTCCAAATGCAATATTTCAGCACTGTCATAGAGCATCTCAAGAACTCCGAAAAATGGCTGATCATTATATAAGATTCTATGCACATCTTCCAAATGAAGCTTTCCTTTTAATGTGAATGGCTCCTACCAGAATGGCTCTCCCAAATCAGGAATGTTTTCCCACCAGATTTTTTCTGCCTCAATTTCAAAAGATGAATAAACAACAATGTCAGGATGAGGTGGATAATTCACCCATTCCAAGAATAGTTTTACATTGTTTTTACTGATTTCAAAATCCAGTATCCCAGCTCCATCATACAACATCCTTAAAACGCCGAGGAAAATCTGATCATTATCCCTAATGATTTTTACTTTTTCTAAATGAAGTTTCCCCTTGATGCGATGATATTTCGAAAGAGCGATGTTGTCTTTCAAATCTTCTTCATGCATCTCTGCACTCTGCATTGAAAAACAAACACCATCTCCTGATTGCTCAATGTTTATAATTGATCCATCATGGAAATAACCTGTATATATTGAAATGTTCATATTTTTTACACTGATTGAATTTTTTATTTCCACCAAACTTTATCAGGAGAATAAATATGAGCTTTGTCATGTCCATCGGGAACTGGTTTTCCTTGACCATCCAAGTATTCATTAGCCCAATTTGTTTTATTTGGATTAGGACGATGATAATGATCATTGCCTTGATGTCCTGGTTCTCCAGGATTTCCTTCATCGTGGCGAATCTTCTCTCCAGTTTCTTTATTTTCAAACGTTCTGTGACCCTTTTTCCCAGCATCAGGATGAGTAGTCTCTTTCCAATCAGGTCTATTCAGAAGTTCGTCTGGATTCGCTGGTAAGCTGGGGTCAACACTTCCTTCTTTATTTCTATCTAAAACAGTGAAATCAAATCCACTGCTAATCGTTGTGATGGCATCATTTATATATTCAGGATGGGAAATTAAATAGTCAATCGCACAATAGGCAGATACTGCTAATACTGCACCGCAAATAATATATGGATTACAGGATGTGCAAGCCGTCTCGATTGTTAACGCCTCTGCGCTCAAAGGAATAGCCAGAGCTGCTGACGCAAACGCCGGTTTATCGAAATCAAACGACAGCAGCTTGTCCTTTTTGCTGTCAGTCAAACCCTCTTGCGTCTGTTCATGGGGTTGAAGAGGCGTGGA
>JACVQJ010000043.1 GCA_015661075.1 Parachlamydiales bacterium | reverse complement strand
GCATGGCCGTTCATGTTAAAAGTGCCGCTGCTCAATGTAAGCGCTGAAGTGGTCGCAATTTGACTGGCCGCACTCAATGAAAGCGTTCCTCCGTTAATCAAACCATCGCCGGGAACAGCAACAGCACCGCCTGTTTTATTTAAAGCAAGCGTTCCTGCCGAGACTGTAGTAAGCCCCTTGTAAGTATTTGCAACGGCTCCTGAAAAAGTAATAGCCCCACTTAAAATCTCAGTTCCGCCATCTGGTGTTAAGACATTCGCATCGATTGGAAAATCAACAGTCATGGGACCGTTAAACTTTAACACTGCTCCCTGATATAGAAATATCCCTGGCGCAAGACCCAGTCCGGCTGACAATCCAGCGCCGCCCGTTACTGTTCCGGCAGACATATTCATGCTTGTCAAAGTCAACGCTGAATTTGTGTATACGAAACATATTCCTCCAATTCCATTTCCGCCGTTGCCAGTGGTAGCGGATGAGCCACCCTTACCGCCACCAAATCCACCTGCACCTCCAGAGGTACCTGGAACTCCCAGGGGAGGTAGTGCTTCTCCTCCGCCTCCGCCACCAAATCCACCTGCGCCACCATTAAAAAAGCCAGAAAAAGCCTGTGTCCCTCCCCCTCCCCCTCCCCCGCTAAAGCCTCCGGGATTACCCGTTGCCAACCCAGTTCCTGACCCTGGATTATTTCCTCCACCATTACCGCCGAAAAATGGCAAACCCCCCGGGGGTGCATTTTGTCCATTTCGCTGTACATTATAGCTAAAACTTGCGCCGCCGCCGCCGCCGCCGCCATAATTAGTTCCAGAATTTCCCGTTCCACCTGCACCGCCGATCGCTGAACAGGAGCCAAGATTTGCATTGATCAGTGTGACATTCCCTTTGATAAAGTAAGCGCCGCCGCAACCGGCCCCGCCACCACCTCCTCCTCCCTTAGCTAGGCCTCCATTCCCCCCTAAAGCTGTTGCTCCTGTTACAGACAGCTGATCGATGGTGACAGGTGAAGGTGTTGTAGAAGTGTTGCCGATTACAAAAGCACGATAGTTATTCCCGTTGATCGTGCTGGCATTGCCGTTGATCGTCAAATTATTTTGCGTGATCCAAGGCAAATCAGATGCTAAAGTGATTGTCCCGGACACAGTGAATGTGATTGTGTCGCTATCGACAGCATCCAACAGCGCCTGGCGAAAACTACCGGCACCGGAATCAGCTGTATTGGTAACATTAATTGTCACTCCAAATGAAAAACTCGTTGGTAGAAATGCAATAAGCAATAGTTTGACTGCGTTTGCTAAATTCACATATATAAGCCGGTTAAGATGAGTACAAAACGGCTCTCCGCAAATTGAAATTAGCTTTTGCGATTATATGTTGTCAATAACGCACTGTCTTGCAAAGAGGCAATGGAAATGGCTCAAATCAGTTTTAGGACGTGCGCCATAAGTTTATCGTGCACGGCTTCCGCTTCTTCGAACGAAACTGTTTTCAGAGGGTCGCGGTAGGTAAAGCGGAATGTGGCGTTGCGCTTCACTTCGGTGGCCTCGTTGAAGACATACAGATCGATCAGCTCCGCTTTTTCCAATAACGGCGATTGAAATGAGCGGATCATTTCGAATAGCGTTTGGCAGAGCATGTCTTGCGGCAGCGGCAGTGTCCAGTCGCGCTCCGTGCCGGGGTATTTCGGCAAGGGATGGCAGCGGAGATGGACGGTTCGCAAATTGAGTAAATGGGCCAGGTTGAGTTCAGCAAAATAGACGCGTTCTTTGATGCCGAGTTTTTCCAGCACTTGCGGGTGGACTTCGCCGAGCGTGCCGATCCACAGGCCGCCAGTGTGAAGATCCGCCTGTCGATTGGGATGGAATGACGGATGGGATGAGCTGTGAAACGAAGCGTTGGAAACGATCAATGCGGCAAGTATGGTCTCCAGAGTTCCTTTTAAATCGTAGTAGTCGATGTCGGAAGGTTTTCGATCCCAGTGATGAGGGCGGGTTTTGCCGACCATCACAATGCCGAGCATGGGAATTTCGATGGGGGCATTATTTTGTTTGAGATGGATGCGCCCGATTTCAAAAGCGCTTAGCGATGCGTTTTTTTGATCGAGATTGGTTTGCACAACCTCCAACAGGGAAGGAAGCAGAGACGGGCGGAGAATTGAATAATCTTCGCTTTTAGAGTGCATGACAACCAGCGGATCGCTGGGCGGCAATAAATTGAGAAGCTTGGGTCCGATGAGATTGCAGGTGATCAGTTCTTGCAGACCCTGGCCTACCATGCGGCGGCGCACTTCGCGCTCAAATGAAAACTGGGGGTCGATGGGAATATGGGAAGTGGTGCAAAGCGGCGTTTTTTTCTCGATATTGTTGTAGCCATAGATGCGCGCGACCTCTTCGACGAGATCGATCTCCGTACTGATATCATTGCGAAATGATGGGATGGAGACGCGCAGCGCTTTGTCGTCTTTCGAGTGCGTTTTGCAGCCGATGCGCTGCAGGCAATCTTCCACTTCACTCATCGAAAGCTGGGTTCCCAGGATCTGGTTGATCCTTTGCGGGCGCAGGTTGATTTCACATAGCGAAGGAGCTTTGCCTTTAATATCGATCACCCCTTTGGCCAAGTGTCCGTGGCCGATCTGAATGATCCAGTGACTCGCTTCATTGATGGCTTGCGATACGCCCTGCCCATCCACGCCTTTTTCAAAACGCTGGGAACTATCGGTGCTCAGCTTGATCTGGCGGGCTGTTTTGCGAATCGTCATGGGCTGGAACACAGCGGCTTCGATAACGACCGAACGGGTCGTTTCGGATACAGCCGAACTGGCGCCGCCCATGATGCCGGCCAGAGCCAGTGTCTTGCGCGCATCGCAGATCAATAATGCGCCGGGAGGAATCTCTCGCTGGATGTCGTCCAGGCCGATGAAGGATTGCGCGGAGTCGGAAACCTGAACGGAAATTTGGCGGCCCTCGATTTTGTCGTAGTCGAATGCATGCAAAGGCTGGCCGGTCTTGATTAAGATGTAGTTTGTGATGTCGACGACGTTATTGATGGGCCTTAGACCGCAGGCGAGCAAAGTCTGCTGCAGCCAAAACGGGGAAGGGCCGATCTGAATGTTTTCGATGAGCCGGCCCATATAGCGCAGGCAATGCTGAGGATCCTGAACAGCCACTTTCAGTTTGTCCACGAGAAGCGTTTCACTTTCTTTGACGGACAGTTTTGGCAGATGGAACGGACGCTGCAGGGCGGCGGACAGCTCGCGGGCAATTCCGAGCGCGCTCATGCAATGGCCGAGATTCGGCGTCAGTGAAATTTCGAAAACGGGGTCCCAAAGCAAGGATGTCAGATCCTGGCCGTTGGGAATGTCAGATGGCAGCTCCAAAAGGCCATTTGCATCGCCGGGAATGCCCAATTCGGCCGCCGAGCAGAGCATGCCTTGCGACACGGCGCCGCGGATCGTCGCTTCCGTGATCCGGCGCTCTTTTTTGTGCTCGTCGATGAGAGCGGCGCCAACGGGAGCGAAAGCGACTTTTAGGCCGGCTCGGCAATTCTTCGCTCCACAAACCACCGACCACTCCTTCGCGCCGTCGAATACTTGCGCGAGGGTCAGACTGTCGGCATTGGGGTGGGATTTTGTTGTACGCACCTCAGCAGCAATTACTTTCGAAAACCGGGGCGTTTCGTTTTCAATGGTATCGACCTCGATCCCCAGCAATGTGAGGGTCTCGGCGATGGCAGTGAGGGGTTCGTCCAGATGGATATAGGATCGGATCAGCGATAGGGGGATTTTCATAGCTTAGATATTAAACAATATCGGGGAGTGATTGCAACCATTTGAGATTTAAGATAAATTTTTTTTGTACTGCCGGGGGGTAATATGGATTCGAGTTTCACGGAGAGATGGATTCGCAAGTTTCGCATCATCACGCTGAGTTTAATTTTTAGCGGGGCACTGAATATCGGCCTGATCGCGGCCTTCATCGCCATGCTGGTCCAGGACAGGGAAAAATCATTTTCCGTATCAAAGCCTCTGGCCTATGAGAAAGGGGAAGAATCCACCAATTTGTCCATGCTGATGAGCTTTTCTCATCTGACCTTTCGCGAGCTATGCGCTCTGCTCACCAATATCGATCTGGTTGAAGAAGGATTGGCGAAACGCGATTTAGCCCTTTCCGCCCTCGTCGCGTACCACGATTTTAATTTGGAAAAGGCGATCGGATCTGCGCCTGCCCAGCGGCGAGTGGTTCAGTCTGATCGCTGCGCGTTGGAAATATTCCCCGGCCTCAGCGACGATCAGTACCAGGCAATCTTGCATTATGCCTATCTCGAGCGGTGGCCCTTGACGGCGCAAGGTCTTTTCAAAGCTCTGGTCAAGTCTCCCCAGCCGCGCGATGCGGCCCTGGTGGAGGCTTTTTGCATCACTCCGGAATTTCACGCGATGCAAACTCTGTTTCAGAAGAGCGAAGCGCCATTGCTACTGGAGCAGATCGTCGATCTCGCCTGCGACGGAAATTGGCAGATTCTCGACGGATTTGTTCGCGAGCAGTCGCAGATGATGGATCTTTCTGTCGAACGGCGCCGACGCCTGTTATTGAGCTATCTCGCTTTACAATCGCCCACTGCTGCCAATCTTCTGCTGCAAACCGATTTTACCTTTGCTTTGAAGCGCCTCGATGACAAAGGGCTGATCGACCTGTTGTCACATGCGAAGACGAATGAGGTTTTACAAAAATTTTGCGTGGAGCTGTTGCAGTCGGCCCGCAGTGATGCAATCTATGAAAAGAGCGCGCAGATTCTCTATCGAACAGCAAATGAGGAAATGCCGCAGCCGTTCAATCGCGCCCAGGCCGTTGCCCGATTTGTTCCGGCGGCGCCGCGCCCTGTCGCTGCTCTTGCTGCTGCGCCCAAGAAGGAAGCGGCGCCGGCAAAAGCCATCCGCGAAAATCATCGCACACACGTCGTGAAAGAGGGTGAAAATCTCTGGAAGATCGCGCGCCATTATCACGTCAAATTAGACGATTTGATTGCGATCAACCATCTGGAAAAAAACCAGATCAAACCCGGGATGGTATTAAAACTACCAGTAGGGATCTCTCAAGAATAAATTTTACAAGCCTCGAGGAGAAAAACGGTTCGTATTTTGACGATTTTTCCGCAGCAGGTAGTTTTTTTCTACCTGCAAGAAGAAATCGTCAATAGACGAATCGAATTTTCCCTCGAGGATTGTAAAAGTTAATATTGAGAGATCCCGTAGATCAGGGAACTGGATCGAAGCCGCCGCGATGAAAGGGGTGGCATCGAAAAACCCGTTTGACGGCGAGCCAAATCCCTTTAAAAACACCGTGTTTTTCCACGGCTTCTTTGGCATACTCAGAGCACGTGGGAAAAAAACGGCAGCAATGGCCGAGAAACGGGCTAATGGCTGCCTGATAGAGTCGTAAAAAAAGAATAACTACTTTTTTCATAGGTCCATCTTAGCTCGACTTTGTACATTTTTAGGGCAACTAGGCGTTTATTTAAGAAGGAAGGGGATAGTCAACCCCTTCCTTCTTAAATAAACGCCTCAGAGGGCAAATCCATCGAGGCCTTCGGCCCTAAAAAATGTACAAAGTCGAGCTTACATGAAATCGCATCCTTTTTCATCTTTTCTCGCTGAATTTATCCCACAGATAGAAATGAAATCCCGGCAGCTCAACCAGGCCGCCTGGATCCTCGAGACGACGGGCTCGCCCGATGCCGCTGATTTGAAAGCCGCATTGGATACCGAATTAAAACTTCTTTTTCACGATCCATCCGTCTATCGACAACTGGTTTTGTGGGACCATGACAAGGCTTTGACAGATCCTATATTGAAAAGACAGCTCAACATTCTCATCCGCGCATTTGCCCAAAATCAGATTCCCAAAGAGCTGGTGGCTGAAATCGCTCAAAAAGAAGCGAATCTCTCCCAAACCTACGCGAATTTTCGCCCGCAACTGGACGGACGGTCATTATCTGAAAATGATATTCGGGATATTCTTAAAAACGAAAATGATCCAGCCGTTCGCAAAAAGGCATGGGAGGCGTCCAAACAGATCGGCGTGGCGCTTGCGGCCCCCATTCTGGATCTGGTGGAGTTGAGAAACCGCGCGGCGCGCAGCTTGCAATACGACGATTTAGCATCGCAGCAAAAGCGATTTTCCACCTCGAAAACCGGTCCTTGGGCCTGGAGCGATCCGTTTTGCCAGGAAGATCCGCTCGATTCGCGGGAGTTGGACCAGTTGGTGGATCATGTGGACATTCCGGCGGCGTGCCGCTCGTTTTATCGACAGATGGGATTTGACGTCCAGCCCATTTTAGACCGAAGCGATATGTTTGAGCGCAATGGGAAGCGATGGCTCTGGTGGCGGGGCGGCAGGCCTACAGGAGCGCGTCGCTGCTGGATCTCGTTGGTGGAAAACCCATGGAATTGATGCAAAAAGCCGACGCCAGTCTGCAGCGGCGCCAGCTGATCTTCAGCCGCTGGGTGATGGTGATGAGCGCGTTTGAGAGCGAGCTCTATCGCGACCCGCGGCAGGATCTGAATCGCCTCTGGTGGCAGCTGATTGAAAAATATCAAAAGATTTCACCACCACCCGGCCGTGAAGGAAAAGCCGATTGGGCGGCGAAGTACCACATTGGCTTGGCACCCGTCTATTATTTCAGCTACTTGCTGGGCGAGCTTTTCGCCTCTTCGATTGAGGAGGCTCTGGAAAGATCGTGCGGTCATCGACGGTTCAATACATCGGAAACAGGCCGGTTTTTGCAGGAGAAGCTCTTTGCTCCGGGTAATCGGTGGAGCTGGGGGGAGCTTGTTCAGAATGTGACCGGGGAGCCATTGACATCGGGGGCGTGGTTGAAGGAATTTTGTTAATGGAGTCCAAAGGCAATTTTTAAGGCCCCGTCGACAAGTCTCATTGTTTCCGGATCGGCGGATAATATTTTACCTGTCAATCGAGAGCGGTCTACTGCGCGACATTGATTCAGTAAAATTTTGCTCTGTTTTCAATTTGGGAGCGTCATAATTGAATGGAAAATTTATTTTGAAGATTTTTTCCTTTCAAAGTGGTGAAAGTCAATGTGATACATGTTTTTTTAGATAGTTTGAAACCTGGCTAGGTGGTACAATGTCTTTGTATACCGGGAGTGATTCAAAAATTGGGAATAGGCAAGGAGGCTGCTTGAATTTGGGTCAGGCGAAGCCGGTGCCGAGGAAGCTCAACTTGAATAAGTTGGGCGACCGAGGCAGGCACAAAGGCAACGCAAAGCCGACGCCGCTTAAACCGATTTTTGAATCACGAGCGGTATAAGAGACTTAATTAATAGGTGATGATGTTATCAACCAGAACATTAGGTGCGGCTGTTAGAGGGAGCCTTGCCTTTGTTCATTTCCCAAGAGCTGGATTTGTTCATTCAATAAGACGGTTCTCTTTCCACTCATTCTCTACATCAGCCGATAAGATTATTTGTCAGTGTGGAGAAGAATTGCCAAAAACAGAGGAAATTCTTGATTTATTCAAAAATAGAAACGTCAGAATGGTTACTCAATTGTGCAATTGTAGGCAGCTTAGATCATATAACTTTACTCAAAGAAAAAACTGCGAACTTTCAAAAGAACTCAATAAAATTTCTGCTTTAATTTTACCTTCGTTTGATGACGTTGTCTATCGTGCCGATCAGACATTTGTAATGTTAGAATCTCTAAAAACTCCTCCACAAGGAGATTTTGGAGATTTGACAGGAGATCATGGAAAGCAAGTTTCAATTTTCTTAAAACATTGCTTACAAAAAAAGCTTATTTCTTCAGTAGGATCTGTTTTAGATGTAGGGGGACAGAACACTTCTACCGTTGAATTGATATCGCAGGTTTTAAATAAACCTTCCCTTCCGTCATTGATTATTGATTTGAGTTCAGTTACCCCAGCAATCACTCCATCTCGACCCAACATTAAATATGCTATTGGAGACGCGTGTCGTTTTTTTTCGTCGGAAAAATATCAAGCTTTTGTTAGCGATATTATTACCGATGCTCCAAGCTTAGTTCTTTTTAATAATATATTAAACGTATTAAATGCGACAGACGGATGGGCGACTTTACAGGTCGCTTGGTCGAGACTGCGTACTGGAGATTACCTATTTATAAGCGGTCTCGTTCCAGAACAACTAGAAAAACACAGAATGAAAAAGTTTCACGAAATAGATGGTATTGTAGAGTTTCGTTATAAAGACAGGTTTTACAAGTCTGCGCTTTCACCTGATTTTGCTGACTTTGTTGAGGTAAGGCTTAAGAATGTTTCAGTACTTATAAAAGAAACATTTAAACAGACTGTTGAAATTAAACTCCCGCAACTAACGGAGGAAGTTCATGGCTATCGATTGTTAGCATTAAGAAAAGCATAACAACTATCAAGTGTAAAATTCACCTATCTCTCATTGATGTTGAGTGTCACAATTCTGTAAATTCTGGCTATGTTATAAAAGAAGGGTTACCGCCATATGCTTGGTGCATGTATGACGAGTACTCTGATAAGCAAAACCGTTCATATGCATCCGAGATTTTTTCTAAGTCGTCTCCACAAACAACCTTAACAGCATGAGACTGCTTGAAGCTTTCCAATTGTTCAATATGCTTATTTTTAAAATCTTCAAAGGACAAGAGCTTTCTCATATTTTTAACCTGTTTAACTTTTCGATTTGTGCTAAAAAAACGACAGTTTAGCTGCCCCCGTAAATTGAAACCATATGAATGTTTATTCCCTTCTCTTAATAACAAGCCCAAAAAAATCTTGCCAGACATTTTAGTCTCCTGTTGAAAGTGAAAAATATTTTCGTTTAAAGCACCTAAATAATCAACTCATTTCCACACGAAAGGCAGGTATTTCCATTAGATTTGTGAAGAAAGTGAAATATTTGAAAATTTTGCATGCCCAGGGCCCTTGGAAGGGATGGGCAAGCAGCCGAAGCATCGCAGCAAAAGCGATTTTCCACCTCGAAAACCGGTCCTTGGGCCTGGAGCGATCCGTTTTGCCAGGAAGATCCGCTCGATTCGCGGGAGTTGGATCAGTTGGTGGATCATGTGGACATTCCGGCGGCGTGCCGCTCGTTTTATCGGCAGATGGGCTTTGACATCCAGCCCATTTTGGATAGAAGCGATATGTTTGAACGCAATGGTAAAAACCAGCATGCCTTTTGCACCAATATCGATCGGAAAAAAGACGTGCGGACCCTCAATAATGTCAAATCGTCCATTAAATGGCTGGAGACGGTATTGCATGAGCTGGGCCACGCCATCTACGAGCTGGGTTTTGACGATTCGTTGCCGTGGCTTTTGCGCGAGCCGCCTCATATGATCACGACGGAAGCGATGGCTCTGGTG
>JACVQJ010000031.1 GCA_015661075.1 Parachlamydiales bacterium | reverse complement strand
TCGACAGCTACTACCCCACCAGGCAAATAAGTGACAAATAGCTTGCTGCGGCTGCGACATATCGATTCTCTATCGTCGTCCATAGTTCTACTATGGACTTCTCTCTCGAACCGCTGCGCTTCGATCTGTCTTTGCCTCGCTCGCGCTCTTTGTCACTTATTCGCCTGGTGGGGTAGTAATGGCGGGCGCTTAAAAGCGCCCGATAAAATAAATAGCTCGGCTAACCCGCCCCTGAAGAGGCGGGATTGCGCTTCGAGCAAGCTGTTCATTCTTATCGCTTGTAGCGTTTGGCTCGGGGGCTGCGCCCAAAGCGTGAAACCATCGAAGCATGTCCGGATCGCGCACGAACTCATCGATTCTTTTTCAAAGCAGATTGAAAAGGAGTTCGATGTCGTATGCATCGGCAGCGGAGGGGCCATGCCGGAGATGATCGACGAGATCGAGGTGGCATTTGCCGCCGATCGTCCGGGGACGATCGAAGAGGGGCGCTCGATTGAGATCCTCGGAACGGAAAAGCTGACCCAAATGATCAACAGCAATGAAGAAATCAGGCCGTACCTGAAAAACTATCCCTTTCCCCGCTCTCGGGCATTGGTATCGATTTCGTACCGGCACAAAAGCCAGCGCCGCCATCCTTCAGGCATCGCTCTCGTTTTCCAGGCCAATGACAAAATCTATTATTGCGTCCCCGATTCCCAAAAAGACATCCTCGTCGATCAATTCGTCGAGCCGTACGAGATGGCTAAAGCTAATGTAAAGCCGAAATTTTAAACCCCAGCACCTTGCCGCTCGACTTTGTAACTTTTTGGACCCGCCTGCCTCGTCTATTTGCTCCCGAGAACAAATATCTCGAGGCCTTTGGGTCCAAAAAGTTGCAAAGTCGAGTTGCCAAACAAACGATTCTCAGGCACTATGATTGGCTTTAAGGAAGGGATTTTTCATGCGACGATCGATCTGTTCTTGCGAGCCGACTTATGCTCTCGCCGGTGATGTTTGTACCTGGAAATTTACTTATACGACGGCGACGCCCCTTCCTAAAGGCACCCGGATACGGTTCGATCTGCAGAGCAAAGGACGCCCGATCGACTGGCAAATCCCTCAGACCAACCTCAAGGAAAAAGCCAACCTCATCTGGGCGGAGATCCCCGGCGGTAAAGTCATTGGCGCCAAAGCGCTGGAAACTCCTTTCGGATCCTTTGAATTCGTTTTGCCCTCCGAGATCAAGGCAAGCGATAGCTTAACCATTTTCATGGGGACCCCAGACAAGGACGTGGCTAAAAAGGGAAACGCCTGCCAGAAAGTGGCTCAGAGACGGCGTCCGTTTATCTTCGCCATCGATCCCAAAGGCAAGGGTGATTACAAGGATTCTGAAATCTTCGCGCTCGACGTGCGCGGAAATATTTTGAAAAATCTGAAAGTCGTCGCCCCGTCGCTCGTTTCGCGCAACAAGCGCTTCGATGTCGTCGTCCGTTTTGAGGACGTCTACGGCAACCTGACTTCCAACGCCCCGGAAGGAACACTGATCGATCTCAGCTACGAACATCTGCGGGAAAACCTCAACTGGAAGCTCTTCGTGCCGGAAACGGGTTTTATCGCGCTGCCCAATCTTTATTTTAACGAAGCCGGACTCTACCGAATCCAGCTGCGCAACCTGAAAACGCAGGAAATCTTTTACTCGCCTCCGATTAAATGCCTAACGGATAGCGTTCTGAGTCTTTATTGGGGGCTTCTCCATGGCGAGTCGGATCGAACCGACTCCGGAGAAAATATCGAAGCCTATTTGCGGCATATGCGCGATGAAAAATCTCTGCAATTTATTGCGACGTCCTGTTTTGATTCCGAAGAAGAAACGTCAAACGACGTTTGGAAAAAGATCGTGCAGCAGATCGCCGAATTCAACGAAGACGATCGCTTTGTCGCTTTGCTGGGATTCCAGTGGCTCGGCGAGCCGAAAACGGAAGGTTTGCGCCAGTTCATTTACACGAAAGATAGTAAGCCCATTTTGCGAAGAAAAGATACGAAAAACAATTCCCTCAAAAAGATCTATAAGACCCACAATCCGAAAGACGTCATCGCCTTTCCCTCTTTCACCATGGGAAAGCCGACTCTTTATGATTTCGACGACTTTAATTTTGAATACGAACGCGTCGCAGAAATCTACAATGCATGGGGCTCTTCGGAGTGTCTGGCGAAAGAAGGCAATTACTGTCCGATCAAAGGATCTCGCAAAGGAATCAGCGAATCGGCCGAAGGATCATTGCAAAGAGCGCTCAATGCGGGCTGCCGCTTTGGTTTTGTCGCGGGCGGATACGACGATCGCGGACCCTATACCGATCTCTTTGACTCCGATCAGGTCCAGTACACGCCCGGTCTCACGGCTATTTTGGCCAAAGAGCACAATCGCTCGGCTCTGATCGATGCGCTCGTCAACCGTTCCTGCTATGCCACGACAGGCGAAAAGATCATTTTGGGCCTTCAGATCGCCGGCTTTTCCATGGGATCCGAGATCGACGCCAAAGTGCGGCCCGGTCTTGAATTCAATCGCCATATCACCGGATATGCGATCGGCACCCAGCCGCTCACGGAAGCCGTTCTCATTCGTAATGGCAAAGATTGGAGGAAATTGGAGATATCGGAAAATGGCGTAGAATTCGCGATCGACGATAGCGATGCGTTAAGCCAGATCTCTCTCGAGCCATCCAAGCCGGAACAGCCCATGTTTGCCTATTACTATCTACGAGTCAGACAGGCCGATGGACATTGCGCCTGGAGCTCGCCCATCTGGGTTTTCCAGAATGCCAGCACCCCGACCAAACGAGTGCGTAAAAAGTGAGTTTAATGCTGTTTTGCTAGCGATCCCTTAAGCCCAATTTCTCTTCAACCATCCAAGTTTATGAACATGAAGGAGAGCAAATCACGGAGTGTTCTTCCCTGTGTGCGACCCATCCTTCGATGAGTTCAATGATGATTTGCTGAACCAGTTTTTCTGAGGGAAGAGTTGGGCCATTTTGGGCTAACACTCCCTCGATGTTTGCCAGCCCCGAATAGACCCTTCCAACGTGAAGTAAACTCTGATAAAGGGGGAGATCTTCGGCGCGATTGGATCCGCAGCCATTGAATGCAAGCCACTCGCTCAGGTCATCCATCGATAACTCGATTACCCGCGATTTGGCCGTGCAACGATCTTCACAAGGCGTGTATACATGAAAAGCGGCATTCTCAATCCACCTCTTGGCTGTATTGGCATCTGGCGCAGCAGCCAGGATGACATCGATCTGCTCTTCCACCATTGAGACAATGATATCTCTTTGAGCTTGGGTAACTTCATTCTTGCGTTTGCCCGCATATTCAATGTTTTTTTCCAATTCGCGAAGTATGGGAGCTATATTTGCTTTATCGCTCACTTGTATTTCCCCATGCTGATAAAGGTCATCGATCATTTGTCTTGCCCCTGAGTAGGGGACCCAGACATGAGTTGCATGATCACAGAGGATCTCGACACATCCATAAGGCGCTACTTGTGCTCGAATCGTATTCGAAAATTTTCCCGATGAAATCCTTTTAAAAGCTCCACTGGGGGATGTCCCTACAAACCACACACTCGGTTCTATGCCTAATACGGCTCCAAAAGCGCTGAATCTTGTTCTCACAAACTCTTTCGTTCTCTCCATGGTCGCCAAACTTGCGCCCACCCAATCATTTGAGGCTGTGGGCGTCTCTCCCTGAACGATCGTCCCCAATGGCGGAATTTCTGCACTGAACGCGCTCGATATCCTCAAACTTAAATAATTTCCTCTTAGTACGCTATTGTCCATACGGATTTTTATCTCGTCAAAAGGATTCGTAACCCGTGTAGAAGAGGCGAGGTTAATTATATAAAAATTTGTCAATCCCGACATTGATATTCTCCTTTGATTTGCATTTTCCAAACCATTGTATGGATCTTAACATTACGGGCAATTTTTGTAGATATTAATCCCCTCGTTGTCGGAACTATAATGGTAGATATTGACCCCCTAACCCTAGTAAAAACGACCTATTTGAGGTGTTTTGTGGAGGTCTTTCAGGATAAGTTAGTTAGATTTTTAAAAACTTTTTTGGGGGGTTGAGGGGCTTCCACCTCAATAATTCCGCCGATTCAAGTTCGAAGTGAGATAAACCTGCAACTGACTTACATCTTTAACGCTCATAGACATGCGCCTTTCCATTGCGTCACCTCTTTTAGTATCAATATCTTGTGATGCCACAGGTGACATTTTAAAATGACGCCTACATATTAATTATACGGTCCCAAAAATGAATTGGCAATAATATACCTATATGGGTATAATCGATCCCAGATCAAGATAGCTTGGACTTCCGCGTGAAACGAATCATATGGATGGGACGAACGCGTTCTGATTTAAAAGAATTTCCGGATCGAGTGCAAAGAGCTGTTGGACACGACTTATGGGGCGTTCAGAAAGGCGAAATACCTCCATCAGCAAAATTATTGAGAGGATTTGGTAGTGGTAAAGTTTGGGAACTTCGCGAAAACGACTCCAGCGGAACCTATCGGGGTGGGTCTAGGCAAGATATTTTATTCGTGCGGTAAGCGGCGTTAGCCGCACCGCAACCTTAAGCGGAAGAAGAATCTCCTCCTTTTAAGGAGGAGTTATTCAATTTAAGGAATTCGTAGCTGTGCTGCATGTTTTTCAGAAAAAATCGAAATCTGGTATGGCTACTCCTAAGTATGAAATAGAGATCATTGAACAACGCTTGAAGGATGCCAAGATGCTTTATCAACGATCTCAAGGAAAAGGATCATGAAGAAGAAAAAATATAAAGATATCGAATATGAAGAAAGCTCCGGCAATGTGTTTGCCGATTTAGACATCTCCAATCCAGAAGAGGCTCTCGCTAAATCGCAGTTAGTCTGGGAAATCAGCAAGATCATTAAAAAGAAAAAACTCACACAAGCCAAAGTGGCTAAAATATTAAAGATTAAACAACCCAAAGTTTCACTACTACTCAGAGGCTATTTAAAAAGCTTTTCTCTGGAACGCTTATTGAGATTTCTGAATGATCTGGGACAAGATGTTTACATTTCAGTCCGACCTTCTTCTCATCAGGGACATGGAAACACAATGATTGGCGACTCGCCATCAAATGCAACGATAGCCGCTCTTGGCAGATAAATTTTTTCAAAAACCTATATTAACATAGGTTCAAAAGGTTCAGAACCATTGTGCGAACCCAATTTTCGTTGCCTCTTTGCGGCTATTTACAGATCTGCAGTTAGCGATTAAAAAACTTTGTAAACTTTTGTCTCAAATGGAAATTTGGATAGAGAGCGAAAAAAATGATCCCAGCCACGACCATAATCAGTCCGCCACCCCAAATCGGTAAAGTAGGATGTGCTCCGACAAGCGAACCAGAAAAAAAGAGAACTGGCTATCGTAGAAATGGCATAGATAGATCCCAACACCCCGAGCGCTTCCCCTTGAACGCACTTCTTGCCGCAATCCCACCCCTTTAGGGGTGGGTCTAGGCAAGATATTTTATTCGTGCGGTAAGCGGCGTTAGCCGCACCGCAACCAAAAGCTACAGAAGAATCTCCTCCTTTTAAGGAGGAGTTATTCAATTTGCGGTGAGGCACGGTTTGATACCAATGTGTTACATGAGAGAGAAAAATAAGCGCAAAAGGAAAACATGAAGACAATCAATGACCACATCCAAATTAGGGAGTCATTGAGCAAGATTGATAAAATAGAGAGCCCGCCCAGAAACAATCCTCCACAAAGAAGTGTTTCCGCGCTCAAATATTTGGATACAGGGCGAATGAGAACGCCAGAATTTAAAGCAAAAATGCCGCTCGCAACGCCAAAGAAAAGCCCCAAATTCATAGAGGAAAAATGAAATTGATTGATCAAATACACGGGAATGAATTCGACAAAAAAGACCCAGGCAAAATTGGCAAGAAAAGAAACCAGAAAAATCGTTCGCAAACCCTCGAGATGAAAGGCTTTTTTAAAATTCATGAGCCCGGCTTTCCAGTTGATCTTTGTTTTAATCGGAAAGTGCAGCGTCTCCTGGAAAAAACCGAAAGCAAAAATCAAATTCAATGCAGCCAAGAAAATGGCCAAAACGAACGGTGTACTATAGCCATAATATGAAAATGAGCCACCAATCAATGGGCCAACTGTAAATCCCAGCCCAATCATCATTCCAAAAAGGCCGAAATTTTTTGTTTTTTCCTCAGGTGTGCTGATATCGGCGATGGTCGCCTGAACAATGGAAATATTTCCGGAAGCAAGTCCGATAATGACTCTTGATAACAAAATAACCCATAGACTGTAGAAATAGGCTCCGAAAAACGAGCAAATGCTTCCCAAACAAGTGACCATCAAACTAAATTGCAACGGTTTCTTGCGTCCCAAATTATCAGATATCGCACCCCAAACGGCCGAGCTGAAGAATTGAGACAAAGGGGCTAATGACAATAAAACGCCTAACCAAAATCCACGTACTTCAGGACTTGTATCGCTGGGAAGCAAAGGAAGAGATGCATCGAAGAGCATGGGTGAAAAAATAGGCCAAATGATGGCAAAACCCACGAAATCCATAAAGATGACAAAAAGGGCGACATAGAGAGAAGCTTTAGATGATTTCGTTTTCATGGTTTTCCAAACATCTCACTTGACTAAACAATTTTCTACCATACCAGTAGTTGCAGAAAAACGCGCAGAGAATGTTGTTGGTCTTTAGATAGCGATACTAGCGGGAGTTTACAAGTTATTTTGCGCGATCTGACGCAATCTTTTGCGCCACAATCGATTATATTTTTTCGTGCTTAGCCGATTGGGTAATGCACTCAAAAATATAATCAATTGCGACTCAAAATCTTACATCATATCGTCAAAATAACTTGTAAACTCCCGCTAGCAAGACGTTGCTATTTCGGCATATGTTGAGAATTGCTGTCCCATGAAAGCCCCTTTCAGGACTCAAAAACTTCTGATTTCACAATGCAAAATAAGGCTCCCGTCCCGAAAGCCGGTTCGTCGCAGAGCTCCTCACTTCGAGTCCACCACGCAGGCCAAATTGTTGGCCTGCTCGCCCCCATAAAATGAAAAGGCCCACAAAATGCGGGCCATTTTATGGGGGTGGCTGGACTCGAACCAGCGGAGGGGATGCCGGGGGATTTACAGTCGGCTTGTATCCAACGTCTTACAACTCAAATCAACACTTATCATTCTAACAGCAAGGAGCTTGTGCTAAATGATTTATTATTAAGTGTTGAGAAGATTAGTCAAGTTTAGGGTAATGCTGTCCCACCAGTGTCCCACGCCAATCAAAAAATGATCTTTCGATTATGTCTAATATATTGTACAATAAAATTATCAGCGTTTAAGATGCGATGACAGAGCTACACAAGACACCTGAATTTGAAGAGTGGCTAAACGAACAGCCGCTTAAATCAAAACTGCAGATTGATGAGCGTCTATTGCATATCGCCTGTGACGACTATTTCGGCACTTGCAAACGTTTGACCGATTATATATGGGAATTAAAGTGGGCAAACGGTAGGCGTGTTTATTATGCCTATCTAGCCGAATACGATGTTTTACTTCTCCTGGGAGGAAATAAAAATGGCCAAAATAAAGACATTACACGGGCGAAAAAAATTCTCCGCAAATATACCGAAGCTTCGTCTGAAAAAAGACGTTAAGCTGACCAAGCATGATCCTTTTAAATCACTCACTAATGAAAAACTCATTGCTCAGGCATTTTGGGAATGTCTGAAAGATAACGATCCCGAAGGGGCCATTGAAATACTTGCCGCTCATTTCCAAGCACTCAATAAGAGGCAATTAGCAGAAAATGCCGAAATGCCTCGTTCAACTCTGTATCACAGCTTGAAATGCAAAAATCCAACGATTAAGACGGTCGCCAAACTCATCCATTGCTGCGCTTAAAAGTTCATGCAACTTTTCAAAATCCTATATTATAACAGGTTCAAAAGGTTCAAATGAAAGAATCCGGTCAGCAGATCATAACAAGGGAAAATCTTTCTCTCAACGTCGAGACAATTGGCGATCCAAAGAATGAGGCATGCCTCCTCATCGCGGGAGCGGGAGCGCCTTGTCATTTCTGGACCGATACCTTTTGTCACTATTTGGTAAAAAATGACTTTTTTGTCATCCGCTACGATCATCGCGATGTAGGGCTTTCATCAGCCGTCGACTATGAAAAAAATCCCTACGAACTCAAAGATCTCGCCAATGATGCCATCGACATTCTGAATTTCTTCAGCATCGACAAGTCTCATATCATCGGCCATTCGATGGGTGGCTATGTTGCTCAATGGTTCGCCGCTACATCGCCAGAACGCGTGAAAAAAATGGTCGTGATCGCAACCGGTCCTATTGGAGAAGTGGCAAATTGCGATTTGAATCTCACATCATCCGAAAAAACCTTGGCAGAAGGTGTTTGGAAATCGCTTCTTGCTAATACTCCCACGTCCAATTTTCATGAGAGCATCGATGATTACATGACGGTGTGGCGCCTTTTGAACGGTACAGCTGCTCTGGATGAGAAGATGGCGATAGATTATACCCGCGATCTCTATTTCCGTTCTCATTTTCCTCCGGAATTTCATCGATCCCATGTTGCAGTCATCGAAAAAACAAACTTCAATCTTAAAGAAAGGAGCGGGCTGTTTGCCTCAATTCAATCCCCTACCCTGGTCATTCATGGGAAGGAAGACAATCTTCTATTACCTCGAATCACAGGAATACCAGTCGCTTTGGCCATTCCGGATGCGGAATTGCAGCTGATCCCGAAAATGGGCCACATGATGTTCAATCAAGCGCTGGAAAAAGACATTGCTTCAAGGATTTTACACTTTATCAAAGCCGAACCTCTTTGCTCTTAAAAATCTTTCGCAAATAAGATATCGCTCATTTGCAGATGTGTTGAGAGTTGCTGTTCCCGTCCCGAAAGCCGGTTCGTCGCAGAGCTCCTCACTTCGAGTCCACCACGCAGGCCAAATTGTTGGCCTGCTCGCCCCCATAAAATGAAAAGGCCCGCAAAATGCGGGCCATTTTATGGGGGCGGCTGGACTCGAACCAGCGAAGCCCGAAGGCGAGGGATTTACAGTCCCTGATTACTCTCTAGTCAATTTACCCGACCATCCCAGCTTCGTTCTCAGGGTTGAGAAATAGTCATTTCTTTTGAGATGAACGATTTTGAAGAGCTTGGTAGAGCGCTTGACGATAATTTTGCCGAGAGTCGGCAGATCGAATGCATCGATCCCGTCGGCGCGCACGTCGATCGGCTCATAAGGACTCAAGTATTCAATCTGAATCTGATGGTCCGCCGGCAGCACGATCGGCCGATTAGAGATCGTGTGGGGGCAGATGGGGGTGATGACCATGGCGTCAAGCCCGGGGCTGAGGATGGGGCCGCCTGCTGCCAACGAATACGCTGTGGATCCGTTCGGGGTCGCGATGACGATGCCGTCGGCGACAAACGTGTTGACATAGACGCCGTCGATATGGATCGATAGTTTAATCAGGCTGTAATTGAGTCCGCGATGCAAAACGATATCGTTGACCGCATGCAAAACCTTTCCGTCCGGACCGGCCGTTTCAAGCATGATCCTTTCGTCGATGTTGAATTCTCCGTTGAGAAGGTCAGTCAGGCAGGGATAAATGTCTTCGGCAGGAACATCCGCCATAAAACCGAGATGGCCCAGATTGATCCCCAGGATGGGGGCATCGATGTGGCTGAATTGGTGCGCGATGCGGAGCAGCGTGCCATCGCCGCCCATCGAGATGAGGAATTTGATCTTTTTCAGATCAGCCTTGGATAGCGGGAGAGCCCCGATTTTTTTCGCCTTTTCATCTTCGGCCACGACGGAGATATTCTGTTTGGAGAAAAATTGGCAGATTTCATGGGCCAGATCGAACGAATGTTTTTTCTTTTCGTTGGGAAATAGGGCGATCAACATGTTCAACCTCTTACAACCAGATGCTCAGCAAGATTTTTTTCGTGGGGGAAGTCCTGCAGGATCCGCGACGCGATTGACTCGGCGTCCAGACCGATTTCTTTCATGAGTTCTGTGTGGGATCCAAACTGGACAAACACATCCGGAACCCCAAAATTCAAGACTTCCACCTCTTTCCATCCGTTTTGCATGACAAATGAATTAAAAATCATCCCAAAACCAGCATTGACGGCATGTTCTTCGATTGTCACAGCGAGAGAATGGCTCGAAAGAAGTTGGTTGAAGAGCGCAAAGTCAAGCGGCTTGATGAAAACAGGGTCGACGACCGTCGCTTCAATGCCAGCTAGGAGCAATAGTTCGCGCACGCGCAGGGCCGTCGAACAGTGATGGCCCAGGCCAATCAAAAGCACTGTGCGCCCTTCGATCAGCACCTCGCCTTGCCCCGGCTCGCGCAATTGCAACGGGAGATCGGGCTCGTCCGTCTCGAGGTTGGGATAGCGAATCGCCGATGGTTTATTCCATGAAAAAGCGCTATTCAACAGCTCCTTGAGTACATGGCCGCTGCGCGGCTGGGCGATGATCATGTGGGGCATGGCGTTGAGAAATGCAATATCGTAAATGCCGTGATGCGTGCTGCCATCGGGGCCGGAGATAAAAGCGCGATCCAGGGCAAATACGACGGGCAGCTCCTGCATGCAGACGTCGTGGAAAATATTGTCCAGAGCCCGCTGGATAAAAGTCGCATAGATGCAGGCGACGATTTTTTTATTTTTCCTAGACGCCATTCCACCGGCAAACGTCACGGCATGGCCCTCGGCGATCCCCACATCGATGCAGCGATCGGGATAGCGCAGCGTAAAATCGTCCAGGCATGATCCCGCCGCCATGGCCGGAGTGATGACCACAATGTCATCATCTTGTTCAGCCATGCTCAGAATGTGGCGGCCGAAAATTTTTGGAAATGTCGTTTGATGGGTGGGCGAGGGCAAAAATTTGCCGCTGCAAAGATCGAAGGGCCTGGCGCCATGATACGATGTCGGATTGGCGATCGCTATCGGCATTCCCTTGCCCTTTACTGTCATGACGTGGAGCAGCACCGGGCGCTCGCAATTTTTCAGCGCTTCCAGCGTGGCGATCAGTTTGGGTAGATCATGCCCGTCGATGGGACCCACATAGGAGAGCCCGAATTCTTCAAAAAATGGCGCAGGGCTCACGAGATTTTTCATCGATTCCGTCATCTTGCGGCCGATCTTTTCCAGCGCGGGGCCGCACGCGGGAATCTTGGTGAGGAACTCTTCGATTTCCCGGTAGATGCGATTGGATGTGGGGTTGTTGAGCAGTCGGCTCAATATGTTTTTGATGTTGCCGACGTTTTCAGAAATCGATCGCGCGTTGTCATTGAGAACGGCGATGAATCGCGGCAGATTTTTCGGGACGTTGTTCAAGGCCTCCAGCGTCAGGCCGCAAGTTAAAGACGCGTCCCCAAGAATCGGAATAATGTGCTGGGAATCATGGTTTAAATCACGGCTTTTTGCCGAACCGAGAGCGAGAGACAGGGCCGTTCCGGCATGTCCTGAATAAAAATGATCGTGGGGCGATTCTTTCGGATGGGAAAAGCCGCACAGGCCCTTGTATTGGCGGATTTTGGAGAAAAGAGGCGCTCTCCCTGTCAACAGCTTATGCGGATAGCATTGATGGCTGACGTCGAATATGAATTGATCGTTCGGCGAATCAAAGACCCGATGCAGTGCAATCGTCAACTCGACGATGCCGAGGTTGGACGTCAAATGGCCCCCATTGACCGACAATGCCTGGATGATTCGTTGGCGTATTTCTTCGGCGAGCAGGGTTAAATCGCTGATCGATAGATCCCGAAGATCTGATGGCTGGGTGATGCGGCTGAGCATGCCACTCACTGGGAGACTGGTTGTGATGCCGGGCGCGCAAAGGGCTGTGTTTTGGGTTTTTGCTGATCGTCCAAAACGAGCTCGCTGCGGTTTTTGATCAGCGTTTCGACTTTTTGCTCGGCAAAAGTGAGCTTTTGGGAACAGTGGCGAATCAGCTGATCGGCTTCCTCGAAGAGCTTTAAAGACTCGTCGAGCGGTGTTTTGCCGGTATTCATTTTTTCGAGGATTTGTTCGAGACGCTCGAAAGCGGATTCAAAGGTGTGGTCCATCGGTTTCCTCGATTTGCAGAGCCAACGCGCTAATGCGCCCATCGGCCAATACAGCTCTGAATGGTTGATTGGGCTCTATATCTCTCGATGAGAGGATAATCGAATCATCCTTTTCGGAAAAGAGAATGCAGTAGCCCTTTTTCAATAAATTGTTCGGGTGTAAAGAGGCGAAAGTCGATTGGAATGATCCGAGGAGCTCTTTTTTGGTCTGGAAAGCGTTGCAAAGAGGCGATTCGAGCCGCAAATAGAGCGCTGCAGGGGCAAATGATCTTTTTTTCAGCGCCAGGTGCGATTGGATCGAATCGTCGAGACGCAGCTGGAATGACTGGATTTTTTGACTCAGCTGGGCGATTTGCATCGATGGGCGCAAGAGCTCGAGCCGTTGCTGATGAGAATTGAGGCGGTCTCTAGCCGTTTGGAGCCGCCGTTGGATCGATAAATCGGCATCCTGGCGAGCGTCGTCCAGCCGCATGGCGCTTGGGGCGAGAAGGGAGTGGGGTTGGCAGAGCGTCGGGTGGCGATAGAGCGCCGTCATCCGTTCGCGGCGCCATCGAATCTGCTGGGAAAAGAAGCTCGCCGACTGAGTCCTGGCTCGGTCCAACACCTTTAAAAGATTGGCTTTTTCCGCGATCACGAGTTCCGCGGCCGCCGATGGAGTCGGGGCTCTGACGTCGGCGACGCCGTCGGCAATCGTAAAATCCGTTTCGTGTCCGACGGCGGAGATGATGGGGATTTTGGATTCGAAAATGGCCTTGGCGACGATCTCTTCATTGAACGCCCAGAGATCCTCGATGCTGCCGCCACCGCGCCCTACGATCAGAACGTCGGCCAGATCGAACCGGTTCATATCGATAATTGCCTGGGCGATTTCTGCGGCAGCGCCCTCGCCCTGGACCTTGACCGGGTTTAAAATCACCTGAAAGCCCGCAAAACGGCGGGTTAACACGTTCAGAATATCCTGGATGACGGCCCCTGTCGGGCTGGTGACAACGCCGATGCGGCAGGGGAGTTTAGGGAGAGGTCTTTTGCGTTCATTGTCAAACCAGCCTCGTTGCTGCAGAGCCGCTTTCAGCTGGTGCAGCTTGAGGAGGAGTTCGCCGACCCCGAGAAATTGCAGTTCGCGGACGATGATCTGGTAGCTGCCGCGCGGGGGATAGACGCTGATCTCGCCCTTGGCCACGATCTGATCGCCGTCTTTGGGCATTCGGGCCAGTCCGGCGGCGTTGGAGCGAAAGAGGGCAGCGGAAATCTGGGCATCGGCATCTTTGAGGCTGAAATACAAATGGCCGGAAGTTTGCACCTTGAAATTGCTGATCTCGCCTCGCACGGAAATCGAGCGGAAATTCGGCTCAAGCAGACCCTTAATCGCCGAAGTCAGTTCAGATACTGAAAGAATTTTTAGAGTCATGCACCCATGCTAGCGCATGGAGCAAATATCCTTCCAGTAGCTCCTTGAACATATTCATTAACTTCTTCCTCAGTGCTCTCGGTGCTCAGTGGTTAAAAATATGATTTGCAAACGATACTGATTTGCATCGAGAGGTGGATTTTCTTGCCAACGTCCGCCATAGTCATGTATGATTTTCATTTTAACAGGCTGTTTTTATGGGCCGAGATCGGATCGTTATAGGTAACTGGAAGATGTATAAGACGTCGCGCGAGGCGGCGGATTATATCGAGCATCTGGCCAAAAAGATTGAAGGATGCAGTACGCGCGTGTATTTGGCGGTTCCCTACACCTCTATCGCCTCGGCGTCGAATACCGCCAAACAATCGGGGATCTTGATCGGGGCGCAGAACATGAACGATGCCCGCGACGGCGCCTTTACCGGCGAGATCGCCGCCATGATGCTGAAAGAGGCCGGCGCCGATTTTGTGATTCTAGGTCACTCTGAGCGGCGGCGGATTTTTAACGAGAGCGACGAATTCATTCACCGCAAGGTGATCCGCGCACTGTCCGATGACTTGCAGACGGTTTTGTGCGTCGGGGAAACAGGCGCTGAGCGCGAAGAGGGAAAGACCGAGGAAGTGCTCTTGCGGCAAATTGAATCAGCTTTGCAAGACGTTCCTGATAAAGCACACGAAAAAGTGATATTGGCGTACGAGCCTGTATGGGCGATTGGCACTGGGAAAACGGCAACGGCGCAAGCCGCGCAAGAGGCGCATGCCTATTGCCGCAAGTGCCTGGAACAGATCTTTGGCAAGCGCAAATCAGGCCATATTTCGATTCTCTATGGGGGATCTGTCAATCCTGATAAAGTCAAAGAGATTGTGAAGCAAAAAGACATTGATGGCGTACTGGTGGGCGGCGCATCGCTCGATCCCGACACTCTGGCTGCCATCATTCATCAGTGCGAAGGAAAGCGATGACTGTTTTATTTTACATTTTTTTACTCTTGTTTCTTTTGCTATGCATCATCCTCTCGTTTGCTATCCTGATCCAGGAAGCGAAGAGCATGGGGCTCGGCGCTTCGTTCGGCGGCGATGCCGGGGATTCTTTATTCGGCACATCGACGGCTGAGGTGTTAAAGCGCTTCACTGCATATCTATCTGGCGTGTTTCTCGTATGTTGTTTGATTATCTCGCTTTGGTGTGCCACCTTGGGCCGCACGAAAACGTCCGACCTGATCCCTCCCAATGGTCCCGCACCCATCGAAGAAGAATATTGATATGTCGGTTCTCTCTTTAAAATACTTCGATGATTCGAACTTAAGGAAAAAATCACTTCCCATAGAATCGATCAATGATGACATCAAGCAGCTTGCGCTGGACATGATTGATTCCATGCTCCATTACAATGGCGTTGGACTCGCGGCTCCCCAAGTGGGTCGTCTGGTTCGTTTGATCGTGATCCGCGATGAATTTGTTGGGGAGGACGAAGAATACAAGCTGGGTCCCCCGGAAGTATTAATCAATCCTGTATTATCCAATCCGTCGCGTGAAACCGAAACGATGTCGGAGGGATGCCTTTCGATACCAGGTATCCATGCCGATGTGGTTCGGCCAGCCAGCATCCATGTCCGCTATCAGACCTTGGACGGTCGAATCGTGGAAGAATCTCCTGTTGGTTTTCGCGCGCGCGTCATTATGCATGAAAACGATCACCTCAACGGCGTTTTATATATCGATCGGGTTTCTCCCGAAGATCGCAAGCGAATCGACCCCATGCTTCGATCCATCGACGAGAAATTCCACCCATAAAGAGCTCTCAACCATCTGTAAATAATTCAATTGAGAGTATTGAGGATTGATTGGGTTGAAGATAATACCATTATTTGATATCATGATGGTATCATCCAAATGGGATTATATATGGCAGTATCAAACTTTAACTTACGAGGCATCCCTACCGAGGTTATGATCCTCTTGAAGCGCGAGGCCAAAAGACTAAATACAAGCGTCAATGGTCTCGTATTAAAAATGATTGAACGAGGACTTGGATTTACACGCGAAAAACCTGTTCACCATGACTTGGACCGTCTGGCCGGTTCCTGGTCTTCGACGGAAGAGAAAATATTCAAAGATCACACTCAATCTTTCGAGCACATCGACAAGGAGCTGTGGAAATGAGACCCATTTTAATGGATACCAATGCTTACGTGGCTTTTAAACGCGGAGACGAATCAGTACTTGAAGTGATCCAATTTGCTGAAATTCTAGCGATAAGTCCGGTTGTGCTTGGGGAATTGTTAAGCGGTTTTGAATGTGGAAATAAAACTAAAAAAAATCGAGAGGAATTGCAGCAATTTCTTCAGTCTTCAAGAGTCAGGCTGTTTTCTATTACTTCAGATACAGCTAATTTTTATTGCCAGGTATATGCTTCTTTAAAAACGAAGGGGAAGCCGATCCCATCCAATGATATTTGGATTGCTGCTCAGGCACTAGAAAATGGTTGCGTCCTCTGCTCTCATAATAAACATTTTAAATCGATCGACGGTCTAATTTCTGGAACAACTTTATCCGAACTGATTATTTCTTGATTGTAACAAAATCGCAATATCTCTTTCGCCGACATCATCAACTTCGAATGGATGATACTTTCGACTTTGTAACTTTTTGCACTTGCCTGCCTCGTCTATTTACCTTCTGACGTTCAACCATAGAACAATCATGTGTAAAAATATTTTTGCCGATATTTATAAAAAAACTTGACGGTTTAAGTTGTGTGCAGTTTCAAATAATTTCAATTGTTGATCTACAATGTTTATTTATGTTATAATAGCTTTGTTGACGGTAATTAAGCAATTTGATAACGAGGTTGTTATGGGTTATTCTAATGTGTCTTTTAATCTTTATACTACTGAGCCTGTTGGCGTATTTATTCTTGATATTAATTTTTTATCAACCGCTGAGAAAATTGAACGGACCGCGCGGTTTAAGTTTTTCAGTCCTCTTTTGGATGAAACTCACCCTATTTATGATACTCACCCTATTTATGATGTTGCTTCGCTTAATGGAAGGGCATTAGACCGGGAATGTCTTGAGAAAATGAAATCTTATTCTTATACACAGATTAAAATGGAAGAGTCTTTTTCAAGAAAATTTAGATTAGGTGATTATACTAATGTAACGAATGCCATTAAAATTGCTGATCAACATCCCAATTGTCAGGTTGTAGCCGTTGTCGATTTTAAGGATTCAAAATATGAATATAATGATTTGGATAGTATAAAAAAAGCGGAGGACGCTTTTCATCGTTGTTGTTTACAGTACAGAGCTACTTCATCGAGTGATGATTTCGTATGTTCTTCTCGCGGTGATCCCTATGTGGAGATCTCTGACTGCGCTTATGCTAACATTGCTCATCAATTTAATAAATATGTTGATTTTTTGATCTTTGAAGGGAGTTTGAAAAATCATCTGATTCAGAGTAATGCATTTTCTGATGATGAAAAGACGTTTCTTCAATCGCAGAAAGGCAATGCGTATTTCTGTCAAATCACTGAATTTTTTATGAATGCCATAAAATTTGGTCAGAATGTTTCAGGACCAGGGTTTCCGTGTGATCTTCAAAAATTCCTGTGTCCTCTGCCGAAGAGTTCTGGGAGTTCATTTATGCCCTCCAGCACAAGTATTGTGGTATATCCTCCAACGTATCGCGAAATGGCGCTTACAGGAGCGTATTCAACCGCCATGAAGGCGGCATCGAATATCTTTGATGTGGAACTGAACCAGCTAACAGATGGAAGCGTTTTGGGTAAATTTTGTTTGTCCAGCAACCCGAATTGTAGAATAGTAAGCCCTGTAGCTGTTAGCAGTGGAACCGATGAATTGAGCGATGAAGTAGAGAACTCTAGTAATGATGCTATGCTAGTAGAGAAAAGCGGTAACCTCGACTTTGTACATTTTTAGAGCCGAAGGCCTCGAAATATTTGCCCTCTGAGGCGTTAATTTAAGAAGGAAGGGGTTGACTATCCCCTTCCTTCTTTAAATTAACGCCTAGTTCGACCGTAGGTCGAACGTCAGAGGGCAAATAGGCGAGGCAGGCGGCACTAAAAATGTACAAAGTCGAGGTTTACTGAAGATCAATAACACGAGAGTTGATTATGAAAGACGGATATTTTCTGGCAGAAGGATGCCAAAACACATTTTTAATCTATGATGCTGCGACGCGACGCACTCTCGATCCGGCTTTTTTGAAGTGGGTCCACTCTTATCTGATTAAAGAAAAAAGAGACGATGCCATGATTCTTGTCGATGGACAAGCCGATGGCGATACTTTTTCTGCCCGTATGGTCGTGTTAGGCGTCGATGCGGAGCTGGGAGAGTTTTGCGGTAACGGATCGCGTGCTTGCGCCGCGTATCTATTTTCTCATTACCCTCAATATATAAATTTTAATCTGATTTCTAATCGGGGAGTTCACCGGCTCCTGCGACATTCAGACGGAACTTATTCCACTTTTCTTCCTCGTGTCAATTTTGAGATTAACCGGAAATTTATCGCTAAACCTGAAATGTTTGACAAGAATGGTCGCTTTTATTCTTTTGAGTTTAAAGGGAAGCATTTGTTTTATGCCGATGCGATTGAACCTCATTTGATCGTTCAAGAAAAACTCTCTGATGACGAACTGGAAGAGCTCGGAAAAGCGGTCAATCAACTGAAAGATCTTTTTCCGTTAGGGATCAATGTGAATTCCTGCCGCGTCATCAATGATCACGCCATTCGCGTGAGAACGTTCGAACGGGGCGTACAACGATTGACACAAGCTTGTGGAACCGGATCCTGCTGCTCGAGTGCCTGGTTTTTAAAAGATGAGGATGGGCGAGTTCAGGTTACTACTCTAGGTGGACAATTAGAAATTGCTCTGGGTCCTGATGGATTGGAGCTCAGGGGGCCTGCCACCATTGAATCTTTTCATCCTTTTGACGAATCAAATCCGCTCTGATAGAGCCTTATAATTCCCCACAGCTTCCAATGATTTATTCTCTGTGGTTTCGATCTCTGTGGTGATATTTATTTTTTGATTAATGAAATGCCCCCCGTGACGCGGTCGTCTTTGATCGTATGGCTGTAGGATAGGCGCAGCTTCCAGTTGGTGCTCAGCCAGGTGAATAGATCAATCTTAAATTCGTTATAGAGATGATCGCGGGCGGGGTTGCTGCCCTGCTTTTCCCGCATAAATCCATGATGCGATTGCAGCCGGCACTCCCAAAAGGGCGTCAGCCGGAAAAATGCGCTCGTCAAAACGGTCAAGCGCCGATCGGACAGGGGAGAGTCGAGCAGCTCCGATTCAGATCTCGTTACATCCAGAATAAATCCCTCATGATCGCTTTTTCGCCAGTCATAGCGCGAACGATAGCGCAGATCCAAGGTAAAGGCAGCGTTTTCATTGACGGTGAGCCGGAGCCGAGAGTTCGAAAAATCCAGCACCTGATGGCGGAAATTCCAGCAGTTGTGAAATGACAGCTCTACACTTGGATAATTCCAGCTCAGCAGCAGGTAGAGCCGCGGTAGCGATGGGGGGATTTTTTTTTCGGCTAAAAAGGCATTGGAATAGAGATCGGCGACAAAAAAGGGTTCGGGGCGCTCTTTGGAAAAGAGGCATTGGCGTAGGCCTGCCTGGAGCTGGTTGAGGCGGTGATATCCGTCCTGAATACCGAAAATATAGTGATGATCCGGCGATACGGTGGGGTTGCTCAGACCATAGTAATTGACATACGGCTGGATGGTGTGGCGCAGGGTTTTGTATTCTTTGCGCGCCTCGGCCATCGCCGAGCCGCCGTAAATCAATGCGGCCAGGCCTTTGGATTGGTGATCCTCGCTGGAGCCGTAAAAGATACCCACAGCGCCGATGCGCGGCGTGATATTGATGGGACCGCAATGAAATGGTCTAAATAACACAGGTCTGAGCTCGATTCTCGACGAGCACATACTGGGCAGTGAGCTCACTAACTGATCGCTGTAGACGAAATCGAGGTACGAGGCTTTGGCCCACATATTGTACATGACGCCGCTTTTTCCGATCGTTTGGGGACGTGCCGAGAAGAAAAAAGTGGGCAGATCCTGCTTGATGGATTCGAAGGTATTGATGCGGGGGCGCACCTTGAGTGATGTGATGCCGCTCTTTTCTTTGTGATGGACGTAGAATTGCGTCCGTTTTGCCGTGTTGACTTCGAAATCATCGCTTTTAAAATCGTTGGGCATGCGCACGTCGCTGTATTTGTCCCATGTCAGGGTTGTGTGCGTCTTTTGGCTTTTGCTCTCTGCTTGCAACGCTCCTTGCAGGCGGTAGCGCCGTTGTTTATCGAGCGCATTTTCCAACCGGTCGGAGCCGAGATAGCTCTTGGTGACGAACGTTACCCCTTGGCCGGGGGGAAAATACTCCGTTTCAAAAGCGCCGCCGAACCCGGTTTTCAAACGGTAATCGAGACGGCCATACAGCGCCCAATCGCGCCACGAGTAAAATTGATAGCGGATCGAGGCGCGCGGCTTGCCCTTATCCCAGCTAAATGTGTAGCGAAAAATCGGTTCCTTGAATTTTCTCAGATTGATCTTGAAGGAGGGGAGCCAAAAGGTTGGTATCTTAAACAGGCGAAATCGTACTTTTTTCGCCTCGATCAGATCGTTTTTAAAAACGTTAATGCGCCCTGCATGCAGATCCCATGCGCTGTCGATGTTTTCGCACGTCGTGAAAAAGGCGTTTTGCGCGCGGAAGCTGCCATCGGGATTGAGCTGGATCTGATCGCCGCCCACATACCAGAGCGATGAAAAAGTCTTGGCATCGAAAACGGTGCCGCTTTTCTTGATAAAGTCGTAGCACATCTCGCTGCCCACATAGACTCTTCCCTGGTACTGGATCATCAGATCCCCCTCCGCTTCAATGCGATGAACGGGCACTCCGTCCTCTGTACGGCGGAAGTATTGAATGCTGCGGGCTTGAATCCTTAAATCCTTGCTGTGAATGACGCCGCCCTGTTCGGTGAATAATACTCCGTCCTTATAGGTGGGATTTCTGAGATCGACAGTGACGTCTGGTTGAAGAGCGGGATCTCCAAAGACGGAACACTGAAGGATCAGGGCGATGGAAAAAAAGATGGCTCGCATGCCGCAGAAGAATACGATAGGGAAAGGTACACAAACAACAAAAAAATGTTGATTAAAAAATTGAACAAACTGCTATTTTAACATAGATAGAGAAAATTGGGGAGGGTTTGTGTTTTGTGTAGAATCCGAAATTGCGCCGCTGAAAAAGGTCATTATTAGCAAACCCAAAGCGGCGATTGAGAGAATTATTCCCGACAACACTGTTCAGTTCTTGTTTGACGATCTTCTCTATCCGGAAGTGGCGCAGAAAGAGCATGACGGCTTTGCAAAAATTTTGAAGCAGAACGGAGTGGAGATTTTTTATCTTGAAGAGCTCTTGATGGAGACGATGAAGAATAAAAAAGCCCGCAAATGGATTTTGGACAAGATGTTCATTAACTATGACTTCGGACTCAATTCCGTCAAAGACCTCTATTCCTTTTTGGAGGAAATGCCAGCGAAGCAGCTCTGTTATCATTTGATCGCCGGCCTGACGATCCAGGAAGCGGCCATTAAAAATAAAGGACTCATTGGATATGCCTACGAAGAGCATAACTTTATATTGCCGCCGCTTCCGAATCACTATTTCACGCGCGATCCTTCCTGCTGGCTCGATACGGGCGTGTGCATCAATCGCATGCAATATCAGGCGCGCCGCGGTGAGACGTTGAATTCGGCCGTGATTTATAAGTTCCACCCCATGTTCACCAAAGAAAAGTTCCACATCTGGTATGACGGTTCAGAAAAAGATGGGTTTCCGATGGAGGGGGGCGATATGTTCTCCCTAACGAATGACTTTGTCATGATTGGTTTTAGCGAAAGGACCAATATCCAGGGCATCGAAACGCTGGCCCAGCGACTGTTTACCAAGGGCAAGGTTCAGAGAATTTTGATGGTCGAGATTCCCAAATCCCGCGTCACGATGCACCTCGATACTGTTATGACGATGGTGGACGAGAATGCCTTTTGCGTGGCCTTTAAGGATTTCTCGCCCCGTAGCTGGATGATCCGCCCCGGAGATACTGGAGGCGATCTCGTCATCTCGGAAGAAAAAAGCTTTAGAACCGGTTTGTCTAGAGGGCTAAAGACCAATGATCTAAGGATCATTTGCGTCGGCGACATCGAAGACGTCATCGTGCAAAAACGCGAACAGTGGACGGACGCCAGCAATCTGCTCGCCATTGCGCCGGGTGTTTTGATCGGCTATGAGCGCAATCTCAAAACGAATGCGATGCTGAAAAAAGAAGGTTTTAAAGTGCATGAAATTTTTGGCGCTGAGCTGGGACGAGGCCGAGGCGGCGCTCGATGCATGAGCTGTCCGATTGAGCGCAGGAGATCCAAATGAAAGTGTTGATGGCGCTCGGCGGCAACGCGCTTCTGCAAAGAGGCCAGCCTTTGGACGCGGAAATTCAGATGAAAAACGTGAGTCACGCGGCGAAAATATTGAAGGGAATTGCGAAAAAACACCAGATCGTGCTCTGCCACGGCAATGGGCCGCAGGTCGGACTGCTGTCGCTCATCTCCAATGCCTACAAAGATGTGACTCCCTATCCATTGGATGTGCTGGTCGCCGAAACGCAGGGGATGATTGGGTACATGTTGCAAAATGCCCTTTTTAACGAGGGCATCACCAATGTCGTCACTTTGCTAACGCAAGTGAAAGTGGATCCCAATGATCCGGCTTTTCTGACGCCGACCAAACCGGTCGGTCCGGTGTACGACAAAGAAACCGCATTGAAGCTGGCGCACGAAAAGGGCTGGGAAATCGCCCCCGATGGTAAATACTATCGGCGCGTTGTCGCATCTCCATTGCCGAAAGACATCGTGGAATTCAAAGCCGCGCAAAAGCTGATCGATGCCGGCTATCTCGTTATTTTCTGCGGCGGCGGCGGCATTCCGGTCGCGGAAGACGAGAAGACGGGATTTTTGGTGGGCAGGGAAGCCGTCATTGACAAAGACAGGGCGTCAGCCCTGGCTGCGATTGAGCTCAAGATGGACATGTTCATCATCCTGACGGACGTCGATGCGATCTATGTCGACTGGGGGACCAAAAACCAGAAGGCGATCCAGGCGATCTCTCCTGCTGAACTGAAGAAAATGGATTTTGCCCGCGGGTCGATGGGCCCCAAGGTAGAAGCCGCCTGCGATTTTGTGGTCAAGACCGGTAAAACGGCCATCATCGGCGACCTGTTCCAGGGAGAGGGACTCTTAAACGGAACTTCAGGGACCATGGTCAAAAATGATGTGAAGGGAATCATTTATTATTGAGAGGTAGTTACAAAACACGGGGTTCGTCGATTTTCGGGATTATTTTGGACGCTTTTTGATTCTTTTTTGGGGGGTAATATACGAAATGTTGATATTACCCCCCAAAAAAGAATCAAAAAGCGACTCAAAAGAACCCGAAAATTGACAGAACCCGAGTTTTGCAACTACCTCATGAGGAAATCAGATGCCAATCAATCTATTAGGACGCAGTTTTTTATCGCTGAATGAATTCACGCCCCGCGAGATCGAGTACTTGCTGGAGCTGTCACTCAATTTAAAGCGCAAAAAATTGGCGGGCATTAAAGGCAACCTGCTGGAAGGAAAAAACATCGTTCTGATTTTCGAAAAAGAATCGACCCGTACACGCTGTGCGTTTGAAGTCGCTGCATACGATGAAGGGGGGCGCGTCACCTATTTGTCGGGCAGCCATATCGGCAAAAAGGAATCGATCGAAGACACGGCGAAGGTTCTTGGAAGATTTTACGACGGCATCGAGTTCCGCGGCTACGAGCAGGAGACCGTGGAGATGCTGGCCAAACATGCCGGCGTTCCTGTCTGGAACGGCTTGACGGACGAGTATCATCCCACTCAGATCCTGGCGGACTTTTTGACGATCCGCGAGCATGTCCATAAACCCCTATCCAAAGTGAAATTTGTTTATGCTGGCGATGCCCGCAATAACATGGGCATCACTCTGATGATCGGGGCTGCTAAAATGGGAATGCATTTTGTCGGACTCGCTCCCAAGGAACTGTTCCCTGAGGCGTCTTTTGTAAAAGAGGCTCAAGCCATTGCGAAGGAAACCGGAGCCAAGATCGAGCTGCATGACGACATTTCGACCGGAGTGATCGGCGCCGATGCGATTTATACCGACGTGTGGGTGTCGATGGGCGAAGAGGCACAGTACGAACAAAGAATCAAGCTATTGAAGCCCTATCAGGTCAATATGGACATGATGAAAAAGACAAAGAATCCTGACGTCATTTTCCTCCATTGCCTGCCAGCGTTCCATGATACGGAGACGAAAGTCGGTAAAGAGGTCTATGAAAAGCATGGTCTGAAATCGATGGAGGTGTCGGACGAGGTTTTCCGATGCCATGGATCCAAGGTGTTCGATCAGGCAGAAAACCGTTTGCATACCATCAAAGCAGTGATGGTGGCGACAATTGGCAACATTTTATAAGGAAATTCGATGGAAACGGAAGAAAAGAAGATGGGGGTTGTCGCCATGACGGCTCTCGTAGCCGGCAACATGATCGGATCAGGTATTTTCCTGCTTCCATCGACAATGGCGCGCCTGGGCAGCTTGAGTTTATTATCCTGGTTTTTCACTGGGTTTGGCGCTCTATTTTTGGCATTCGTATTTGCACGTATGAGTACGATGATTCCCAAAACGGGGGGACCCTATGCGTACGCGCACGCTGGGCTGGGCGACGCGCTGGGATTTCAGACGGCGTATTGTTATTGGATTAACGCCTGGATTGGCAATGCGGCCATTGCTGTGGCGGGCATGGGATATCTTTCGGTGTTTTTTCCATTTTTGACCAATCCATTGAATGCGTGCATCGCTGCGATCGGGTTTGTCTGGCTATTTACCTGGATTAATCTCAAAGGTGTTCAAACATTTGCCGTTGTGCAAGTTGTGACAACGATTCTCAAATTGATTCCGATATTATTGATTGGTCTGCTCGGTTGGTTCTATTTCCACGCCGATTATATTACCGCATCGGCCAACGTGACACCGGCACCTCAGCTGGGGACTTTTGATATTATCACGCAGGGCGCGACGCTGACTTTATGGGCGTTCATCGGATTTGAGTCGGGAACCGTGCCGGCCGGATCTGTAAAAAATCCAACGCGTACTATTCCAATTGCCACAATTTTGGGCATGTCGATCGCGGGGATTGCCTATATCGCCAGCTCGGTCGCCATTATGGGCATGATTCCGAATGCTGCTTTGCAAAATTCTGTTTCTCCCTTTGCTGATGCGGCGCAAGTCATTTTCGGCGAATGGGGCAAGTGGATCATCGCGTTTGGCGCTTCGGTTTCTTGCCTGGGTGTGTTGAATGGATGGACGTTGATCCAGGGACAAATTCCCATGGCCGCCGCTGATGACAATCTATTTTTAAAGATATTCGGGCGCAGAAATAAGAAAGGCGCTCCATCGTACGCGATGGTCATTACCGCGATATTAATAACAGCTTGTCTGCTTTTGACGATTTCCCCGGATCTGGTCAAGCAATTCAATCTGTTGATCTTGATTGCGACGCTGGCAGCGCTGATTTCTTATCTCTATACGCCGGTATCCGAGCTGATCCTGTTCATGCGAGGTACTTATCCATATACGAAAAGAGCCGTGTTTGTCGCGCTTGTTGGCATCGTTTATGCCTGTTGGGCGATTTACGGATCGGGTACTGACGTTCTTTCTTATGGAGCTCTGCTTCTTTTATCGAGCATTCCGCTCTATTTGCTCTGTCCGAAGAATCGGAAATAAGTGTTCATTCGGCTCGGGGATGCCCTTCCCCGAGCTTTTAGAATCTGTTAATAAACAGGGTTGTCAAACTCCAGATCCCGAAAGCGCCGATGACAATACCGGCGATGCGGTTGATCCAGGTCATCGTGTGATTGTCCAATTTATGGCGGAATAATCCGACGCCCTCGATCAGGATCAGCCACCAGAACGAGGCCCCAATAAAGACGCCGCTGACCAGAAACACTCCCGAGAGCGGGACGCCTATGATATCCGTGAGTCCGATCGCGGCAAATACGGCCAAATAGCACAGGATCGTGAGAGGATTTGTGAGAGTGAGAAAAAACGTTCCGATAAAATCTTTCAGATAGCTCATTTTGTGCAATCGGTCGTTGGGTTCTCGAGGATGTGCGCAAAACGAGCGATAGCTCAAAAAGAGCAAAAAGAAGCTCCCCACCAACTTTAGCCAAGATCCGTAGGTCATTATTTGATCAGAGAGAAAAGTCATTCCAAAAGCGGCGAGCGAACCAAAAAGCGTGTCGGCGGCAGCAGCGCCTAGCCCTGAGCTGATCCCTGACAGCTTTCCGAATTGCAGCGTTTTGCGGATGCATAAAATTCCAATTGGACCGACCGGGGCGGCAATGGCAAAACCCAGGACAAATCCTTTCAAGAAAAACTCTACCATGCATCCTCAAAGATAACTGATAAGTATTATCAATAGCTTATCGAATGATCGCAAGTCAATTTCTGAGGTTTAATTTGTTGGATCCTCTGTCTCGCCCATAGCTGCTTTCAGCTATGGGCTTCACCATTCGGACCGCTTACGCTTCCATCTGGCTTTGCCTCGCCTCCCTCTGGAAACAGAACTTGTGGGTAACGATCAGCCTTAATGGTGAGTAATATAATAAAAATACGAGGTATCGCTGTATGGGCTGGACAAAGATTAAAAATTTTATTATGGTTGGATTTAGGTGTTTACAAGTTAAGGAGTGGTTTATGAATTTTTTTCGAATTATTGTTAAGTTGTTATTGGTGATCGGCGCTCTCAACTGGGGGCTCATTGGGTTTTTTAAATACAATCTAATCGCCAACCTGTTTGGCGGCGAAGCTTCTGCTGTTGCGCGGATCATTTTTTCTCTCGTGGGTTTAGCTGGCCTGTATGCAATCACGTGCTTTTGCAAAGCGTGCTCGCTGTGCGGCTGCGGATGCTGTAAGAAAAACAACGGCCAACAGTAGATTTTTATAGCGGGGCTGCCGGAGTCTTTGGCCGGCCCCTCTTTTGCTTGACAGCACTCTAAAGCCATTTTACACTGTTGCACTCTATTTGGAGTGTGAGAAATGTTTTTTGCTGTATGGTTTATTTTTGCCGCAACCGCGATCAATTCCCCACTATCGCTTCCCGATCAGCTGGAAGATGAGGAACTGGCTTTAGCTGAGAAAACTGCCATCGTTGATCCCGATGAAGTGTCGGAAGACGGCGAGCTGATTTTTGACGATGAAGAGCCTGTCGCAGAATTGGAAGAGAACTCATAGTTGCCTCGACTTTGTACATTTTTAGGGCCGCCTGCCTCGCCTATTTGCCCGCCTCGGAGGGCAAATATTTCGAGGCCTTCGGCCCTAAAAATGTACAAAGTCGAGGTTGCCGGATATTCTCTAAAGCTGTATGCATGGCTTTATACCGAACATGCTTCGCAAATCGGTTTTTGGCAGCGTCAGCAGCCACTGTCTTCGAGCCCGCCTGCATCGCCCAACTTATTCAAGTTGGGCTGCTTCAGCGCCGGCAAGCCTGGCTCGAATTCAGGGCGCCTCCTTGCCCAATTCCCGATTTTCGAATCACGTTCGGTATAGAAACACAAAGCAGGATGTGCTATGCAAATGGGCAACGCGAATCCCTGGTTTTCTATGTGGAAAAAACCACGGACAACAATTCGATCGATCGTTCAAGTCAATCCACGCTATGGCGTCGTTTATCTCGCCACAGCCTATGCTTTGCAAAATCTCTTCTATTTTGCCAACGTCTATTCAGTCGGTCATCGGTTGGGCTTTTTTGCCGTTTTGATCCCGATGCTCGTTCTCGCTCCGATTGTGGGTATGGCATGGCTCTATTATTCCGGGTGGGTTTTTTATATTACCGGCCGATGGCTCGGAGGGATTGCCCCTGCTGTGCATCTTCGCGCAGTTGTTGCATGGTCCAATGTGCCGACCATTTTGACCGTTGCGATGTGGTGCATTTTTCTACTGACCCGCGCTGAGAGCGTTTTTCTCTTTCCAATGACTGGTCCAACGCTGGTTTTTGTAAATCTCATCATTCTCATCCTGGGCGTTTGGACGTTTGTTCTGTTCCTCCAGTCGCTTCGAGAAGTTCAGGGCTTTTCTTTGGGCAGAGCCCTGGCCAATCTTCTGCTCGCAGGAACTGTTTCGGGGGCTATTATTTTCCTCGCAGCGATGGCTGTTGGAATGATGATCGGTTTGTTCCTCTGATGGCGCCTGTCTTAATTGCTCTGATTTAGTTAATTAATCTACAATATCAACATTTGTTGTTTAATTAATTGTAATTAATTCAAAACTGATATAAAAATTAATTAAACGAGCCTTCAGGTGCCTTTGTCTGGTCTATAGGGTTACACTCGCAGATCGCGTAGCGGGCAATTTGTTTTGCCTTAGGGATCGTTCAAGAATAAAGTTTAGTGTTGGCGAGGAGAAAAACGGTTTAGATTTTGAGAATTTTTCCGCAGGCTGAGAGTCTTGTTTCTCTCTGCAAGGAAAAATTCTCAATAGATAAATCGATTTTTCCCTCGAGAACGCTAAAAGTTATTTTTGAACGATCCCTTACGCAAGACAGACAGGGGCACTTGAAGGCTGGGGGGGGAGTGAATGTCAGAACAAAGTCCATGGCTGTCCATTTGGAAGAGCCCGCGAGAAACCATTCAAAAAATCATTGCTCAAAATCCCAGGCAATCACTTTGGCCTCTGGCATTTATCTACGGCTTTACTTCGTTAATGAATTGCTTTCAGTCCTTTCCGATCGCACTGCATTATGGACTCGTATGGATGATGCTCATTTCCATCGTAATCGCTCCGTTTTGGGGGTATGCCTTTTTCTCCATCTGGAGCTATGTAGTCGTTTGGGTGGGCCGGATGTTCAAAGGGCAGGGGAGTTTTGACGCGGTCCGTGCTGCTTATGCCTGGTCGTGTGTTCCGTTGATCGGCAATATCCCGCTTTGGCTGTTACTGCTCTTTTTTTACGCTGATTTTGTGTTTTTTGGGGCGCAGGATCAGGTGGTACTGCCCGGCGCTGTCGCCCTCCTGTTTTTGATTTTGATCGGAAAGCTGGTTTTCGCCGTCTGGTCGATCGTCATCTATTTGCAAGCCTTGGCGCAAGTCCAGCAGTTTTCCATTCTCCGCTCGATCGGAAATGTCGTGGCTGCCTCGTTAGTGATTGGAATGGCTTCTGCGATCATATGGGTGCTCGCGGTGATCATTTTTAGTGCCTTTATGCCATCGGTTCCTGTGGATGTTCATCACACCGGATGGTTTGTTCAGTAAACATGAAGAAGGAGAGTCTATGCGCCGTGAAGCTGTGAAAAAAATCGGTCTTTGGATTCTGGTGATGGCTCTGATAGCCGCCCACCTCTTCTTTCGATCGCAGGCGCACGCCGATATGGGCGGATGGAAGGAAATTTATACGCGGACCGGTGATTGCCGCATATCGTTTCCCGCCTTGCCGCAGATGATCGAACAAAAACTCAAACTGAATAACGAAGGGCTTCATTTAAGCTACGATGTCTATTTAGCGCCTTACCGCGAACATGCTGTATGCCTGCTCCTCGTCGCTCAGTATCCGAAAGATTTGCCGACCGGCGCCGAAGCGACGGGATTGGAAGGGCTCGTGAATGGAATTCTCAATCAGCATCCTGAAAATAAACTCGTTTTTGCCGATATGATGAAATTGCACGGCTTTCCGGCCATCAATTTCCTGGTCCAAAGCGGGAAAAACTGCTTTCGCGCGCAAGCTGTGATGATTGGAAACCGGCTGTATATGATTGCGATGGAAGGAACCAGACAGGATTTTGAAGAAGCCACTTTTCAGCGCTTCCTCAAGTCCTTTAAACTGGCGCCTCAAAAACCGTAATCGAGGTTCAGTCCCCAGTAGAGAGCGCCGTTGACATCCACATACTGAGCGTGCTTTCCATGGGCGTTTTTAATATAGAAGGAGCCGCCCAGGTTATAGCCTACATATCCTTCCAGAACCAATTTCAATTGGCGCTCGTAGCGGATATTGACTTCAGATCCCAATGATGAATAACTGAAGATCGATCGCGGCTGTGGTTCTCTCGAGCCCGTGCGCAGGCGCTCTTTCAGGGGGCGGATTTTCGCGGCCACGGTCCAATCTCCGATTTTATATTCAGCGGAATAGTTGATCGGGAAAACAGCTTGAAAAAACCAGCTTTTGCTGGGAGTATAATCGAGGCCGAAAATCGGATAGATGTTGTATCCCTTCAGACCGACGTAGCCTAGAGCTCCGACATGATAGTGCCAGTTTGAGTTCAGTTCATAGGAGCCCCACATTAGGCCGTTATAGAGGCTATATTGGCCGGGGTGCGAGAGGTGTTCGGTCTGCAGGTTATAGTCGAAGCGCATGATCCATCGCCATCTTTCAAGCCAGGTCGCATAATAGACCAAATCGAATGTCATGTAGTAGAAATGGGTCTCGTTGAACTTCTGGTTTTTATTCCAGTCGAAGGTGACGTAATTGAATTGAATCTGCGGGATGAAGATGTTGTGGCGGTTGATCGGCGTCAGCATCGAAAGAAAAACGTTACTTTTGCGATAATGCAAATTCCCGAGATAGGTTTGATGTTCGGGATGCTCGTTGTGGCAATCGGCTTTGCCCATCCGGATGATCTGGCCTCCGACATGCAAGGGGTGATAGTGCCATAGCGATTGAACTTCTTCTTCCGCCGTCAGGCATTGCGGGCCGAACATACAAATGGCTGTGAGCGCTAAAATTCTTTTCATTGGGCCCTCTCCAAACAGCTATCCTAAACTAAAAAAAAGATTTCATTCAAGAGCTGGATCTCAAGAGTAGAAAGCTCGTGCAAAATGGATTTATTCAGGCTTGCAATGTCTAATGCTTAGAATATAAGCTTCTTGCGCTTGCTGTAGGAATAAATCTTTCGTGTTCATATGATCTTTTCATTCATTTGGTTGTCTTCAATTTTTGATAGCCATTTAAGTTGTTTTTTAATCAGGAGAAAATGGGCGATTATTGTTGGTGAATCATTGGTTTGGTGTTATTATAAAGGCAAAAAAAAGGGCCAACTTGTTTTGATTGAAACGAAAAGGTAAATGATGACATCCCCTACGGAACGAATTGAGACTGCAAATAACGCAAGCTTAAAGGAGGTTCAGATTCCTTTTGGCAAGCTGGGAATATATGAAGTTAGAAGATTACATCATGGTGACCGGGTTGGGAAAGTGTGCGCTGCCATTTGTGTGATTACAGGTGTTGCTCTTGCAATTTTATTTTGGCCTGCAGTTGTTGGAATTTTTGGTGCAATGGCGGCTGTAACAAATATTAGCGGCGCATTGATTGCTTGGCCGCTCGCTGTCAAAGTTGCGATCCTAGGAATGACAGCGATTGGGGCTGCAGTCAGTTTACTCGTGCTCAGAGAATGGCGAAAAGGTGTGAAGCTCGAATTAGCAATTAATCAACTGATGATTGATTTTCCGAGGAGCCGTACTGTTATAGTGGATGGTAAGGAATTTAAATGTACGCACGATGATGTAGCACAAGTAATACGTGATTTGAAACAGGAATTGAAAGCGAAAATTTTTGATCAGGAAATTGTGACGTTAGCGCTTTATTTTGCTGGTCAACACAGCGGCAACCATGCTGTTTGGGTATGGAACGCTAATTACCGTGAAACAACAATCATGGCTCCAAATATTGATAAATCCTCAACAATAATAACGATCGATATTATTGGCAATTCTGTAATTATTACAGGCAAAGAGCATAGGATATTACATAGATATAATCAAGATGGGGGTAATGTTTTTGGTCCTTCGTTTGTTCTGAAATATGAATATAACCTAACTAAAGAAGTGCTCACGCTCAAATTTCCTGATTCGTTACCGCTTGATCAATAAAATCACCACAGAGATCGAAACCACAGAGATTTAATTGGGTTTTTTCTCTGTGGTTTTGATCTCTGTGGTGTTTTTTTTGCAGCCGGATCGATTATCACTCTTGCGGCAGGCGGGAAAGAATATCAGTTCTGGTTTTAAAGTGAGTCTTGGCGACTTTGTCTAAAATTTCCAGTCCAAATTTTTCCACCAGTTTGACGCCGGTGTCGATCACAATCGTTGCGGCGCCCTTCGGCAAAACGCAGCCATATTCCTGGCTGAGTTTTTCCAGGCCTTCGAGAAAGCCCGCTCGGGCCAGGATCGAGGCGGCAGCGACGACGAGATCTTCTTCCCCGCGCACGCGCTGCTCGAGCTCTACATCGATTCGCTTTTGCTTCAGCGCCGTTTCCACGACGTGTTTTTCGGCGAACTGATCGAGAATGGCTTTTTTGCATTGCGTCTTTTCACTTAAATCGCCGAGAGCCGCGGCGTGCGCCCAGCCGAGAAGCCGATTGAGGTTTTTAAAACGGCCGTAGAGCTCATTGTACTTTTGCGGGAACAGCCGGATCACGACATATGGATATGAGGCGCGGATCTTGCGGGCCAGCTTGAGAATTGATTCGTCGGAAAAGCGCTTGCTGTCCTTGACTCCCATTTGATGGAGCTTCAGAATGTCATCGCCGCCGGCAAAAACCGATCCGATGCATAATGGTCCGAAAAAATCGCCCTTGCCGGCCTCGTCAAGGCCGATGTGGGGAGTGAGGTTGAGGGTAGCCTCGGGATGGGTAAATTGAAATCCTTTCAGGATTTCAGGCTCGAGATAAAACTCGATGAACTCCTGCATGTCTTTGCCCTGCACAACCAAGTTGCCGGATTCATAGAGAGTGCAGTTGACGCCCTTTTTCTTGGCCGAGAAGATCGTATAGGTCGGCCTAGTCATTTCAAAGCCCTGCTGCGGAAGATCGCTCAAGAGCTTTTCCACAAGGCTTAAATCGATTTTGGCAGTAAAGGTGGATGAATGCATAGCACTTCTTATTGTAGAAGTTTGGCTGGAATAAGACAAGAATGAGACGCAACGCTCCTTATGGATTTGAACGAAATGAGTGGCAGGGGTAGAATCAAACAAAAGGAAAATTGTGATTATATGAGCGAAGGTTTGAAAAAAATGGGCGACGTGTTTCGATTGAAGCGCGAAGAAATGAATCTCTCCTTGAAAGAGGTGGAAAACGCCACTTCGATTCGTATGATCTATATACAGGCAATCGAAGAGGGGCGGGTGGCGCATTTTATCTCAAATGCCTATGCGCTGGGATTTATCCGCCAATATGCGAATTTTCTGGGATTTGACGGGGAAAAGATGCTCAAGGAAAATCCCGAGGCATTCCGTTTGCCTGCGGAAAAACAGGATTTTGCCTACGGCATCGGTACTCTCGAAATGAGGGGAGCGCCTCATGGCGGCGTTCGCTGGATGCCTAATCTTTTGTGGGGCGGGGCGTTTGTCTTGATGGTCATCGCCGCTTGGTATTTTGCCAAGTTCCTCGGCGTTTTCTAACGATAACGCCTTCATGTTGTTGAAGCTTCTTTTGTGCGCTGAAATTGCATAATTCTTTAACTTAAACGTCTGATTTTAAGTCATTTATTTGACGGTGCCTTTGTTGAGTAGATACGATGAAATATTAATTGAATAAAATGGGCCTTTTGTTGTATGATATGTTAATAACATTTGATGGTTAGTTAGCGATGGCGATTGATGTGAATTCGATGACTTACAATGTGGTTTTAGATCCGGAAACCAGGAAATTTGGTCTCGACGGGACGAAAGATCCCTCCGGGATGCAGCGCGGACTCTACGCATATCAATGGACAGTTGTGAAGCCGGATGGAGGAAAACGATCTCTTGCTGGCATTTCCGAGGATCTACGAAAAAGACTTTCAAGTTATATCTGTTATTTTAATAACCCAAACCCTGAAAAATCTTCTGAATTACATTGTTTAGTGCGATGTCCGGCCAATCAGACATCAGTGATGGTATTTGGGCCGTATCCAGAAACGCAGGATGCGAAACAACTCGAGTGCTCTTATATCGCTCGGATTCCAGAAAATGAAAAATTGAATAAAACAACCGGTGGCAACGGCGGCGGAGCTTGGTCCCAATATGACGATCTTCCACCTTCCGAGGGTACGTTTGCTGCTCAGGAAACTCCAATAAAATATTATCCATTTAGAGATTTTGGTACGCATATTTCGCCAGAATTTACGCCTTCGATCAAAAATAAATCCGGAGTTTATGTCATTAAAAAAATACGCCATATTAAGCGACATAGAAGCCGATATATTGGTCAATCCGGCAGTGTTCTTTCGCGAGTGAGAAAACATGCATCGGATGCAACGCATAGTCTATGCTCAAAAGTGAGTCGGGCGATTGCTGAGGAACCAGAGAATTGGGGATACGGGGTATTGCCGAGCACTATCGATGCAACTCCACGAACCCGTCGCAAAGCCGAAGAATATAATATCGATCGTCAACACCCTTCACTGAATACCAACCGCGGCGGAGGCGGTCCGACAAAATTCAGGCGCATAGAAAGCGTTGGGCGGCGGCTTGATTTTTTGTTTTAACTCGACTTTGTACAATTTTAGGACCGAAGGCCTCGAAATATTTGCCCTCGGAGGAGCTAATTTAAAAGGGAAGGGGTTAAAAACCCCTTCCCTTTTAAATTAGCTCCTCGTTCGACCAAAGGTCGAACGTCCGAGGGCAAATAGGCGAGGCAGGCGGCCCTAAAATTGTACAAAGTCGAGTTTAAATCACACTCTTGAGCCATTCCCGATGAAGAATTTTCCTAGGAGAAAATTTTCATCAGGAAGTTAAATTACCCCAAAACGTCTCTGGGAAGACAATCTAAAAATTCCAAA
>JACVQJ010000030.1 GCA_015661075.1 Parachlamydiales bacterium | reverse complement strand
CCAGGGAAAAGGTCGCCATTTGAGAGTTCAGCCCAAAGTGCTTAAAGGTCTCTTCTGGGTCGAATTCCGCACTTCCTTGCGAGAGCTTTAATGGCATATCAGACACATAATCAGCCAGATAGCCCGTTGTGACTTTGACCCAGGGATTGGATGAGCTGAACAGGCCGGACTGCATGAGTCCGGGTCCGGCCGGATTGGAGACGGGCGATGCCCATAAAGGTATTGCAAAGAGTAGCGAAATGAAAAGTAACCGCATAAGGTGAGTATACCGAAGGATGTGATTTCACAGATAGTTCGGAAAAGGCGTAAAAATGTATGCTGGTGAAGATGAAAATAGCTCTATTGTCCGATGATGTGATCAACAAAATCGCTGCCGGCGAGGTGATTGAAAACCCCGCTTCGGTGGTGAAGGAACTGGTCGACAACGCGATTGACGCGAAAGCCCAGCGCATTGAAATCGAGATTCAGGCCGGCGGTCAACAATTGATTAAAGTGGAGGACGATGGCTGCGGCATGGACTCATCCGATCTGGCATTGTGTCTGCTCCGCCATGCGACCTCAAAAATTACCGACATCGACGATCTGGACGCTTTGGAGACGATGGGGTTTCGCGGCGAGGCGCTGGCTGCCATCGCGTCCGTTTCAAAGGTGGATATCCGCACATCGCGCTCTAACCTGGGCCATCGCCTGATGGCCGAGGGCGGCCGCGTTTCGCCGATGGAACCCTGTGCGCGCAACCCTGGGACGAGCATCGAAGTGCGCTCGCTGTTTTTCAATACGCCCGCCCGTCGAAAATTTCTCAAATCTCCGCAGGCGAACGCGACCCAGGTCATGCGGGCTGTTCAGTCGATGGCTTTGTCAGAGCCGCGGATTGCCTTTGTCTTGCGCTCGCAGGGCCAGGTCTTGCTCAGCGTGGATGCATCGGATTGGAAAACCCGCATTCAGGCAGTTTTGGGATCCGATCTGAGCGAAAAAGGCGTCTGGCTGGAGCAGAAGAATCTATCCGGTTGGCTGGGCGATCCCGTCGATGCGCGCTTCACGCGGCTGGGACAGCACTTTTTTGTGAACCGCCGTCCGATCTTTTCGCCGCTCATTTCCCGAGCGGTGCGCGAAGCCTACGGGACGCGGCTACAAGAAGGATCCCATCCGATGATCGTTCTTTATCTCGAACACAATCCCGAAGAGTTCGACGTCAATGTCCATCCCCAGAAAAAAGAGGTGCGATTCCAGGACGAGGGAAAACTTTTTTGTTTTGTTCGCGATTCCATTCAGCGCGCGTTTGTGCCCGGCAATCTGCCGTCTTTTTCTGATAATATCTCATTCGAGCCGGCGCCATTTTTGAAACATCGAGATCCATGGGATGAGCCTTTTCAGGAAAACGCCGCCCAGCCGGTCAGCGTGCAGGGCGTGCTGTGGGACAAAGAGGTGGAGGGCCGAGCTCTGGCCGTTGTCGGTTCCTATTTGCTCGCCGAGCGCGGATCGGATGTACTGCTCGTCGATTTACGCGAGGCATTGCAGCAAAAGGTGTTGAAAAAGGGCTCTTTGCAGACGCTCATGGTTCCTGTGCGCCTAACGTTGACAGCTGAAGAGTCGCTCAGGATGAATGAGCTGATCGCTCGCTGTGCGGAGGTGGGAATGGACGTCCAGGTGATCGGCCCCCGCCAGCTCAGCTGCGATGCCGTTCCCGAATGGCTCGATCCGGCGATGGCCGCCGTTTTTTTCGAGGCGATCCAAGAGGATATTGGGCGGGAGATGCCGCTCGGCGAAACGATCCGGCGCTTGAGCCAGACGGCGTTCCGGCGTCCGACGATTGCCGAGGCGGAAGCTCTTTGGAAAAGCGGCTTGATGCGGGAAGTGAAACTTCTGGCCGCGGATTTGGAAAAACTTTTTTTGAGAAGACAATGAAGATTCAAGAGCGTTTGCGGGATTGGAAGATCGATGCATTGCTCATCGAAAATCCCATCGATCTGCTGTATTTGACCCGCCTTACGCTCTCGAAGGGGCGGTTATGGGTATTTCCTGACAGGGTCGAGCTGGTGGTCGATGGGCGGTATTTTAGTGCTGTGTCAGGCAAGGCGCCCTGCCCGGTTTCTCTTTGGGTCAAAGGAAAGGAGCTGCCGCAAACAGGAAACATCGGATTTGACAGCGCTTGGACGACGGTGGCAAATCTGGGCCAGCTGCAAAAAGAAAGCCCCGATGCGCGATTTATCCCGATTGTGCAGCCTCTCAAAGAGCTGCGGCTGATCAAAGAGCCGAATGAAATCGAGCATCTTCGGCGCGCGGCTCAGCTGACCTGGGAAGGAATTCGGCATATCCAATCTCGATTGAAAGAAGGCATCAGCGAGAAGGAATTGGCCTTCGAATTCGAGTTCTTTGTTCGGCAGCGCGGAGCGGGCGGGATGGCTTTTGATCCGATTGTGGCGTTTGGCGAAAATAGCGCCTATCCCCACCATCGCGCCGCCGATGCGCGGCTGCAAAAGGATCAGATCGTCCTCGTCGACGTGGGCGCCATGATAGAAAAATATTGTGCGGATGCGACGCGCACCTTTTTCTTCGGGCGGCCCGATCCGATGCTGCAAAAAATGCAGGATCTCGTCCGTGCGGCGGATCGGGCCGCCCGCGAGCAGGTGCGCGTTGGCGCTACCGTTGGCTCGCTGGACCGGGCCGCGCGCGATGTATTTAAGCGAGCCGGGGTCGAAGAGCTCTTTTCCCATAGTCTGGGCCATGGGATTGGCCTCGAGGCGCATGAATGCCCATTGATCCGGTGGGACGGAGATGATCGGGAGATGTTGCTGCAATCCGGTATGGTGATCGCCATCGAACCCGGGCTCTATCGGCCGGGGCTGGGCGGCGTTCGCTATGAGAATACCGGCATTGTCACAAAAGAAGGGTTCGAATCGTTTTATCCACTGGAATAAGATGCTCTACCGATATTTTTTTAGTTTTCGCAAAAAAACGCTGCTCATCCACATCGTCCTTTTGGTGCTGTGCCTGGCTGTTTTTTTTCCCTTCGTAGAGCGGGCGGTCAGTTTCATCACGATTCATTCATTGGAAAAGCGCGCCGGTGAATTGATCGCCAAGATTGAAAAAGCGCCGGATCTCGATCGCATGATTGAATATTTGCGGGCGGAAAAGGCATTTGTTTTTTTTCGCATCACTCTTTTTAATCGCGATGGGTTGCCCGCCTACGACACTCATTTTTCCATGGCGGCCAAGATCGATCAGCAGCAGCTGATGAATGAAGATCGCTCCGAGGTGATGGGAGCTCTTAAATACGGTCAGGGGCATGGGAGCCGCTATTCGCCGATATTTCGCCAATCGCTCATCTATTTCGCCCGGCCGTTTGATTCCCACGGGCAGGAATATGTGCTGCGCATCGGACTTCCTTTTACCGAGATCCGCACGCTGGCGCACGATTTCGAGATCGGATTTTTGACGTTGGGGATGATCGTTCTCGTTCTGTATGGAATCATGATCTGGTTTGTGATTTATCGGATGACCAGCCCCATTCAGGATATTATCTCCGCGATCCGCCCCTATCAGGAGGGAAAGGCGGATTTTATTCCGCGCATTGAGATCAAAGGAAAGATCCAGTCAAAATCCGAGTTCGGCAAGCTGGCCAAAACATTCAACGACATGAACGACCGCATTCAAAAACAGATCGCCAATCTGGTCGAGCAGCAGGAGCGAACGAAAGAAATTTTGGAATCGCTGGGTGAAGGCGTAGTCGCCGTCGATGTCAACGGATCAATTACTTTCGCCAATGCCTCTGCCGGCAAAATGCTGGGATTGAGCGTGGAAATATTATCTTTTGAAAAGTTCAGCGAGATTCGGGCGCATCGCCAGGAGATGGCGGTTAAATGCCGGCAGCTCATTGAGAAGGCGATCGAGCGCTCAGAGATGATGATTGAAACGTTTACCGTCAATGAATCGCCCAATCTCTATTTCGATCTCATTGCCGCGCCTTTAGCGCAGCACAGCGGAGTGATTCTCGTCTTGCAGGACAAGACGTCCGATTATGAAGTGATTGAAATGGGCAAGGATTTTATCGCCAATGCCTCGCATGAATTGCGAACGCCGATCACGATCATCCGCGGATTTGCCGAGACGCTGCATGATTTGCCGCAGCTATCACAGGCCCAGACGAAGGAGATTACGGAAAAGATTTTGAAGACCTGCATTCGGCTCAATGCGCTGGTCAAAAGCCTTCTTATTCTTGCGGATATTGAAAATCTGCACGAAGATCAATTTCAATCGGTCGATCTCATCGCGATTGCTGAAAATTGCAAACAGCTTCTTCTCGTCGCCCAGCCGACTGTGAAAATCTCCATCGAAAGAAAAACGGATCAGGCGCTGATTTTGGCCGATGGCGATCTGCTGGCGATGGCCATCATGAATCTGTTAGAAAACGCAGTGAAATACTCGCCCGTTCCCGCCCAGATCGAAATGCTCATCGAGCCATCCAATGACCAGGTGTTGCTATCGATCAAAGATCGCGGTATTGGGATTCCGGAGACGGATCTGCACCGCATTTTTGACCGTTTTTACACAGTCGACAAAGCGCGCTCGCGCAAATTTGGCGGCACGGGTCTGGGATTGTCGATTGTCAAGACGATCATCCAAAAACATCGCGGGGAAGTGACCGTCATATCTCATCTGGGAGAGGGAAGTACGTTTACTGCACGCCTTCCGGCAGTGATAGATTAGGTACGTTCTTTGCTAGGATGAAAAAAATACTTTCTGTTTCAAGCAGACATCCGCTTCCTCATGGACCAGCGTTTTATGTCCGGAGGAATGGTGGCGCGAGGCTTGCCAGTCGAAGAGTTCAAAAAATTCATCGCTCAAACCGATCTTCCCGTTCTGGCTGCACAGGTCTTGCACCCGTTCGACCGTCAAGGGCGTCTCGCTCTCTTGCCGTTCATGAAATATTGCATGAGCTGCGCGCGGACCAAATAGAGCCGAGAGCATTTCAATCGATGCGTGATGGATGCAGATCGATGATTTTTTATTTTCGACCATCAGATATTCGAGAAGCGCGGGATAGCTTTGATCGCCTGCGCTTTTCTTGGTGCCCCGCAGCATGTGATAGTACAGAGTCTGCATTGTGTAAAGCGGCTTGACATGAAAATCCTTCAAGGCGAGTTTTTCCAGAAAAACAGATGATGCGTTGGATTTTTCATTGTTCGCGGCTGCGAGAATGGCGTCGAGCATGTGATATTCGAGCCGAGGCTGTTGATTGAGAAAAGCAGAGCCATAAAAAGATCTCAGGAGCTGGGCGGCCATTTCATAAAGAGTGGGATGCTTCTCAGCGCCGTCCATCACGAGAGGCCAGAGGTTCAGACGGGCGCAATCGAGATTCAGCGGTTCGATGCGGGTTTCTTTTTTAGGAGTTTCAGTTGCTTGCCCTTCGGGATTCTTTGGTTTTACGCCGCGCATCCGTCGATAACAAAGACTCTCGTAGGAATTTTGGATTTTGCGCGACGCTTTGAGATGCGCCTGATAGGTTTTTTCCACTCCTTGCGTCACGGTGGCTTTGCGCAAAGACAATGTAAATGTGCAGGCAAAAATCAGGAGGAGTCCCATGACCATGCTGAGGATGTTCATCCCTTGACTCCGTTTTCGTGGTAGGTGATGATCGGTTCGATCGATGGCAGTGCGAATGCGAATCCGGTCTCCTGGTTATTTTGATCGATGATCAGACGAATCATAGAAGGGATGTCCCAGCAGTTTTGCGGCCAGTTGGTGCGCCACTCAAGGGTTGAGTTGATGGGAATTGCTTTTGAGTCGGTATGTTGGAGGGATTTTTTGGCCAGAAACTGGAAGCGTATTTTTTGCACGTTCGAAAGAAGGATTTCCGTGCGGTAAATGTTTTTTTCCTGTTTTTCCAGAGGCCAAAGCGCCAGCGTTAAATTGCCATTGAGATCGAGAAATACTTTGCCGAGAATCGGTCCACTGTACAATGGATCGGGATCGATGCCATTATCAAAAATGGTGATAAATCCCGGCATCTTTTCGTCCACTGTATAAAATGATGATCCTTTTGGTGGCGACATGGACGATCGAGGCACCATTGAATTGAGAATGGTGGCCATACGCATCTGGAAATGCTGCCGTTGGTATAGCTGAGTGCGCGCGGTATCTACTTTTTGGTCCATGCGAACACTGCCGGCAAAAAAGCGGAAAAGCACAGATAATAATATGGCCGTCAGTCCGAGAGCTATGATCATTTCGAGTAAGATGGCCGCTCGTTTTGTTCGCTTCATGGTCCAAGATAATATATTGAGAATAGCATCTTTGATTGTAGCAATGAATAACGATAGGCGCACTTGGTTTTTTGTGGTAAAAGAAAGCTTTCAGTCTTATCGTGCTAAGCCTTAAACTTTTCGCAGTTCCTAAGGCCCGGGCTCTTTTGGATAGGGCCGGTCTTTTTGCCGATACAGCGTCCAGATCGCAACCCCCAGCCCGAGCGCCAGGAACATGCCCAAGCTGATATAGTCGGGCAAGAGTGCCGATGCGGTTTCAGGGATCAGCCCGACGATCGTCAACAGGGCGATGATGACGCCGAGAATAGCGTCTCCGCCGACGAGGCCCGAAGATAATAGAATGCCTCGTTCCTGGGCGAGTTCGCTGGAGCTTTTGCGATCCACGATCGCGCGTGCCAGCCCGCCGACCATGATCGCGGTCGATAGGGAAAGCGGTAGATAAAGGCCTATTGCAAAAGGCAGGATCTGGACTCTCAATAGAGCCAGAACTAAGCCGATCAAAATTCCGATGATTACGAGAGAATAGGGCAGCTCGCCATTGATGACTCCGTTCGCGATGATCGACATTAGCATCGCCTGTGGAGCCGGCATGAGGCTGGATCCGATCTGATACGCCGCATTCAAAATATAAATTGTATAGCCCAGCGCCAACGACGGAATCAGAATGCCCACGATTTCTGCGAGCTGTTGCGATCGCGGCGTTGCGCCGAGCAAAAATCCCGTCTTGAGATCTTGCGATGTCGTGCTCGCCATACAAATAGCCGTGCTGGCTACGCAGCCCATCGTAATGGCGGAGATGAGATAGATGCGCTCCGTCCAGCCGAGCAATACGAATACGATGCAGGTGATGAGCAGTGTTGTGATGGTCATGCCGGAAACGGGATTTGATGAACTGCCAACCAGCCCTACGGTGAGCGATGTCACGGCGACGAAGAAAAATCCCAGGATCGTGAGAAGCACGATGGTGAAAAAGTTCATCGGCAATCCCGGAATGAGCCACAGAGCCAGGATGGTGGCGACAGAGCCCAGGATCAGCCAGGCCATCGAAATGTCGCGGTCCGTGCGTTCCAGATGCGCACGGCTGAAAAACCCCGAAGTGAGCTCTTTGGCACTGACTTTGATCGTTTTATAAATCAGCGGTGCAATGCGCACCAGGCTTAACATACCGCCAATGGCTACCGTGCCCGCGCCGATATAGCGCACATAATAGCCCCAAATGTCGTCAGCGGATAGGTCCGCGACCGGGATCTGCGACGGATAGATCGTTGTGGCGCCCAAACCGAACATCTTGATCAGCGGAATGATGATCCACCATCCGAGCGCGCCGCCGGTGAACATCAACGTCGAGATGCGCGCGCCGCAGATATAGCCCACTCCCAGCAGTGCGGGCGATGTGTCGATGCTAAACTGGGTATTGTGAAAAAATTTGTAGGTCCAGGCCGGCGTCTCCTTCCACAAAAACAGTGCATTCGTGGCGATCTTATAAAGTCCCGATACGATCAGACCGTAAACGGCCATGATCGCCGATTTGCTGCTCTTTTCTCCGGCTTTCAGGATCTCGGCGCAGGCCGTTCCTTCCGGAAACGGCAATTTGCGGTGCTCGTCGACGATGATGAAGCGACGCATCGGGATCATGAACAGGATGCCGAGAATGCCGCCGAGAGAAGATAGAAGAAAAATGCGTCCAATGGAAGGTGATTCGCCCAGAAAAAAGAGCGCCGGGATCGTGAAAACAACGCCAGCGGCTAGCCCCTCGCCCACCGTAGCGATCGTTTGAACGATGTTATGCTCCAGGATCGTCGTGTTGCGGAAAAAGATCTTCATGAGCCCCATGGACAGGATCGCTGCCGGGATCGAAGCTGAAATGGTCTGTCCGATTTTAAGAGCTAAATAGGCATTGGCGATCGCGAAAAAAAAGCCAAAAATCATCCCAAGAATCGTCGCCCGAAGGGAAAATTCCCGAATGTTCGAGTGGGTAGAAATATGAGGCACAAAGGATTCATTGCCAGACATAACGAGTCTCCAGACTAATCATTTATGCCTGAGGTCAAAATTTATTTGACATTATTTTTTTGATTCTTCGGGAATGCGCTGCACCAAAACCCGGTAGCGGTAGGGCTTGGGGGCGCCCAGATCGATGTCGACTCGATACAGGCGGAAGATCTCGCCGTGGATCCCTTCTTTCTCTCCTTTGCATTTCAGAGTATAGGAGCGGTGGATGGTTCGAGCCGTAAGATTCGGAACTTGTATTTGTATATCGGTCAGCGTCTGGACGAAGATCTGTTCTTTCTCGGGCAGTTTTTCCCAGGGAATGGCTTCTTTGTACAGAAGCTCCTTGATTTCCGTGAACGTCCAGTCGGCCGCGCGCTGCAGCTCGAATGCTTCGAGGCGGTTGATCTGCGATCGATAGTGTTTGATCGGCCAGCGCATGAGGGGAGCGGCAAAGACCGCGACTAGAGCGATCGCCATGAGCACTTCGAGGAGGAGGAAAGTTCGTTTTGTTCTCATCAGAATTGGAAATCATTTTATCTGGATATGGGTTTTGAAAAAACTTTTAAAATCAAATCTTGACCTGGAAGATTCATCGAGATATCATTTCAGAAATGAATCTACAAACGAAGGCTCTTTACAATCTTTTGCGGCTCAATCGCCAGACGGATCCCCACATTCCTTGCGAGGAGTGGCAGGTGGAGGATTTGCGCTTGATTTCGATGGATAGGTTGTTTGAGAGGCTCTCGCAAAAGGGCATCATTCTCGACAAAGACCGCTTTCACGGTTTTGCCCAGGAATGCGATACGCCCGAAGAATTGGCCGAGATGCTCTTGACCGAGCACGACGATCCCAAAAAGCACGACCCCGAATATCTCATTATATTTGAACTCTGGCGCCGTCTATATCCTGAAAAACAATCGCTATCGATTTTTTGCGACGAACTGGACCATCGCATCTCGCTTTACGATGCCGATGTTTTGGAAAGCGATGAGCCGATCCAGGATGCCCTTTCAAACCTGACTGAAATCCTCGATGAGAACGCCGATGCCGGCGTTGAGCCATTTGAAATTTTTGAAACGATCACCAGTTACTGCGCGCATGATCTGATGGGATTCATCATCGATTTTATTTCGGATCTGCTCGATAGCGGCAACCAGCTGTATGCCTCGGAGCTCATCGAAGATTTCGCCCACTACTGTCCCGAGACGATCTGGTTTGATTTTCTGCGCGCGCGGCTGATCGCGTTGACGGATCCCGTGAAGGCCAATCATATGATTGCTCTCATATTGGAACACGATGCGGAGTTGACCACGGATCTACTATTAGAGATCCTTCGATTTCAGACGGGATATGGTGAAAGGCCCGTGTTTGCCGGAGCTGTGAAAAAAATGATTGCCCGGCTATCGACCGAAGAAGAGTTTCGCGATTTATTGGAATTGACAGCCGATTATTTTCATCGGCGCGATCGCGAGGATCTGGAAAAAACGATTCAACAGATGCTCGTCAAGCGCGAAAAATTCAGCGGCAGCATCGCGCCTCATGACCCGGACATCAAGTCGTTCGAAAAGCTGATCCCTTCTTCCAGTATATGAACAAACATCGGAACTACATGAGGAGCAATGGCTGAAAGCGCAGGTAATCGCAGGATGCGAGTACGTAGCGCACATTGTTTTTTGAGCCGAATAGCGACAGGCCGGTTTTGATGTTGTGCAGATGGCCGAAGACGCAAATATCAATCCGGTGCTTGTCCAGTATCTTTGAGGCTCTGGAGGGTTTTAAGTCGGCGCCGATCGGTGGATAATGGGTCATGGCGATGCGGATTTTGGCATCGGGATCTAGTGAGGAGAGGCTCATTTCGAGCCGCTGCAATTCGCGCTCGAACACTTTTTCTCGGAGCTCTTCTTGCGCCATTTCTTCGCGGTCAATCACTTTTGCGGCCGGATTTTCCTGATATTCGATGAATTCCTTGAAGCTGTATTCCGGCGAATCCCATAACCGCGCTCCGCCAATGGCGGCATCTTTCCAGCGAAAAGTGTCGTTTTGAATCAAATGCAGCGATGGCGGAAGAACGGCAGCGATTTTTTTGAGAGAGCTCCACCAATAATCGTGATTGCCCTTCAAGAGCAGTTTCGTTCCGGGAAGGCGATCGATCCATTGCAGATCGGCCACGGCCTCTTCCAGGCGCATCGCCCAGGAAATGTCGCCGGGGATCAATACGAGATCATCGGGATGCACAAGGTCACGCCACGACTGCTCGATTTTTTTGGCATGGTCTTTCCAGACAGGGCCAAAAATATCCATGCTCTTGTTTTGGATACCGAAGCTTAAATGCAAATCGCTGATCGCCCAAATTCTCATTTTGTGTCCGTTTTCAGCAGGTTGATGAAAAGATCAGCGTTATAGTCCGATCGGACAAAGGGGCCGCAGTACATATGGGGGACTCCGAGGCTTCGGCCGAATTGTTCATAGGCCTGAAACGTTTCGAGAGAGATGAATTCCTTGACGCGCAATTTTTGGGCGCTCGGCTGCAAATATTGGCCGATGGCGATAATGTCGCAGCCGATATGTGCGAGATCTTCGATGGTGGCGCGGACTTCGGCATCGGTTTCGCCCAGGCCGAGCATGATGCCCGACTTCACAAACTGGGTGCGCGCCGATTGTTTGGCATGGCGCAGCACGGCCAGCGAGCGGTCATAATCGGCTAGGTGGCGGATGCGCAACGATAGCGCGCGCACGGTTTCGAGATTGTGATTGAAGATTTCCGGATGTTCATCCAGCACGAGATCGAGGGAGCGTGGTTCGCCCCCAAAATCAGAGGTCAGTACTTCCAGAGTCGCTGCGGGGTTTTCCCGGCGCACGGCCCGGATGATCGCAGCCATATGGCCGGCTCCGCCATCGGGCAAATCATCGCGGGAGACCATGGTGATGACGGCATGCGCCAATTCCAGCTCGCGGACAACATGGGCGATGCGGTCGGGCTCGTCTGCTTCCGGCGGCGGCAGTGTTTTCGAAAAGCCGATGGCGCAAAAACCGCAATTGCGCGTGCAATATTTGCCCAGCGCCAGAAAAGTCGCCGTGTGCTTCGAATAACATTCGAGGCGATTCGGGCATTTTGCTTCTTCACAGACCGTGTTCAGCCGGTATTTTCGCAAAATGGCATTCGTTTTGGACATCTGGCACCCCGATGGCAGGGAGCGGTGCAGATGGTGCGGAAAGCGCCCTTTCAACCGGTTCATCGTTTGGTCCGCGGCGGAAAGTGAATGGGCGTCTCATTGGCAATCGCGGCCGCTTCCAGCCAGCTCTCGGCAATTGTTGGATGGGCGTGGATCGTTTGCATGACCGATTCCAGCGTCAATTCATTTTGAATCGCCAGTGCCATCTCGGCAATCAGATTGGATGCATCGCGCCCGATGATTTGCGCGCCCAGGATTTGGCCCGTTTTGCGATCCGCGACGATCTGGGCAAAGCCCTCTGTTTCCATGGAAGCCTGCGCCTTGCCAAGGGCCTGAAAGGGAAAGAACCCGGCAGCAGCGGTGTGTCCGGCCTGGATGGCTTGCTCGAGGTTCAGGCCGACAGTTGCGATTTCCGGGCTGGTGAAGACAACGGCCGGAACGGCGGCGTAATCGATATGCATCTCATGCCCCGACGCATTGGACGCAGCCACAAGTCCTTGATGCGAGGCGACATGGGCGAGCATCCATTGGCCCGTGACATCGCCGATGGCATAGATATCCTTGACAGCGGTTTCCATGCGGCTGTTGGTTTCAATGGCGCCTTTTTCATTGACGGCGAGACCCGCCCTGTCCAGCGCGAGCCCGTCGGTGTAGATCTTGCGGCCCACGGCAATAAGGACAATGTCGGCGTCCATGGTTTTTCCATTGACAAGCGCAATGGCGGCGTGGCTTTTTTGATTGTCAATGCGTTGGACGGCCACATTGGTTTGGATGTCGATGCCGCGCGCATGGAACGCTTTGGTCATAAACTCGGCGATCTGTTTGCCCTGGCCGGCCAATATCGTGGGGAGAGCCTCGAGAATGGTGACATGCACGCCCAGCTCATTGAACAATGAGGCGAATTCGCAGCCGATATAGCCGCCGCCGACGATGCACAAATGGCGGGGCAGTTCGGTGATTTCCAGAATCGATGTGGAATTGAGAATGCGGTGATGATCGCAGGGAAACGCCTTGATGTCGAGCGGAACGGATCCCGTAGCAATGATGATTTTGCCGGCCGACACGAACAGATTGTCCTGGCCGATGATCTTTAATTCGCCGGGAGACTGAAACTGGGCTTTTCCGCGGTAAATGGTGATTTTGTTGGTTTTGATAAGACCTTCAAGCGAGGCGCGGATCTTGGCGACGATTTTGTCTTTTTGGGCTTTCATTTGCGCGTAGTCGAATGAAACCGGGCCGACCGATATCCCAAAATCTTTGGCATGGCGGATGGTCTGCAATACAGAGGCGTTTGAAAGCAGCGTCTTGGTCGGAATGCAGCCGACGTTGAGGCAGCAGCCGCCCAGGTAGCTGTGATCGATCAGCGCGACGGATTGTCCCATTTGCGCCGCTTTAATGGCGGCAACGTAGCCGCCCGGTCCGGATCCGATGATGGCGATATCGTGGGTTTTGCGCTCTGACATGCTGGTTCCCAGTTTTTTTTTGAAACTTATTTTATCTTATTTTGATAAATTCCACATCCGCAAAAAAATCTCTTCTGTATATACTTTTATTCATGAAGCCAAAGAAGCGCCAGAAGCTCTGCTGCAATTGCGATGGGGAAATCGATTTGGATGTGATCGTTTGTCCTTTTTGCGCGGCGGATTTGCGCGAGGAAAAACCAGAACAGCAGCGGACTTCACCCACCAGCGGGAACGTCCGGCCTCTGTCCGGAGGACAGCAAATGTCAGAATCACTCTATCCCCCTCCCTATTCTTCTCACGAACCTTCTGAAACGGCTCCCCCGGCAGAGCCGGCGGCTCCGCCTAGCAGCGCGATCGAAGAGGAAAAGCCGGACCGCATGATTGGCTCAATTCTTTTATTTAGCGTGGGTGTTCAGCTCTTTGTTCTGGGACTGATGTTGGTCCTGTTTTCGTATCATGGATCCGTGGTTCTCAAATGGGATGCACGGCTTTGGTTCTTGTATGTCTTTGCCTCGATTCCATTGCTGATTTTAGGATATCGATCTTTGTCCAAGCTCTGATTTACAGGAACGGTCCCGTCGCGAAGAAGATCACATATAGAATAAACGTCGGGATTGCGGCGGACAGAAAGAGTTTGATCGGGGAGATCCCCTGATCGAAATGCCGCCCGAGAATCGCAAATCCGGCCGGATTGGGTGCGTTGGCGATGACTGTCAGGCCGCCACCGGCGACGACGCCCGAGAAGATCGCATATTTAAACGCCTCTCCCCACGAAGGAACGAGAGTCGCCAGATATGAAATCGACGTGTTGTCGTTGAACGCGGTCAGCACAATCGAGAAGCCGAGCACTCCCAGCGGTGTGAAGCGCTCAAGCAATTCCACCACCCACCAGCCCTGCAATCCTCCATGGATCACCAATCCGGCCAAGAAGAGTCCGATCAATAATGGCCGCGTGAGATGGACGGGATATTGATGGGATCGCGTCGCCTGGTGAAAGCCCAAAAAGAACAGAAAAGCGCCGATGAAGATCGCCGGATAGTGCGAAGTCATGACGATGAAGGCAACGGTAATGACGTGAACCATCACGACCCAGCCGGGAACCAGTGTTTCGGGATCGTTGGGGCGCGGCGTGTGGATCCGGCTCACCAGGTTTTTTTTGAGGTTGAGCTCACCGAATTCCTTGCGGAAATAATACCAGTACAAGGTGTTGGACAGCAAAATACCCAAAATGGCTTTCCAGCCGAAGGCAACCAACATATAGAGCGTATTCCAGTGCCAGCAATGCGCCAGAATCAGGACGGCCGGAGAGGCGAATGTCGTCAAAACGCTGCCGATGGAAATGTTGACGAATAAAAGCCCGAGTGTCGCGTAGGCTAATTGGGGGCTGGGGCGGTATTCGTAGAATTGACGCGATAAAAGAAGCGCGCAGACGGCCATTGCGCCGATTTCAGTGATGAATGATCCAAGCAGAGGTCCGAGCGTCAGGAGGGTATACCACCAGGCAGACAATGAGCCGCCCAGCCAGTTGGCGATGCGCCGCAAGACGGTTTCTGCAACCTGAACGATGGGGCGGGTGGAGGATAGGCACATAATCACGACGACAAACAAAGGTTCGGTATAGTCGCGGGTATTGATATATTCAAACGCTGTCCGAGTTCCGAAGCTCAGCGCGATGGCAATGATGAGGGGGATGGCCCAGAAAGCAAAGACGATCTCGACTTCCGACAGGAAATAGAGGGTCTGCACCCACAGACCGCGCTGCTCGCGGTGGGGTTTTTGATAGATTTCGATGTTCCGGGCCCATTTGTGGATCCAGTTGACGGACAGAGTGTGGATGATGGCGCAGATAAAAATGATGAGTGTGACGAGATGAAAAAAAGAAAAGTCAAAGTCTTCCAGGCCGAGGACCGTATCGGTTTTTAGACAATCGAATTTGGCCGGGCTTTTGACCCGTTCCGCAAGAGAAAGAAGCCAATCTGGTGTCATCGAAGCCGTTGTTGCAATACCTTTGAAATAGCAAAAACGGGTATTTCTTACGAGGCAATTGCAAAACTTCTATCTGCTGACGGGGCTATTCCTTTTTCTAATCAGCGAGACGGCTTGGTCTGCAGCTTCTTCTGCAGTTTGGGGCAGATTTCTAGTGATTGAACAGGGGGCATATAAATATGGTAATAGACGATTTAATGTTGCAGACATTTTGTATTATCCTGTGTTTTAGGTGTGGCGTTTTTGGTATTGGTATTGGATTCTCTGACGAATGCAATAAATCATTTCTTCAAATTCTGCTTTGACTAAGTCTTGATTTTCTTTATGGGGCATAAAGGATCTTTGGCAATTTTGTGCCATTTGGAAGGCCTCATCATACGTAATATTATCTTTGGGATTTAGTGCCGCGCTACAAAGCATAAAAGCGAGGGCGGATCGATTTCTGCCCTCAGTACAATGGACTCCTACTCTCTTTCCAGCTTGGATTTGTTGATACATATAGGTAACGGCATCGACTAACTGCTCGGCGAATGCCGCGGGAGCAGTTTGGCACGAATCTGGCATTAAAAATGAACGTCCCTCGATTCCGGAATCGGGGGTTGCTACAGGAGTCGGTGTATTTAACGAAACTATTACATCAACGATGTTTGATACAATTCCCCCCTGCAACGAAGTTTGGGTTGTCAAGGAAGCTGCCCGTATTAATGAAAAATAGCGCAAACGAGGGCTGATTGCATCGAATCCATCAGTAATATCAGGAGGGTCGAATAAGAGAGGAATGCATTGGATAGTATCTTGATCCCTTGTCAACCAATACGTTTTAAATACCTCGGAGTTTTGAAAGAGCTGCTTTGGTTGAGGCAGTAGACTTTGAACAATAGCATCAAGCGTTTGTAGAGCGTCAGGATTGCATTTAAATTCATCTAGCCACGCTAGTTCTTCATTTCTCAGCAACACTCTATCTGACGAGGTGCTCGATGGATCGGAAGCAACATCCGGATGGCAAAAAATCTTGAGGAAAAAAGATTTGATGGCTTTCAGGCCGCTGTATACTGCAGACCAAATTCTGGCTATCAGGGTCTTGTGTTGTATTTCTTCGATGGGGAGCGATGAGCTGCCTGAAATAGAACCATTATTTGCGGGAATTCTTAATAAGCCAGTAGACATAGACGTGCGAATTCCTTTGTTTTTGATAGTTCTATTTTATACTAATCTCAACTAAATCTCTATCTAATCTTGATGTATGCTTAATTATTTACTAGACATGCATGGATTTGTCGCGTGTTAGGCAGCTGAGAGTCTTGTTTCTCTCTGCAAGGAAAAATTCTCAATAGATAAATCGATTTTTCCCTCGAGAACGCTAAAAGTTATTTTTGAACGATCCCTTAGTCCAGCTGAGATTTTTTTCTGACAGCTTCAAGTACGGCATCGGTTTGCTAAGCGAGCTTTAGATTCAATCCAAGAGCCGCCAATACCGTCAGAAGCGTTTGCCACGTAGGGTTTCCTTTTTCAGACAATGTTTTATACAGGCTCTCTCTTCCGACCTTTGCTTTTTTGGCTAACTTTCCAAGGCCGCCCTGTGCCTCTGCAACATTTTTGAGAGCAAGAAGAAACAGATGCTTAGATTCTGCATCTCCTTTTAGGCTCTCTTCCATAGCTTCATTTAAGTAAGCCGCAGCAAAATCATGATCTTTTAGTTTTTCAATGAGAAAGTCTTGGTATTTTTTACTTCTTGCCATATGCCTTTCCTCGAGAGCGATACTCTCTCAAATATTCCTTCGCTTTTTCTATGTCTTTGTCCTGCGATTTTTTGTCTCCGCCACAGAGAAGCAAAACAATAGTGTTCCCTATTTTGGAATAGTAAACCCTGAATCCTGGGCCGTAATCTATGCGCAGCTCGGCGATTCCGTCACCTAACGGCTTGCAATTGCCAAAATTTCCCATTTTAAGTCTATCAAGACGTGTTGCGATTTTTACTTGAGTTCGTTCTTCTCGAAGGCTATCAAACCAATCCTCGTAAGGACAAGTTCCGTGGGCAGTCTCGTATAGTTCGATGTCTATTTCCATTTGATTCTATCGTATCTTATAAGATACATTTCATGCAATCGATTTGTTAATATTCTTATGGTTAGCCGCTTACGCGTGTTGAACGCACTTCCTGCCTAGAGTCCCGCCCCTTCAGGGGTGGGTCTAGGCAAGATATTTTATTCGTGCGGTAAGCGGCTTTAGCCGCACCGCAACCAAAAGCTGCAGGAGAATCTCCTCCTTTCAAGGAGGAGTTCTTCAAGGGGTTTTGCCAAAATTTATTTTATGGCTCGAGGGAAGGGCTTTCCTCGATGGCGGGACGGGGCATTGGCTTCGCGCGCTGCTTGCGCTGGAGCTGGGCCGCTGTCTGGTTGAGGCGCTCTTCTTGCGATTGTTGGGGCATCATCTCAAAGCGGAACAGATCGCGCGAGATCTCCAGGCGCAGGCGCTGTAAGAGCGAATCGAATAGGGCGAAGGATTCGTGCTTGAACTCTAAGAGGGGGTCTTTCTGGCCCACGGTGCGCATGTGGACGTCGGTGCGCAGATGGTCGATGGCGAGCAGGTGCTCGATCCAGAGCTGGTCGATCTTGCGGATCATTAAATTGCGGACCACTTCGTACAGGATCGATTGGGCTTTTTCACTTTCTTGCAAATCGGGGCGCAGCATGCCCAGCAATTGACGCTGGTATTGCAGCTTGATATCGAAAGCGACGGCGATTTTGTTCGACACTTTCTTTTCCAGCTCTGGCGCAGAGATAGTATCGACGTCGAAATCCCTTTCTTCAAAATGAACCGGGAAGTGCTCGAGCAGCGCAAGGCGGTAATTTTGCATGGCTGTTTTTTCCTGGCTGCGGGCGATGTCGTGGCGATCGGCCAGTTGCTGCGAGACGGTTTCGAGAACTTCCGTGGCAATTTGAAGCGGGTTGTCCGCGAAGAGCAGCTCGTTGCGGAAGGCATAGACTTCCTTGCGCTGCTTGTTCATCACATCGTCGTATTCGAGCGTGTGTTTGCGGATCGTATAGTTGCGCTGTTCGACGCGTTTTTGCGCCGTTTCAATCGATTTGTTGAGGACGCTGGCGGAGATTGGCTCTCCTTCCGGCGGACGGAAGCGCTGTAAAAGTGCCGTCATGCGCGGAGATGCGAAGAGGCGCATCAATGAGTCTTCGAACGAGACGAAAAACTTGGAAGAGCCGGGATCGCCGAGTCGGCCTGAGCGGCCGCGCAGCTGGCGGTCGATGCGGCGCGACTGGTGGCGCGTAGTGCCGATTACATGCAGGCCGCCGAGCGCGGTGACGCCTTCTTTGAGCTTGATGTCGGTGCCGCGGCCCGCCATGTTGGTCGCCATGGTGATCGCGCCCATCTTGCCGGCGTCGGCGATGATCTCGGCCTCTTTAGCGTGGTTTTTCGCGTTGAGGATTGTGTGCTCGAGTTTGTTTTGCTTGAGGATGCGCGAGAGCTTTTCCGACACTTCGACGGATTCTGATCCGATCAGAATCGGCCGGCCTTTGCTGTTCACTTCTTTGATTTCTTTGAGGATCGCATTGTATTTTTCGCGCTCCGTCATGTAGATCTCGTCGTCGGCATCATCGCGCTGGCAGGCGCGGTATGTCGGGATCTCGATGACTTCGATTTTGTAGATTTCCTTGAACTCGTTGGCCTCAGTCATGGCAGTTCCGGTCATGCCGGCGAGGCGCTCATACATGCGGAAATAATTTTGCAAAGTAATCGTCGCATACGTCTGCGTTTCGCCCTGAATGGCGACGTTTTCCTTCGCTTCGATGGCCTGGTGCAGTCCGTCAGAAAATCGGCGTCCGGGCTGGGGGCGGCCGGTATTTTCATCGATGATGACAATCTTGTTTTCCTGCACGATATAGTCGATATCTTTTTCCATGAGCAGATTGGCGCGCAGCATCTGGCGCAAATTGTGCGAGCGCTCTTTTCTCTTCGCATCATCGTCGCGCAGTTGGATCTTCGCCTGCATCTTGTCCTGGTCGGACAGGGATTCGTTCGTGTCGATGGCGGAGTATTCATGGCCGAGATCGAGCATGACGAAATCGTCGGCGCCCTGGTTTTTCACCTCGCTCCATTCGCGGATGCCTTTGTCGGTGAGTTCGTATTCATTGTTGCGCTCATCGACAATGATGAAGAGATCCGAGAGCGTGTTGAACTTTTCTTCCTTGTTCGCTTCGCCAAAGAAATAGGTTTCCCACTGATCGATTTCAGCGCGCAGATCGGGGTTTTCCTTGATGCGCTTTAAAATTTTGTTGCACGGCGTTCCTTTTCCGACGAGCCAGAATTTTTTGAACGCTTCCTGTTTCTTTTCTTCGTCTTCCTTGTTCAGCTTGCGACGCTCGGCGGTTTCTTCCAGAAGGCCGATCGAATCGAGAGTGCGGCGCGCTTCGGTCGCGATGCGGTTGCACAGATCGCGCTGGGAGCGGACGAGATGGGCGACGCCCTCTTTCAGCTCGTCGTACATCTGCTGGCTTTCGGGTACGGGGCCCGAGATGATGAGCGGCGTGCGCGCTTCATCGATGAGGATCGAGTCGATCTCGTCGATCATGGCGAAATAATGGCCGCGCTGCACTTGCTCATTTTTGCTCATCGCCATCGAGTTGTCGCGAAGGTAGTCAAAGCCGAATTCCGAAGCCGTGCCGTACACGATGTCGCAGGCATAGACTTCTTTGCGTTTATGCGGAGGAACGTCGTTGGTCAAATAGGCCACAGTGAGTCCGAGACGGCGGAAAATCGTGCCGATCCATTCGCAGTCGCGCTTGGCGAGATAGTCGTTGACTGTGATGAGGTGGACGGGTTTTCCCGTCAGGGCGTAGGCGTATAGAGGCATGGAGGCGGTGAGGGTTTTGCCCTCGCCCGTGTGCATTTCAGCAATCGATCCATGGAACATCGCGATAGCGCCGAGGATTTGCACATCATAGGGAACCATGTCCCATTTCTGATCATAGCCGGAGACGTGTACGTCGGTGCCGCACATGCGGCGGCAGACGTTCTTAACGGCGGCGAATGCTTCGGGAAGCAGGGATTCGAGCGTTTCCCCTTTGCTGAGGCGCGCTTTGAATTCAGCGGTCTTTTGCTGGATTTCGTCGTCGGAAAGGCTTTGAAAGCGCTCTTCCCATGCGTTAACCTGAGGAACAAGGCGAGAGTAACGCTTCAAGATCCGCGATTGCGCCGTGCCAAATATTTTTTTCAAAACTCCAAACATATCGTTATACCTTGTCCCCGATTCTTAAAGAATTTTAGGCTAAATGTGCATTTTTTACAAGCAAAGACCATAGTTTTTGGGTAATAAAAATATAATTGTTTGTGGGTTGCTCTGGTTTTGTTATAAAATTTTGTTATAAAATGGCTTGAAGAAATATGTTTACCACATGATAGTCTTTTTTTCATGAAAGATATTCAATACGTCGATCGATCGACACAGCAAGTATGTACAGAAGAAGTGTATGGCCGTTGGGCGCTATCGCTTTTATATGGCCGCTCATTTGCTGCACGGCTTTTTGCATTTGTTTTTTTGCCGATTTTCTCCCGCGTGCCCGTTATTTCGCGATTCTATGGATATTTGCAAACGCGTCAGCGATCGCGAAAAAAAATTGTGCCGTTCATTCAAGAATACAAAATCAATACGGCAGAGTTCGCTGATCCTGTTGAATCGTTTCATTCATTCAATGACTTTTTCATACGCAAGCTCAAACCGGAAAAAAGACCGATTGATCTCGGAAGCGCTGTCGCGCCGGCCGATGGGCGTTATCTCGTCGTGCCGCGCATTGGGCTGCCCGATGCATTTTATGTGAAAGGACAGCGGTTCGATTTACTCTCTTTTTTACAAGATTCTCGTTTGGCTCAGCAATATTGCGATGGCTCGATGGTCATCGCCCGTTTGAATCCCACGGATTACCACCGGTTTCATTTTCCGGTAACGGGCCTCTTGAAAACATTTCGAAAAATTCCAGGGCCGCTCTTTTCGGTCAATCCCTGGGCGCTGGCCAAGCGCTTTTCCATTCTTTGGGAAAATAAGCGAGCGTTGTCGCTCATCCAATCAGAGATGTTTGGCGATGTCTTGATGGCGGAGATTGGTGCGACATGCGTCGGGAGCATTCATCAGACGCATTCGCCGAATGCAAGAGTAGGCAAGGGAGAAGAAAAGGGCTACTTTTCATTTGGCGGCTCCAGCGTGATTCTGCTCTTCGAACAAAACAGAATCGTGTTCGAAGATGATCTCATCAGGCATTCTTCCCGGCATCTTGAGACCAAATGCCTCATGGGCCAGCCGCTCGGCCGATCGCGCGAATGAGTTATACCGCTCGTGATTGAAGAATCTCCTCCTTGAAAGGAGGAGATTCTTTACTCACTCCCGGTATAGTAAAGCTGTTTTACAATTTCAAAGATTTTTGAAGATCGTCGTGTTCAAAGGCAGAAGCCATCCGGTCAATTTCTGCTTTTTTTATTTTAAGCTTTAATGCTTCTTTTCGCCAGGAGGCCACAGCTGAACCAACTTCTTTTACAATTTTTTTTGCTACCAAAGGAACAACATCAAAATAGTGGACTACATCGATTGCTAAATCTAGAGATGCGCCAGGATCCAGCAAATCAATTGAAGTGGATAAAATTCTAGGCTTTATATCTGTTGGCGTGGGATTCAGATCATAGGCCGGAGCTAAGCGCCAGCCAGATTGACCGGTATAAAGAAATGCATGATTGCGTAAATGATCGTCTACATTTGAAATTAATACGTTGAAGACTATGCGTCGCCATAAGGCTTCGAGGTCGATTTTCGGCGAACCGCTCATTTGCCGAATGGCATCGGCAATCTCGAGATAACTATGCATTTCGTTGTCTTTCGCTGCTAGAACGCTCATGGCAGAGAGAAAGGGAACTCGGATATTTTCTCTACGGTCAAACCTTCGGGATATAAGAATTCGTTGGCGATTAATCGGTTCAAGGCGCCATTCGGGAACGGCGATTTCCGCTTTGTTTGCGAGTGTAAGGGCGAGCGCTTCCCAGGCTATTGTGTCTATCTCGTCGTCTTTTCTAGAGAATTTGGCGATTGCTAAATGACCATCTTTGTCTTTTATCGAGGCTTTTGGTCTCGCGCCTCCCAATGAAGAACCGGGAGCTAGCAATAGTCGGAGCTCTTCTTCAGTATCCGATTCTTGTAAAACGTGGCTTGCTGCCACGAAGAGTTTGCCAACTTCAACTAGCGGAGGAATGTGATTTTTATCATAGGTGGTTAAGAAAGAGCCTTGTTCTTCTCGTTTAAAACGCAAAGCTCCTTGTCTGGATTCATCATCCACCATCAATAAAAAATCAATTTCTTTTAAAGTGCGGGCTGTTCGTTTTTCTCGTTCTGCATTTTTTCTTTCGGAGCGGCGCATCAATAAACGACCCCATCGATCGGGTGCGGAATCATCAAGCGCCCCGAAAAGAGGCTTGTCGGAGGACGCATGAAAAGGGCCTTCAACCAATTTTAATGATGGATCTAAAGAAAATCGGTTTGGGTGTGTTAGCCAATTGCGGTCATATTCAAAGGACATGCTCTCTCGTCCGTGGCGATAATGGCTCCAAAGCTGGCCGACTTTGATGGAAATCCCTTCAAGATCTACGTAAACAAATATCGCCTGTTCCATTTTGCTTTCTCATCTTTCTTTTCGAGGAATTCGAATGCGCTTGGGTAAACTGTCAGCTTCCAGTCCCAGTCCGAGTTCATCGAATTTGGCATCTGCAATGTCAGCTAACCTGCTGATCATTCCTAAAACAAATAGAAGTTTGGCATACGCTCCCAAAGAAACACCTTCATCGCCATTTTCAATCTTGCTTAAAGTAGTGCGGCTAATCGACGCTCTTTCTGCAGCAAGCCGCATCGGTATTCGGCGTCGCTTTCTGGCATCGCGCAGATCCTGTCCTAGTTTTTTAAGCGCTCTTTTGACAGGGAAAGGGGTGTTGCTAACGTCCATAATAGTACTCCGTATATGGTTTATGGTATGCGATTGCAGGCTTTAAGTAAAGGTGTTTCGGTTTATTGAACGCACTGCTTGCCTAGACCCACCCCTTCAGGAGCGGGACTCTAGCCTGAGTTTACAGGATTGATCTCCTTTTCACCGATTTTTTCGTAAAAATTTCTCTATGTATTCGTGACGTTTTTTGGTTTCATGTTTTTGTATTACCCTACTTTCTGGCTATCAATAACTTACGAATTTGTAAATGATTTTCTTGAAAATTATAACGAGCAGGTATTACCCTTGGTGCTCGAAAAAAAAGGAAAGCCCTATGCCATCGCTCATCAAGAAGGTCAAAAAAGGGAAGTCTTACTATTACATCGTCCAATGCGCGAGAGTAAATGGAAAACCAAGGATCGTTTGGCAAAAATACCTGGGCTCTGTTGAAGCAATCTTGGAGGCCTACCAGAAAAACGCCCCGATCAAACCTACCGAAACTGTTCTCTTTGAGGCAGGAGGCATAGCAGGCTTGCTCAAGTTTGCCAACCGATTGGAAATCATCAACATAGTCAACAAAATTATCCCATCAAAGGCGCAAGGCCCCTCATTGGGTCACTATATCCTGCTAGCAGCTTTGAACCGAGCGTTGGAGCCGACCAGCAAGCTGCAAATTGGCGACTGGTATCGAGAAACTGTTCTGCAACGGCTATGGGGTTTTCCTGCGGACGCGTTCACGAGTCAGAGTTATTGGAATCACATGGATCGTATCTCTCCAGAAGCGATCGGTCAGATTCAGGATCAGTTGGCAATGCGCATCAGACAAGAATTTCATATCGATACAGATGCTCTCCTCTATGACACGACCAATTTTTTTACATACATCAATACACACAATGATCGAAATGAAATTGCTCAAAGAGGTCGTCAGAAGCAAAAACGATGCGATTTGCGCCAGGTCAATCTTGCGCTCTTGACAACCACAGATTTTCAAATTCCGCTATTCCACACAACCTATCCAGGAAACGTCCCCGATGTAGCCTTTTTTCCGGAAATTACCGAGCAGCTTCTCAAGCGGCGATCTGCAATTTTTGGTCCCTGCAAACATCCGATGCTCGTATTCGATAAGGGAAACTTAACCGACGATACGATGGGAAAATTGTTATATTCTGATGCTCGATTCATTGGCGGCATCAAGGCGGATCTTTTGCCGGAAATTTTTGAAACTCCCATCGAGCAATTTAAAGAGATCATGACAATGCCTGGGAGCAAGGCATACGAATCGCATTGCGAAATGCATGGCAAATCCTGCAAGGTCATCGTTTCCTACTCAGAAAGCTTCTTCACCCAGCAATTGGCATCTTTGACTGCATCGATGGCCAAATGCGAGGAGAAGTTGAAAGCATTGGAAAAATCGCTGCTCGCCCGAGTGCTCGGCAAAAAGAAGGGAAAGCAACCCACAAAACGGCAAATCAATATCGCTCTTGAAGGGATCCTTTCCGGCCAGTACATGAAAGAACTCTATACCGTTGAGCAAAACTTTGACGGGTTGCCCTTCATAAAATATAGCGTAAATCGCGCAGCATTCGAAAAGATCATGCAAACGCGTCTCGGAAGAACTCTACTACTCACTAATTGCCAAGATCTGCTGCCCGATGAGATTGTTCGTGGCTACAGGGAGCTCGCTCATATCGAGGAAGCGTTTAAGCTCATGAAAAATCGAGACTATCTCCGATGGCAACCGGCCTTCCACTGGACAGACCAGAAACTTGAAGTACACACGCTTTATTGTGTGTTAGCTTTGCTCTTGGCTACGTTGGCACGCAAAACGGCTTGCGAGGCCGGTATAGATGTGTCACTGGCTGTGCTATTGGACGATCTGTCGGCGATCAAGGAAGTTGCTCTGATCTATTCCAAAGATGGAAGAGTCAACTCGGAATTTACTCTGAACCGCATGACGCCGCGACAAAAGAAATTAGCCGAGCTTTTTGAGATCGGCGAAGTGCTCAAGGGGTAATACAGCGCGTTTTTCGATTTTACGAGGGAAAATCGGCCTTTTTTGGCCCCAATCCTGTAAACTCAGGCTAGGCAAGCAGTGCGTTCAAAAAATTCCTGATCAAATAAAACGATTGATAGTTTTATTAAAAAATGATATAATTAAAACATAAGAACATACCATGGATAGATCGTGAATACAACCAAACCAATTAGTGTTAGCGCTGGGCCAGACTTACTTAAGCAGTTATTGCCACCCAATTCTATTTGGGGTCGAATAAAAAGAGTCTTCTCTGGAGAAGAAAAAAACATTGTCCTTTGTAACCAATTTATAATGGCTGCACATCAAGGCGATTTAACAAAAATTAAACAAATACTTAAAGACCATCCGCTGGCAAGTCAAAAAACAAACAAAGTCTTTATACAAGCACTTGAAATGGCAATAAAAACAGCCGCAAACAAAGGCAAAGCCGACGTAACTAACTATCTAATAAACAAAACTAAAGAACTTCAACAATCGCAAATAAACGATTCATTGAACACCAGAAATTCCACGATTAACTAATTCTTGTTGTAACAATAAAACTACATCAGGATGATCATTTGCAATCTGTACTGCTCCGATTATTGCGTGAGAGGGTATACGATAAGAACAATTTTTAAATAACCCTTCAATTACTGCTAAATGCCCATTTTGGGCTGCGCCCTCAAGCGCCGCAATGAAAGTATCCTCAGATATTATATAACTTTCACCTCGAGTTTCAGAAGGCGGAATAAAATCTACAGCATTGACAACCCGCGCAAAACATAATGGACAAGAAGAGGACTCCTTCTTCGCACTAAACACTCTACCCCAAATCGATGACGGTTGGGATCCTTCATGCTTTCTTTGCGCCGCAAACCATTTACCAATACAAGTCGCATGAAATAAATGGGTTAAATGACCAACAACGTCTTTTTCCAATGTATTTTTACAAATGCTGCACTCATCACTTCTCGGAGATGCGTTTGAAAAGCGAACCCCATTATTGACCCACCAAGGCATAATCACCCATAATTTAAGTTCACAATCATCATACTAAACAAACGACATTAATCAAGTAGGATCTCGACTTTGTACGTTTTTAGGGCCGAAGGCCTCGAGGGATTTGCCCTCTGAGCAGGGAAATTGCAAGAAAAATCACTTGACTCCTAAGCTCGACTTTGTACATTTTTAGGGCCGCCTGCCTCGCCTATTTGCCCTCTGACGTTCGACCTCTGGTCCAACGAGGTGTTAATTTAATAAGGAAGGGGATAGTTAACCCCTTCCTTATTAAATTAACGCCTCAGAGGGCAAATCCATCGAGGCCTTCGGTCCTAAAAATGTACAAAGTCGAGCTAAGATCTTCAAGAGGTACTCGGGGCTCCAGCCGGCAAGCTTTCTTTTGTTAGGCACCGCTCAAAAAATCTAGGCAAACGCATAGACAAACCGGACACGTCAACCGAGCAGTCGGGTTAACGATTCGCGTGCCGGAATCTCGCCGACATGATCCGAGAGCTTCTTTATCACAAAAATCTTCTTGCAATTTCCCTGATCTCTACTTGCGGGTAATGACCAGATATATAAAATTGAAAAAAGATTAGTGGAATGGAAAGTGAAAAATTTTTTCTTATCGCTCATTTTTAATCAGGCTTTCTGTTTGTTTGCTGAGAAACAAGAACCTCAATTGGACTTGCAGAATGAATCGATAGGCATTATTCATCAGGATATCTCTAATCAAGAAAAGCAAAATTCCCCGAATGAAAAAGTTTGGACAGACCATTTAAAAGGAATTGTTTTTTACGATACGCCAGATACAAAACTCGAAGATTTCTGTATGCTCGAGGGTGTTCAACTAAAAATGAATGTGATCGATGAACAAAAATTTATCGATGCGATGTCGCGGTTTCTCCAGCAACCTTTTTCCGCAGAAACGATTCAGGATTTAAAAAGAGAGGTCATTCATTTTTATCAGAAGCGCGGCTTTCCGATCATTGGAGTCTTTGTTCCAGCCGGTCAAGATATCGCATGCGGCACCGTTTCTGTTTTGATCCTAGTCGGAAAACTTGGATCAGTTCACGCGGAAGGCGCTCGTTATTTTTCTAATGAGAAGATTGCGTCGAAGCTCCGTATCAAGCCGGGTGAAATCATTCAATCAGCCCCAATTAATCAGGATTTAGTCTGGATCAATCAAAATCTTTTTCGCTCGACTTCGTTGATCTATGAGCCTGGAAATGCGTTAGGAGAGACGAATATCACTCTTGTTACTAAAGACCGTGTCCCAATCAGGGTTTATGGCGGATTTGAAAATACCGGCAACCCGTTGACAAAAACCCCTCGCTTTTTGGGAGGAATTAATCTCGGGAATGTTTTTGGTCAGGAACATCAGCTGAATTATCTATTCATTAGCGAAACGCAGCCTAAAATCTGGTACGCCCATGTCGGCAGTTATGCAATTCCTTTACCCTGGCGCGATATTTTTAAGGTATACGGCTCTTACACCCATACCAGACCTTCCTCAGATGCTGGGGTCAATATGTCTGGGAAAGGATGGCAAATATGTGGACGCTACTCCATCCCCTTGACGATCTCTTCCTGGGATAGTGAATTTTTTGTGGGATACGAATTTAAAAGAACGAATAACTTTCTCTCGTTCGGCGTTCAATCGGTATTTAACAACTTTATCGACATATCCCAATTTGCATTGGGGTATGAAGGAAAACTCAATGATCAGCGCAGCACGACCTCTTTTGGAATCATCGTTTATCTCAGCCCGGGCAATATGACCGCCTTTAACAAAACCAGCTGCTTTCAAACAGAACGGGCGGGAGCCAAGAGCTCGTATTATTATGGAAAAATCCACGTAGACGAAATCCTCGAGCTTCCTCATCGCTTTTCGTGGGTCATGAATGGAGTTTTTCAGCTCGCGAATGGAAAACTGCTCCCCAGCGAGGAGTTTCCTTTGGGCGGTTACTATACGGTCCGAGGTTATGAAGAATATGAAGTGATCTCGGAAAGCGGCCTTTTGTTGAAAAACGAACTTCGCTTTCCTTCCATTCATATCTCAGGAAAGGACAAAAAACATGAATTGCAGTTCCTTGGATTTGTGGACTTTGGCCTTTCTTTGATCGACGATCCCCATGTAGTGGAAAATCATGCGACGATCCTGGCATCGGCAGGGCCTGCCCTGCGGTATAATTTTAATGATCACGTATTGATCCGCATCGATTACGGAGGACAATTAAGTAGTGTCAATAACATTGCTACCCATTCTCACAGACATTCAAGGCTTCATGTAGGCGCACAGATTGCTTTTTAAATAAGTATTAGTTATATACCGAATTAATGGTTGATGGGCGTTGCTCGTGATGATTATTCGGTCAGATATTTTTGCTTTTTATTTTCATTTATTTGCAATCTATAACGGAGATGATATTAATTCGCACTCTGTGCAGATCGCGCTGACTCATAAGACATTAAAAATCGATTCCGTATCCGCCCCAACAATGATTCGAAGAGATTCCTCATGATGAAATTGAACGGCTGGATTCGCTCTCTATTTCTTTGTTTAGGTTGTCAACTTGCCGCCAATCCCAGTGTCCATGTCGTCAAACAGGGCGAGGTGACCGTTTGTTCTCAGGGAAATGAAACGTGGATCGTCCAATCGTCCGACCGGGCGGTCATCCATTGGCAGGATTTTTCGATCCGGGCAGGAGAAATCGCCCATTTCATGCAGCCGTCGAAAGACGCTGCGATTTTAAACCGCGTCATCGGCGCTCTTCCGTCTACCATTGACGGATCGCTATTGGCAAGCGGCAAGGTCTATTTGATCAATCCGCAGGGCGTTCTGATCGGCCCTCACGGGAAAATCCAGACGAATGGATTTGTCGCCACCACTTTAGAGATCGCCGACGAAGCATTCCTCGCTAATCAGGCCATGGGCATCGGAGGAGCTTCCGAGGCGCGCATCATCAATCTGGGGCTGATCGAGGCCCTGGAGGGTGACGTCGTCCTGATCGCGCGCGAAGTGGAAAACACAGGAATCATCCAGGCCAAAAACGGAACCGCTGCACTGGCGGGGGCGTCCGAAGTGCTGCTATCTCCTCAAGGCGGCCAAAAAATATTCATTAAACCCCAGGCAGTCGGCCGAATCGACAATGGCGGTTCGATCGAAGCCGTCCAGGCCGAGATCCGCGCCGCCGGCGGCAGCGCCTATTCTCTGGCTATCAATCAAACGGGGATCATCGAAGCGGCTGGAACCGGCGAGCAGGAAGGGCGCATCGTCATCCAGGCGGAAAAAAATAATACGACCGTATCGGGCACGCTCGTGGCACAGAGGGGCGATCAAACCGGGGGAACGGTCCACGTTCTGGGTGAATCGGTCGATCTCATCGATCATTGCACCATTGACGTCTCGGGAAAATCAGGCGGTGGAACGATTTGCATCGGGGGAGATCCGAATCACTTCCCGCCTATTCCCCTCGCAACGACAACCTATGTTGGCCCCGATGTCCTGCTCAAGGCAAGTGTGGATGATATCGGCGATGGAGGAAAGGTCGTCGCTTGGGGAAAAGAAGCTCAATATTTCTATGGAACAGTAGAAGCACAGGGAGGGAAAATAGGAGGCAATGGCGGTTTTGTCGAAGTTTCGTGTTTAAAAACATTCGATTACCATGGACTGGTCAATACACTCGCTCCACATGGCAAAATAGGAATCCTTCTTCTCGACCCTTCTGATATCACGATCAGCGCGGCTGCGAGCAGTCCGGCATTTCCCACGGCTCCCGGAGTGTATGACCCTCCTGGAGCTAGCGGAACATTAAATAACGGCGACTTACAGACTGGATTGGGTACGACCAATATCCTTGTCACCACAGCGGGTGGAGCGGGGGGAACAGGTAACATAACCTGGTCAGCCGGTGCTTCGATTGCCTGGGCAGCGGCCACGACTTTAACTCTGACAGCGAACAGGGCCATGTCTTTAGGCTCTAACATTACCAACACGGGAATAGGCTCTTTTACAGCGATGGATTTTACCGCTAATAGCGGAGGTGCAAGCGCGGGAACCTTTAATGGCATCACAGTGGCCGGGGGAGTGACGATCGCTTCCACGCAAGGCGCCATTATTTTCAATGGGAGAGGGGGAAATACTTCCACGTCTAATATCGGCGTTCAGATCAACGCTGGTGCAATCATTCAATCGACTGGCGCGGGAGCCAGTGCTGCAACGATCAGTATTACCGGACATGGAGGAACAATCAACAGCGCCAATAATTATGGTGTAGAGATTACTGGAGCGCTCGCCAAAATCACCTCGGTGGACGGCGCGATCAGCGTGACCGGTATAGGCCATGCCACTAGTGGGACAGGAAACAGCTTTAATCACGGGATTTATATTCACGTGGGTGGCTCAATTACATCGACGGGCATCGCCACCATTGCGTTGAATGGAACCGGCGCCGCGGCGCAAACGACCAATACAGGGGTGACGATTGATGGCGCCAATTCTCTCATCACGTCTGTCACCGGAGCGATTAACATTACGGGCGTAGGAGGTGCCGGCACATCAAACAATAGCGGCGTGGTGATTTCTGGATCGGCAAAAGTCACTTCGACCGGAGCGGCTGCATTAGCCGCGCCGATTACGATCAATGGAACAGGGGGAGGGGGTACTGGTAGCAATAATGGTATTTTAATCGATGAGACCGGCTCTCGTGTCACGACGGCGGATGGTTCAATCACTTTGACGGGAAGCTCGAATGGAACGACGACCGCATGCCACGGTATTTCGATGAATGCGAATGGAGGAGTGACTTATGGTGGCGTTACCGCGGGAACGATTACCCTCACTGGAACGGGATCCGGATCAACGGGAAACGGGGTGAATATTAACACATCCGCAGGCATTACAGCGGACACGGTTTCTCCCAAAAATATTGTTCTCACTGGAACACCATCTGATCTGGCCGAAGATGGCATACGCTTATCCGATCCACTGGGAAACGCCAACACTACAGGGAATCTGACTCTCGAAGCCGATACAATGAATCTGGCGTCTGGTACCATTCAAACGACCGGGGCGATCCTGATTGAACAGAAAACGGTAGCGACCAGTATCGGTTTGGCGGGCGGCGCGGGGACACTAAACATCATCGCAGCGGAACTCGACACTATTCAAGCCGGGGCATCGAGTCTGACCATCGGGCGAAGCGATGGCGCGAGCACCATGACGGTCAACGCCTATACGTTCAATAATCCGGTGACTCTCGTAGACAGCGTCATCAACACGGGCGGCGCCGTATCGACAGGGGCCGGTATGAGCATCACTCTCACGGCGGATACGATGGCCATTGGCGCCGCCTTGAGCGGGACGGGCACCTTGAAGATCCAGCCTCTGACGGCCAGCACCTCGATCGGCCTGGCCGATGGAGCTGTCGGGACGCTGAATTTAACGACAGCCGAACTCAATTTTCTGGGAGCCAGCTTCACTTCCATTACTTTCGGGGCGGCGCTGGGGACGGGGACCGTCGACATGCGCGCCTATAGTACTTATGCAACGCCCCTAATCGTCTACGGCGGAACGATCAGCGTCAATGGCGCCCTTGTCAATTCGGGCAATCAGAGTGTGACATTTTATATCGGCCCGGCAGCGGCGGGGGTGCTGAATCTGAGCGCGACAGTAACGACGTCCGGTTCCTTTCAGATCAATGGAGGCGGCTTCAATGATAATTACAATATTATCACTACCTCGGCCCAAACAGCCACTTTGAGCGGCAATGGCGGAACGAATACGATCGCCGGCCCCAGCACGACCAATACGTGGACGATTACCGCAGATAACGCCGGCACGCTCAATACGAATATTGCATTCTCCAACGTTCAGATCCTCACGGGAAACGATGCAGGAGACAATTTCACGTTCAACGGCGCCTTTGCCGTCAGCGCCATTAATGGCGGCGCAGGAACCGATTCCATCACCGGCCCCAATGTCGTCAACGCCTGGACAATCACCGCCGATAATGCCGGAGCGCTCACCCCGACGGGGGCAAGCGGCCCCACGACATTTTCCAATATCGGCGCTCTCATCGGTGGGTCGGTGGCTGATACGTTTACGTTCACCGGCGCCTTCCGGTTAAACGGCGCAACGGGTATTAACGGAGGCACCGGAACCAATTCCCTCACCGGCACGGATGTCAATACGGCCTGGTCGATTACCGGCGATAACGCGGGAACGATGACGCCGACCGGGGCGAGCGGCGCCACCACATTTTCCAATGTCGGCGCTCTGGTTTGCGGCACGGCGAACGATGCGGTGACCTTCACCGGCGCGTATCGGTTAAATGGCGCGACGGGCGTTTCCGGGAACGCAGGAACCAATACCATCACCGGCCCCGACATCGCTACTGCCTGGTCGATCACCGCGGATAATGGCGGATCGCTCAACCCGACCGGGTCGAGCGGCGCCACCACGTTTTCCAGTTTCAGCACTCTGACCGGTGGAACGGCAGCGGATAGCTTTACCTTTGCCGGAGCCTTTCAAATCAGCGGTTCCATTAACGGCGGCACAGGGAGCAATTCTCTCACCGGCCCCAATGTCGTCAACGCCTGGTCGATCACCGCCGACAATGCAGGGACTCTGACCCCGACGGGGGCAAGCGGCGCTACCACGTTTACTAATATCGGCGCTCTCGTCGGCGGATCGGTGGCGGATACCTTTACCTTTACCGGGGCGTTCCGATTAGACGGCGCGACGGGTATTGATGGCGGGGCAGGGGCCAATTCCCTTACCGCCCCTAACGTCGTTAATGCCTGGTCGATTACCGGCGATAATGCGGGAAGTCTGACCCCGACCGGGTCGAGCGGCGCCACCACATTTGCCAATGTCGGCTCTCTCATTGGCGGTAATGCGGCTGATAGCTTTACCTTTACCGGCGCATATCGGTTAAATGGCGCGACGGGTATTGATGGCGGCGCAGGGTCCAATTCTCTCACCGGCCCCAATGTCGTCAATACCTGGTCGATCACCGCCGATAATACCGGAACTCTGACCCCGACGGGGGCGAGCGGAGCCACCACATTTGCCAATATCGCCGCTCTCACTGGCGGGTCGGCAGCGGACAGCTTTACGTTTACGGGAGCGTTTCAGTTGAATGGAGCGACGGGAATCACTGGGGGCACAGGAACCGATACGGTTACGGGCCCCAACCTTGTTAACGCATGGTCGATCAGCGGCGCGAATGCAGGAAGCCTCAATCCGGCCGGCGCTTCAGGGGCGACGACCTTTGCCAATATCGACAATCTGGCCGGCGGCTCGACCGATGACACATTAACGGGACCTGCGGGCGGTAATACGTGGGCGATTAATGCGTTGAACGGAGGCTCCCTGACTACCTCGGGAATCTCCTTTACCGGCATGGAAAAAATCGTCGGGGGCGCAGGCAATGACGACTTTGCTTTTACCGCAGCGGGAATCATCACCGGAATCGCGGGAATCGGCATCGAAGGGGGTGGTGGCAGCAATTCTGTCGCCGGGCCAAGCGGAGCAGGTGTTATTGCCTGGAGTGTTACGGGAGCTGCCGCAGGATCGATTGATCCGGGGGCGGGAGCCACGACGTTCATATCGATTCAGCTACTCGCCGGAAATAGCACGCACGATACGCTGACTGGACCTGCGGGTGGTGATACCTGGACGATTAATGCGGCGGATGGCGGCTCTCTTACAGCATCGGGAATCTCCTTTACCGGCATTGAATCGCTCGTCGGAGGAGCTGGCAACGATAACTTTACTTTTACGACGGCGGGAAAACTTTCCGGCGATGGCGGAATCGGCATCGATGGGGGAGCCGGTACGAATACAATCACGGGGCCAGGAGGAGCGGCCGCAGCGGCGTGGAGTGTTACAGGAGCTACTACCGGATTGATTAATGCGGGAGCCGGCATCACGACCTTCACATCGATTCAGCAACTTTCCGGAAACAGCACGAACGATACCCTGACTGGGCCAGACAGCGGTGATACATGGACGATTAATGCGTCGAATGGAGGCTCTCTCGCATCGGGGATCTCCTTTACCGGCATGGAAAAGTTTGTCGGAGGAGCTGGCGACGATAACTATACTTTTACGATAGCTGGAGTCATCACCGGCATTGGCGGAATGGGCATTGATGGCGGGGGCGGTAGTAATGTAGTCACGGGGCCAGGCGGAGCAGGTTTAGTTGACTGGAGTGCGACGGGACCCTCTATCGGAGCGATTAATCCGGGAGCCGGCGCCACGACTTTCACATCGATTGAGCAACTGACCGGAATGAGCACGAACGATATTCTGACTGGGCCGGCCGCCGGTGATAATTGGACAATCAATGCGAGTAATGGGGGCTATCTAGCAGTATTCAACTTTAGCGGGATGGAAAAGCTTGTCGGAGGGGCTGGTAATGATTTGTTTACCTTTACGACATTTGGAGTCATCACCGG
>JACVQJ010000006.1 GCA_015661075.1 Parachlamydiales bacterium | reverse complement strand
GGGCTATCTAGCAGTATTCAACTTTAGCGGGATGGAAAAGCTTGTCGGAGGGGCTGGTAATGATTTGTTTACCTTTACGACATTTGGAGTCATCACCGGCATCGGCGGAATCGGCATCGATGGCGGCGGCGGTACAAATACCATCACGGGGCCTAGCGGGATAAACCCAGTGGCCTGGAGTATTACAGGAGCTACTGCCGGATCGGTTGATTCGGGAGCCGGCGTCACTACGTTCACATCGATTCAGATACTTGCCGCAAATAGCACGAAAGATACTCTGACTGGACTTGCCGGCGGTGATACCTGGACGATTAATGCGCAAGACGGGGGCTTTGTTGCATCGGGGCCAGGAGGAGCGGCCGCAGTGGCGTGGAGTGTTACAGGAGCTACTACCGGATTGATTAATGCGGGAGCCGGCATCACGACCTTCACATCGATTCAACAACTTGCCGGAAACAGCACGAATGATACCCTGACTGGGCTAAACAGCGGTGATACATGGACGATTAATGCGTCGAATGGAGGCTCTCTCGCATCGGGGATCTCCTTTAGCGGCATGGAAAAGCTTGTCGGAGGAGCTGTCGACGATAACTATACTTTTACGATAGCTGGAGTCATCACTGGCATTGGCGGAATGGGCATCGATGGCGGCGGCGGTACAAATATCATCACGGGGCCTGGCGGAGCAGGCTTAGTTGACTGGACGGTTACAGGATCTTCTCTAGGATCGATTAATTCGGGAGCGGGCATCACGAATTTCACATCGATACAAACCATCATTGGACAAAGCTCGAATGATAGGCTAACAGACATTCAAGCAAACAACACATGGCATGTGACAGCCGCCAATGCGGGAGACATCTCTACAAGCAATATTTTATTTTCTGGAATAGAAAACCTCAGGGGAGGGGCTGGAACCGATCTCTTTATTTTGAGCAATGGCGTAGGAGTAACCGGAGTAATTGATGGCGGCGTCGGAGGAACCTGTACTCTGGATTATGGTCTCTATCTCGGCGCGGTCGCTGTCAATCTCGCGGCAGGGACGGCGACGGGAACGGGCGGCATCGCCGATATCCAAACCTACATCGGCGGTGCCGGAAACAACACTTTGACAGGGGCCAATAGCGCCAATACCTGGACGATTACAGCCAATAACGCGGGAAACATCAATGGCACCGTTGCGTTCAGCGCGTTTCAAAACCTGACAGGCGGTTCGAGCACCGATACATTTGACTTCACCCCGGGATTCACCGTGGCCGGAACCATTGATGGAGGCGCCGGATCGAATACATTGAAAGGCCCCAATGCCGTGAATGTCTGGAATATCACCAATACGGATCAGGGAACCGTCGCGGGAATGACCTTCGTCAATATCGCCAATCTGGTCGGAGGCACTGCCAATGATTCATTTGTCTTCGCCGACCAAAAAGGCGTGACTGGTTCGATCGACGGAGGAGCGGCTGCCGCGGGAAATACGTTTAATTATTTTGCTTATATCGCTCCTCCCGCAGACGTTTACCTCACGACAGCTTCTTCCGGTACGGCCTCCAATCTGGGAGTGGGATTCACCAATGTACTCAATTTTATTGGCAACGTGATCGTCCATGCTCCCGTTCCGCCTCCGCCGTCTCCCGTTCCTGCTGTGCCCGCTTCACCCACCATTATCCAATTCTATTCAACGCTGCTGGGCGTTTGTCTGAATGGGGTTTCTAATTATAGTGCGTTTTATCTTCCAACATCTATCCAATATCAATTTTATTCGATTCTTAATAATGTAATTGATTTTCCGCTAAAAAAGTAAATGGACAGAAGAATCTCCACCTTTCAAGGAGGAGATTCTTTACGCAGCTTTTGGAGGCGGTGCGGCTAAAGCCGCATACCGCATCTCATAGAATAACTTGCCTAGACCCCCTGAAGGGGTGGGACTCTAGCGGGAGTTTATTCGTGCTTAGCCGATTGGGTAATACACTCAAAAATATAATCGATTGCGACTCAAAATCTTGCATCATATCGTCAAAATAACTTGTAAACTCCCGCTAGGCAAGCAGTGCGTTCAAAAATCTTCTTGCAATTTCCCTGGAGGGTTGCTCCCTTAAACGGAGTAACCTATAGCTCTCCAATGTAACCCGAATCCCCAAAAGGGATCCACAACACAGGAGCCACCCTCTTTTGAGCGCAATTATCTCAAGTTGAGTTGTAAAAATCAGGTGTCAAAGTCAGGACCATAAAAAAATGTACAAAAATTTTATATGTGATATACGCACAATTATAAAGGTAGCAAATGTTTTGTCGCTTTATCGGTAGCGTTTTCATAGTATTTTTGGTTTGTATTGTCTGTTGTTGTCGTCGGACTTCGGACGATTATGTTTCTGAAATGGTTTATGTTCAGATAGTTGAAGGAAGTTCTACTGATGTGGAAAGTGTTGCGCAACCGATTTGTATTGATTCTCGTTCAGAGGAAACGGTTGCGATCGATGCGAATTCTATAGAATCTCGATCTGAAGATAATATTGCTTTGGATGTTCATTTTGAGCAGTCTACCGATGAAATTTCGCCACAAGAGTCCATCCACCCACAGAGCTTTGAAAAAAATTCAGTTCAAAAAGAAGGCAGCGTGGAGGACAATCGCACCCCTGCAGGGATGGGGCAAAGCAAGCTATCTGATCATTCAGGATGCGATGTAAGCTGTTCCACCTCTTTCGGCATCCAAGAAGCTCCTCCTTTCAATGAAGGAGTTCTTCCACTTCAACAGGAAGATCGGATTGCAGCAGCTGGATCGGAAGTATGCCCCGATGAAAAAGTCTCGGACATAAATCCAATCGATTCGAAACCTACGATCAATGCCATCGTATTGCTCGAGCGCGATGAAGAGGTTGATTCATCATTGACGGGTGTCCAGGTTAGTCCGTCTTTACCGATTATTTTTCAAGAAGGGCTTATTCTCGATTTAAAGGTTTTTATTCAACAAGAGATCTCCAACGATAATATTGCGACAATTAAAAAGGAGATTATCGATTTTTATCATCGAAAAGGTCATCCATTTGTCACCGTGACAACGCCAGAGCAAAAAATCTCAAACGGAGTGATCAAATTTGTCATTACGGAGAGTAGAATTGGGACGATTTCGATTCAGGGGAATGATCATTTTAAACAAAGATTTCTCAGAAAATACATTCATGCCGACTCCGGACAAACAATCGATGCGGCCGAGTTGGAAAAAGATGTGCGTTTGATCAATCGCAATCCTTTCAGAAACAGCAGTCTGATTGTTAAGCCCGGCTCTGAAAATAACACCACTGATCTGGAACTGTGGGTTTCAGACAAAAGAACGTATCGTGTCTACGCCGGAGTAGATAACACAGGGATTAGAACGACAGATTATAACCGCTTCTATGCTGGTTTAAATCTCGGCAACCTTTGGGGCCTGGATCACATTTTTTCCTATCAGTTTACCAGCGCTTTCAATACTGAAAGATTCTATTCTCATACGGCGTTGTTGCGTAAATAGCTGCGGATGAAGTTCCTCTTGCCTTCAGGCAAACGAGTCTATAAATTTTTTGTTTACCACAACAAAAAAACCAGGCTCGACATGGCTCCAAAGAAAGATCTGACTCTCTCCAAGAAGAAAGACCAGTACCGCATCCGCAACTGGCGACAGTATAACCAATCATTGGTGAATCGAGGAAGCATCACTTTTTGGTTCGATGAGCCTGCGATTAGCAAGTGGTATTCAGTTGAGCGTGTAGGAAAACCTGGAAGACCGGACACCTATTCCGACGATGCCATTCGATGCGGGTTGCTGATCAAAGCCGTGTTTCGAACCGCTCTGCGCGCTTTGCAAGGATTCCTCGGATCGCTCATTAAAATCTTGGGACTCGATCTTATATGTCCTCATTATTCAGTTTTTTCTCGTCGGGCGAAAGGGCTCAAAATTCCATTGAGACGACTTCTCAAGCCTGGAGAAAAATTGAATGTGATTTTCGATTCGACCGGAGTGAAAGTCTTTGGCGAAGGCGAATGGAAAGTGCGAAAGCATGGATATTCCAAACGAAGAACATGGCGTAAAGTGCACATTGGGATGTGCGCGGATTCGGGACAAATAATAGTTAGCGCAATGACCTCAAATAATGTAGGTGACGATGAAGCTATGCTCTATATGATGGAAGCGCTTGAAGGCATTCCTCTTGGGGATGTTCTCGGCGATGGAGCTTATGACACGGTTGATTGTCGCGAAGCGGTTTATGACAGGGGTGGAAGGCAAATTATCCCACCCGACAAAAACGCAAAGCCACAAAAAAGGTGGTTGCTCCCAGCTCTGAAAGAGCGAGACAAAGCAATCCGGCGAATTCAGGAACTTGGCGAGGAAGGTCGCTCTCTCTGGAAACAAGAGGTTGGATATCATCGAAGATCTCTATCAGAAACGGCGATGTTTAGGTATAAAACAGTATTGGGGGATCGACTGACCGCTCGCAGGGAATGGACTCAGGCTACAGAAGTGGCGATAAAATTAGATGCACTCAATCGAATGACGGAAGTTGGAATGCCCAAAAGCTACAAAGTGACGATTTAATTCAGGCAGCGATTAGAAAACACTCATCGCTTGCTGGGAATTGTGCAACAAAGCCTTCTCATACTGCAACCTACACTCTTCCTGTTAATTATCGCCATTTTATAACTATTTACGGCGGGTATTCTCATATCAAGCCAACAATAACAATCGCGAATTTAAAACATGTAGGCCAAGGCGGACAGGCATCCTTTCGATATATTATTCCATTATGTGCATTCGGGAAGTATACCCATGAGTTTAACTGTGGTTATGATTACAAAATTACCAATGTCAACATGTCATATTTCGGCGTGCCGGTCATCCGCAACATTGTCAACATTTCCCAGGTCATGGCCAAATACGCAAGACAATGGACCTTTTCCTCTGTCACCGTGCCAATATCTCTCGAAGCCTATTTTTCTCCTTGTCAAACACTGCCTCATCAGAGCAATGCTGATTTCAGCGCGCTAAGACATCAAGCTACCAATCGTTATATCTATTCAATTTTCACACTGAGTCCTCTGTTTAATTTGCCGCACAATTTTGAATTATTTTTAAATCTGCGCACTCAACTGTCATCTCAAAACCTGATATCTACGGAGCAATTTGGCTTGGGAGGATTTTATTCCGTTCGCGGCTACGATGAAAATGAGATTTATCGAGACAATGCGATTCTGACAAATATTGAACTGAGATTGCCATCGTTTAATTTTATTAAGCGATTGAAGAACAGGTTACAGTTTTTACTATTTTTAGATACTGGTATGGGATGGGATGTTCATCCGGCGCCAAATGTAAAAAATTTGCAATATTTGATCGGTACAGGTCCGGGACTGCGTTATAACTTGTCGAATTACCTGGTGTTTCGTTTTGATTGTGGATTCAAACTTCATAGAACCGAATTTGACCAGAATGAAAATGTTCAGAAAATTCACTTCGGTTTAGTAGGAAGCTTTTAAAACATGAAAAAAATTGCGAGCCGGTTGCAAAACTCTTCGACGCGAAAAATCGCCCTTTTGGCGTATCTTCCGACTGCGCCTACTCGCTTGTCCTCTTGGACAAGCCGCCGTCGGCGCAGTTCGAACAGGCTTCGCCTGTTCTCGCAAGACACGCCAAAATCATCGATTTTTCGCAGTCGTGGAGCTTTGCAACTGGCTCTTGCTGGATTACTTTTGAGCGGCGCTCTTTCGGCAAACCCTATCGGGCCGACCATTGCCCATGGGGCAGCAGAATTGATCCAAAAGCAAAACGCTCTGGAAATTTCATGTTCTGATGATTTGATCATCAATTGGCAAAATTTTGGTATCGATGTTGACGAAAAGGTCACGTTTATTCAGCCGTCGCAAAACTCCTTTGTATTAAATCGGGTCACGGGCCTCGATCCGAGTCATATACTCGGCGCGCTTTCTTCCAATGGCGCTCTGTTTCTCATCAATCCCAACGGGATTTTGATTGGCGAAAGGGCGAAGATCGACGTTGGGTCCCTCTTGGCCTCGACTTTGAACATCAAAGACGACGATTTTCTTCAGCACAAAGACTTGCCGCTATTTTCCGATTCCAAAGCCTCGATCGTCAACCAGGGGCAAATTGAGTCCATGGGAGATGTGTATCTGATTGCGAAGACAGTCGATAATCAGGGGAACATTGTCTCGGAGAATGGAAAGGTTTCAATAGGAGCCGGCGTCAATGTTTTGATCAAGCCCCAGGAAACAGAATCCCTGTATATCATGCCGGATCTGGAAAACAGCGATCCGGAAACTTTTGGAGTGAGCAATTCAGGGCTCATCCAATCCCTGCAAACGGAGATCAAAACCTCTAACAGCTACGCGCTGGCCATCAAACACACGGGGCAAATTGAGGCCGTCTCCCTCGAAAATCGCGGCGGCGATGTCTACCTCGTCGCATCTAACGGCAGGGTAGATGTGGATAATGGCACGATTGTGGCCAAAAAAGGAAACGACGGCGGCCAGGTGAAAGTTTTAGGCAAGGAGGTCGTTTTACAAAATCAGGCATCCATCGATGTGTCGAACATCCATAATGGCGGCAACGTTTTTGTCGGAGGCGGTAAGCAAGGCAAAGATCCCCAGCTCCTCAACGCCCAATTGAATTTTGCAGGGAAAGATGTGGTGATCGATGCCAGTTCCCAAGAGAGTGGTAACGGCGGAGATGTCGTTCTCTGGGCGGATGGCATAACCTCTTTTTACGGAACTGTTTATTCTCAAGGCGGGGCTGTACAGGGAGATGGCGGTTTTGTGGAAGTGTCAGGTTTGGGGGAATTGAATTACCGCGGATTTACCCGAACAACTGCAATGAATGGCCATGCCGGAACATTATTGCTCGACCCTTCCTATATTATCATTTCGACTGCAGCAACGAGTCCGGGTTACAATGCGACCATTCCGGTCACTTTTAATCCGCCGACCAACCCCACTCCCGAATTAGCCACGAATATTTTTAATCAAGGGGATTTGCAAACGGCATTGATTGGTGGAAATGTGATCATCAGCACAGCAGCTGGTGCATTGGGGGGTGCGAATGCGGGGGATATCCAGTTTGGTACGGGCGTCATGGCCATTGCACTGACAATGACCGGAGCCGGCTATACTTTAACATTGAATGCAGATCGGGATATTTTAATTCCCGCAGCAACAACGAGCGTAGCGATTACGTTCCCTGCGGGTGGCAATGGAGAACTTATTTTTAATGCAACCCGTCATATCAGTATTTTGACACCATCGTTTACCTGCACCAATGCGAAAACGGTGAACTTGACAGCGACTACAGGAAACATTACGAATACCGGCATCACGGCCGCGCAAACAATCACTTTTTCTGGCGGGACTCCGACATTTGCGTTTTCTGCCGCAGGGGCAATCGGTATTGCTCTCGGTGGCGCAACAACTCTCGGAACGACGATCAATCTGGGTACGCCAACGACCGTGAGCATGTCCACCACAGGCGCTGGAGGAATTACTCTCGGAAATTCAGCGGTGGCGACGACAGCCGCTACATCCATTACGATGGGAGCGACAGGATCTGTCACCTTGAGTACGACTAACGCCGGTGGAGGAACATCAGCAAGTATTAACCTGGGTCATACAGCTGCCACGACGAGCGGCGCTTATTCGCTTAATTTTGGCACACCAACGACAGTTGGCATCACAACTTCTGGCGCTTCAGCAAATATTACCCTTGGCTCGAATGCTACAACTGCCACGAAAACAATTACTTTTGGCACGCCGACAGCAGTTAATATCACAACGAATGGCGCTACAGCTGATATCATTTTCGGCAATGCTGTTTCTACGACCGGCGCGACAACGCTGTCAGGGGGATCTTCCACCATCTTCACTGCATCAGCCAAACGGAATATTTCGTTTATCACGGCAGGCACCGGAGCCATGACGTTTACCAATTTTGGCTCCTTTGTATTCAGTGCCGTCACGGGAGATATCATCAATAGCGGGATTAGTGCCGCACAAACGATTACTTTTTCCGGCGGAACCCCTACATTTTTGTTTTCTGCCGCAGGAGCTACAGGCATTGCATTGGGTGGAACAGGAACTTTCGGAACAACCATCGATCTGGGAACGCCAACGACAGTAGGCATGTCTACCACGGGAGCGGGAGGAATTACTTTAGGAAATTCAGCGGCATCAACGACAGCCGCTACTTCTATCACAATGGGAGCGACAGCGTCTGTTAACCTGAGCACAACGGGAGCATCTGCGGCAATCACTCTCGGCCACCTTTTGGCATCGGGTACAACAAGCGGCGCTTACTCCCTGATTTTTGGCACTCCTGCGACTGTCAGTGTCACAACCTCCGGCGCTACCGCCGCCAGTATCAATCTGGGCAATGCAGCAGTGACCACCGGCACTTATTCCCTGAATTTTGGAGCCACTACGTCTGCGATCTTGAGCACAGGCGGATCATCTGCGGCAATCAATCTCGGCCATCTTGCGCTCTCCGGTGCAACAACCGCCACTTATTCCATGACTTTTGGCACCACTGCGTCTGCGACCTTGAGCACAAGTGGACCATCTGCGGTAATCAATCTCGGCAATACAGCAGCTACCGCTACAAGCGGCGCTTACTCCCTGACTTTTGGCACCACGGGAAATGGGCCTGTCAGCGTCACAACCTCTGGCCTTTCCGCCGGCATCACACTCGGCTCGAGTAACACGACCGGCACGAAAACCATTACTTTTGGCACACCGACGACAGTTAATATCACAACGACTGGCCTTACAGCCGATATCATTTTTGGGCATGCCGCTTCGACGACCGGTGCGACAACGCTTGCGGCAGGATCGTCTACGATCCTCAATGCATCTGCCGGACAGAATATTCTTTTTAGTTCGAACGGTACGGGCGCAATTGTGTTTAACCCCTTCAGCCGAACGAATTTTACTGCTCCTGTCGGAAGTATTTATACAAATGCCGTCGCCACCGGTCAGGCAATAAATTTTACCGCTGTGTCACGAGTGGATTTAAACGCCTTGATTGGAATCAACATTGGTTCCGGCGGATCAAATACTGTTGCCATGACCTTTACCACAGCGACTGCTGTGAATATGACGACGACTGTTGGGGATGTCCAATTTTACAATAACGTAGGCGGAGCGATCACCCTGACAGGCAATCCTTTGACCGTGCTAACTGCGACAGCCGGCAATGACATCAGGTATAATTTAGGAACGGGTGCGCTTACTTTTGCAACATTTGCATCGGTCAAGTGTTATGCGGCGAATCTCATCCAGGCAACTCCCTTAGGGACCGGCGGCAAGGTCTTTACCGGTGTTTCTGCGATTGAATATCGGGGTAACAATGGCATCTCCATCGGACAGGGAGCGACAGCTTTTAACAGAACGGTGACTTATGGCAATCCAACTTCGATCTCCATGTCAACAGTCAATGCCGGTTCAGACATTACCCTTGGCGGAACGGGAACGGGTAATTTTGGATTGACGGGCGGTCCGGCCACTATTTTTAACATCTTGCCCGTCAGGAATCTCATCATTAACGGGACCGGCGTATCAGCAATGACATTTACCGGGTTTAATACAGTGAATTTATATGCTCCGTCTCCAGCGGTTCCAACGAGCGCTCAAGTTTTATCCTTATTGAATCCGGGCGCCTCTGCTGCAGTTCCCGGAATTCTTTTTACCGGTGTGACCAATTTAAATATCAATCCCTATAGCATTACGTTTTTAGGCGCCACTCAGTTCATTAATATCCTCACTGCCACAGCCGCTTCCATTACGACCCAGGTTGCGCAAATATTTCCTTCCACGTTGACAATGACCGATCAAAATACCAATTTAACAATCACTTCACCGGCCATTACAGTCAATCGACGCATCGTGGACACGGCCATTGGATCGATTACACTCAATGCGCTCAGTGGAGATATTACAGTTGAATCGACGGTGGCTACCTTGAGCGCTCAAGTCGGAGTATTGAACGGTAATGTAACCATTAATTCAGCGAACAGTTTACATGTGTATGGTAATACGGCTCTCGCTGGTGTGGGGTCTTTTGCTCAAATCGGATTTGACCTACCCAATACAGTCTCTGATATTTATCTGAATGTTCCCAATGAAATCCATGTACGAGGAGGGCTGTCGCTAACGGCTAATGCCCGATGTTATGCCTTGATTGGTCACGGAGGAGGGGCTCCGGCTGTGGGAAATCGCACGGGAGATATTATCATTAGTCCTTGTACATCCATTACTGTGGAAGCCAATGACGGCGATCCGACTACGCCAACGAGCGGCACGGAGGGCGCAGCGCATATCGGTCACTTCATATTGGATCCGCTCACCGTTGTGGGCTTGCAGGGAGACATTCGGGGGGTCACGCCAGGCTCTCGCATCATGGTATCCGGAGCGGTAGATATTGACGGCGGTGTTCAAGATCAGGCGACAGCGCTGATCGGCCACGGCGCTTCGTCGGTCGGTGCCGGTGGAAACATTTCGATCGACGGAAATATTTATCTCCAGTGCCAGGATTTAGAGATTGTCGGAAGGACTGCACTAACAGCAACCGGCGAGGCATATGCAGGTATTGGCCATAAGATTCGATATTCAGCTTTGGGTGCAATCGGAGGCAGTATTACCGGTTCTGTCGACGTGAAGGTTCTGGAATCGGCTTTTGTGATCGCGCAGGCTGCCGGCGGCGCGGCATTTATTGGAGCATACAGCTCGTTTGGGTTTGGTTTTGATAATACGACTTCGATGGATCTTTCTTTAGTGAGCGTGGATGTCGGAGATGATTTTACCTGTCTTGGCGGAACGACGACAGCGCAAGAAAACAAAGCTCTGATTGGAGTATGGGCCGAGTATGCCGGCGGCGCGACAACTGCGAATACAAAAACGAATCTATATATCAGAACCGGCCATGATTTTTCTTTCCTGACCCGATTGGGCGAATCATGTTATATTTCTTCCGGCCAGGCACCTTCCTTGGGCCGAACGACAGATATTATCGTGGGCCGCAATTTTTATTTAATGGGAGAAGCCAGTACGGCTGCGTTATTGGCGATCGATACGTTGAGTTTGACTGTCACAGGTTCCATGACTCTGACGAATGCCGCCCTACCCCCGTATAAATCATATATCCAGACTGAAAATACCACGTCGATTACGGTGGGCAATGACTTATTCATGCAAGGGTCTTGCGTGTCGTCCTTTGCTTCCAATGACGGTTATGCATATATCAGAAATAATGCAGGAAGCGGCACGGGGGCGATGACCATCATCGTCGGTCAAAAACTGATGATGAATCCCATTTCCCGGATCCAAAATGCGGCAGCTGGCCAACCGATTACCATTGTTGTGGATAATATGTTCCCAACATTTCCTCAAAGTGGCATGGGCGCTATCCATGAGGCGTACCATGATTCGATATCAACGAGCGGCAATGCGGCCCCGATTCGAATTTTCACATCCATGCAGTCTTTAAATACCATCGATAATATACCCGGTGCTTATGCACGGATCAATGGGCAGTCGTTTACCCCGGGCACTGAATTTGTGGACACGGCTCAAGAAGTTTGGGGAACCTACTATCCCAATAGTTACGTGAATCCAAATGCACCATATTTTACTTTCTTTTACAAAAACTCCAACGTACCGCCCGTTCCACCTGTACCGCCTGCTCCTACGCCGACTGTGATTCTTCAAATCGACCCATCTATTTTCGAGCCTGATTATGAGATGTTTCATAAGCCCTTTGGTTTGTTCTTCGATTTCTTAAGCGATCTCAATGCGAGTTGTGATTATTTCAATGAATCTAAAAACCGATGTGAAGAAATGCAGATATTGCCATCGAAAGATTTTTAATGAAAAAAATCATTGCCGGATTGCTTTTGAGCTCCTCTCTTTTGGCCCATCCGGAGGGGCCGACGATTGTCAATGGCACGGCAGAAATCACCCAAACGCCCAATGCTCTGGAAATCTTTTGTTCGGATGATCTGATCATCCATTGGGATCATTTTGGCATCGATTGCGGTGAAACAGTCACGTTTATCCAGCCGTCTCTCAGCTCTTATGTTTTGAATCGGATCATCGGGCCGGAATCGAGTCGGATTCTGGGATCGCTTTCATCCAATGGCGCGCTTTTTCTCATTAATCCAAATGGCATCCTGATCGGTGAAAAAGCGCAAATCAATGTGGGCTCCCTGGTGGCTGCGACGCTGGATTTGACCGATGCCGATTTTCTGGGGAGAAATTTCTTCTTTTCCGGAGAAGAACAAAACCCGATTGCCAATTTTGGCACAATTGCATCTCAAGGCGATGTCTATTTGTTGTCCAACAACCTGAATCATCAGGGAACAATCACTGCCTCCGGTAAAGTAGGGCTCGGTGCTGGTGAAACGATTATGATTAGACCCGCGGAGGCAATCTCATTATATATCATCCCCTCGGCCCGTTCCCCATCCAAACATGCGATCGGATTAAATGTTTTAGGGCCGATCATTGGATCCCAGATTGAGATGAAGGCAGATGGCAATCTTTTTGAGCTGGCCATCAATCAGGCCGGAAAAATCGATGCGACAGCGATTGTGCAGGATGGCGGAGAGATTTTTTTAACGACTCAGACCGGTTCCATCTCCATCCAGAACAGCCAAATGTCTGCCCACAACGATTTATGCGGGGGAAAAATCGAAGTGGTGGGCTCTGATATCAACATTGACGGACAAGTGCAAATCAATGTTTCCCATGCTCAGGACGGCGGCTCGATTCGCATCGGCTCGACGGGTTTGACTCAATCCATATCGATTGGTGCCGGCACGGTGCTGGATGCCTCATCCACAGAAACCGGCAACGGCGGCAGGATCATCATTGATTCGGATGCAGATGCTCAATTTTTGGGTCAGGCTCATTGTCATGGTGGTTTGACACGAGGCGATGGCGGATCCGTGGACATTACAGGATTTAGCCTGGTATTTAATGGCGATGTCGATACCCGGGCTAGCGTTGGACATGCAGGAAATGTGCAATTGGTTTCTTCCCAAACGGCCATTGTAGCGGATCTTCCTCTCCCCCATTTATTTCCGGATGCTTCAGTCATTCAGGTACAAAAATTGAACCGGGCATTGGCCGGGGGCCATGTTTCGATTTCGGTAAAACAGGGATTTGACAAGGATATTTACGTCCTCAATGATATTGTATGGTCGGCCAACAACACGTTGACTCTTTCTGCCGACAGAAAAATTTCCTTTGATGCTTCGATCGATAACGGTCTTCCTTCTTATAATCATCAGTCGTTAACTGTTTCTGCCCGGGAAATCGATATCAATGCCGTTATCAACGCAGGTAATAATACGATTTCCTGCTCCATTGGAAATGGCTATGATGGAAGCATGACGATTGCCTATCCCATTTACGGATCGAGAGTGCTGATTCAGGGAGGAGATCAAAGCAATCAGTTCAATATTTCCTGCGATCCGTTTGCATGCAATTTCTTCATTGATGGCGGCGCGATTTCTCCTGATACCATCAAAACCTTGCGCAATAACAATTTCAGCTCTTCATGGGATATTTCCGGTGTAAATAGCGGCCGGTTGGGATTAATCGGCTTTGCCAATATCAATATCATTGAAGGTTTTACAGGAGATTGTTTTTCCATTACAGGCCAGGTAGATCAACTCATGCTAAAGAGCGGCAGCAGCGTGATCATGAGGGGAGGCCAGATCCTCGACATCGAAATCCAGGGATCTTCCAAACTGGAAATAGCAGGCGGAATGGTGAGCGTCATGAACGCCAACGGAGGGGAAAATGTCTTTCAGATCGATGGGGGCGTTGTTTGTGATATTTTCTGCTCGGAAGGATCGAACACTTTTTATTTGTCGAGCGGCGATGTTACACATTCGATTCGAAGCGCGAATGCAAATGATTATTTTTATTTGAGCAAGGGCGGCTCCATCACCGGATCCATTGATGGCGGGTTGGGGGTCAATGAACTCAACTACCAGAATTACGGATCCGCCATCGAGGTGGATTTTTCATCCGGGACGGCGACCGGCATTGGCGGCGGGATTTATCGTATCAATTCTGTGGCGGGAGATGCGTCCCATTTTGGCCGAATCATCATTCCCGATGATGCCGCAGAGTGCACGGTTGACAGCGATTTTTCCGGAAACATCAATGGAAACGAAATTGCCTTTTCCCAGATTTCTGCTCTCGGGACAAAAAACGATGAAAATACTTTCCATATCAACGGAGCCATGGGTCAAATTTCCGGCGGGAAAAACAATGTCTATCATTTTCATGCCCAGGCAGATGTACTCGATTATGTAGAGGGAGGCTCGCTGTCCAATATTTATTACTTTTGCGATGGCGCACATTTACAAGGAACCATTATTGGAAATGGTCCGGACAATGAGCTGAATTTTCAAAATTATCAGGGACCGGTCGATATTGATTTAGGTCTTTTTTCGGGACCGGGGATCCTCGGCGGTTTTTCGAATATCCAACGGTTTGTGGGAAACAGTCTCTATCGGGGATCGCTCAAGGGAAATAATGAGGCCAATACCTGGCTGATCGATGGCGCTCATAGCGGCGCAATCAATGGGAATATTTTCTTTTCGAATTTTGACCATCTGATCGCCGGCGATGGCAATGACACCGTTCAGTTAAACCCGGGGGGAATGATCAGGATCGTCGAGGGAGGCCTGGGTAAAAACCAATATTATATCAATGGCGGCGAGGTCGAAGAAAAAATCCAGGGACAGGGAATGGAGGAAACCTTTATTTTTACCCACGCCCATTCCATCCAGGGAAATATCAGCGGGGGAGCTCGAGGAACCAATGTTTTGGACTATTCTTCCTATGAACTCGATGTGTTCGTTGATTTTTCCACAATGAGAGCCACTGGATTTTCTGGTACCTTTTCCAATATCAATCAGGTCATTGGCAATGGAGATACCCGTCAGACAACGGTCAAAGGCTCCCATGTCGATTCGCGATGGGAAATTCATCGAACATCAGGCGCCACATGGCTCGGATCCAATTTCGTGGAGCTTTTCCAGGTCAATAATGTGGAAGCGGGCGATAGGCAAAACGATATCTATTTTCGGGACGGAGGCTCGATCCAATCTTTTACTGGCGGGTTAGGCACGAACAATTTTTACTTCCAAAAGGGAGATGTGACAAGGCAAGTCATATCGAAAGGAAGGAAGGACCAGCTGATTTTCGAAAATGGCGCTCAGATTGCAGGATCCGTCATTGGGCAAGGCGGCTATACCGTTTTAAATTATGAGAATTATCAATCGGCCATCACCGTGGATTTACAAAATTCGACAGCGACCGGCATTGGGCAAACCTGTTCCAATATCTTTGAGATTGTTGGAGATCAAAAAAATGGGGGCACGCTGATCGGAAAAGACGAAGAAAGCCGCTGGGAGATCACGGGAAATCATTCAGGAAGTGTGAATCAATGGCGTTTTTCAAATATTGATCATATTTCCTGCGGTCAGTCGGCCAATGTCATTTATTTTAATCCAGGCGCTCGTCTAAGGACCATTGAAGGTGTTGCGGGACAACAAAATATTCTGGACTATTCGAATTATGGCCGTCCGATAACGCTGGATCTGCAAAACAGGGTCATCACGGGTGTAAACAGCTCGATGGCTCATATCTCTCACATTCGCGCATCTGCCCAATTTGATAATACAATTCTTGGATCAGACCTGAACACAACCTGGAATATCAATGGAGCCTGGAGCGGTGAGGTCATCGACAATCAAACAACCCTGTTTTCCCATTTTTCCATTCTTTGGGGCGGATGGGGAACCAATACCTTCAATCTCGCCTCTGCAATATCGATCATTCGCGGTCAGGGAAACAACACTTACAATATTTATCCCGGAGCCGCAGTGGATTCCATCACCGGAGGGAGTCTGAACGATCGATTTTTCTTATTTGATCAGGTTCGGTTAAGCGCTTTATTCGATGCGAGCGATGGGGGCGCCAAAGAATTGAATTTCAGCAACTATCATGGTTATGTCGAGGTTGACCTCCAATCCAGAGCGACCAGCGCAGGGATGACCATTCGCAATTTCAATCAGATCGTCGGAGATGCAACACAATTTGGATGTCTTGCGGGTCCGAATGGAAGCAATATCTGGAAATTGGATGGGCCAAACGCCGGTGTGATCAATGACACGATCGTTTTTTCCAATTTCTCTGATCTAAAAGGGCATGGGGCACAGGATCGTTTTCAGTTTTTTCCTGCAGGAGGGATTTCGGGTCATTTGGATGGAACGGGAACAACTCAGCTGACATTGGATTTTACTTCTTTTTCATCTGCTGTGATTTGTGATTTGGAGCAAAATCAGGTGACTGGCATCGGAGGTACATGGTCCAATGTAGGAAAAGTGATTGCCTGTCCATCACAGGACAATGTACTCACAGGGCCCAATCAGATGGCTGTTTGGGAAATGAATCAGGAAGGATTAAACCAGATTAACTATGACAACAAACAGATCTCCTGTTCCCATTTTTTCAGATTGAAGGGCGGCTCCAAGGAAAACACATTTAACATCAGTTCTGAGAGTGATTCGGACATCATCGGCGGCGCCGGAAACAACATTTTCAACCTGAATTCAGGATTTGTCGATCGAATGGCCGGCGGTGGATCGAATACATTCAACATTGACAGCGGCGCCGATGTAAAAACACAGATCATTGCTGGAGACGGCTGCAACACATTCAATATGATGAATGGCGGGGCTATTACGGGGACAGTTGATTTTGGCCTGACTGGAACCAGTCGTTTAAACTATCAGAACTATGGCTCTTTCGTAGAAATTGATTTTGTAAATCATCAAGCATCCGGTTTTTCTGCAATCATCAATGCGGCAAGTATAACGCAAGTCATTGGCGATCAGTCGAATTATGGAAGGATCTCCGTGTGTCCCAATTGCTTGTGGAATATAACAGGTAGTCGATCGGGGCAATTGCACTCGATGCTATACTTCACGAACATTTCCGAACTGGCCGGCGAGGATTATCATGTACATCTTGAGAATTGATCCTAATCCTTTATCAGTTTAATTTTGTATAGATTTGCATTGCGAAGGTCGTAATCAGCCGGAGTATTTTCCCGCATACGGTAATTGTCCAAATTGCGTTGGATGATTACTTCTTCATAGAGATTTTGCGGGAATTCATAGCCATTGGGCCAGTCTGTTTTACCTGCGATTACATGAACTTTTTCCTCAGATACAATGACATAGGATGAACATCCTTTCTCCTGTGCGAGTCGAGAAGCAACACTACGGAGTTTTTGTTCAATCTCTTCCGTTGATAGGCCGTCTGTAATAATATAAAACGAGTAATTGTTGTTTTTGTCCTGTGATATTTGTGCGCTGTCTCTAGTTAATTCTTGAGCTTTGGTGACGCGTTGAGATGACATGATTAAACCTGGACTAAATGTTGCAAATAAACAAGACATTAATAGATATAGTCTGTTCATATAATCACCAGCCTTAATCTTTATAATTACATATTTTGTATTACACGTAAACACTTAATTTAAATTCACTTATTATGGTTGTGTAGGTGGTTAAAAAACAATTCATTACAGACATTGAAGTTCCCGGCACATGGGGCACTGGGCCGGGTGGTGGCCTCGGGCCGTGCAGTATTTCCGGGCGAAAAGGATCATCTGTAAATGTATCCGCGCCCAGTGGCTTTTGGGAAAAGCCGCTTTCAGATCCCGTTCTGTTTGTTTCACCGATTTTCCCGAGCTGAGCCCCCAACGCTTTGCGCAGCGATGGATGTGGGTATCGACGGGGAGTGCTGTTTTGTGAAAAGCGTGAATGAGAACGACGGAAGCTGTCTTATGGCCGACGCCGGGCAGTTTTTCCAGCTCTTCCAGTGTTTCGGGTACTTGACCGTTGTGATGTTCAATCAGATCGCGCGATAGTTGGGAGATGGCGCGGGATTTTGTGGGAGCCAGTCCGCAGGGGCGGATGATGGCTTCGATTTTCTGGGGATCCAGATCGGCCATTTGCCGAGGCGTATGCGCCCGCTCGAAGAGTATTGTTGTGATCCGATTGACGCGCTCGTCCGTGCACTGTGCGGACAAAATCACAGCGATGAGAAGAGTAAACGGATCGGAAAAATGCAGGGGAATCTGTGGATCGGGGACATATTCATCGAGAATGGCCAATATGCGGTCTATTTTCACTTGCCCACGCAAAATTGTGAAAAGATAGAGTTCAGAATATCTTCTGAGACATTCGTTCCGATAATAGTGCCAAGATGGTTGAGACAGGTGCGCATGTCGAATGCAGCGAATTCCGGAGAGCGGTTTTCTTTGATGGCAGCAGAAGCTGATTCAGCCGATTCGATGGCTCGTTCGATCGCCTGAAAATGGCGCAGCGAAGCGATGACAACCTCTTCTTTCGATGGCGGGCCGTTTTTCCAGATTTTACGTTGAATCGCCTCTTTCAATGCATCGATGCCCTGATTGTTCTTGGCGGAGATTAAAACGGCCGGCTCCCTGTCAATAGCGGTCGAGGGAAGGGCGAGGTCCGTTTTATTCCAGACAATGATCGTCGATTCAGGCGGGGTCAGTTTGAGTAGCTCGGTGTCATTCGGCGCCATGGGGCGGCTGGCATCGAGAATGAGCAGGATTAAATCGGATTGCTGCATCGCTTGGCGCGAGCGCCGGACGCCTTCCTGTTCGATCATCTCATCCGTCTCGCGGATGCCGGCTGTATCGATCAGCCGGAAATGCATTCCATGAATTTTGAGCTCTTCTTCCAGTGAGTCGCGCGTTGTTCCGGGAATTTCCGTCACGATGGCGCGATCTTTTCCGAGCAGGGCGTTCATGAGAGAAGATTTGCCCACATTGGGCGAGCCGATGAGACATAGCGACAAATCGGAATGGATGGCTTTGCCGTCATGAAAAGTGCGATGCAGGCGGCGCATGGATTCAAGGACTTTTTCCAGATCCAGCAACAGTTCATCCAGCGTAGTAAATTCCAGCCCTTCTTCCGGAAAATCCACCCACGCTTCAAGAATGGCGGCAATGCGCGTCAGCTCTTTTTGAAACGATTGGATGTGGGCCGACAGTGCGCCGTCTAGCTGCTGACAGGCCGATTGCCGCGCCAGTTCGCTTTTGGATGCGATGAGCATTTGCACCGCTTCCGCTTGCGCCAGATCCAGTTTTCCGTTGAGAAACGCTTGCAGTGTAAATTCGCCCGGCAAGGCCGGCCGCGCGCCTACTTCCAGGATGCGAGTCAGGATTTGTCGGGCGATGAACGATCCGCCGTGGCAATGGATTTCGACGGTATCGTGGCCGGTATAGGATCGCGGGGCGCGGAAAGGAATCAGCAAAACATGGTCGATGATCGATCCATCATGGGCTAGAATATGCCCCGCATGGGCCGAATGGCTCGCATATTGATCCACAGGACCGGTAAAAATTTTTTGAGCGATGGCGATGGAATCAGGCCCGGAAATGCGCAAAATGGCGATCGCTCCCGTTCCGGGTGCAGTCGCTATCGCGGCAATGGTAGCAGGTTGCTGATAATCTGGCAGATGCATAATGGTTTCGCAAGTCTGCACAAATAATAGCACAAAACCGGACCTATGACATCTTTAAAGATTTTGCAAGGCAGCGGTAATGAGGCGGCCGAGGTCCTGTTCGCCGGGATTGGTTTTGACGGCCTCCTGGACAGCCAGGTTGGCATCCAGAGCATTATACCCCAGATTGACGAGAGCGTTCATCGCATCGCCCGTGATACCGCCGGTAGCGCCAATCGGGATGGGAAGTAAAGCCGCTTTACTTTTGCCTTTGAATTTATCGCGCATTTCGATGACGAGGCGCTCGGCGGTCTTTTTGCCGATGCCGGGCATTTTACTGAGCAGGCGGATATCGGAAGAAGCGATTGCACGCTGAAAGGTGCTGACCTCCATATGGCCGATGATACCCGCGGCCGTTTTGGGGCCGATGCCGGAAATAGACAAAAGGATTTCAAACAGATCGCGTTCCTCTTTTTGGTCAAAGGCATAGAGGGTATGCGCGTCTTCGCGGATGACCTGGGATAGATAGAGCGTCACGCTCGATTCCAGAGACGGTAGCCGAGTATAAGTGCTTAGAGGAGTTGCGAGGCGGTAGCCGATCCCGTTGCATTCAACGATGGTTTGATGCGGCGTTTTGTCCTTGAGCGTGCCCCGAATTGATTCATACATGATGTGAAGTCCTTTGTTTGAGCGTGGCAGATGGCGAGCGAAAGAGCGTCAGCGGCGTCTTCCGGCTCCGGTACGGATGGCAGGCGCAAAATCGTCTGGATCATTTTCTGCACTTGCCATTTGCTGGCATGACCATGGCCGACGACAGCGCGCTTGGCTCTTGTCGGGGCGTATTCAAAAATCGGCACTCCTCGCTGCGTCGCGGCCAAAATCGCCATTCCTTTCGCCATGCCCAGTTTGATCGCGCTCTGGGGATTTTTCAAGATGAATTGCGATTCAATGGCCATCGCATCCGGCCGGTGTTTGTCGATGAGGATCGATAGGCTTTCGTAGATGATGCGATAGCGCTCGCACAGAGGCAGAGCGGCGGGCGGACGAATGCATCCGTAATCCAGCGCAATGAGGCGCGGTGCGTCTTTTTGAATGAGTCCGTAGCCCGTCACTTGCGTGCCGGGATCAATGCCAAGAATGATCATATCCTATTGGTGTACACGAAATGGATTGCTTTTGACAACTTTTAATGGCGAGCCAGTTGCAAAGCTCGCTTCGGAGACTAAATTCGATGATCTCGCGGGCGCGCTGACGTGCGGCGTCAATCAGCTGGCGCACTTTCGCATCGATCTTTTTGGCCGTCTTTTCGGAGTTGTGTCTGTCTTCCGAAGGAAGCGAGTACAACAGGAATGGCACGCTACAGCATTGTATTGCTTGGAAAACGTTACTTTGTTACAATCCAAAAAAAAGAAGGCTATAGCATCTTGTCAACTGAATGGATTGAAAATTTATTAGAAAAAATTCGAGATCATGTCGAAAGCAGGAAATATAGGGTGACTGAACATGCGATCAGCCGACAAAAACTGCGATCGCTAAAATTGCCAGATATAATGGAGGTTTTACGCAATGGTTTTCACGAAAAAGAGAAAACCCTGTTCAACAATAAATTCCAAACATGGAATTACGCAATCAGAGGGAAAGCTGTTGACGGAGAAGATGTGCGAGTCATCCTCGCTTTTGAGAAAGACATGATAATTATCACTGCGATACGATTGCCAAGGAAAAACAAAAAATGAAAAACAGCGAACATAAAGTCAAAACATTCATTTATGAGGGACTTGGATTTCCTATCACCCTCGTCAATACTCCGATGAGAAAGGTCTTTGGCGAATGGGTGATCGATATTGATATGACTCGATTACAATTGGTCGTATTGCGTGCTTTGGCTTTTAAATCGGGAAGACTTACGAAACACGAATTGCAATTCATTCGCAAGTTTCTTGCTTTGACAACGGCCAACTTCGGGCGTATTTTTGGAGTTACTCATGCCGCAGTCATTCAATGGGAAAATGGAAAAAGACAACTCACTCCATCGACAGAATTTTGTATTCGCCTACACGTATTAAGTCATCTGCGCGCAAAGGCCACTGAATTCCGAGATCTTTACAATGCTGTACCGCTGCAAGTTCTGGCTAAAGAGAAGACGAGAAAATCCACTTGCCTGGAAATTGACATCTCTGAGAATTTCAAGGTTGCCTAATTTGCCAGATCGTATAACGCCCAGATAAGGCAATCCTAATTGTCGCCGCACATCGATCGAATCGAAGTGCCCAGCAAGCCGTACTACAAACTCAGGTATACATCCAAGAAGGATGCAACTGGGTGGTAGACATCTATCGAAGCCCAGGTTCATTAGCGCTGTGTCACTCTAATCGGCAACATTTTGCACGCCTCATTGAGTTGATTGTCAAAAGAGGACAGATCTTCCGGATCCAAAGCGTTGAGATGGGTCTGAAGATCAAATTCGATTGTGTCGATGCTTGTCGTTTTGGCGTTGAATGTAAAAGCCTTGTGTTTGATGGTTTCTTGAGCTCTTAGAAAGGTGCCGCCGTGGATCGTAACGCTTTCCCTGATGTGTGCATCAGGGAGCATGAGCGGGAACTCGCGATCCGTATCGACGTCCTGGCAGAAATAATCGGCCAGAAACAATGGTCGGCAGGTGAAGCTTTTCTTATTGTCGAAATAATCGGTGAGAAAGGATGCGAAATATGTGATGAAGCCGGGCCATATTGTCGATTCGGTTTCCCAGGGGTTTTTCAGGAGCAACTTAATGGTGGCTCTGAGATCGTTCTGATCGCGTTCGTCATCGAGCTGGAGCGGAGCAATCTCTTCAAAATGATCGAACTGGCGGCTGATTCGTTTCTGAAACCATTCGGATAGTTGATTTAGTCCATATTTTTTCAGTGCGTATCGCCCGAAATTTGCTTTGGATCCCTTGAAATGGATGTCGATGGTCATCTCGATGTCAGTGTTCGGCCGGACATCATAAGTGGTCTGACATTCGATTTCCGGATGGATGATCGGTGCGGGAATATCGATGAGGTCTGTGGTTTTGTCCGACAGGATCAGTCCTGCGCCAAAAGGGACGCTCATCTGATCCAGGCCCCCGCCATTGTAATTTGAAGTCGAATCGATAAAGTACGATTGGCCGTTGAATTCCAACCGAAGGATCGCATGGTTGAAATACAGCGAAGGTAGATGGTTTTTCATGCTCTTGGCTACGTTCGTATTGACCAAACAGGGATCGGACGGAAGATCGAGCATCGCGAAAAATGAGCGCAAAAGCTGCGTTTTGCCTTTGCAGTCTCCAAAACGTCTTTTTAATGTGGCCAATGGATCTGTCGGCTGGACCCCCAACACTCCGTCCTCGAGTCCCAGATAGCGAATCTCGTCCTGAACAAAGCGGGTCGCTTGGATCGCCGTTTCTTCAAGGCTGGACGAACTTTTTTTCCAACCATCCACCAGTTCAATCGCCTCAGCGTCCCTAGCAAAATCGGGATTGAGCGAGAAAAAAGAAGCTGTTAAGCGAGCCACCTCGCTCCAATCGCGAAATTCAGTGACCTCCAAGCTGGCGTAAGAGGGATATCCACGAGGAAGGTCAAGCACTTTTTCGTAGGGAGGGCAGGGTTCGATGCACCATGAATATTCCAGGTCGCTCTCCTGAAAATTGCCGTCAAAATCCGGTGGATTGATCTGAACTCGCATAGGCCGGTTGGCGGCTTTGACAATCCGTCCGCAGTACTTTTCCCATGTTTGTGGAAATTGAAGAGGATAATGACAGCAAAATGGAAGGAAATGTGTGTATTGGATCGAATAAGAGTAGTCAATCAGATCTCCTTCGCGGATATCTTCCAAAAAAAGAAGAGCTGACAGATCACCACAGTAGCAAAGGTGATCGAGATCTTCTTCGCGCTGAACGACGCGGATTTCGCTCATGTCCAGTTTATCGATCCATGTTCCATTCCGCCAGACTTTGACGTCATGGATAGTAAGGGTTTGAAGCTCGGGATTAAAGATGAGTTCGATATTGGAAAGATTTTGTGCGTCCAAAGCGTTCCAGACCTTGAATTCATAATGAATATATTGGGTGTCCGAAGCGATGTCGGTCTGTGCTTCCAATAACAGGTGAGGATTGTCTGGTTCATCGGGCATTTTGGAGATCGGCTCCGGTGCAGAGACGGGACGGATCCAATAAGGGATGGTGCCTTGATAGATCGTGACATTGCCGGGAGAATAATTGGGTTGATTCCCATGGACATAGCCATGGTATTCAGTCGCGTTTTCGATTGGATACTGATAGGCCATAGCGTCGGGATAAGCGATCATGGACATTTCCGCCTTGATTTGGGACGCAGAATGTACCCGATCGCCTTATCCAGATGCAACTATTTTTATTTGAGTGCCTCCGCTGCATGCCGAAAATTCAGAACGCGGGTGGTGCGGATGCGTTGTTCCGCATCGCCAGCGTAAATGAGAAATGCAACGGGTGCGCGCTCTTTGGCGAGCGACTGAAAATACTGAAGTTTTTTAGTGAATTCCGGATGAAAAGTTTTCGAGGATTTGATTTCAATCGGAATGAGATCGTGTCCTTTTTTGTAAATGAGATCGATCTCATTTTGTTGGACATCCCGATAGTAAAAAAGTGAAGGATCGAGCCCCAGGTTCAATTGATGTTTTTTCAATTCTAAAAGGATCGCATTTTCAAACAGATTTCCCCGGAGTGGATCGCGGCTGAGTTGAACTTCATTTTGGATTCCCAGCAAATAAGTGGCCAATCCGACATCATTAAAATAGAGTTTGGGCGATTTAATCACGCGCTTGCCAAAATTTTCAAAATAAGGGGGCAGCCGAAACACAATGAATGAGGCCTCCATGATGGAGATCCAGTGTTTGACCGTATGAGAAGAGATTCCCACTTCCGAGCCGATATCTTCCATATTGAGGATTTGACCCACTCTTCCCGCCAAAATATGAACAAACCGTTCAAATTGGAGCAAATCCTTGACCTGGATCAATTGACGCAGATCCCGTTCAACATAGGTTTGAAAATAACTGCGATATGCTTTTGTGGGATCGAGCTGATCATTGTAAATCCGTGGATATCCGCCTCGAAACATCCATTCGTCAACAGAAAGATCGAACCCCGCTGCCTGCAGTTCGGTCAGTGTTAATGGAAGCAATGTGAGTAGAGCAGCGCGGCCCGCTAAAGACTGTGAAATGGCCTGTTGCAGCTCGAGCTGATGGCTTCCCGTAAGAATAAACATTCCTTTTTGCTCTTTCGCATCAACGAGAGGCTGAATATAGGAGAGAAGTTCAGGTACGCGCTGGATTTCGTCAAGAATGGCGCCATCGGGAAACTGTTCCAAAAATCCTCGAGGATCCTGAAGAGCCATGGCCCTGATATCGGGGAATTCCAGGTTCACATATTTTTTTTCAGGAAAAGCGTGCTGCGCCAGGGTTGTTTTGCCCGATTGGCGAGGGCCAATGATTGTGACAATGGGGTACCCTTTTGCAAGCTCTTTAAGCTCAGGTTCTAACTCTCTTTTAAACATAGGCTTTGCATTTTTGAAGTTCAACTTCATTTTAGTCAAAGGGTGTGTTTTAAGGATAGAATAAATTCTTGCGAGCATGCGATCCAAAAGGCATCATGTCCATATTAAATCGTATGGGATAATGTATAAGAAAGTGATCGTTCGTCTTCCCAACTGGATTGGGGACTTTGTGATGGCAACGCCGGTCTTGACTGACTTGCGGCGCCAATTTCCTACGGCTGAGATCACGGCGATGTGTCCCTGGCCGATCAGCGATCTACTCAAGCAGGATCCGGCTATCGATGAGGTCTTTTGCTTCACTCGCACCGACGATTTTTTTGCGATGAAGGAAAACACGCGCAATGCAATTGAAAGGCTCCGAGCGGGAAAATATGATTTGGGCATTTTGCTGACGAATTCCTTTTCTTCGGCCTGGTGGTTTTGGCAAGGAGGCGTTCGGAAGAGGCTGGGCTTCGCCGGCAATTGGCGCTCAATGCTATTGACAGATCGCATGGAGCCGCCGGATATCCGGAGTCATCAGGTGGATGTTTATAAGCATTTGCTTCAGCCGCTGGGTATTCCAATGAGCGAAACAGCGCCACGGCTTTTTTTCTCCGATCAAGAGGCTCATGATGCGATGGAATTGCTGGTTGAGAGGGGGTATCGCCCGGGCCATCCTTTGATCGGCATCAATCCCGGAGCGGCCTACGGGACTGCCAAATGCTGGCCTCCGGAGCGTTTTCGCGCGCTGGCGCTGCGCTTTTTGCAGGATCCGGATGCGTTTGTCGTGTTTTTCGGCGATGCGGCGACCCAGTCATTGGTGAAAGAGATTTGTGCGGGTGCGCCGGAGAGGATGATCAATCTGGCGGGAGATACCACTTTGCGCCAATTGGCATGTCTCATCCAACATTGCGATGCTCTTGTCACCAATGACAGCGGTCCGATGCATATCGGCGTCGCTCTCGCGGCGCCGATTGTGGCGCTATTCGGATCGACAGATGATGTTGCGACGGGGCCTTGGGGCCAGAAGGGCGCCGTGATCAATAAGCACGTCAGCTGTTCGCCGTGTTTCAAGCGCACATGCCCGAGCGATTTTCGCTGTATGAATCAAATCGAAGTGGAAGAAGTGGCCCTCAAAACGTTGGAGCGCATGAAAACACGTGTTTAGAACATTTGCGCGTTTGTTTTTGCCGAACAGGCTGGATGCGATTTGCCGGATGGCTGAGCGCCGTTCAGCGAAAAAGATCCTTATCGCCTGGAACCGGGGCCTCGGCGACATCGCCCTCGGATTGTACGCCATTGTGCACCGCATCCGCGAATGGATTCCCGATGCCCAGATCACCTTTTTGATCCGCCCCAATTTGCAAGAGGGCTTTACTTTACTGGAGGGCGTCCAGACGATTGTGGCGCCGATGTGGATACGCGGCGAGCCATACGATGTCGAACAAACACTTGTTGCCCTGAATCGCTCTGGCAAAGAGTTTGATCTCATCATTCCCCATCCGAGCCCCACCGACTGGGTCCGCTGGCAGCATGGCTCTTTGGTGCCCAGGCTGGTCTGGAACAAGGCTCATGACGATCTCTATAAAAAATTCGATCTTCCCGAGGGGCGGGTCTATATCGGAGCGCAAGCGACAGCAGAGACAAATTACGGACTTTGGAGAAACTGGCCGCCGGAGCGCTGGCAGGAACTATTTCACAAGATTGGTTCTTTCTCAAGAGCGCGCGTGATTCTGTTCGGATATGGTTCAGAGCCTTTTTTTGAATCCGATCAGCTGATCGATCTGAGAGGAAAAACAACGCTCATGGAACTGCTTTCGATCATCAAAAACCGCTGCCGGTATCTCATCGTTCCCGATTCGGGGATTTTGTCCATGGCCTATTATCTCGATGCTGCGTTTCCTCTACAAATTCTTTCCCTGTGGGCCGACCCGAAACATGGCATTTTAAAACAAAATGTCGCATCGCCCAACCCGATGCTGGTGCATCGCCCGCTGATTGGAACTCATCGGGATTTGTCTACCGTGTCGGCGGATGACGTCTTTCAGCATCTGGCTCCAGGAATTATCCATGCGAAATGAACTGAAATCCCTTTATGCCCAATTCGGCCAAGAGCATCTCATCGATGATGTCGATGGATTGAATGATCTCGCCATCATCCAGTGCATCAAACAGATCCATCTCTGGAATGCTTCCGATTTGTTGGATTTGAGGCCCTCCTGGGATCGACGGACAGAGCCTCTTATTTTTGAAACAATCGAAGATTGTCCATCGGAGCATGAACAGAAGAAGAGCGCAGACGCCAGAAACATCGCCGTTGTTATTTTGGCGGGCGGCCAGGGCAGCCGGCTCGGTACGAGCAGTCCCAAAGGTTGTTTTCCCATTCTCGGCAAAAGCCTATTCGAGCGGCACGCGGAAAAGATCAGGGTGCGCCAGGCAATGACAGCGATTCTGACCTCTTCGATCAATCACAGCGAAACCGCCGCGTTTTTTGAGAAGAACCATTCGTTTGGACTGAAAGAGGCATTGTTTTTTTTCCAAAAGACCTTGCCTTTTCTCGATGATGCCGGCCGCTGGTTCTGGGAGGCGCCGGGCCGCGTGGCCGAGGGGGCGGATGGCAACGGCAGTGTCTTTCGTGCGTTTGAAGAAAGCGGTATCGCACAGCGCTTTCAGGATGCCGGAGTCGAGGCAGTGCATATCGTTCCGGTCGACAATCCGCTCGCCGATCCGCTCGATCCGATTTTGTCATCATTTCATTTTCAGGAAAAAGCGGAGCTCACGATCAAATGCATCCGCATGTCGGATCCGGATGAGCCCATGGGGCGATTGGTGAGGAGGGGATCCAGACTTCATATTGCGGAGTTCGCCGAATTGTCGTTTGAACAGCGGCGGCAAAATTTGCTCGCCAATACGGGCATCCTTGCGATTGATTTGCCATTCATGCGCCATTTGGCCCGTCAAACTTTTCCTTTGCATTGGGCCCACCGTATGACGTCTCAAAAAAAAGCTTGGAAAGCGGAGCGTTTTATTGTCGATGCCCTTCTTTTCACCGAAAAAAGCCGGATTCTTTGCTCCCGGCGCGAGGATTGTTTCGCGCCATTGAAAGAAAAAAATTCAATCCCTGAGATTGAGCGGCTCTTACTACCCCACCAGGCAAATAGGTGACAAATAGCTTGCTGCGGCTGCGACATATCGATTCTCTATCGTCGTCCATAGTTCTACCATGGACTCATCTCTCGAACCGCTGCGCTTCGATCTGTCTTTGCCTCGCAGCGCTCTTTGTCACCTATTTGCCTGGTGGGGTAGTAGTGGAGAGAGAAAGAGCCAATAGTGTATACTCGGCCTATGAAAACAATTGCTTATCTAGGCGCAGGAACGTGGGGATTTAGCTTAGCGAGCCTCCTTGCGAACAATCACCACCGCGTGACTGTTTGGACCCGCGATCTGACGCTCGCAGCACTATTGCAGCAAACACGCAGCAATCCGAATCTTCCCCAATCAAAAGCGCCTGATTCTATACGTTTTACATCGAATCTCCAAGAGGCCCTGACGGGGGCTGAGATCATCGTGGAAAGCGTGACCTCTTCGGGCATCCGCCCTGTTTTTCAAGAAGTTTTGTCGCTCCGCGACATCGACATTCCCGTCATCTTGACGTCGAAGGGAATCGAGCAGGGAACGGGAAATTTATTGCCGGAAGTGATCGCTGAGTTGATCGGCGTTGAAGACAGCCCTCTGATCGGCTGTTTGAGCGGCCCGTCTTTGGCGGGTGAGGTGATCTGCAACAGGCCGACATCCGTTGTTTGCTCGGCCTATGATGCGGAGTTGATGAAAACCATTCACGAGCTCTTCACCACTCCGACGTTTCGCATTTATCCGAACGCCGATATTCGCGGCGTTTGTTTTGGCGGCGCCATGAAGAATATCATCGCCATCGCCTGCGGGATTGCCGATGGGCTGGGTTGCGGCGACAATGCCAAAGCGGCGCTGATGACGCGAGGCTTGCATGAAATGCGGAAATTATGCGCGGTCAAACAATGCAAGCCGGAGACGCTCAACGGTCTGTCCGGATTGGGAGATCTCTGTCTGACATGCCTTTCGCCGCACAGCCGCAACTATCGCTATGGCCGTCTGATCGCCGAAGGGTTTTCGCCGGAAGGTGCGCGGCAGAAAATCGGAATGGCTGTTGAGGGCGTTTACTCGTGTGTTTCGGCGCGCGAGCTGGGGCGCAAATTTTCAGTCCCCGTGCCTATCACCGAAGCGACGTTTGCGATTATCTACGAGGGGCTGCATCCATACGATGCTGTTCAAGCTCTTTTACAGCGCTCGATCAAAGAAGAGCATCTCTGAGACAGATTAATGCTTTCCTTTAGCGATTAGTTGGCGCACTTGAGGAATTGAATTCGGCCGGTTAATCCATTCGGCAACATCTTTCGGAAGATAGACTCTCTTTTTTGATTCTTTTTTAGTCCCATTGGGTCTTCCTGCATGCGGTCGTTTTCCGCCATGTCCTCTTGTTGCTTTTTCTATATGCGTGGCGAGATTGTTATTCAAACGCTCTTCAATGAAGTCATGTAGATATAAGGGATAGTTTTTAATAACTTCTTCAGGCGATTCACCGGCATATTCAACATCTGGATAATTTTTATGGCTGAAAATCCACGCATTAAATTTCTTGTCGAACCACGGTTTTATCTCGCCGACTTTTTTTAGCGCGATATTCATGTGTTTTTTAATTTCTTTTGCGGTGGCCATTGCTAACCCTTAACTAGATTGAACGATTTTGCTGTTCACTTTTCTGAGTAGGTTGCCTCGGCACTATATTCTTCTGGGCGAGCGACTGAAAGAAAGCCAAGAGCATTTTTAACAATGACTGGGAAAAGAGATAGTTCTAGATGTTCAGGTCGAATGCGAGCCTTGTCGGAAGAAGCTTGAATGAGTTCGTTACTGTGGTAATAGTTTGGTGGAGCTACTGTTGTCAGTCGTTTTTCTGGAAAGCGTTTTCTGATTAGACGAATGGCCGGGCTAAGGTCAGAATCATTCGAGATAACAAGAGCGCGGTCAAATGCATTTTGATAAGCCAAATCAATTAGATAAGAGGCGATATTTACATCGGTCTCTTTTTCTTCATGACTAATCCATTTGTGATTACAATTGGGACATTTTCTGTCCTTCTTTTTAAAGTAGCCTAGAATCGGCTGTACCGCTGCGATTTCAAGTGCTTTAATATATGCTTTTTGTGCTTGTAAGGCCGCCGCTGCTACATGCTCAGCATATGCAGTAAAATAAAACACTCCATGGAGTTGTTCTATCGACGTATTGATAAAAATTCCTGAAAGGATCCTCAAGTTGATCCATTTTAGTTCTGGGCGGCGAAGCCTGGCAATGGCATGGTAAAGATTAAACCCATCAATGAGAGCAATGGTTCTGTGAAGCTTCATGAACATCTCAGAAAAAAAACAAACCACGGGTTTATGGCCCGTGGCTTTCTCATGCGGTCCCCAAGGGATGCTCATGAGGGACGATACTTTAATCGTAACCGATTATAGAATTTTTTGTAAAGGCGGCTGTCGCACAAATTTTTAGGTTTTATCGGTCGTTCAAGAAGCAATAGGTCGGCTGTTTGGCGGGATGATATTCCCGGTACCATTCGATAAATTTCAAAATGCCGTCTTCAATGGATACTTTAGGCTGGAAACCGAGCATTCTCTGGCTCTTTTCGATGTCGGCGTAGGTTTCGAGCACTTCGCCGATTTGCATGGGCAGCATTTCCTTGATGGCGCGAATGCGCAGCGCGTCTTCCAAAAGCTGAATCAGATAGAGCAAGTCGATCGGCCGATTGTCGCCGAGGTTGAAGATCTCGCATTCAGCCCCGAGATCGATGGCGGCGAGAGTGCCATTTACAATGTCGTCGATATAGGTAAAGTCGCGGCGCATCAGTCCGCGGTTGAAGACCTGGATCGGCTGGCCTTCGCAGATTTGGCGCGTGAATCGATAATAGGCCATGTCGGGGCGCCCCCATGGGCCATAGGCGGTAAAATAGCGCAGAGCCGTCACGGGCAGGCCATAGAGATGGTGATAGGCGTGCGCCATCACCTCATTCGCCTTTTTGGTCGCGCCGTAGAGGTTGGCGGGGTGGTCTGTCTTGTCATCGACGCGAAACGGCGTTTTCTTGTTGAGGCCGTAGACGGAAGAAGAGGAGGCGTAAATCAGCTTGAGGCGGGCATTGGTGCGGCACGCTTCGAGGATCGAGACGAAGCCCTGCAGGTTGGAGGCGACGTAGTCGTCCGGCTCGAAGAGAGAATGGCGTACGCCGGCTTGCGCCGCCAAATGGACGACATGGGTTATATCATTATGCATGAGACTGAGGCGCAGAAAATCGCGGTCGCGGATATCGGCGGTTAATATTTCAACGCCGGCCTTGGCCAGCCGATCCCGCCGGTCCCGCTTTAATTGCGGATCGTAGTAGGCATTAAAATTATCGACGCCGACAACGAAATCGCCGCGTTTTTTGAGAGCTAAAGCGAGATGATAGCCGATGAAGCCAGCAGCACCGGTGAGAAGAATCCGTTTCGCACTCTTCGCTTTTTGCATTTTCCCTTAAAAAAACATCTGCTATATAAGTGGAGTTCTCAATCCATCTTAAAAGAGAGCTTTGCTTATTTGCATGCGTTTTTTTATCCCAATCATCGCTTTGATCCTGTCATGCTGCAGCAGTCCCTACATGGGGAAAGACCAGTTTGGCGCCGATGAGTTCGTCATGGACTCATATAAAATCAGGGAAGGAAAGTTTTCCATCCTTGAAATGGAAGGAAAGACATACGAAGAATTTGACGATTCCCTCCTCGCCGAATACCAGGACAAAATCCATGAAGACGATGTCTTGATGATCGTTCTGTATCATCCCAAGCGAGCCGATCTCGCGGCAGCGGTGCAGCAGATTGGCCAAACAGTTGGGTTCAGAGTAACGCAAGGGAGCATTGCCCTGCCGGACCTTCCGCAGGTGAATGTCGATGGTCTGACTCTGGAAGAGGCGCGCCAGAAGATTCAGCAAAGCTATGATCGAGAAATCAAGGACGTCGAGATATTTCTCACTTATCGCGAACGGATCGCCCGCAAAGTCGAGCTGGCTGGAATGGTTGCTCTGCCCAGCGTGCCGGTTGATGGAAAAATCCGGTTATTCGACGTGTTATCGAAAGCGCACGTTCCGCCAGAAGCCAATCTCTTCAAAAGCTATATCGTGCGCGAAAGAATGCTGGTCCCCGTCGATTTTTACAAGCTGCTCAAAGAAGGCGACATGTCGCAGAACATCGTGATGCATGGCGGCGATAAGGTCTATATTGCCGAGCCTTCGGCGGCGACTGTGATGGTCATGGGAGAAGTTGGCACCGAAAGAGTTGTCAATGTACCGCATGGATTCGTCTCATTGCGCCAGGCTCTGGCGGAGGCCCGCGGTATTCCCTATACGGGCGACAAATCCTATATCCAGGTGATCCGCGGCAACATCGTCCGGCCGAAGATTTATACGCTCAGCTGGGAGCATGTCATTCATCTGTCCAACGACAGCCTCCTCCTCATGCCGGGCGATATTGTGTATGTCGCCGCCAAGCCGATCACCGAATGGAACCGGTTTATTTCGCAGCTGCTGCCCAGCTTCACCACGGTTGACGTGATCAGCAAGAGCGCAGGCAATTGGGGATTTTCTCTGCCATGACTCCGTTGAATCCAGAGGAAAAGATTTTTTCCCTCCAAGATTTGTCTCGGCTCTTTCGCGCGCAAAAAAAACGGTTGCTGCGCGCCGGATCTCTCTGCGCCCTGATGGCTATGCTGTATGTTTTTTCCAAACCCGCCGTCTATCAGATCGATGCGACGTTTAAGGAGGGAGCGGAAAAAAAAGAGGCGGAGAGCGTACTGAAAGATTTCATTACGAATATGGGGAGTGGATTGGACGCCCCGCAGGCGGCCTCGTTCATGAAGTCCTATCAGGTTATCCATCCGCTGGTGAGCCGTATGGGTTTGCAGGTGCAAGTGATCGAATGCGGATGGCTGCGGCGCAAGTGGAACCGGTTGAGAGATGTTGTTTATTCAGAGATGGGCTGCACGCTGGCGGATCTCGATCGATTTCGTTTTTCCAATGTTTCGTACGATGGCGAAAAGCCGCTGGATTTGCAGCTGACCTTTCTCGATCGCGATCGATTTGAAATCCAGCAGGGTTCTCAGAAAATCCAGGGGCGCGTCAACGATTCAACTGAAATTGGCGGCGCTTCGTTTTGTCTTTGGCATGCGCCCGCCCAGGTAAAAATCGGGTCGCCCTATCCGATGCGTGTCGCCTCGTGGATCGATACGGCCAAAAGTATTCGCAATAGTTTGAAAATCGCGACGAATAAGCTCAATAAATCGATTCTGGAACTGTCGCTGTCCATGCGAGACCGCCATTTGGGTGCCGATATTCTCAACGAGATGATGAGCGAGTATCAGCGCTATCTCAAGCGCGATCACGATCAGCTAGCCCATGAGCAGCTGGCCTATCTGGAGGAAAGACAGAATGATCTTGTGGCCAAGCTGGGACGCGCAATGGACGAGCACGTCTCCTATTTGCGAAGCAATGTCGGCAGCAGCGGATTTTTGAGCGTCGATCAGGAAACGCAGGCATTCTTAAAGCCCTATCAGGAGCTTTTTACCCGATCTTTTGTCGCCGATCTGGAAATGGAGCATCTGTCGGCCTGCCGCGATCACCCGACGTCTCTGGCGGTCGGGGAAACGTCTCCCATCGGAGTGACGATCCAGCGGCTGCGCCAGGAGATTCAAAGCCTCGAAGGTCAGCGCGATCTTTTGGGGGCGGCGCTCTTTTTCCACCCCGCTGCTCACGAAGAGGGGGATGATGTGTCCGAGCTGCCGCACGATCAGCAATTGCATCTCGTGCGCATGGATCTGCAGGCGGCGAAAAATGCATTGAACGACATCGAAACGGATGGCGGCCTGCCCTTGCAATTGGAGCTGTTCCACGATCCCAATCACGTGGTTCAAAGCTGGGCGCAGCGCATTGAGGAACATGGCGAAGAAAAAAATGACCTCGCTCAATATTTGCACAATATGGTGCGCCTGTTTTCCGTGAGAGAAAAGATTTTGCTCGAGCGCCAGTTTCAGCCGCAAAATGATAACACCGAATTAAACGGCATCGATCTGAACACCGCCAAGAAACTGCTCATCCAGACCTCGCAAAAGCTGGATGAGTCCAAGGCCTCTGTGCAGCGTTACCGCCACCTCCTGAACCGGATCGACGATCCCGCATTTGAACTCGCATCGCTTTGCGCCGTTTTAAGAGATCCGACGAGCCAGCAGATCTTGGGTCAGGCATCGAAGCTCCATTTGGAGATGGAAGATGAGAGCAGTCATAGTGAAAAAGAGGCGTCTCGCAACCGCCGTGAAAATGCGTTGCAGAGAAAAATTCTATCGGATCATTTAAAGCAGATGATTGTCGTCGAACAGCTGAACCGCTCGATCTTCCAGGACAAAATCGCCTCGTTGCAGCAGGTCGCTCTGGATTGCGTCAATCGGCTGGTATGCATTGACCAGGAGCAGATCGCCGCTCTTGCGCTGCAGCGAAGGGAATCGCTCAAGCGCGAAAAGGAGATCCTCGTTAAGAAGATGCACGATTTGCGCGCATGTATGAATGAGCTGCCGGAGAAGTGGCGCGCCGAGAGTTTGTTAAAGCTCAGGACCGAGATGGGAGTCAGGATTATGCAATCGGTCGCCCAGCTGGTCGAGTCAAAGACGATCGGACAGCATTTGCATCATGTCGAATCCAAACCGCTCGATCCGGCGCTCTGCCCGCTGCTGCCCCAAAGACCGCAGTTGCTATTGCTCGGCTTAGCCGGCGCCATTATCGGCGCGTTGGCCGCTTTTATCTGGACGTTTTTGCAAAGCCTTTATCGGGGTTTTCCTGTCGGGGCCGATACTTTGCGGGCGCTCTGCTATCCATACGCCGGCCCGATTTCTTTTCATGCCGATGGGCCGAATATCGATCATCTACCGGACCCTGATCTTGAATCGCTGCGCAAAATATTGCTGAAAATTGACGAGGCGCCGCAGGCGAAAATTCTGGGCATTTTGGCCGGTGGCGGGCCCGATTATTCGCACTCATTGGCGCATCTTCTCGCGCAAAGCGGGCGCAAGGTATTGCTTGTGCGCTGCGATTTTACGGCCCCGTTTTCCGAAAGCGATACGCCCGGCCTGCGGCAGGTCGTGAGCGGCTCTGCGGCTATCGATCCTATTCGCTCGTTCGCCTCGTACGATGTCATGCCGAGCGGCGGCTATACCCGTTTTGGCGCAGAGCTGCTTCGCTCGTTGGCTGTTCCCCGAATGCTCGAGGGGCTGTCTTTGGCGTATGATCACATCCTGCTCTTTAGCCGCGCGCCGCTGGACAGTGCGGAGAGCGCATCGATGCTTCGCCTGAGCCAGACGGCCATCGTGACCATTTCCGCAGAACCAATAGAATTGTTGACACCGTTTGTCCAATGGGCGTACCATGAGGGCCAAAGCCGATTAACATTTCTCACAACTAGCTGTTCATCATGAGGGATTTAAGTAGAAAAAGAATTCTTGTCACGGGAGGGGCAGGTTTTTTAGGCTCTCACCTGTGCGATTCGTTATTGAAACTCGGACACGAGGTTCTCTGCGTCGATAATTTTTTCACGGGGAGTCGCGACAATATTTTGCATTTGATGTCCCATCCTCGTTTTGAGGTGATTCGCCACGACATCTGCCTGCCGCTCTATGTCGAGGTCGATGAGATCTATAATTTTGCCTGTCCTGCCTCGCCGCTGCATTATCAGGCCGATCCGATTCAGACGATCAAAACCAGCGTGATCGGCTCGATCCATTTATTGGGCCTCGCCAAGCGGCTGGGCGCTAAAATTTTCCAGGCGTCGACTAGCGAAGTGTACGGCGATCCGACGATGCATCCGCAATCGGAAAGCTATTGGGGCAACGTCAATCCGATCGGCGTGCGCTCGTGCTATGATGAGGGAAAGCGCTGTGCGGAAACGCTCTTCTTTGATTATCACCGCAAGCACAATGTCCGGATCAAAGTCGGCCGTATTTTCAATACCTACGGCCCGCGCATGCATCCGAATGACGGCCGCGTCGTATCCAATCTGATCGTGCAGGCGCTCTCGCACGAGCCGCTGACGATCTATGGAGACGGATCGCAGACGAGATCGTTCTGTTATGTCGACGATCTGATCGATGTAGTGATTCGCCTGATGGATTCCAAAGACGAAGTGACGGGGCCCATCAATATCGGCAATCCCGTCGAATACCGCGTCATCGAGCTGGCGGAACAGATTCGCCGCCTCTCCGGCTCCAGGCAGCCGATCATGTTCAAGCCGCTGCCATCCGACGATCCCAAGCAGCGCCGTCCCGATCTGAGCCATGCCCGCGAATGGCTGGGGTGGGAGCCGAAGGTTCTTCTGGAAGATGGGCTGAAAAAGACGATCGCTTATTTTGATTCTGTTCTGTCTAGTTGATTTTCTACCGGCGGTTCTGGATTTCCCGCCATTTGTGGATGACCTGGGCGGCCAGGGGCGCCGCTTCCTTGCCCCCATCCCCATAGCGCAGATAGACGATGACAACCAGCTCGGGATTTTCCCATTTTGACGCGGGATGCGAATCCATCGGCGGGAAGGCGATGGCTCCAAACCAGATATGCTTATAGACATGGGAAGCGGCGCTCGGGCAGCAATCATGCCGGCACGAAATCTCCGCTGTGCTGGTCTTTCCGATCATCTGATGCTGCAGGGAAAGAAAATCGCGCATGAGTGAGGGATGCGCCGCGAGGCTCTTGATACAGCTCGGGCGGGCGCTTCCTTTGGATCCCCAGACGACGCGATCGAGCCCTTCGCAAAGAGTATTGCGCAATGCATTCGGGAGGGCAATCGTTCGCTCGATCCGGGTCTTGGCCGCCGCGCTTTGGCGCGGCTCGATGGAGTGGCTGCTTGGGGAGAAAAGAGGGAAATCAATGCCGAGGAGCGAAAGGTCCTCTTCGGCGAGATGGGTCTGTGACAAAGCGGCGGGAGCAGGAATTCCTTCGATGGAGCGGACCAGTTTCGGCTGGATCAGATGTCCGCCGTTGGCAATCGCTTCCATCATCACTGCGACCTGCAAAGGCGTTGTGACCAGAGTGTGTTGGCCGATGGCAAACGAGTAGAGGCCGGTGCGGTTGGTCTCGATATCCGTGGGCAGCCGTCCTTTCAGTTCTGCGGGAAGATCGATGCCGGTACGGTTCCCTAAGCCGAAATCAGCGGCGGCCTTCGTCAAATCCTCCGGTTGGGATAGATAGTCGCCCGCGAGAATGGCGAAATAGGGGTTGCTCGATTGTTCGATCGCGCCGATGAGATCCACAATGCCTAGCTGCGGCAGGTGGCTGCGCGGCAAGCGGCCCCCTTTGTAATGGCGGTGATACGGTTTATGGTCGAGGGTGGACGCCACGATCAGCGAGCGGTCATGATTGTCAATGCCCACCTCATCGAACAGGACGAGAGGAGGACGAGAATCAGAGTGCTGGCGCATGGCGGCATAGGCGGTCACGAGCTTGAAGATCGAGCCCATTGGAGCGGCGCTCTGGAATGCATGGCAGCGGCTGAATCCGAATCCCCCGATCGGGTAGAACGCGGCAGCCAGATCCTTCTCGGTTTGCTGACCTTTCTGTCCGCGCAAATAGCGATAGGATCCGTAGAGCGGCCGCTGCAGTTCGCGATAGGAGCGCATTGTTTTCAGCCATTGCACCCATTGATCCTCGCTGACTTTCGCGTATCTCAGCGGCTCCCAGTCCGTCAACTCGTAAAGAGTTGGATCGAAATAGCACTGCATTTCATCCGGCAGCAGAGCCGGATTTTGCTGGAGCAGCGCCACAAGAAGCGGCAGGCGGATGGATTGGAAAAACTCATCGAAGAGCTCGCGCTCCTTTTGATCGAGATAATCGATATAGGGCCGGGCGTAGGTCTTTTTTTCTTTTTCTTCGGCCCGTTTTTGAGCCAGAAATTCTTTCTGGAACTGATCGCGCCAGGCGCGAAATGCCGTGCGGTGAAAAATGTTTTGGCAGGCCGCGCGCACCGTTTTGTCGGCCCGTTGCAATGATTGCGTAAGATTGCGGTATTGGGACAATTTCATCGCTCCGACCTGAGCGATCAATTCATCCGTGAATGCCGGGCCGTAAACGGCGATCCGGCTCATGTCAATGGCAAACAGCTTGTCGGCGTTTTGCGGAACGTCTTTGAGCAGGGACTCGAGACGCCGCCAGCGGGGCATGGCCTCGGAAGAGTTTTCTCTGAGCGCTTCCAGCGCGGCTTCCTTCGCTGCGGCCGAGGCTTTGGGCATGCAGGGCGTATCCGTATGGAAGAGCAGATCGATCAGCAGGGCAGGATCGGGATTTTTCGCAAAGTAGAGCAGCGCTTCAAAATCTTCCTGCATTTGAATGGCCGTCCGGATGTCGTCGACATGGTTCCACAGCGCCATTAATGGCGAGTTTTGCGGCAGAGTTGAGAGTAAATAGGTTTCCCAGCTGAGCATGGGCTCTTCGTCGCGGGTGATGCCTTCGCGGAAAAAGCTGGCTTTGCCATCCCACAGCTCCCCGATGTAGCCGTCGCCCTCCTGCCAGCGGCGAATGCGTGGAAATTTTTGATCGCGATTCGACGAAGTAACGAAATCGTTGGGATCGAACCTGGGAAAGCCGGCCAGGGCAATCACTTCGCCGTTATTGGGATCGAGAGCCACGATTGCTCCCCCTTTGATATACGGCTGTTTGAGCGATTTTCTCGTCTTGCTCTGGACATCCACTCCCAAGCTGCGGTGGTCGCGCGCTTTTTCGTTTTGGATCAGCAGTTTTTCGCAAAATTGCTGGAGTTCGGCCGATAGGGACAAAACGACCGTTTGCCCGGCCACGCTCGGCTGGCTCCCCGGCAACTCGTGCAGGCAATTGCCTTTCTGGTCGATCTCATAAATTTTTTTTCCGTAAAACCCGCGCAAAGTCTCTTCGTATTGTTTTTCGATGCCGGCTTTGCCCACCAGATCGTTCAGGGTGTACGCTTTTTCTTTTAATTCCTGATAGCGTTGGATCAGAGAATCGTCTTCGTTGCCGACGGCCATCATCTGCTGGAGGCTGTCGAGCTCGGAGGCGATGGCGAGGTATTCCTTCTGGCTGATCGCCCCCAGATGGCCGATCGCGAAAGCCCCCGTTTTGCCCAATGGATAGAAGCGCTCCTGGGCGATTTCGGCTCTCAGGCCAATCCACTCGCGCTCGAGCGCTTTGAGCCGATAGTATTGGCTTTCCGTCAGGTTGGACTGGATGATGAAGGGTGCGTGCGGGAAGAGCGACGCCTTGGCGTGAATCAGGTCGTCGATCCGCTCGGGATCCATTCCCAGCTCGCGGCCGAGCATGCAGGACAGGTTGTGGATATATTCTTTGCGGCAATAGGTTTTGGTGCGTTGGCCCTCTTCGTCGGTTTTCCAGACAGCGGCTGGAATCTGCGAAAACTGGTTATAGTAGACCGAGGCCCGGTAGCAGATGCGGTTGATGGCCAGAGGCATGCCAAACCTGTCGACGATGCTGCCGCGCTGCGCCGCCTGGATGATGGTGCGCCGCTGCGGCTTGTGCGCCTCTTGCAGCTTTTCTTCCCTCTGGATAACGGCCAAATGCCAGATCCGGAAGGCGATGAGCAGAAAAGCGGCCAGAAAGATCTGCAGCAGCCGGTTCGATTTGTGGAGAGGTGGAATCATGCTATCATATAAATACTACAGAAATTTTTATGCGAGAAAAAAGCAGGGAACGGAACAAGAGTTTGCTGTTTGAAATAAAAATAAATTATTTTAAAAGCCGGGGATCAAAATCTTTTGTAGGTCTTCAAAGAACTCCCCCTGATCTTTCTTGCAATAAATCGCTACCTCTTGTAAAACTAGTATTTCTATTTTTTTTAAAGCGCTCCGATAGGGGCGTGACGCGCCTGTAGTACAATGGTAGTACAGTAGCCTTCCAAGCTACGAGTGTCAGTTCAATTCTGTCCAGGCGCTACCCATTGAACTCAGACGGGGGAAGTCCCCGTCGATCATAGAACATGAGGAACATGAGTTTGGCAACAGCAGAAAAATATGAAGCAGCGGTAACAATCAAGGAATTGATCGAGTCTGGGGCCCATTTTGGCCACCAAACCCGTCGCTGGAACCCCAAAATGCGCCGCTTTATTTTCGAAGAGCGCAACGGGATCTATATCATCGATCTGGCAAAGACTCTGCAGCAGATCCGCGCAGCAGTCGTAGCGGTTCGCGAAACAGTCAAGAAAAGAAAATCGATTCTGTTCGTGGGAACGAAAAAGCAGGCGAAAGCCGTCGTGAAGGAATGCGCCGAAGAGTGCGGTGAATTCTATGTGTGCGAGCGCTGGCTCGGCGGGGCCTTGACGAATCTGACGACGATTCGTAATTCTGTCAAGACGATGGAAAGAATCGAAAAACGCATTGCAGCGGGCGGAGAGGGCCTGAAGAAGAAAGAAATTTCAATGTTGTCGAAAGAGCAGATCAAACTCAATCGCAACCTGGCCGGTATTCGCGGCATGCGCAAACCGCCTGGGCTGCTCATCGTTGTCGATCCCAGCCGCGAGCATATCGCAGTGGCGGAGGCCAATAAACTGGGCATTCCGGTGATGGCTCTTGTCGATACGAATTGCGATCCCGATCCGATTGATTACGTGATTGCATGCAATGATGATGCTTTGAAGAGCATTAAAATCATTCTCGGCGCTCTGATGCAGGCTGTGATCGACCTCAAAAACGACATGAATGTCCCTGTTTCGAAAGGCGATGAGACGGCCAGCGTGCCGCTGCCTGGCGATGATGACGATGAGGATTCCGACGACGATAGCGAAGAAGAAGACTCTGCAAAATAGCGAGGAGAGAGGGGATGAAGGAAATTACATCGGAGATGGTCAAAGTGCTGCGCGAGCGCAGCGGTGTCGGAATGGCGAAGTGCAAGGAAGCGCTGGTTCTGGCAGAAGGCGACATGGAAAAGGCGATCGATATTTTGCGCAAATCGGGTCTGGCTGCTGCGGTGAAAAAAGAAGGCCGCGAGACCAAAGATGGAATGATCCAGACGGCAGACGATCAGTCGACTCTCGTTCTCATTGAGGCCAATGCGGAGACGGACTTTGTCGCGAAAAATGACCGCTTCAAGCATTTTCTCTATGATTGCGCCAAGCAGGCCCTCGAAACCAAGCCGAAATCCCTCGCTGATTTCATTCAGCAGCCCTATTTCAAGGACAAGTCGATTACGATCGATCAGTACCGCAACCTGGTGATCCAGGCGCTCGGTGAAAATATTCAGCTGAAACGGATGGAAATCCTTCACAAGCATCCCAACTGCTCGTACGGCATTTATTCGCATATGGGCGGCAAGCTCGTAGTGGTGATTGAGATGGAAGGCGCAGTGGGCCAGGATGCTATCGCGAAAGAAGTGGCCATGCACGTCGCAGCGGAAAGCCCCGAGTATCTGAAGCCGGAGGAAGTGCCCGCAAACGTCCTGGCTCGCGAAGAAGAAATTGCCCGTTCACAAGTGAAAGATAAACCGGCCAACATCGTTGACAAGATTGTCGCCGGCAAGATCAAGGCATATACGGATCAGGTTTGTCTGATTCATCAGAAATATGTCAAAGACAACACCGTGACTGTCCAGCAGTTTCTCGATATCTGCGGGAAAAAGATCAATAAGAATCTCACGGTCCGCTGCTTTTGGCGCTGGAAAGTGGGTCAATAATTAATGAGCTCCTCCTAAAATTGTACAAAGTCAAGTTTTAGGGGGAGTTTCTCTTCTTGCCTCATCGGTTGACGGCATTTACAACAAAGATCCAGTGAAATACCCTGAAGTATAAAAATGACACTCTGACCTAGTGGGAACGATTGTCGAAGAGGGGAAAGAATGAGCAATATCGATGCGCAAATCAAATCGGCGATGCAGGCCGTGCTGGATCATCTTAAATCGGAGCTAAAAACGCTTCGTTCCGGAAGAGCCAATTCGTCGATCCTGGACAAGGTCCAAATTGAGGTCTACGGCAGCCATGTGCCGATCAAGAATCTGGCCAGCGTCACCGTTCCCGAGGCGCGTCAAATTTTAATCACTCCGTTTGATGCCAGCACCATCCATGCGATTGCCAAAGGCATCGATGCCGCCAACATCGGATTGAATGCCCGGGTGGACGGAAAAGTTGTGCGCATCAATGTTCCTCCCATGGATGAGTCGATTCGCAAGCAGATTGGCAAGCAGTGCAAGGAGATGGGAGAAAAGTCAAAGATTGCGATGCGCGAAGTGCGCCGCAAGTACAATGAACTGGTTCGCAAGCAAAAGGCCGATGGCGAGATGCCTGAAGATCTCATGAAAAAAACCGAAAAGAGTATTCAGGAAATGACGGAGCGGTTTTGCCGGGATATCGATGCCGTGTGTGCGGAAAAAGAAAAAGAGATCATGACCGTTTGACAGCGCGTTGTTGTGTAAAGTAAATATTTAACCACCGCCGCCGCTCGTACTGATCAAAGATTCCTTGTTTCGCATTTGCAGGAAAAGATATCAATCAGCTAAGATAGCATGCGTTTTTCATTGATAGCTGGAAATTGAAAACCGGCGTCAAATGAGTACCGGCCCCATCGTCTAGTCCGGCCTAGGACACCAGATTTTCATTCTGATAACAGGGGTTCGAATCCCCTTGGGGTCAAATTAGAGACTTTAGCTCAGCGGTAGAGCATTTCACTTTTAATGAAAGGGTCGATGGTTCGAATCCATCAAGTCTCAATTTTTTTACTGAAGCCTCCAGAAGTTGTCGGAACCAATCACTTTGAGCTGCTGTGATTCGGCAAAGGAAATCACAGCGTCTTGAACCGATGTCCAGGTCCAGTCATCTCCGCATAAGATTCCGCGCTTTTTCACCAATGGATACCAGGCATTCATGTCGCACATGACCGCGTCGAACGTGTGTTCGCCGTCGATATAGATCAAGTCGGGCTGGATATTCAATGCTTTGATTGCCTCGAGGCTTCTCATTCTGCATGGAATGACGACATCGGTGAGGTCCCAATGGATCATATTCGAAAGAAATTGGTGATAAACCTCTTTTAATATGGGCTGATAATGTTCCTGGCCCGGTTGCTGGGTGCTGCTCCCCAGCCAGGTGTCGATGGCATAGAGAGTGCCTGGCCGCTGCTTGAGCAGCGATCCGATATGGCGCGTGGATCCGCCCCCGATCCAGCTCCCGATTTCAATGACCGTGTGGATGTCATTCTTATTGAACAGCTCTTCAATCTGGTTGGCGTTACCGTAGTAGGCAAACGCGTATTCGGGCATCGGACGTATCGATGCGTATGGCTGGGGCATGGGCATGTATTATTCCCGTTATATTTTTTACAAGATAATCTTTTTATATTCAGCTACGCCAATTTTCGGCAATTATTTTTTAGTTTTTTTCTTTTTAGTTTGTTTTACTTTAGATTCAGGCCATTTCCAATTGCGGATTTCCGGCATGTCCTGGCCGTTTTTGTAGATATAGGCCTTATGCTCGAGCAGTTTATTGCGTAAAAACTGTCTGAAGTAGGTTGCTCGGGCGCCCAATCTTGGCACGCGGTCGATGACGTCCTCGGCCAAATGGAAGCGGTCGAGGTCGTTTAATACGACCATATCGAACGGAGTCGTTGTGGTTCCCTCTTCCTTGTAGCCGCGGACATGCATTCTCTTGTTGGTTCTGCGGTAGATCAATCGATGGATCAGCCATGGATAGCCGTGGAAGGCGAAAACAATCGGCTTTTCTTTCGTAAAGATGCAGTCATAATTCTTATCGCTCAGGCCGTTTGGATGCTCGCTCGGCGGTTGCAGCGTCATGAGATTCACGACGTTGACGACGCGGATTTTTAGATCCGGGAAGTGCTGGCGGAGGAGGTCGACGGCGGCCAGGGTTTCGAGAGTGGGGACGTCGCCGGCGCAGGCCATGATGACATCGGGATCGCACCCTTCGTCGGTACTCGCCCATTCCCAGATTCCGAGACCGGCGGTGCAATGTTTGATGGCGCTTTCCATATCGAGATATTGGAGCGCGGGCTGTTTGCCGGCGACGATGACGTTGATCTTGTCGCGGCTTCTCACGCAATGATCGGTGACGGATAGCAAGGTATTGGCATCAGGTGGAAGGTAGACGCGGATGATTTCGCCCTTCTTGTTTACGACGTGGTCGATGAAGCCGGGATCCTGGTGGCTGAATCCGTTATGGTCTTGCCGCCAGACGTGAGAGGTCAATAGATAGGTCAGGGAGGCGATGGGCCGTCTCCATGGAATTTCTTTGCAGACCTTGAGCCACTTGGCATGTTGGTTGAACATCGAGTCGATGATGTGGATGAACGCTTCGTAACAGGAAAAAAGCCCATGGCGTCCTGTGAGAAGATATCCTTCCAGCCAGCCCTGGCAGAGGTGTTCGCTCAAAATTTCCATGACGCGTCCGTCGGGCGAAACATGATCATCGGTCTTGAGGATTTCTGCGGTTGAAGTGCGGTTGGTGATGTCGAACACACTGGTGAGGCGGTTGGAAGCGGTTTCGTCGGGGCCGAAGACGCGATAGTTGCGATCGTCCCAGTTGAGTTTCATGATGTCGCGGATAAAGGCTCCCATCGCGCGAGTCGCCTCATTGATTTCGGTGCCGGGCTGCGGGACTTTGACGGCATATTCTCTGAAATCAGGCATCTTCAGATCTTTCAGGAGCAATCCGCCGTTGGCGTGGGGATTGTCTCCCATGCGCCGCTTGCCAAGTGGTGCCAGTTCAGCCAGCTCAGGTATGAGCTTGCCTTTTTTGTCGAACAGCTCTTCGGGTTTATAGCTCTTCATCCAGCGCTCGAGTAGTTTGAGATGCTCGGGCTTTTTGGCCATATCAGAAAACGGCACCTGATGGGATCGGTACGACCCGGTGCTGAGCAATCCGTCCACGGTTTTCGGCCCTGTCCATCCCTTCGGCGTGCGCAGTACGATCATGGGCCATTGCGGGCGCTCTTTGAAGCCGTGCTTGCGCGCTTTTGTCTGGATGTCTTGAATTTCTTTGGTGATCGAATCGAGCGCGGCGGCCATTTGCTGATGCACGATTGCGGGATCTTCGCCCTCGACGAAGTAGGGCTTATAGCCATAGCCGACGAATAGCGCTTTCAGCTCATCGTGGGGTATGCGTGCGAGAACAGTCGGCTCGGAGATCTTGTAGCCGTTTAAATGGAGAATCGGTAAAACCGCTCCATCGTGGACGGGATTGAGGAACTTGTTGGAATGCCAGCTGGCGGCCAGCGCTCCTGTTTCCGCTTCTCCGTCGCCGACAACGCAGGCGACGATGAGGTCGGGATTGTCAAACGCGGCGCCGTAGGCATGGGCCAGGCAATAGCCCAGCTCGCCGCCTTCGTTGATGGAACCCGGCGTTTCAGCGGCGACGTGGCTGGGAATGCCGCCCGGAAACGAAAATTGGGTAAACAGCCGCTTCATGCCCTGTTCATCTTGGGCGATATTGGGGTAGAATTCGCTATATGTGCCTTCCAGATAAGTGTTCGCGACGAGGCCCGGCCCGCCGTGTCCGGGGCCGGTGATGTAGATCATATTGAGGTCGTGTTCTTTGATGATGCGGTTCAAATGCACATAGATGAAGTTGAGGCCTGGCGTCGTTCCCCAATGGCCGAGCAATCTGGGTTTGACATCGCTGATCGCGAGCGGCTTTTTCAACAGGGGGTTGTTCATCAGATAGATCTGGCCGACAGACAGGTAGTTGGTAGCGCGCCAATAGGCATCCATTTTTTTCAATAGTTGACTGGAAAGTGGATTTTTCATGGGCGCAGTGCTCCTTATTAATGAGTTCTTCTCCTCCTATTAAATAAAAATGTTAATTTCCACAACTAAAATGCAATTATTTTTTTCGGACATCTACGAGCAGACCCGAAAGATCATTTTGTAGCAGCAGATCGATGACGGCATCGGCGATGGTTTTGGGGTCGAGAAGAGTATGAATATCCTCATCGGGAAAATTGATGCGGCGCATAGCCGTATTGGTGCGCTGGGGGATGATTGCATGTACATGTAGATCCGGCCGCTCCTCGGCCCAGCCCTGTGTAAAATTCACTACGCCGGCTTTGGCGGCGGAATAGACGCTGATCTCTTTACGGCCGCGCGTAAATGAGGACGAGGCGATGTTGATGACATGAGCGCCCGTTTTCATCGGGGCCATTTTACAGCAGAGGATCAGGCCTTTCAAGTTGACGTCGATCGCCAACCCGATCTCGGTCGTAGAAAGGCGATCTAATGGCCCCACAGACAGATGGCCGGCACAGTTGATCAGTCCGTCGATGGGCCCCAAGTGGGAGAAGATTTCCCGAAAGGCGTTTTCGATGGACGCAGGATCATTCAGATCCAGCCGGATGGGTGAGGTTTGCCGGGATAGCGCTAGTACTGCGCCTCCCAGCGAGGCGATTTTTTTTTCAATCGCAGAACCAATTCCTCCAGTTCCTCCGACGATGACATATTGTCTAAGGAACAGCGAGCCGCTTCGGTTTACGCTTTGATTGGCGCATCGCGTGCGCAAGAGTTGTTCGGCGAGGAACAAGTCCATTTCAGAGGTGATTTTTATATTATGCTCGTCGCCCTCCACAATGGAGATGGGGTGGCCGGCATCGAGGACGATTTGGCAATCGTCGGAACAATCGCGGCGCTTTGTTTGCAGGTGGGCCGCAAGGATGAGTGGATAGGAGAAGCTTTGCGGCGTTTGTCCGCGCATATATTCCGATCGCAACGGAATGGCGGCGATCGTCTGCCGATCGGGAGCGTGGACGAGAGTATCGGTCGATGGGATGCAGGTGTCGACAGCTCCTGTAATGATAGCCTGTTTGGCGTTTTGAACGAGAATTTCTTGCGTAACGAAGGGTCTAACGGCGTCGTGGATGACGACCACGTCGGGCGGTTGAGCGAAACCCTGGAGGCCCAAGTAAGAAGATTCTTGTCTTGTGGCGCCGCCGCTCACGAGCCGGATGGGGCATGTCGAGGGGGGGAGCTGCGGCCGAATGACGTCGATCCACTGCGGATGGCAGCTCAAGACGATTTCGTCGAATAGGCCCGAGGAGAGAAAAGCTTCGATCGTATGCAGAAAGACCATTTTGCCGGCGAGGCGGATGAATTGCTTGGGCGTCTCGCTGCCGAAGCGCCGCCCGACGCCGCCCATCAATAGGAGTCCCCCGATCCGATGTCCGTTTAGCATAATTTTTGTAGTATACCATTGAGCAAAATGGGCTGCTAGGCGATACTTTCAGCTCACTCATGCCTGAATAGCTCAGCTGGTAGAGCAGCGCATTCGTAATGCGAAGGTCGCAGGTTCGATTCCTGTTTCAGGCAATTTGTTCCAAATTGGCTGAAAAGCAAGGCAAAAATTTGCCTTGCGTCAGGAATCGAAGTGAAGCGCCTTTGGCGCGAACCGGCTCGATGGACGGGACACGAAGTGCCCGCCTGAGAGGATTCCTGTTTCAGGCAATCTATTTTCAGATACTTACGTTTGATGTTTTGCGATTTTTGCCACCCCGAATTGCATAAAAGTTGCAATCAACTGCAACATGAAACCCTTTCAAAGAGCAAAAAGGACAGATAAAATGGACCACTCCATCAGTAAAATCAAAAATAAATTTTTAGAGAAATTAGAAGAGTTGAAATGTTTAAAATTACCTCATGGTGATTATGCAATCACTGGCAGTGGTCCGATGGCAATACGGGGTTTAAGGGAAGCAAATGATATTGATGTCGTTGTAAAAAAGACTCTTTGGCTAGAACTATTAAAACGCTTTGTTCCTTATGATTCAAAACATATGAGAATTGGAAATATTGAAATCTGGGGTGATTTTATCAATTTGACGGAGCGGCTGGAGGAAGTGATTGATTCATCAGAACTATTCGATGGATATCCTTTTGTCACTTTGCAAGATACGTTGTCCTGGAAAAAATTTTTAAACAGAGAGAAAGACCAAAAAGATATAAAAATGATCGAACACTTTATCCAGCAGCACAAATTATGATCCCGAGGAATTTGGGTAGCAGCTGCTGAATAATTGATATCATAACCATTCGTTGATTTTGGTAATGACATCAGTAATCTTCCCAGGAAGAGAAGAAGCATTCTCCGGACGCAGGTTTCTGAGATACTCATTCCAAAAGTTTTGCAGGCGAGACCTGAAGAATAAAGTTTCGAGCTATAGATGTGGACCCAATCGACTGGACAACTTTCATCTAAAAAAATGTCCAGTCGATTGGGTCCACCTCAGGATTGCGGCAAGAAGTGCGTTCAAAAGCTATTCGTTTAGTGTTTGAGCATCGCAAGACGCCGCTCCGATTGCCAATGCAGTTCGATGTTTCAGCGCTCGAAGCAATGCAACAATACTGGGGACGTTATCGCCATATTGTCTACGGCGGCTCAATTTGCCACGATCCGGGCTTTCCATCATGCAAGCCCGACAGCTCTCGGTCCGTTCAACTATTGTTCGGTGGTTTACGCTGGTTTATTGGATTGGGGCCTTTATGGCGTCCAGCCGGATTTATGGTCTTGGATCGGCATTATATTGATTTGTCTGGGCGGCATTTGGGCGATCCGCCAAGGCACCGCAACCTTGCCCCCGTTGGTTCCTACGGATAAAGCGGTATTAAAATAAGCATTAATTCTTCCCAGCCAAAAGAGCTACTATGGGGAAATGCTGCGGGCGCATGATATGAAGTCTCTGTTGGATTCAAGGAAGTACAAATCAATTCTTCTCTCTTGATTTTTGATTGAGTGGTTGGAAGAGTCTGCTTGAAATTTGTAATCGCTTTTCCCTTTCTTCCATACAAATCGGATTCAATCCAGTTTTCGAGTTCGCGGCGGCTCCAACCACCCTCGATTGTTTGCTGAACGTACCAGAGGCGTTTTGCTTGATTATCGACTTTTTCAAGCAGCAAAATATTGTGTCCCCAAGGAATTTGTGCAACAGCTGTTGCATAATTGATGTCGGGATAACTTTCGGCAAATTTACGCATGTAATGCAGATTTCGCAGCGAAAAACCAGTAATGTCGGGGAATTCGATTTTTAGATCTCTTGCCAACCGTTCCATTGTGCTGAGAGTCTTGTTTCTCTCTGCAAGGAAAAATTCTCAATAGATAAATCGATTTTTCCCTCGAGAACGCTAAAAGTTATTTTTGAACGATCCCTAAGCATATCGCGAAGCATATTTATCGATAAGCGTTCTAATCATTGTTTGATAATTTGTGTGGTGTTTTTCAGCTTCATTTTTGAAGAATTCAATGCTTGACTTGGTTAAAGAAATAGTGATTTTAGTGGTCTCTTCTTTTAAAACCAAATCTTTGGGCTGAGGTAAAAAATCATCAACTATTTTAATTTTTCCAATGGACTTATCTGTATATTTAACTTTGCGCTTTTTCATAAATTTTTCTTCCTTGTCTCCAGTAGCCTGCACCAAAAATACGAATGGTTAGATTTCTATAGGTAAATCGGACTGTTACAACCATTCCATCAATCTTGCCAAAACAGTAGTAGCGAGTCTCGCTTCTTGAATGATCGAGGTCTTGGGCAATAATTCGATTCGGATCCAAAAAAGCTCTTTGTGCATCAAAAAACGAAATACCGTGTTTTGCTGTGTTTGCTGCATTTTTCTTTGGATCCCATTCAAACGCTGGGTTATTCATAAGGCTAAGTATTACACTATAGCCATATATATTGCCATATATTTATGCGTATGTTTCGCTGGGCGTGGAAACGTCCGAATTGAGTCCCTGTCGGTCCAGGATTTTTTAATCTAGCCGCAACGTGTTTGATGTTTGATTTCTCCTGTAGCAATGATTGACCGAGGCTTATTCCGTCGGAAAAATGTCGAGCTGAATGGTCAAAACATCCGTTCCGTATCGCTCTTTAATGTCTTTCGACAATTGATCCAGTCTGTCCATTCTTCGAGCGGTCAGAATCAATCGTGCTCCCATGGCTGCGAATTGCTCTGCACAAGCTTTGCCCACACCACTCGATGCGCCGGTAATAAATACAATTTTGTCTTTCATTGAAAACGCCATAAGAATCCTTGATTCTAAGGCTCCAAAAGATATTGGCTTTCCTGCTTTCTTTTATATTTAAAAAGAAAGATCGCGATGATCATGCTGATTATTATAAACAGTCCGGAGACGAGATTCGTCAAGCTGATTGCAAAAGCATAAGAGAGACGAAACGCTTCGGTAACTGTTTCCTGCATTTGCGATGGCATTTCGCTTATCGCGTCGAGCGTGGCCGGGCTTTTTGAAAAAAGCCCTTCAAACTGAGCTGGATTTAGCGAGCGGGTATCACTGTTTTGCGAAAGCTCAGAGGAAAATCGATCGATGTGGAGATTGACGATGATTGAGCCGAGAATCGCAACGCCTAGCGAATTTCCCGTTTCTCTAAATGTGCTGATGAGCCCGGCGCCCTGACCTCTTTTTGGGGCCGGAACACTGTTCATGGCACATGTATAAGCCGGGACCATGGTTAAAATGATTCCCAGGCCGATCGCTGCCAGGGCGGGATAGAGCAGATAAAGGTTCATCTGGAACATGGAATAGCTGATCCAAAAAAAGGATAAAATAATAATAGTCTGACCAATCAGCACGGGTTTTTTAGAACCATATTTGTCAGCGATTTTTCCCACGAAGGGAGCTGCCGCCATGTTCAATATGCCTGAGGCTGATGTCAGCGCCCCTGAAGCAAGGGGTGAGAGAGATAATACATCCTGAAAATAGATGGGCCAAAAAATGAACATTCCCCTCGCGAGCGAAACGAAAAATGTGATTAAAAGACCGCTTAAAAATGGAGTAATTTTGAATAGAGAAAAAGAGATAAATGGATCTTTGGCTTTTCTGTCGACATAGTAGAGAATGGCCAAAAACAGAAAAAAGAAAAAAAACAAAGATATAACGGGAAGTGAGGCAAACCCCCATCCTCTTCCCTCCATAATGGCGATGGTTAAACAAATCAGGCTTAGTCCATATGATAGAAACCCTAAAACATCAATCGGTTCTCTGATTGTGGGCGATCTGGGAAGAAACCGGAGGGTAAAAAAGAGAGCAATGAGCGAGAAAGGAACGTTGACAAAAAAGATATAATGCCAAGAGAAGTAATGAGTAATGAATCCACCCACTAAAGGGCCCATCGCCATAAAAAAGGAATTGGCAAAGGCGATCAGTCCGAGAATGGCCCCCCGATTTTTTTCCGGCGTATTTTGAAAAAGAATTCCGGTTGAAGAGGGCACCATCATGGCCGCGCCGAGCCCCTGAAAAAATCGGAATGCGATCAGATGAAAACTCGTTTGACTTAGGCCGCAGAACAGGGAAGAAAGAGCAAATAAGATTATGCCAAAGGAAAGTATCTTTCGATGCCCATGGACATCTCCCATTTTACCGGCCATCACCACAAAAATGGGCAGTGCGACCAAATAGGTGTCAATCATCCATTGCAGCTGCACATTTGTACTGTGAAAATACGATTGAATGGTCGGAAGAGCTACCGGCAAGATCGTTGCATCCAGCCAAAGCATTCCATTCGTCATCATGATGACGATGATCGCGATCCATTTTTTTGTAAATCTGTCCGGCATATTTATCCCATATGCAAAATCGGAGCGGGCTATGTCTACAAAATTGTGCTTCCCTCCTGTTTATAGACGAAAATGTTAAAGACGATTTATTCTCTTTTTTTTTCGCGGGTGTAGCTCAGTTGGTAGAGCGTCAGCTTCCCAAGCTGAATGTCGTGAGTTCGAACCTCATTACCCGCTTTAGGAGCCATCTGGCTCCTTACTGCTGCTTGCCGTAGATCCTTTCAAATGCGGCGTTGAGAACCAGGCCGATAAATTCCGAATAATCCAATTCGCGCATGCCAGCCATCAGATTCATTTTGCCGTCCCAGCACCAGCCGGGATTGGGATTCGCTTCCAACAGCTTGATCGTACCCTGCGAATCGGCCCGGAAATCAAATCGCGCAAAATCGCGGCATTCGAGCCTCTCAAAAAGTATTTCTGAATAATCGATCAGCGATCGCCGCGCTTCCTCATCGAGATTCGCCCTTTTATAGCGCAGATCAGACCAATAGAGAGATGAGGGCTCCCATTTTGATTCGTAGGAAAGGATTTTGGGAAGATCCTCGGGCAAAGAGCTATAATCCACTTCCAAAATCGGCAGTACCTCGAATCGATTGGGATTGCCGATCAATCCGACGGTATATTCCGGCCCCTGCAAAAATTCTTGCACCAGGATGGGAATGCCCGGCACCAGGATGCGCAGACGGTCGATCTGAGCCATCAGCTCTTCGGCATTGTAAACAACCGCCTGTTGGGTGATCCCCAAAGAACTGTCCCCGCAATTGGGTTTTAGCAGAGCCGGAAAAATCGAGGGCAGGCGCGCGCCTTGCTCAGAAGGGTCGATGTAGGATTCCAGCGGAACGGGAATGTCGAGTGCATCGGCGATCGCACGGACCTGGGATTTGTTATAGCAAAGGCCCAGGCAGGCGGGCCCGGCGCCCGAATAGGGAATATTTAATAATTCCAAAAGCGCAGGTACATGCAGCTCGTGAAAGGCGTTATTGTAAAAACCCTCATCGCAAAGATTGAAGACGAAATCGGGCGGATTATCGAGAAGGCGCTTGAACAGCGTTCGATGATCGTCGATTGTTTCAAACTGGAACTTTTTGAGTTTTCCCAGGGCGTCTTTCATCCGTTGGACCGTTTCGAAATCCTCTTGATTGAAATTCCCGCCTCGTTTCACGCGATCGGGAAGACGGGGATCGCCCAGCAGCACAGCAATGCGCGCAGGAGCCTGGGTTCGCGGCCATTCGACGGCGGTACGGATTTTTTTTGGCGCTCGGGCCGTAGTAAAAAGGCGTTTGGCCATCATGCCCAGATCCTGGTTGCGCGGGGAGTCGGGTGTGACATTGCCGTGGGAACAAATATCAATAAATCCCACTTGCGCCAATAGCTCTTCGATTTCCTGGAACGTATAGAGCCGTTCCGCATAAAATTGATCGGCGAGAACGCCTCGTTCGGCATGGACGATCACTTCTCGGCAAACGACCCGTTTGCCATCTGCCGAAAGAGAGCGCTCGCGGCAAACGAAATGATTGTTGTTGATCCATTCCCAGGATCTCGGCTCGAAGTGTTTGCGCATCCAGTCGCCGTCGACGAGATCCAGCAGCATCTTGCCGTCCGATTTTAAAACCCGCTTGCACTCCTGCAAAACGGCGAGATCATCTTCGACTCTCTCGAAATACCCAAAAGAGTTGCCCATCATAAAAATGCAATCCCTCGAGCTTTCGGGCAGCTTAAACCGACGGGCGTCGCCTTCGGAAAAGTTGACGCGCAGCTGCATTTGGCGGGCGCGTTTTTTGGCCAGGCGGATCAGGAAGCGGGAGCGGTCGATGCCGATCACATTTTCAAACCCTCTTTTCGCAATTTCCAAAGAATGGCGGCCCTGTCCGCAGCAAAGATCGAGCAGCTCGTCGGATGGTTTAATGCCGCAGAGCTGGATGAGAAGATCAACTTCGCGCGCGGTATTCAAAGGGTTTTCTACGACATCGCCGTCCGTTTTGAGATATAAAGAATTAAATAGGGATTTCCACCACTCGGGCGGCAGGTGTTTTTCCAGGTCGGTGATCGGTCCTAATGTGCGGAATACGGGGACTTTCCCGTTTTTCCCCTTGGCAGGGGCGGGTAATTGGTGAGTGTTTTTTTCACAAAACGCTGCTTTCGCATTCATATTATTCGCAGTAGTGGTTTCGTAACGGATATAAATGTTAGAAGCTGGCCGATATTTTGAGAAGATCCCTTTCTTTTCGAGGGTATAAGAGATGGACAAAAAACCCCCAACCCCATTACATTCTTTACGTAAAGATTAACTACCTTCAACAGGAGAATTTTATCCATGAACAAAAAAAAATTATTGAAACTAGCCTTGATCGGCTTGACCGCCGGGCTGTTTTTGTCAGCACAAGCTGTAACCACCAAAGAAGCTGCTGCACCGAAGAAAGAAGTGGCGGCAACGGATGAGGAAGTGATCGTTCCTAAAAAAGAAGTTGCTGCTGAAAATGATGCGCTTCTTCTGAAAAAAGAAATTGTTGATACCAAAGAAGTCGCGATGACGAAATGCGGCAAAGAGTGCGATCAGCCGGCGAAATGCGAAAAGCCGGTAAAATGCGAAAAGCCAGCCAAGTGCGAACCGGCTCCAAAATGCGACAAATGCGAAAAGAAACCCAAGTGCGAAGCGGCTCCTAAAAAAGATAGCTGCAGCAAACCCGACAAAGGATGCGGTTCCGAGGGCGAAAAAGGAACAAAGCGCAAGGGCGCTGCCCAGGAAGCAGTCGAAGGATAATATCGATTCTGTTTTTCGAGGCGGCAGGTCCTTCTGCTGCCTCATCTTTGATAGTTTTTGAAGAACTCCTCCTTGAAAAGAGGAGATTCTTTCTCCGCTTAAGGAGGCGGTGCGGCTAAAGCCGCTTACCGCACGAGTAAAATATCTTGCCTAGACCCACCCCTGAAGGGGTGGGATTGCGGCAAGAAGTGCGTTCAATATTTTTTTTACGTCCCCATTTTTTTTTGTCATTTTCGAGAAAGTTCTTTTTCACAAAAGACCATCAAGTAATATACTTTTGAAGAACTCCTCCTTGAAAGGAGAAGATTCTTTCTCCGCTTAAGGAGGCGGTGCGGCTAAAGCCGCTTACCGCACGAATAAAATATCTTGCCTAGACCCACCCCTGAAGGGGTGGGATTCTAGGCAAGAAGTGCGTTCAATAAGATCCATTATTTAACATGAGGCCTCGATGACAGTATTTGTCCCTCCCGTAGAGAAGCCAATTTCTTCAAAAAATGTTTGGAATAGCTCGAAAAATAACGAAATGTTCTGGATCCATGGATGGGGGGAAAATTACTTCGACATCAACGAAAAAGGGCACATCATCGTACGCCCCGACCGCAATGGCCCGACATTCGATCTCTACGAAATGGTTCAGTCGCTTGTCCAGCGGGGGATCGATCCTCCGATTCTTTTTCGTTTCGACGGCATTATTAAAGACCGGATCCAGAGGCTTTGTGCTTCTTTCGATGGGGCGATTCGGGAATTTAATTATCAAAATCATTACCGGCCCGCTTTTCCGATCAAAGTCAATCAGCAAAAGCACGTGGTCGATGTCATTCGCAACGCCGGCAAGGATTTCTTGCTCGGCCTGGAAGTGGGCAGCAAGCCGGAGCTGGTCGGCGTATTGAGCATCCATAACACGGATGGGGCTCTATTGCTCTGCAACGGCTATAAAGACGCTGAATATATTGAACTGGCCCTGTTATCAAGAAAAATCGGTCGACGTTCGATCATCATCGTGGAGCAATTCTATGAACTGAATCTGGTTTTGGAAATTGCCTCCAAACTCGGTATCGATGCAGAGATCGGGTTTCGCATGAAGCCCTCTTCGAAGGGAAGCGGCATATGGGCTACTTCCGGCGGGGATATGGCCAAATTCGGGTTGAATATCCACGAGATCATTATGGGCGTAGAAATATTGAAAAAAGCCGGAAAAGATCATTGGCTCAAACTTCTGCATTTTCACATTGGCAGCCAGATCACTTCCATTGTTTCCATTAAAAAGGCCCTTCGCGAAGCAACACGGATGTATACTGAGCTGGCCAAGCTGTGCCCGTCGATGAGTTTTTTCGATACGGGAGGCGGTCTTGGAGTTGATTATGACGGAACGAGGACGAGTTCCGATTCTTCCATGAACTATTCGATGGAAGAATATGCACGCGATATCGTTTACGCTGTTGGCAGCGCCTGCGACGAGGCCCATATTCCGCATCCCGTGATCGTGAGCGAGTCGGGCCGTGCGATCGTCGCTCATAGCAGTGTGTTAGTGACTGAAGTGATCGATGTCGCTCCCATTTTGGGTCCTGTCGGCGAGATGGGGCCGCCGCCTGGCAATCACGAACTTTTGGGGGAAATGCTCAATCTTTACCAAACGGTGACTCCGAAGACATGCCACGAAGTGCTCAACGACGCGTATGACCTGAGGCACAACATTCTGGAACAATTTATTCAGGGGAACATCAGTTTGGCTGAGCGCGGTTACGCCGAGAGCGCCTTCCGTCATTTGCTGGCCAGGATTCGCCAATTGTCTAAAGAATTGAAATATGTACCGAGCGATATCGAAAAGCTCGATGAGAAGCTGCTCAAGATGTATTTTTGCAACTTCTCCGTTTTTCAGTCTCTTCCCGATTCGTGGGCGATCAAACAGCTCTTTCCCGTAATGCCGATCCACCGGCTCAATGAGGAGCCTAAGGTGCGCGCGACGATTGTCGATCTGACTTGCGACAGCGATGGAAAAATCGATCGTTTTGTCCATCCCAAGGAATCGGCCAAATACATCCATCTCCATGAACTGGATAAAACGCCATATTATCTCGGCATTTTTCTAGTGGGGGCCTATCAGGAAACTCTGGGCGGCCTGCATAATCTCTTCGGCGATACGAACGCGGTGCATATTGATATGGATGAAGCGGGCAATTGGGTCTTCAAGCATGAAATCGAAGGAAACAGCATGAGCGAGGTTCTGCGCTATGTACAGTACGATTCTGCCGATCTGATCGAACGTCTGCGATTGTCCATTGAAAAGGCGCTGAAGGAAGGAAGGCTGACGAATGAAGAATCGGCGCAGCTGAAAAAACGCTTCAAGGAAGCCCTTGAACACTACACTTATCTGGTCGTTTAAACGGGGAATTTTATGAGCATCCATCAATTCATGAAGAAGCATTATAAACATTTCAATGCGGCCACCTGTGTCGATGCTGCGCAAGGCTGGGTGGACCATCTGAATGGCGGCGGCAAAATGTTTATTACGCTCGCGGGCGCCATGAGCACAGCTGAATTGGGCATATCTTTGGCTGAAATGATCCGCACTGAAAAAGTACATGCGATTTCCTGTACGGGAGCGAATCTGGAGGAAGACATCTATAATCTGGTCGCCCATACCCACTATGAGCGGCTGCCGCATTACCGCTCTTTGACAAAAGACGATGAAGCGGCGCTATATGAACGCGGGCTGAATCGCGTGACCGACACGTGCATTCCGGAAGACGAAGCGATCCGGCGCATTGAACATCACATTCTGAAGCTTTGGAAAAAAGCGGAAACGGAAAATAAACGATATTTCCCCCACGAATTTATCTATCAGCTGATTGCGAGCAAAGAACTCGAGCCCTACTTTGAAATCGATCCGAAAAATTCCTGGCTGATGGCCGCGTTTGAGAAAAAGCTGCCCATTTTTGTTCCTGGATGGGAAGATTCGACGACGGCGAACATTTTCGTATCTCATATCATCAAGCAGGATCTCAAGCGATTCGACACTGTTAAATCGGGAACGGAATATATGGCCGCCCTCGTGGCGTGGTACCGCCAGCAAAAACAGCCGGTCGGATTTTTCCAAATCGGCGGCGGGATTGCCGGCGATTTTCCGATCTGTTTGGTTCCTCTCATCCGCCAGGATCTAAAAGAAGAGTGCCCGCTCTGGAGCTATTTTTGCCAAATCAGCGACAGCACGACCTCGTATGGATCGTATAGCGGCGCAACGCCGAGCGAAAAGATCACGTGGGGCAAGCTGTCGCCGACCACGCCCAGCTACATCATTGAATCGGACGCGACGATTGTCGCCCCGCTGATTTTTCAATATGTCATGGAAGCGGCGCAGAAAATGCCGGCAAAATCACGCGCGCAGATGACAACATCAGCATTATAGCGGCGGGTTTTTTTTTTGCGGCGGCTGCTCGAATGTCTCGAGCACCGTTTGGGGTTGTTTCTTGAAAATGTAGGTCATCGTGCCGCCGATGATAATGAAGGCGGCTCCGATCCACGATTGCCAGCCCATCTCCTGGCCGAACGCAAAATAGGCGATGAGCGCGCTATAGATCACCCCGATATAGGATAATGGGGAGAGAAATGACGCCGTTCCATAGCGATAGGCGATGGTTAGCAGGACTTGAGCGAGCGCGGTGGCCATTCCAATGCCTGCCGCCAGAATCCATTCTTCAGCGATAGGCTGCACCCAAACCGCCCACGCAAACGGAAAGCTTAACAGAGTTCCCACGGAAAAATAATAAAAGAGAGTCCGCCTCATCGGTTCGTGTTTCACGTTGAGCACGCGCAACGCGGCGAGGGCGAGCGCAGACATGACTCCTGAGGAAATGCCGTATAAAAAGCCGAGCTGGAAAATATTTTTTGATGGATTGAGGATTAAAGCCACGCCGATAAATCCAACGACGATCGACCACCAAACGCTGCGTTGGATTCTTTCTTTTTGCCAGACGAGCCAGATGAGGGGGATGAAGAAAGGAGCTGTGTAATTGAGCGTCGTCGCGTCGACGAGATTCAAGTAGCGGATCGCCAGAAAATAGAGGAAATAACTCGCGACGCCCATTGTGTCTCTCATGAGATGTACGGGCAATTCGTTGGTCTTTAAATGTTTGAATCCTTTACGAATAGCCAGCGGAAAAATGCAGATCAGGCTCACGATGTTCTGAATGAAGATGATCTGGATCGTGGGAAAGCGTCCCCGGAAATTGTAGACGAGCGCGCTCGCCGCGGCAAAAAACAGCCCGGCAATGAGCGTGATAATGATTCCCAGCTTGAGCCGGGCAGGCGTCGGTTCTGTCGATGGCATATTTATAATCTGAATACTAATGGATTAGCTTGATCAGTATAAAGAGAAAGATGGTGATTAGCAACATTGCAGAGTTTCTCCCGATTTGATACACCTTTAAAAAAAAGGTAAGGGGTGCTGTGGAAAACGAAACGGGAAAATTACAGTGGTTGGAGTATGATCTTTTGGAGAAATATTCTCATGTGATTCATGGCGTTTTCTCGCGCCATGGCGGCATGAGCGAGGGACCCTTTGCCGCCCTTAACGTCTCCAACGACGTCGGAGATCATCCCGATACCGTGAAAGTGAATCGCGCGCGGATCGCCAAGGCTTTCAATACGCCAACGGTTGTTTTTCCCCACCAAAATCATGGCGATCAGATCGTTCGCGTCACAGCGCAAAATAGAGACAAAACGCATCAGGCGGATGCTCTCTTTACTACGGAAAAAAATATTGCTCTGGCTATCAGCCATGCCGATTGCCAGGCAGCAATCATATTCGATCCCGCCCATGAGATGATTGCTGTCGCCCATGCCGGCTGGCGAGGCAGTGTCCAGAACATTTACGCCAAGCTCATCGAAAGATTGAAAAGCGAAGTAAAATCCAAACCCGAACAGTTGCTCGTCTGCATTTCTCCCTCGCTGGGACCTTGCCATGCCGAGTTCAAGAATTACAAAGAGGAATTGCCAAAAGAGTTTTGGCCGATGCAAAAGACGCCGCATTATTTCGACTTTTGGGCGATCAGCCGCATGCAGCTTGTCAATGCGGGCGTATTGGACAAGAACATCGAAATGGCTCGGGTCTGTACCTATTGCGCTCCCAAAGATTATTTTTCCCACCGGCGCGAAGCCAAAGGTGGGCGGAATGCGACAGTCGTTGTCATGAAGTGAAAGACAAAAAAATCTTGCTGCGAATGAGCCATTATCCAATCATGGATGGCTAGCGTCCTGGATTCACAGTCATGCAGCTGCAATCGTTCCCTATCAAAGGGCTTTTCGTCATTCAGCCGAAAGTCTTTCTAGACGCGCGGGGATTTTTTTTTGAAAGCTATCGCAAATCGCGCTACGCCGACGCCGGCATCGATGTTGAGTTCGTTCAGGACAATGTTTCCTTTTCTCAAAAAAATACCGTGCGGGGTTTGCACTATCAGGCGGTGCCTGGACAAGCCAAACTGATCTCTGTTCTCCAGGGGTGCATTTGGGATGTTGCCGTGGATATCCGGCCCCAATCTCCGACTTGCGGGCAATGGCAGGCCATCGAATTGAGCGCTGATAATTATCAGCAGTTTTTTATCCCTGTCGGATTTGCACATGGCTATTGCGTTTTGAGCGATACGGCTCGCGTTCAATATAAAGTCAGCGCTCCCTACGATCCGAAGGAGGAGCGATCGATTTTGTGGAATGACCCTGCATTGGCCGTTGCCTGGCCGGTGTCCCATCCCATTCTTTCCGATCGGGATCGCCAGGCGCCTTTATTTCAGCGAATGGAACTGCCATGAGGGTGTGGATCACTGGCGCCAAAGGTCTTTTGGGCTCGGCGCTCCAGCAGGCGCTCTTGGCCAGGGGAGTCGAGTTTGTCGGTACATCTAAATCCGACGCCGACGTCACCGATTTGTCGTCATTAGCGCAGTTTTATCGCAAGATGGGGCCGTTCACCCATTTGATTCATTGCGCCGCGTATACTCAAGTCGATTTAGCCGAATCGCAACCCGAATTGGCGCGCCAGGTCAATGCTTTGGCGCCGGCTCTCATCGGCTCATTGGCTGCGGAAATGGGCTTTCGCGTCGTTCATATTTCGACCGATTATGTATTCGACGGCCTATCGAGTCATCCCTATCTGGAATCCGACCGGATCGCTCCACAGACCGTATATGGACAGACCAAGGCTGAGGGGGAAACACATTTGCTCGCCGCTCTGCCCGATGCTTGTATTATCCGTACATCGTGGCTGTTTGGAATGGGTCCGAAACATTTTGTCTCCACCATGATCCGATTGATGCTGGAAAAAGAAGAAGTGGCCGTTGTCTCCGATCAAAGAGGACGGCCGACCTATGCGCCGGATCTGGCCGAGGCCGTTGTTCAGGCCCTCGATTGGTCGGGAATCTATCACGTGGCGAGCAGCGGCAAGACGAGCTGGCATGCGTTCGCCGAGGTCATTGGCGCGGAGGCGCTCGCTCTGAATTTGCCGGTGCGCTGCCGTTATATTAAACCGGTGTTGAGTCTGGACTATGGCGCACCGGCTCCGCGCCCGCTGTATTCAGTGCTTGATACAACCAAAGCGGATGAAAAGCTGGGTAAGCCGCTTCGCCATTGGAAAGATGGTTTAAAAGAGTATTTACTAAAAACATATGCGTAAACTGGATCGTATTTTAGTGACGGGCGGCGCGGGATTCATCGGATCGGCGTTCATCCGGTTTTTGTTTCGCCTCTCCGATTCGGCCCCGCATGTGGTGAACCTGGATGTATTGACCTACTCTGCGAATCTAGAGCTCCTCAAAGCAGTGGATCATCATCCGCGCTATCGTTTCATTCAGGGAGACATCAACGATCAGACATTGATTGAATCGATTCTCGCCGAAGAAGAGATTGACGCCGTTGTCCATTTTGCCGCTCAAACGCATGTCGATCGGAGCATTGCGTCCGCTGCACCCTTCATTGAAACCAATGTCAAAGGCACAATGGCTCTACTCGAAGCGGTGCGCCAGTTTCCCGAAGTGCATTTCCATCATGTGTCCACGGATGAAGTGTACGGCGCTCTGGGCGAGAGCGGCGCGTTCAATGAACAATCTCCCTACCGGCCCAATTCTCCTTACGCCGCGTCAAAAGCCGCATCGGATCATTTGGTGCGCGCCTATGCGAACACTTACAATTTGTCGACGACGATTTCGCATTGCAGCAATAACTACGGCCCCGGTCAATATCCCGAGAAACTGATTCCCCTCATGATTCTGGCCGCCCTTGCGAAAAAGCCGCTGCCGGTCTATGGCCGCGGCCATCACGTGCGCGATTGGCTCTATGTGGATGACCATGCCGAAGGATTGTGGCGGATTTTGTGCCGCGGCCAGCGCCATCAGACGTATGATATGGGCGGGCTCACTGAGCGCAGCAATTTGGATCTGATCCGCCATTTGCTGGAGATCATTGCCGATGAGACCCATCGCGATGTGCGCGATTTGAACGCCCTTGTCCGGTTTGTGGAAGATCGGCCCGGCCACGATTATCGCTATGCGATCGACATTTCAAAGATCAAAAGAGAGCTGGGGTGGGAGCCGAAAATCGAAATCCAGGACGGCCTTCGCAAAACGGTGCGCTGGTATCTGAAAGCGCAGGTCAGTTCATCAGGGGCTTTGACATCTTCCCCTCCCTAAAAGGCTGATCGTTACCCACAAGTTCCGTTTCCATAGGGGGCTGCGGCTTTGCCATATGGATCCTCTGTCTCGCCCATAGCTGCTTTCAGCTATGGGCT
>JACVQJ010000029.1 GCA_015661075.1 Parachlamydiales bacterium | reverse complement strand
GTGCTCAAGCCGTAGATAATCGAGGAAGTGTTGATCGGCGTTGCGTCGGGCCCGACGGGAGCATAAATCGTCTTGACGCGGCCGCGGCGAGGATCGGGGAAAAAATAATGCTTGGTATATCGCTCCCCGTCTTCTTTCATTTCGTAGTATTCGTAATCGTAAGAGATGTCATGCATTACGACATTATAGCCCGCCACGATTTCTGAATTCTTGTCATAGGAACCGAACCCGAGATAGCGGTTCATGGGAAGATCGATTTGGGACGAGCCACCCAGGCAGCTAAGCCGCTGCTCCGGCAAATCAGGGCTGTCGATGACATTAAAATTTTGATAACGGAGCACTCGGCCATCGCTGCCTGTAATGCAATCAGGCATGGAGGGATTGGAATAATGAAGGTCAGCCGTTGCGTAGGTGATTTGTCCGGTGGGGTCGGTTGTCCTGATGCGGATCAGATGACCCTGTAGAAATGTATGCTTATTATCGATATCTTCGGAATAGTCGTAGAAAATCTGGTTTCCATTGGGCAGATTTTCAGAAAGTAGCCGATATGAGTCTTGTGAATGGATTTTTTTGAAATGGCGGATGGCGCCATTTGGCGCATGATACTCCAGGTATTTTTCCTTGGCATCGAGGGCGATGTAGGAGTTTTGATGATTGCTGCGCCCTGAGATTCTGCCGTCGGAAGCGTTGTTGCGTCCCTTCTTAGTGGGATGATAGAGCTCAAAGCGAGTCCAGGTTTCATGGCCGATCTTGAACTTTGACGTTTTTTTGTATTCATACGACACGCCGTTCGGCTCGACAATCTCGCAAAAAGCATAGCCTTTGTCATGCGTTGCTGTGATCCGGTGACGGCGCTGACCTTGCCTTCGATGAGGGATGAGGGAAGGCATTGCTCGCTGGCATGCGAATCAATGGCTTCGTTGGTGGGATCGTTGATCGCTGCAGCCAACAAAATGAAACAATTCAAAAACATGGATAAGGATTAAATCGCGCGAAAGCTTATTAAGTCAATTAAACTTAATATTTTAAGCTGTTAAATAATCATATAAATCTTTTGGGGTCGTGATCAGAAAGCTTTTTCTCATTTCGCAAATGGCGCATGACGCTTTCATGATTTGTGGATCTCCGATGCCGGGCAGGCACAGGGCATTGAGCCGTTTGATTTTTTCGGCATTTTCGAGGTATTTCAAGCCAAAGAAATAATCGGGGATGCTGAAGCCCTCTTCTTCCACGCGGAAGAAGATGAGCTCTCGCTGATAGAGAAGCGCCTGTACGGCAAAAAAGAGCCCCTGGCTGTCCGGCGGAGGGTTGCCGAATGTATCGACGAGCTGCGCGAGATCGCGCAGAATGTATGCTTTTTTATATTGGCCTTTTTCCGCTTCGCCAAATAGCGCCATCGTATGGCTGGGTTTTGTCGGCATATGCGCCTCCTATCCTTGCCATATTCTGTGCCATCTTTTTTTTCAACCTTTGAACAGTGGCGCAAACTCAGCCGATGGGCCCAGCTCGTCTTCAATCTCCAGGAGCCGGTTGTATTTGGCGATGCGATCCGATCGCGATAGCGAGCCTGTTTTAATTTGCCCCGCCCGGAAACCAACACTCAGATCGGCGATTGTCGTGTCTTCTGTTTCACCCGAACGATGCGATATGACCGTGTGATAATGATTTTGCTGCGCCATGCGGATCGCGGCAGCCGTTTCACTCAGAGTGCCGATCTGATTGACTTTGATCAAAATGGCGTTGGCCACATGCGCATCAATTCCTTTTTTCAAAAAATGTGTGTTGGTGACAAAGAGATCGTCGCCGACGAGCTGGATTTTTTTCCCGAGCTGTTCCGTTAACTGGCGCCAGCCTTCCCAATCATTCTGATCGAGGCCGTCTTCAATCGAGTCAATCGGATAACTTTCGACAAGGCGGGCCAAATAGGCGACCTGTTCGGATGATGTGCGTTTTTGGCCGGCCGCACCTCGTTTTTTTTCGATGTAAAAGCCTTTTACATAGAATTCAGAGGCCGCCGGATCAAGCGCGATCGTCACATCGTGTCCCGCGCGAAACCTCGCTTTCTGGATCGCTTGCATGATCAGCTCGAGCGCTTCTTCGTTCGAATCGATGGCGGGGGCAAAACCACCCTCGTCGCCGACCGCAGTAGATAAGGATCGGCTTTTTAACAAGCTTTTCAGGCTGTGGAATACTTCAGCCCCAAATCGCACGGCCTCCCGGAATGTGGGCGCGCCGATGGGGCGGATCATGAATTCTTGAAAATCGAGCTGATTGTCAGCATGGGCCCCGCCATTGAGGATGTTCATCATGGGACAGGGCAGCAGCGTGGCTTTTGATTGGCCAATATATCGATAGAGGGGCTCTTTGCGGGTAGCCGCGGCTGCTTTTGCGACAGCGAGCGACACGCCCAGAATGGCGTTGGCGCCGAGGCGGCTTTTATTCGCCGTCCCATCGAGATCGATCATAGCCCGATCAATCGCTTCCTGCTCGAAGACCGATTGTCCGATTAACAGCTTTTGAATGGGGCCATTGACATGGGAGACGGCCTGTAAAACGCCTTTACCGCCATAGCGCTTGGGATCGCGATCGCGCAGCTCAATGGCTTCATTTTCGCCCGTGGACGCTCCCGATGGGATCGATGCTTGTCCCATCGATCCCTCGCGGGTACTGACGGTGACTTTAACGGTAGGGTAGCCCCTTGAATCGAGGATTTCCAGGGCATGGATGGCATTGATTGTCATAAGTCCAACTTCCGTTTTGTGCGATTATCAAGTCCGCCGGTGCTTTCGTTCATCAGGCTTTGGTAGGATTCATAGCGAACGCGAGAGATTTTTTGCTGATCCACCGCATCTTTGACGGCGCAGGCCGGCTCGGAGAGATGCTTGCAATCGGGATAGCGGCAATCGGCGGCGAAGGAGTGGAATTCCCGAAAATGATGGTCCACGTCGCTTTGTTCCAAAGCCCAAATGCCAAAGCTGCGGATGCCAGGCGTGTCGATGCAAAAGCCGCCCTGCGGCAGGCGCAGCAGCTGAGCCATCGTCGTCGTGTGGCAGCCTTTGAAGGTTTTTTGGGTCAGATCGCCGGTTTTCAGATCGAAGCCGAATGCGGCGTTGAGCAGGGATGACTTGCCGACGCCCGACTGGCCGGCAAAGACGGAGGCTTTGTTTTGCATGAGCGCGCGGAGGTTGTCGAGACCAACGCCGGTTTGCGTGCTGATCGAGATGATGGGATAGCCAATTTGTTCATAGGCCGACAGAAATTCCTCATAGATTGTTTTTTCATTCAGAGATGCTTCGGGAAGTAGATCAATTTTGTTGATGACGATGATGGGGTGGATGTGGCCCAATTCCGCGGCAATGAGATACCGGTCGATGAGGGCGGGTTTAATATGTGGGAGCAATAGCGATGCGACAATCAGTACCTGATCGATATTGACTGCCATGAGCTGTTCTTTTTTTCCGCTGACGTCCACGCGCGATAGTGTCGAATAGCGCTCTTCGATCCAGGCGATTGTTCCCTCCGATTCGCTACTCGGATATACCCGAACCAGATCGCCGACGGCGATGAGGTTTTTCGAGAGCATTTTCTCTTTTTTCATCAGCCCTTTGAGCGTGCAAAGTATACTCCCATCGGCCACAAACTTTGATTTAGACCTGCGCGAAAGCTCTCGCGATTCGTCGATCGTAAGCGGGTTCATATTTCTAATATTGACCCGCTTACGATCGACGAATCCCGTGGCTTTGGCGCGGCCTAAATTCCAAGTTTGTGGCCGATGGGAGTATAGCTTACCATGGTCAATATCGACCCAAATGCCCTCTCCGGTAATGGCTGTGACGCGTCCTCGTTGCAATAGCGGGTCGTCCAGCAGAACCGCTTCTTCTTTTTTCGCCTGGTCGCGGTCGCTTTTTTTGTGTTTGGAGCGATCCGTTTCCTGGGCGTGGCGCCGCTCTTTTCGAAATTGTTTGCGATCGCGCGAAAGAAATTGGTCTTCTTCGTTGTAATAGCCCTCTTTCATCGATGCGGCCTCATCGCATAGAGCAAAATAGCCCCGGCGCACGCGACGTTCAGCGACTCCACCGCCTGGATGGGAATCGTAACTCTTTGGGCGGCGGGTTTTGTCCAGATTCCCGGGCCTTGTCCCTCATGGCCTAGAACCAGGGCAATCGGAGCTGTGATCTTGCATTGATCGATCGGAGTTCCTTGCAGATCCGCAACGATGAACGAAGCCTTGCGCTTTTGGACCCAGTCGAGAATTTTTTCGGGCGCTTTCCGCTCGAAGGGCAGCTGGAAAGTGGCTCCCTGAGCGGCGCGAAGGGCCTTATCGTTGAATGGATCGACGCAGCCCGGTGTGAGCCAGATCCCCTGCCAGCCTAGTCCGAGCGCGGTGCGCCATAGAGTTCCCAGATTGCCTGGATCGCTCACCTGATCGAGAATCAAAAGATAGTCTTTTTTGTCGAGCGGCTGCTCGGAGGGCAGCCGCATGATGGCAGCCCAGCCGTCCGGCTCTTCCAGGCCGGTGATTTTCTTGAGGATTCCCTCTGTGACCTGGAAGGTCTCAAAAGCGGTTATGTCGGGAGTTGGGCCGCAATAGAAGAGGACTTCGATGGGTCGGTTTGTGGCGAGATCGCGGATCAGCTTGTTTCCAGCGATGAGGACGCGCTCGTCTTTTTCGCGCGCTTCTCGTTCCAGTCGAAGGGCTACGGCTTTCTTGACAAGGGGATGTTGTAAACTCGAGATCTCTTTTGCTACCATGCCAACAATGGGGGTTTGGAGCGCCGGGGGCGATTATCGCCGTGCGGCCATCTAACCAAAACTATGGCGGATCGATCAATAAGCATAAAGCAAGAACCCGGGACTAAAAATTTTGCGCGAAAGGCTTCCGGTTCTTTGGCGCAAAGAGTTTTATTGATGAGCGTGGTCCTGCTCGGCCTTCCGCTCCTGATCCATACATTTTTCTTATATCATCGCGAATACCGCGAGAATGTCGACGATGCGTTTTTGACCATGCGCTCATTGGCTGAAAGCCGCGCTCTCTATATCGAGCAGATGATCCAGTATCAGCAGACCATCTTGGGGGATCTGGAGGATGATCTTCCTGAAACGGGCGAGGCCATCAAAGAATTTCTTCAGTCAGAGGCAAAAAAATTCGATTTGCAATCTCTGTTTTATGCCGCTTTTGATGAAGCGCAAAAATCATTTTGCCAAGAATTTCTTACATTGGCCGGTCAAAAAAAGTTTGTCTTGATCTGTCCGCAGGCGAGCGAAAAAAATCAAAGGCTATATGTCGGCCGGAATACCCCGAAAGGTGCGTTGGTGATCGCCACGCCGGCGGATCAATTGATGACGCGATTGGCGGTGCAGGAATATAGCCCTTATCCGTTGAGAATTTCTCTCATCGATGAATCGGGGGCCATTGTTCTGAGCTCATCGAAAGGATGCGAGGGCCAAAAATTGTCGGACGAGTCGAAAATTACGGCATGGGTCTCTGCCCACAATCAGCCCAATGCATGGATCCTGAAAGCTCCCTGCGGCAATCTTTTGGCAGTGAAAATTCCCATCGACAATACCACTTATACTCTCTTACTCGACACGCCCGAAAAAGCCATTAGCAATCTGCAGATGAAGGATTATCTGATCCGGGTCGCATCGCTTCTCTTCTTTATCTGTATTTTAGGCGGAGGGGTTTTGATTTGGCTGACGCGCCGCATCTCTAAGCCTTTGCAATCATTATGCTTGGTCATGAAGCGCATTGAGGAAGGAGGAACTCATACGCGATTCAAAGAAGATCGCATGGGTTTTGAGATCAATGTATTGGGCCGGCAGATGAATCAGATGCTCGATACGATGTTTGCGCACCAGCTAGCAGCGGAGCGAGAACGGATTGCCAGAGAGCGTTTAGCGGAGGAGTTGAAAATCGGCCATCAAATCCAGGCCGGCATGCTCCCGACGGATTTGCCCAACTTCGCTTTTTTGGATGTGGCTCCAGGATATTTGGCAGCGCGCGAGGTGAGCGGCGATTTTTACGATATGATGGTACTCGACGACGGCCGGTTATTGATCGCGATGGGAGATGCTGCCGATAAGGGCATTTCCGCTTGCCTTTATTCGCTGAGTTTTCGCAGCATGCTGCGCATGGCGGCCGCGGTAGAAAAAGATCTGGCCCGGATCGTTACCGTTTCCAATTCCATATTGATGCGCGACACCGCCGCAACGAGTTTTTTCATTACAGCATGGATCGGCCTCTATGATCCCCAATCAAAAGAACTGACCTACTGCTCTCAGGGCCATCCGCCCGCTTATGTGAGAACCAAGGCGGGTCAGGTGATCGAACTGTCGGCCGAGGGAATGGCGTTGGGATTGGAAAAATTGGAGCCGCGGATTGCAAAATTTGCATTGAGCGAACAGGATCTTCTGTTCCTCTACACGGATGGAGTCATCGAAGCGATCGATGCGGATCAACAGTTTTTTGGCAAAGAGCGCCTCAAGGAGTTTTTAGCGCGCTGCAAAAAAAGCCAGCCGCAGGCTTTTGTCGATCAGCTGATCGACGAGATCCATCTTTTCAGCCGCGGCGCAGCGCAATCCGACGATCTCACCATTCTTGCGATTCGCGTGAAACAGTAATCTTCCATTGCGAAAAAAAATCAAATGATGCAATTGAGTGATTAATGCGCTCAATTTTGAGCGATAAATCACTGGAGACAAGAAAATGGCTGTGAAAAAAAAGGCGCATAAAGCGCCTGTCAAAAAGAAGAAAGTCGTACGCAAAAAAACCGCGAAGAAAGGCAAAGCATGCGCCAAGAAATGCAAGCCTTGCGGTGAAATGTAAACGGGCAGTCGATCATTACCACCTCATCGCGCGAAGATAGTGAACGATTTTCCTCTGCGATGAGGGATTTTTTTTGAGATCGTTGGCGATTGAGATGCGTCTGATGGATCACGCCATCGAGTAAAAAGATGATCCATTCTTCCCATTGATTTTTTTCTGAAATTTGTAACAGTTTTTGGAAAAATCATCTGTGTTAAACAATTTTTAAAGAATGTGTATAAAGACATTATTTTCATTAACATTTAACCATGTCTTACGGTAAAATCTACGCGGAATTACTACTATTTAAGAGTTTTTTTTTGACTTCGCGAACTGACCAATCTACGACACCCCCCAAATGCTGTTGGGCCGTAACCGAAGGGGGCGGCAATGAAACGATGAGCGCTTGCAGCCGCCTCTTCGTGCAAAAGGTCATTTCGTGTCAGGTCGCTTCTGCATCTCCTCGACCGCCGTCTCCTGAGATGACGGTCGATCTGCAAGAATTCATCCAAAGGCTTGAAAACGAAAAAGTGGTTCTTCTTGAGCAGTCGGCTTTGGAAAGCCGTCAATTTTCCATTCCGATGAGTGTCGATCCTAAGCTATTTGCCCATATCCATTCCGATACTATGATTAAGGATACAGAAATGGAAGGGAATAGACTGGCTGCGACAAGCCGGTTTTTCTTCGGGTTTTTGACCCACCTCCAATCAACGGGGTTTAAAGGTTCTCAAAGGTTTGGGGAGTTGATGGCTCTTTTGCAAACCTTGCAGATCTCGGCAGACACAATAGGCCAAGCCTTGGCGGATCGAGTAATGGCGCTTGCCGTAGACAAAAGTCTTCTTGTTCAGGGCGGCTGGATTTCAGGGGGCTCGGCCGCTGGACATGCTATGCTCTATCAGTTTGTCAAGCGGCGGAACGGCCATTACGATCTCTTTATTTACAACACGGGCGCTGGATCGGGAACGTATCATGCTCTATTGAACAAGGGAAACAAAACGTTGATCAAGCCTGTGATGAAATTCCAGGATGTGACGCCGGCCGAATTGGGCATTTCCGTCCAGGGCAGCAAAGCGTATTCGGAGCTATTCGATCAGCTGATTGCCTTGTGCCGGACAGTGGAATATGGACAAAAAATCGGCGCAAAGGACATCTACTCAGGGTTATTCGGACATATCGGGCATAAAGCAGTCTCGACAAATGACGATCTAGCCCTTTTCATGACCGCTCAGCGTTCCGGAACTTGTTCCTGGAGAGTGCTCCTGGCCCTCGCCCGCAAAGTGCTGGGTGATTTATCGTTTTATAAGGAAATGAAATTCGAACTTCACTTCCGCACTCTAGTGTCGTTTTTCCAATGTTGTCGTCGTCTGGACAGTGCGGATTCGCAAGAAGAGGCCAATCGTTATCTTCTCCGTCATGCGGCGACAAAACAGCTGCGCCAAATGGCCAAGCTTTACAATCCGGACAGACCTGATGCGAGCGTTCTTTCTTTGGAAACGGTTCGCATCGCATATGCCACAATCAAAGATCTTCTTATCCGGCTTGATTCGATTGAGACGTCTCTTTCAGAAGAGCGGCTTCGTGCACGCGATCTTGCGCATTGGGACAACATTAGTATTGGTGGCCGAGCTGTGACCATTCCTGATGCGGTGCAAAATGCAAAAAATCTGATTGCCGACCTCCCACGGCGCAATGTCCCAATCACAACAGGTAATCCGGTGGCTACGCCTGAACTTACGCCGGAGACGCTGCTGCGAGTGATCGGCGCCATCCAAAATAGGCTGGTCTCACTAGCCGATCAGCGAGATACAATGGGGCAAATCTATCAAATTGAGAATTTTGTCCGCGCTTTGCCTGTTCCAAGACCGCAAGACGCCGCCGATTTTTGGAGCCGGGTGCCTCTATCCGATGTGCAAAGGTGCTTCTCGGCCCTCTTTGGGCTGCTGCAAAATTATGGAAGACTTTGCAACCGGTCGCAAGGTTTTTTACCCTTCCAGCAAAATACGGCGTACGCGATTCTGGCCGGAGCGCATCGGCTGGCGCTGCGGATCGCCGCCGGTTTCGAAGTGCCGCTGCATGAATACGGAATTTGTGCGGATCAATTCAAAAGTGGGGTGAAGGATCCCTTCTTTTTATGTTTTAGCCCGGAAGATTTACTAAGACGGCAGGCGCTGACGGCTTATTTTTCTTCCCTTAATACCAGCAAGGGCGATCTGTATAATTTTAGTCTGTTGGGAAAAGTTTCTGATCGGGACGACAGATATCCTCTCGATGCGGAATTTTTATTGGAAGTAGTCCAACGCTGTCCGGCTCCTTGGCAACTTCTTATTGCGAAATCAAGACTGTTGCAATGCCAATACCCTGAGAGGAAGCCAGCGACCTTAAATGCAGCCGTCATTCTCTCCGATCGGACCATTTTACGAATCTCTCCGATGACTGCCTATTTGGATGATCTGCGGGAGATGGCATTCATTGGCCAGCTCTTGACCGGATACGTAAGTTCATATGCGCTTGCGCTAAGCGATTTTCAATTTGGATGCGATGTGGTGGAAACGTATGGATCAGCGCTTGATCTTCGTTACTACTATAGCAGTGGCATTCATGTAGATTTTTTTAACGAAAGGAATCCTGCGCACACCTTTCATGCGATGAAAACTCCCGCTGACACGAAGCGGGTTATTAGTGGCGCCGCTTTTGGGCACGAACCGGATCGTCTTGTTCAGGAATCACATCTTTTAAATGAGTACCGCCCTCCTTCAGACAACGCGGTTCAATGCGGCCCTATTTTAGAGTGCGCTCATTGCGAGCCGGCCCTCTTGCCGGCCAGAGTGATTTATTATTTTAGAAATAATTTGTCCGAGCTGAGCTCTTCGAATTCTCAGGCGCTCTTCAATTTAATTTTCTTTAAGCTTTTGCAAGATCGTAATTTTGCCGTTACGGCACCTGTTTTCCGTGAGGTTTCCAATCCCCATTTTGTGAAACAATGTCAGGAGTTCATTGAGCAAGGACTCAACTGCTTCTATCAGAAGCAGCCGGGAAGGCGCCCGAATACGCATGCGTGCCTCTTTTTTGCCCGACTCGTTCAGAGGCTCAAACAAATCGATCCTAAAATCGATCTGCCGGATCTAGGAGCGGAACTAAATGAATGGGCCAATAATCCCGATTTGCCGGAGGAGGAGAAGAGCGCGATTCATCTCCATCGCATGATGCAATACGTTTCTAAAGCGCCAAAGGCTCTCAAGGATGAGGAACGGGCTGAGATCGTCGCAAGCTGGTTTTACTTCAGCAATAACGATCTGGTCCCGGAATGGAGGGATCCTTATCTTGTCGCCGAAGCCAACCGCTTTATTTATGAGCGGCGAAGAGAGCTCCAGGCCATGCTTGAAAAGCCTTGCGGGAACAACGCTTTGCATGCCGTCTTGAAGACATGCGGGATCGAAGACACTTCCTCCAATCCGATTCCCTGGGTTTGCGATGACTTTCCTGTCTATGAGTTGAGGACGGGGCCCACGACTTTCTGGCGGCTCAACCTGCTCACGGCAAAAATCTGCAGCCAGTCAGGGACTGTGAGGGGCGGAAGCCGAGAAGATTTAACTGGCTACCCTGAGTATCAGCAATTGTTTGGACGCAAGAAATTTTCCACAAGCCAGGTGGGAGAGGTTGTGCAGTTCATCGATGATCAGGGGCGCTCGGTTCGGTTGTGGTCCACTGGTTTCCGTGATGACCCTCATTGCAAGATCCAATGCAAAATCGGCGGGAAGTGGGAGCAGTTTATTTCCCGGTCGCTTTTGGGGTTCTTGTCCTTTCGCATGCCTCTGCCATTGAGAGCCGACCATCATCACTTTGTTCCTATAGATGGGGTTAATGAGATTCATATTTATTCAGCGAAAAGGAACAGATTGGAAGCGATAGTAGACTCGGACAATTCTTTGGTTGTCGTTCAGCCAGGCCTGCCATCTGTAAAAATCGCAAATTCGTTTTTTATTGCTAATAACATGCCCGAGTTGAAAGCTTTTGAAAGAGAGGATTGCATTCTGGCGCATGTAGGAGCGCTGGCTCTTCCCCGGTTTCAGTCTCTGGCTGGTCAGCCGCTGCGGTTTAACTTCGATCGATCCCCAGCGCCTTACTGGGTTGAAAATCCGCATTTTCGGCTTGTTGGCTCGCAAAGAGGCTGGCTCGGGCATCTTTCCAATTACCTTTTCCTGGTCAATGAGAGCGGCGCAAAACGCAAACTGCTTGTTCCTCTGAAGCCGATTGAAAAAGCCACTTCGATGGCTCCTCAAGCAGCGCTCGACATTCAAGATAGTTACCGCCAAAAGGAATATTTACGTGCAGGAGGAGCAGATGGAGCGCCTCAAGAAAGGGTGAACACTTTCCTGGAATACGATATTCAGAATGCAGAGGTGAAGCCTCTCAACATTGAAGGCATGCTCTTTTTAGCCTACATTTATTTAGCCCAGAAAGATTATGCAAAGGCCGATCGCTTTTTAAGGAAAATTGCAAGAGGCGATGCTCTTTCGGCGAAGTCTGAACAGATCTTGCAATGGATTATCGAACAAGCTGATTTATGCCCTGATCACAGTCCTTCCGCTTGTGCCATCCGCCTGCGAGCGGCGCTTGTTTATAGAGATTGGAAAAAACATCCGCAGGAGGCATCTGTTCGATTTGCGGAAGAAATAGAAGAAAGACAGGCAGTTGCTCAAGGGATTGAAAAGGCAATGACTGCCGATTGTGAAGTCTACGCCGATAGCGCAAACAATGTGGACGAAGCATTTCTATTCACGTCAGAAGAGGAGATGCGGCTTTTCGGAAGAGAAATCATCGTTCCTGTGCGCCCTGATGCAGCCCGGCCGGTCTTTCCGGATATTGATCGGAAACTTTCGGATTACCACCCATCAATCGCTTTAACGCCAATGGACGACATCCCTTCCGTGTACAGTTCGGACCAGAATATAAGGAAGTTGCAAGAGAAATCCAGACGAGGGTTTCTCAATATATTGGCGGGAGATGTCCAATGGACTGGAGGTACAGGATCTTTGCTTGAAGACTGTTTTATGCAAGTTTATGCCCAAGCTAAAAATGCACAGAGCGATGAAGAGAAGGTTTGCGTGGCAACGCGGCTTCAGTTGATTAAAAATAAAACCGATTATCCCGGGTATAGGCCGATTTCTGCACGAGACAATCATAAACAGTTAAGGCGGCTGGTCCATCTCGCGCTGCGCTATCCAAAGCGGGCGCCGGAACTCCCTCATTCGACAAGTTCTCAAGACGTAAAAATCCAATGGTTAGAAAATGCGATCAGCAATTATGAAACGACGCGCGAGGCCGATCGCGCTGCAGCTCCGAGTCTTTGGTCGGGAAGCGCCCCACGCGCTGAACCGATCCGTGTTCACAATTCACGGCCGCCGCAATCTCTCCGAGAGCTGCTTCCGCTGCCGCCAGCGGCAGCTGGCGTTGAAGCGCTGTCGCTTCCCCCGTTAGATTCCGCATCGCGATCGCTGCTGAAGTTGGAAGATCTGGCCGTGAAGAGCTTTAATGCCGTTCAGTACATGGATCGGAAAGATAGCGTCAGAGCGGCTGATTTTGCCTTGGAAGCGGGGCTGAGCGCTTCCGAGCGGATTTATGAAGCGTCGATCCGGAAAGAGGTTCAGGAATTTCAAGCCGATTTCGATGCCGGAGTGAAGGAGAATCGCGATGGCGTCCGCTACGTCCTGAAAGACGTTCAAGCATTAGAGCTGCTAAAAAAGGAATTAACAGGATTGATTCCTCAGCAAGCGGATAAAGTGGATCAATTCCAACGGCTCATTTTAGTTTTGGCCAATAAAAAATCTTCTAAACCGGAGTTGCGGCTCCAGGAGTTCTTGCTCGAAGATGGCCGATTTAAGCCCGAAATGAAATTGCAGCAGCTCGTCTGCCTCTTTTTGCAAGGAGATAAGAACGGCTACAGACGGAATAACCCGCATCTAACGAAAGAAGATATCCGCCAGATCGACCAGCTCATCCAATTTTTCCTGATCGAAAGCACTGAGTTATCGCAAGCAAAACGGGCGCTCCAGCTGGTGGAGCAATTAAAAGAAGGTAGCGCGTGGCAAGAGCGCGATCTCTTGGAGAATGAACTGGGAGCGCTCCTGAATGCGAAAATGCAATATGATCCTTCTCAAGATCGCGTCGCTCTAGTTCTCGAATACGGCGCCAACATACGGATCCGCGCCAAGCAGGTGCAACGGTTGGCTCAAATGACAGAAATGGACAAGAGCACGGGCAAGTACCGGGATGTGGTTGCGCAATTGATCATGGGCGGCGGAAAAACAACCGTCCTGGCAGCTATTTTGATGCAGCGCGCCGCTCAGCCTGGACGCCTTTCGATGTTTATTCCTCCGGCGGCCCAGTTTGACACGCTGCGAAAGAATTTAACGCTTTCCCAACATGGATACTTCCTCCAGGAAGTTTTGCCCATTGATTTGTGCCGTGCGCAATTGACGGTGGATAATTTGACATGGGTCGAGGATCAAATCTCGCAAGCGAGAGAAAAAGGGCGGGTTGTCCTGATCAAGAGCGAAACCTTGCAGTCTTTCCAGTTAGAGTATTTGAGTTTGCTGTATGAAATCTCCCATTCCGACTCCGGGCAAATCCAGGGGGGCGCTTTGCGAAGAGTAGAGCTTCTCAAAAATATCCTTTTGATTTTTAAACAGAGTGGAGATGCGCTTTGCGACGAGGTAGATATCATCTTAAATGCCATGCGCGAGGTCAACTTCCCTCTGGGAAGCGCTACGCTTTTAAATCCCTCTTATGTCGATCTCATGAGCGCGATTTTTGCGCTCCATGTGAGCGATACGCTTATGGTTGACCGGGAAAGATCCGTTGCCAGTATCGTCAGGCTGCGCCGCAATGAACAAACATTCATGAGCGCTTCTCAATACCGCGAGGAAGTGCTTCCCCTCATTGCGAAAGAGCTTTTCCGCACCTATCGCGAATTGATGCTGCCGAACGGGCATGAAGCCGGTTTCATCCGCTTTGTGCTGGGAAGGATGAAACCGGCGGAGCTAACAGCAGCGGACAAAGCCTTTTTGGAGTTTGTCCGTCAGCTGTCTCAAGCTCCAGATTTTGAAAAGCAGGAAGGGGCGAATTTGATCGCTCTAGCCAAACACCTGTTTACTGAGATCCTTCCGCTCACCCTGACCAAGAGCACGAATCGCCAGTATGGACGTGGCCGAGCCGCAGCATCCGGCAAGGTTGTGCCGTATCTAGGCGTCGACGCGCCGGCTTCCACAGAATTTGGCAATCCATGGGAAGCGGCATCGTATCAATTCCAAACCGCTCTATCGCAAGGGATCAGTCCTGGCCAGGTACAAGAAATTGCTCAGCGCATGTCAAAAGCGGCGGAACACTTCGTAGAAAAAACGCAGGTTGTCTTTGATGAGACTCCAGAAGCGATCGAGTTTAGGAATTTGACCGGCGTTTCTTTAGCGGACATTGGAAAACCCGGAAAACTGCGACAAGCGACAGATGCCATCAATGGCAATGTGGACAAGCTACTTCTTTGCGAAGGGGAGACGATCTGCAACCTGGTCGGATTTTACGCAGAGCATTTGAGCAGCAACCCTCAAAACTTCGTGCCGCAGACGGACACATTCCGCGCATTTTCAGGAACTCCCTGGAACGCTCCCTGCTATCCAGGCAAGCTGGCCCAAAACGTGATGCTCGATGTGGGCGTAGAGGGCCGGATCGCTGATGTGATGCTCCAACGGCTTGAAGAGCATGAGCCGACCGTGCATACGATTGAGCGCGCTACTGTTCGGAATGTTCTTGGCAAAGTATTGGTGAATAATCCAAGAGCGGCCCGCATTCGTGGCATTATCGACGCTTCCGGAATGCTCAAGGATTTTGACAACTGCACGGTGGCCAGAGAGATTTTAGAATATTATAAAGAAAATGCTCCTATTCAGGCGGTCCTTTTCTTTGGAAGAAAAGCTCCTTCCGACTCCTCTCCCAATACGCTCATGGTACTCAGGAAAGGGCATCAAGATCCTGAGATCATCGGAAGCACCCGGCCGGAAGAGCTCGATAAGCACAGCATCGATCCAAAGGTGACCTTTACCTATTTCGATGAGTGCCATTGCGAAGCGACCGACATTCCTCAGCAAAAAGATGCCGTAAACTTGATCTCGATCGACGAAAATGTGATCCGCAGGACTTTATTCCAGGGGATGCTTCGACTCAGAGGCTATTTTGGCCAGCAAGATATCGAATACGTCATTCACAAAGATGCTAAAAAGCTTCTTTTGGGTGAGACTGTTTTAGACTTCGTTCGCACCAGTATTAAAAATCAGGCGATGCGCAAAGCGCGAGAAACGTTCCGCTCTTACAAGCAAAAGATTGATCACGCGCTGCGCCAGGTAGCCTTGGAAGAGATCTTGCGTGCGGCCGGAGATCCAAAGCAGCAAGCAGCTGTGATGCGAAAATACGAAAGTGTATTTGTGTTCAGGACGCAGCAATCGCCTTACCTGCAATTCGGCGCTCTTGAAAAACAGGTTTCTTCTTTAGAAGCTCTTAAACAATACAGCGAACAGCGCTCTAAACAGTTCAGCGAGCTGACTCGCGATTCTACAGCAATCGAGGCAATGATAAAGCGGCTGAACGAAGTGATGAAAGAGGCATCTGAGTGCCCCTATCTTCCTAAGCAAGTGGCTCAAGGGCGCAGCGACACTCTCGAAATGCAGCAGGAAGTGAATCTCCAGACTGAAATAGCGCGAGAGATTGTGCATGAGATTGAGCTGGATCGCGAATTGCAGCAAGAGCTCAACCGCTATCAAACCTGCGGCTCAAATTCTGAATATATTGAAAAAGATTGGTCTGATAAAGCGATCAACGCGGAGGGATTTCCGTGCGTAACGCCGATGAAACGCGGATTTTTGCAGGGAGAGCCTACAGTTCCTGAAATCCACACGCTCCCCGATCTTTTCCAGCAATACCGCTATGAAAAGCCGTATCACCAGATATTTGACGACAGCGTGCTCATCTCTCGCAACTTGGCCTTTACCACGACCTCGCTCAACGCTGTCTTTAATAAAAAGCAAAAACCCGCCTACCAGATTCTCATTATCAGCGATGGAATAAAGCTGAAAGCCGTGATGCTTTCGATCAAAGATGCGGCATTCTTTAAAGAACATCTGAAAAGAGGCGGACGGAGAGACATGTGGCTTCTTCTACCAGACGGCCAGGAAATCTCCGCCCATGAACATGTGGTGTTGGAGGACTCGGCGCAAAGAAAGCTGGTTCGAGCGATGTGGTTTGTCAACTTCTTCAACGGAAATGCCCGTTACCTGGACATGCGCGAGGATTTATCCCGAGAGCTCATGAACGAGCGCCATGCCAATCTGTTAGTGCGCTTTCTGAAACTGCGGGTCGAATACGACCACACGCAGAGGTCTGTTTTCTATAGGAGTTCTGTGCTGAGCGGCGTCGATCCGCATGCAGCCGCCGACGGCAATGTGCTTTGCCGGGAAAGACGGCGCGAGATTGCGGCGCAAAGAAAGCTGTTGGCCGGCTTGACTCCAGAGGCCATTGGCGCTCTGGGCGAAAAAGATCTTCGGCTAGTCCCTTATCTCAACGCCAACCAGGTTCCGCACCTGACCCATCCAACATCGATCCGCAAATTAACTAACGAACAGATCAAGAGCGCCGTGGCGGCTCAGGTGCCGCATATGACTCCTGCGCAGATTCCGGCGATTCCTCTCAAAGCTGAGCTGCTCAACTGGGTCCTCCCGGACAAGATGGCCTTTTTGTCAAGAGACCAGGTCCAATTGCTGAACGAGGTCAATGTCAAACTTCTGCCGGCAGAAAAATTGCCGGATCTGCGTCCCGATCAAGTCAAGTGGGTGGCCATTGACCAGCTGCCGGATCTTTCCGATCCACAGATTGCCGACGTCGGCGCTCACCATGTGCCGCATTTGCCCAACGAGCGGCTCCGATACCTCGCGCAAGAGGCGCAAGTGGCAGCTCTGCGCCTTGATCAACTAGGCCATCTCGACCGGCAATTTCCCCTTCTTTCTGCGGATCAAGTCAGGGAAATGGCTAAAAATCCGGCGCTTCTTCCTCCTGCAAAAGTCCAGTTATTGAAAGACGACAAGCTGCAATATCTTGCGCTGCCAGAGCAAATTCAAGCTGTCGCTCTCTCGCGCATCCGCTTTTTAGCAGATGCCCAGCTGGGCTCTATTCTAGATGGACAAGTTCCAGGAGTCTCTGATGTCCAGGTACCCAAGTTGGACAATCGGTATGTCCAGCATTTGACAGATGGACAGATCGCTCATGTTGCTGTATCTCAAGTCGCGCATGTAAGAATCGCACAATTGGGGCGTCTCAGCACCAAAGATCAGATTCAATCTGTTGCACCTCAGCATGTCCAGCGGCTACAGGGCCGTGTCCAGCTGATTTACATTAGCGATGCGCAGGTGCCATTTGCTGCCATCGAGCAAATTCCCCATGTCAATGATGAGCAGCTCAAACAATTGAATGACGTTGAAAAGATTCAGGCTGTGGCATTCGATCGCGTCAAGCATCTGGACGATACGCAGCTCCCGCATTTGACCCCGTTGCAGGTTCCTGGGGCAACAGAGTCTCAAGTTCCGAAACTGCCCAATGAACAAGTAAAACATTTGGCCGCTGCGCAGGTCCAGCACGTGGCTGTTGCCCAAGTTTCCCACGTTCTCGAACAGCACTTGCCGCAGCTGAAAACAAAGGATCAAATTCAAGCGGTCGCAGACGATCTCGTTCAGAAACTAAGCGAAAAAGCTCAGCTCCGGCATCTGTCCGATGGCCAAGTGGCCCATGTGCTGCCAGCCCAGGTGGGCGATGTTAACGATGCTCAGCTGAAGCTGCTTCCCAATGACAATCTGATCCAGATTGTCGCTGTTGATCGCGTTCGCCATTTGACTGATGCACAGATTCCGAAAATTCTTCCGATGCAGGTTCCCGGCATCAAAGAGGCAAGACAGATTGGCCTCCTCGATAATATGCAGCTCAATGGAATGACGGTCGATCAGATCCCACTCCTGGATCCAACAAAGTTGCCGCACCTGACAAGTCCTAATCTGATCCAAGCCGTTCCCGATCATCTTTATACACACTTGAGCGATGACCAGATGAAAACCAAGTATGCCGCATCTTCGCGAATCGGCCTGTTTTTTACCGGAATTTTCGCGTCGATCCTGCGCATATTTGCCTACGGCTTCCTACTCTATTTCTTGCGCAATCATTTCAAGGTTTGCAATCATATTTGCCAAGCGCTTGATGACGGTGCAACGCGGATCTCCATTGCCCGTAGACTGTGGAGCGTCCATTAAGGAGCTGTCCTTCACTTTTCCACTGGAAGAATGGTCACTGTTTTAGCCGCTCCTAGCCCGCATTTCTCACACATTCCAGGAAAATCTGAACAATCTGTCACGCCATCTTTCATAAATCGCTCGTTGTCAATATTGCGACAATATTGACCTCCTCGCGATTTTCAAAATCTAGCATAACATCTTGTCCACCTTGTCTCTGGCTTGTGTGAGAAATACGGGCTAGAAGTGAGTCCGTCTAGGTAATTTCGCCGATTCGCTTGACGAGCAGGCTCCAGTTGAGATCCCGAATGGGAAGAAGCTGAGGACTGCATGTCTTCATAATTTTTGATATATACGACAGTTGGGCAAATATTCGCAAAAATCATTGGATCTAAAAATTTTTATTTATCCTGAAAATGGAGATCTATTTATATTGCTAATAGCAATGGGAAATATGTGGATTTGAGCTATTATTCAGCCGAGTTTCCTTACTACCCTAATCGATATGATACATGACAATCCCCTGTTTGTTGACTTTGCTAGGCTTGTCATTGATGTCGGTTGAGGCGTCTACCTTAGCGGCAGCGTTACTTTAGGGGATAATGTCACTTTGCAAGCCACGGGCACCGGTCAAATAAACATCACTGCTGCTGTTAACGACATAGTCCTGGGCAATGCCGACACATTACAAACTGCCAACGGCTCGCTTTTTTTAGGTGCGGGAAGAGATGTTATCGCCCCCAGCGGCACAATTCGAACAACAGGAACGGGAGATCTTTATATTTTGTGCGATACGTTATTTCCAACGCCTCCTTTGTTTGGAAGCGGAAGCGTTGATCTTTCTTCAGCAACTTTAAGTACTGGAGGAGGGAAGTTACTTATCTATACATCACAAAGACCTTTGAACATGATGCCAGCAACAATTAATGGCACGCCATATGTGCCAGGGCCTATGTCGGTCAAATCGGCAACAGAAAAATGGGGAACATATTACCCCAACTCCAGCGGAATACCGTTTACGATCTTTTATAAGAATGGTGTCGTTATACTGATTATAAAAGATGCTCTGTATGATGTGATGACAGCAACTGTTGGAGTTTTTCAAGAATTTGCAAATCCATGGTATATGGACATGTATCTGGGTGTAGATCCTTATCCGCCATATTTGACTCCAAAAAGGCTTCGGTTGAAGCTACCCTCTTTGACTTTCTTCAACAGCTTTGTTACTGGGATTGAATAAAGGTTTTTTTATATAGGCCACAAGGGTGAAAGGCGCAGATTTTGTAGAACCACAGCTGGATCATAGAGATGTTCGTTGAATGCAATCCGTTCGGCTTCCTTGAGCAGAACTCCCATGGTTTTTCCCGGCTGAATGCCCGCCTTGATGAGCTCGGCGGATGTGACGATGGGCGCATGGCGATGGATGCAGTCGATCGCACGGCTTAAAGAGTGGAGTCTTTCTTCATGTTCTTCCAAAAAAGCCTTTTCCAACGATCGATCCAGATGCGATGCAATGATTTGCAATGCGGTGGGACAAAATGCGTTGGCATAAAGATATGCCCATTCGACATTTTCCACCGTACGGCGGCGCGTCATATCGTCGTGAATCAGTTCGCGGGTGCGAAACAGGAATGTGACGAATTGCGTATCGATATTCGCCAGTTTGAGTTTTTTTACGAGATTCAGCGGCTCATCGAGCCCATGGAAAGCAAACATC
>JACVQJ010000028.1 GCA_015661075.1 Parachlamydiales bacterium | reverse complement strand
GTGCTCAAGCCGTAGATAATCGAGGAAGTGTTGATCGGCGTTGCGTCGGGCCCGACGGGAGCATAAATCGTCTTGACGCGGCCGCGGCGAGGATCGGGGGAAAAATAATGCTTGGTATATCGCTCCCCGTCTTCTTTCTTTTCGTAATATTCGTAATCGTAAGAGATGTCCTGCATTACCACAGTTTGACCTGCGACGATTTCTGAATCCAAGTCATAGGAACTGAATCCGAGATAGCGGTTCATCGGAAGATCGATTTGGGACGAGCCTCCCTGTTGAGAGAGCCGCTGCTCCGGCAGATCGGGGCTATCGATGACATTAAAATTTTGATAACAAAGCACCCGGCCATCGCTGCCCGTGATGCAATCAGGCATGGAGGGATTGGAATAATGAAGGTCGGCTGTTGCATAAGTAATTTGTCCGGTGGGGTCGGTTGTCCGGATGCGGATCAGATGGCCCCGTAGAAAAGTATGCTTATTATCGATATCTTCGGAATAGTCGTAGAAAATCTGATTTCCATTGGACAGATTTTCAGAAATTAGCCGATATGAGTCTTGTGAATGGATTTTTTTGAAATGGCGGACGCCGCCATTCGGTGCATGATACACCAGGTATTTTTCCTTGGCGTCGAGGGCGATGTAGGAGTTTTGATGATTGCTGCGCCCTGATATTTTACCGTCCGATGCATTGTTACGGCCCTTCTTAGTGGGATGATACAGCTCAAACCGAGTCCAGGTTTCATGGCCGATCTTGAACTTTGATGCTTTTTTATATTCATACGACACGCCGTTCGGCTCGACAATTTCGCATAGGTCATAGCCTTTGTCATGCGTCTCCGGTGACGGCGCTGACCTTGCCTTCGATGAGGGATGAGGGAAGGCATTGCTCGCTGGCATGCGAATCAATGGCTTCGTTGGTGGGATCGTTGATCGCAGCAGCCAATAATATGAAGCATTTCAAAAACATGGTTAAGGATTAAATAGCGCAACCACTTATTAAGTCAATCAAACTTAATATTTTAGAAAGGCTCACGATCCTGGCTTTTTTCTCTGTTTTTGAAAAAAAGCGCGCATGAGATCGGCCGCCTCATCCTTCAAAACGCCATTTGCGATTTCTATCTCGGTCATCGGATGTTTGCTGGCAAATACATCGATCCAGCTGCCGTTAGCCCCCAATCGCAAATCAGGAGCGGCCCAAACGAGGCGCTTGAGCCGCGAGGACAGCATCGCCCCCGCGCACATGCAGCACGGCTCCAGAGTACAATATAGCATAGCCTCGCTCAGGCGCCAGTTGCCGAGGGCCGCAGCCCCCGCCGTCAGGCAGATCATCTCAGCATGCGCCGTCGCATCCTGCAGCAGCTCTACCTGATTGTGGCCGCGGCTGACGATCTTCTGATTCACCACGAGGACGGCCCCAACGGGTACCTCGTCCTCTTGGGCCGCTTTCACCGCCTCTTTCAACGCCTCGCGCATAAAAGCGACATCGCGATCCGAGAGACTCAGCTTATGATAATCGATCAGAGCGCTCATCGGACTCTTTGCTGCAAAGAACGAATCTGTTTTTTCAGCGCCTCGACGTCCGTCGAATATTTGCGCTGTACGCCGGCCAATTTATCCTCGTACTTTTCCTGGAGGCGGCTCAGCTCGCGCTGGTGGCGCGCCTTCATCTGATCGATGGATTCATCCAGGCTTTTTTGCTCATCGCTAACCTTGTTCTTCTCCGTTTCTTTCATAGCTGCCTGGTTAAGGCGCTCGAAGATCTGGGGAGAAAAAACAACCCCGTTGAGCCGGGAAAAAAGATAAGTCGACGTCGCGCCGAACGAGTCGATCGCCGGGGAAATAATCTTTTCAGCTTGGGCATCCTCGATGGTTTGAATCTCCTGAAAATTAGGATTGATCGCGCTTAGGCGATCTGCAAAAAAGCGGTAAATGTCGCCGTGTTTGAACACCCATCGATTGATGACCCATTCGCGCAATTCCGCATTGCCGGCCAGTAGCTCCTTCTCGTAGACGGCGAAGATCTCTTCCTGCGTCAATTTATTCATTGGACGCGACCCAAAATGGGTTTTAAAGAACGATTTATCCACCGCTAAATGATCGGTTTTAATGTCTTTTCTAATGGATAGCAAAATTTTCTCTATCCATGGGCGCACGTAGGTAAAAGAATTCGTTTCCATTTTAGCTCTCTCAAATTCATTATTGGTATACCATTTTAGCAAGGTTTGCGGTGAAAGTGCAAGAATCCTTGCGAGTATATGGATTTTCGGTTACAATTCTTGTGAAAATGACTCAAACTTACACGGAGAGCTTCCTCAATGTCGCTAGATAAAGGTACCAAGGAAGAAATCACCAAAAAATTTCAATTGCACGAAAAAGACACCGGCTCTGCGGACGTACAGATCGCAATTCTTACCGAACGCATTACCGAACTCACCGAACACCTCAAGCTGGCTCCCAAAGATCACAGCTCGCGGCTTGCATTATTGAAACTGGTCGGACAGCGCCGAAAGCTGCTCGATTACCTCAATTCGACCGACACCAAGCGCTATCAAAACTTGATTGTCCGTCTGAATTTAAGAAAATAACATGTTTTCGCTCTGGAGAGATGGTCTCTCCAGAGCATTGAAGAAAGGAGCTGTGGGCCGATAGAGAGCAGAAATAAGCCCTATTGTAAAAACAGGTCTTCTTTCTGATTTCTATCTCCAAGCCGTTCCTTTCTAGTCAATAACTACGACAAGGAACCTATGCAAAGAGATACGATCACATTCACCATCGGCGAAAAAACACTCAAATTTGAAACAGGCAAAATCGCACGTCAGGCCAACGGCGCCGTCTTGGTCCACTGCGGCGAATCGGTCGTTCTAGCGACCGCTTGCGCATCGCCCACAGCTCAGGAAGGCATCGATTTTCTACCTCTGCGCGTTGACTACCAGGAAAAATATTCCTCTGTCGGCCGCACAGCCGGGGGCTTCATCAAGCGCGAAGGCCGCCCAACGGAAAGAGAAATCCTGACCTGCCGCCTCATCGACCGCCCTCTGCGTCCAATGTTCGAAGAAGGCTACCACAACGAAGTACAGGTCTTATCGACCGTATTTTCTTATGATGGAATCAACACTCCCGACGTGTTAGGGATTTGCGCCGCCTCAGCCGCACTTGTCATCAGCGATATCCCCCTCGTCAAGCCGATCGGCGCCGTCCGCGTGGGCTTGATCGACAGCCGCTTTATCATTAACCCGACCGCCGAAGAAATCAAAAAGTCCAGTCTGGATCTCGTGCTGGCCGGTACGGAAGACGCGATCTTGATGATTGAAGGCTTTTGCGATTTTCTGACAGAAGAGCAGGTGATCGAAGCCATTGAAACGGGCCATCATGCGATCCGTGAAATCTGCCACCAGCTGAGCGCTTGGCAAAAACGCATTGGCCGGCCAAAAAAACGCGACACTTTGCACGTGGTACCGAAAGAAGTCATCGAAGCCGTTGACAAATTCTGCACCCACAAACTGAAAGACGCTCTCAAAATCGCCCTCAAACAGCAGCGCGATCTGGCCATCGGCGTCATCCAGAAAGATCTATACGAATCACTTTCGTCTGAAGAGAACCCGAAATTCCCCAAAATTGATGTGCAAGTCGCATTTAAAAACCTGCAATCCGACTTGATGCGCAAGATGATTTTGACGGACAAGAAGCGCCTCGACGGCCGCGGCCTGACGGACATCCGCCCGATCGACATCGAGCAATCGATTCTGCCTCGTACACACGGCAGCTCCCTATTTACCCGCGGCGAAACGCAGACCATCGCCGTTTGCACCCTCGGCGGAGGAAGCAATGCCCAGCGCTTTGAAGATTTGCATGGCGAAGGTACCCAGCGCTTTTATCTGCAATACTTTTTCCCACCGTATTCCGTGGGCGAAGTGGGCCGCATGGGCGCACCCGGACGCCGAGAAATCGGCCACGGCAAGCTCGCCGAACGAGCTCTCAGCGCGATTCTGCCCAAACAGGAAGATTTTCCCTATGTGATCCGCATCGAATCGAATATCACCGAGTCCAATGGCTCGTCTTCGATGGCATCAGTATGCGGCGGCTGCCTCGCTCTGATGGATGCCGGCGTTCCCGTCAAGCGTCCCGTCGCAGGGATTGCCATGGGCCTCGTTTTGGAAGGCAATCACCACGCCATTTTGTCCGATATTCTCGGTGCAGAAGATGCGCTCGGCGACATGGACTTTAAAGTCACCGGCGACGAAACGGGCATCACGGCATTCCAAATGGACATCAAAATCGAGGGAATCACGCATGCGATCATGCGCGAAGCTCTCGCTCAAGCCAAAGAAGGCCGGATCCATATTTTGAAAAAAATGCTCAATATATGTCCGAAAGCGCGCGAGGAAATGTCTTCCTTCGCCCCGCGAATCGAGGTCATCCAGATCAAGCCGAGCAAAATTGGCATCGTCATTGGCCCTGGCGGCAAACAGATCCGCGCGATCATTGAAGAGACCGGCGTTCAGATCGATATCAACGACGACGGCCTCGTCAGCATCGCATCGAACAACGCCGAAGCGATGGAAAAGGCTAAGAAAATTGTCCTGAATCTTACGGCAGAAGTTGAGATCGGCAAGATCTATAGGGGCCGCATTACATCGATCGTGCCCTTCGGCATGTTTGTCGAAATCATCGGAAAAGAGGGCTTGCTCCACATTTCTGAAATTTCGCATCAAAGAATCCAAAACATCCAGGACACGTCGTTTAAACAGGGCGACGAAATCGAAGTCAAGGTATTGGATGTCAATGACCGCGGCCAGATCAAGCTGAGCCACAAAGCGCTACTCGAACACGCGAGAAGCTAATGCAATGACGGGCGGAATTTTCCCATTCCGCCCGATTTTATAAAATCCCTTTAGCCCATCATTCACTATGAAAAGAACACTATCTGCTGAGCTACGAAACCACATCGGCCATCAAGTTACAATCCGCGGATGGCTGAACAATTTTCGCTCCTTTGGAAAACTGACATTTCTCATTCTGCGCGATCGCAGCGGCATCTCACAGATCGTCATCGAGGACAAGCAGGAGATTCAAAAAATCGCCAACCTGCAGCCCGGATCCATCTTGCGCATTACAGGAACGGCGTCGGCGTCGACAGAAGCAAATATCGGCGTGGAGATCATCCATCCAAAAATCACCGTCGAAAATCCGATCCACGAAGTGCCACCGATCGAGTACTACAAGCCACAAATTCATTCCGATCTGGATTTCGTCCTCGATCATCGGCCCATTGCTTTACGCAACCGCGAGCTGCAGGCCGTCTTCCGCATCCAGGCAGAAATCGCACACGCCTACCGCCTCTATATGCACGATCAGATCGACGCCAGCGAATATTTTGCCCCCAACATGATCGGGGCCTCATCCGAGGGCGGCGCAGAATTTTTCAATGTCGATTATTTTGGCTACACGGCCACACTCGCCCAAAGCAGCCAGCTCTATAAGCAGATCATGGTTGGCGTCAACGAGCGGGTCTTTGCCCTGATGCCATTTTTCCGCGCCGAGCCATCGCAAACCTCCCGCCATCTGACGGAAGGCAAGCAGCTCGAGTTCGAGATGGGCTTTTTCGAGAACTGGCAGGAAATCCTCGATGTGCAGGAAGGAGTGGTTAAATTCATCGTCACTTACCTGAAGGAGCGCTCCAAATCAGATATTGAAGCGCTGGGAGGCACTATCATCAACTGTCCCCCCAAAGTCCCCTTTCCCCGTCTGACATTCAAAGAGGCGCAGGAGCTCTACTATCAGCGCACCGGCATCGACGAGAGAAACGAGCCGGACTTAAGCCCTGCCGCCGAGCGCGAGCTCTGCGCCTGGTCAGCGGAGAAGCACGGTACTGACCTGGTATTCGTCATCGACTGGAAGAAGGAAAAGCGCCCTTTTTACGCCTTTGCCAGTGAAACCAATCCCGAGCTCACCAATACCTTCGATTTACTCTGCGCCGGCACGGAGATCACCTCGGGCGGACAGCGGCGCCACACCTATGAATCGATGCTCGAAGGGCTGCACATGAAGGGAATGGATCCGCAAAATTTCGAGGACTACCTCAGCATCTTCAAATATGGGATGCCTCCGCATGGCGGCTTTGGCATGGGCTTCGAGCGCTTGACGATGACCCTGTTGAAACTGAAAAACATCCGGCAAGCCTCTCTCTTTCCATCCGACACCAAGCGGATCGCGGGCAACCGGATCAAGGCGAAAATTTTCTTCGGCGGCGAAAACATCCGCAACGAAATCATTCGCCAGCTGCGCCATCGGGACTTTGACTATCAGCACCTGACCCACGAAGCCACGCCGACATCGCAAGACTCGGCGCGCGTGCGCGGCACTCTTCTCGAAGAGGGAATCAAATCGATCATCGTGCGCGGCAAAAGCAGCAAAAAGAACTTTCAATTCAATATCCCATCCAACATGAAGCTGGACATGAAGGCCTGTGCCGATGCCGTCGGGGAAAAATGCGAGTTCGAAGATCCCGCCGTCATTCTGGAGCGCTTTGGGCTGATCGTAGGCGGAGTCCCTCCCTTTGGCAACCTGCTCAACCTCGATAACTATTACGACGATCGCATCGCCCTGCAAACGCGCGCGGCGTTCAATTGCGGGCTTCCCACGGAATCGATCGTCATGCAATCGAAAGATCTGGTAGCTCTGGCCGATGCAAAATTGGGGCGTTTTGGCAAAGAATAAGAAAGGCGGATCTGGGCCCGGGCCATATTAGAACAAAATAATCGCGATGTTTCCTTTACCGAAAAAAGCCGATTCATAAGAATGAATCATCACTGGATGTATCAAGACGGCATTCGACTATAGGATCATCATGCATCGTAAACCTGGCAGTCTGCTCGGGGGCACATTACTTATCGGCGGCAGCTGTGTCGGCGCCGGCATTTTAGGATTGCCGATCGTCACAGGGCTGAGTGGCTTTTATCCATCAATCATCATGCTGGTTGCCGCATGGGCCTTTATGACAGCCACCGCATTATTAGTGCTGGAGGTCAATGGCTGGTTCACCAAAGACGTCAATTACATTTCAATGGTCGGCCATTCGCTGGGCCGTTGGGGCCAACGCCTCAGCTGGTTGCTCTATCTCTTTTTATTCTACTCTTTGCTGGTCGCCTATCAGGCCGGAATCGGAATCGACATCTCTTCCACGGTGATCCGCCACTTTTCCTTTCATATCTCCCCTTGGATCGGAACATTTTTCTTTGTTTTACTCTTCGGATGTCTCCTCTACTCAGGCACTCGGACAGTCGACATCTGCAACCGCGTTTTGATGGCCGGCAAGATCCTCGCCTACTTAGGTATCGTGGCTGTTGGATTGCTGCATATCAACCCCACGCTTTTGAAACACACCGACGCCCATTATCTTTTTTATTCTTTGCCAATCCTGGTTATATCGTTTGGATTTCACAATATGATTCCCACGATCACGACCTATATGGCCGGTGATTTAAAGCGGGTGCGGATCGTGATTATTACGGGCAGCCTGTTTGCGCTTGTCGTCTATCTTCTTTGGGATCTAATTGTTCTGGGCATCGTTCCCATTGAGGGCGAATACGGGATTATTGCCATCCTTCATGCCGGCCAAGACGCCTCGCAATCGATCGCCGGTATTTTAGGAGCATCCTGGGTGACCCATTTTGCCGGAGGATTGGCCTTTTTCTCGCTCCTGACCTCTTTGCTCCTGCAATCCCTGGCGCTGACGCACTTCCTGGCGGATGGACTCCAGACAAAGGACCGAGAACCCCTGTCCCTTTTGCTTCTCACTTTAATTCCGCCATTTTTCTTTTCGATCCTGAAGCCGGACATCTTCTTCAAAGCGCTCGATTTTGCCGGCGGTATTTGCGCCGTCGTCCTCTTTGGCATTTTACCCGTTTTGATGGTCTGGATCGGCCGTTATCGCAAACGAACGGCTTCTACATATCAGATGAAGGGTGGAAAACCTGTTTTGGCGATTATTTTTCTTTTCGCCGCGTTCATTTTCCTCTTCCAGCTTTCGACGATGGCGGGGCTGTTTCCAACAGCGGAATAGAAATAATTGAAGACTCCGCTTTGCTTGCAAGATCCCATGAGACGTGGGGCAAAATAGAAACTAGTGCATAATCACAGCATCACAACCCAAACACATAACCACCAATCAGTTATTACATTTATTGCACAAAACTCGAGTTATTGCTAACATGAAACTCGAGTAAACCACTACACAAAACTCGAGTTATTTCCTATGAAATCAACAAAAAAGTTGACAGATGCTTTGGCCAGAGTCGGAAAATCTGCCAAAATTAACAACGGCAACATCATTAGATCCCAACAAATTCTTAGAGCTGATCGTGAATTCCTGGTCAGGACAAAGTGGCTCCAGGAAGTGATTAAAGGGTGGTATCTTCTCGTCAAGCCTGACACCGCCTTGGGTGATAGTGTGTCATGGTATGCGAACTTTTGGGATTTTTTGCGCATTTACCTTGAGCACCATTTTGGAGAGAACTACTGCCTTTCTGCAGAAGATTCTCTTGATTTGCATGCAGGCTCCTTAATCATTCCTAAACAAGTAGTGGTGATTTCTTCGAGAGGAGGCGGTGCACCTCAAGGACTGCCCTTTGACACCTCCGTGTTTATTTACGCCGACCCCGACAATCTTCCCGAAGAAAAGGTGCGTTTTCAAGGGTTGCAGATCATGCCCTTGCCATATGCCCTTTGCAAGGTGTCCGCCACTTATTTTCAAAAATACCCCAAAGATGCGGAAATTGCCTTAAGGCTTGTTCGCGCCTCTTCAGAGCTCTCAAAGGTGATTGTGAAATATCATTTCAAAAGTGCTGCCGCAAGACTTTTGGGCGCTTATGCTTTTCTTGGTGACCGCACCATGGTAGAGGCGTTAAACGATGACCTATTGATGCAAGGGTGGAAAATAAAGGAAGAGAATCCATTTTTGCTCTCAGCCCCCACGTTGCCCGGAATCAAAATACAATCTCCCTATGTTGCGCGCATCTACTCCCTCTGGAGTGATTTTAGAGAAAAAGTGATTTCCTGTTTTCCCACCGCCCCAGGACTGCCCAAGAACCCGCAAGGCTATATGGATCACATCAAGGAGCTTTATGAAAAAGACGCCTATAACTCCCTATCCATCGAAGGCTTTCAGGTCGATGATGATCTGATAGAAAAAGTGCAGAATCATCACTGGAATCCTGATTTGCACCTTGAGGACAGGAATGAGAAGAATGCCCTTGCGGCCAGAGGCTATTACGAGGCATTTTGTGAGGTTAAAAAGAGTCTTCTGCAGTTATGTAATGGTAGCAATCCAGGAGAGGTCGTAGAAAAAGATCTTAAAAGATGGTACCAAAGTCTGTTTGTTCCCTCTGTAAGAGCTGGGATCCTTCGTCAAGAGGACTTATTAGGCTACCGTAGAGGACAAGTCTACATACGCAACTCTAGGCACATCCCCCTTCCGAAGGAGGCTCTCATTGATGCGATGGAGGCCCTCTTTTCTTGTTTGGGAAAAGAGCCCCATGCGGCCGTGCGCGCAGTGCTCGGGCACTATATTTTTGTCTTTATTCATCCCTACATGGATGGAAACGGCCGCATAGGCCGCTTTCTCATGAATGCGATGTTTGCCTCTGGAGGTTACCGTTGGACAATTGTTCATATGAAACACAGAAAAGCCTACCTGGAAGCTCTGGAGGCGGCCTCCGCAGAGGAGAACATAGAGCCCTTTGCCCGGTTTATTGCAGACGAGATGAAGGATGAAACTTAAGGGACAAAGATTAGAGTCAATTGCAAAACTCGCAACGGATCCTAAATTTGATGATTTTGGCTTTTATTCGTGCGGTAAGCGGCGTTAGCCGCACCGCAACCAAAAGCTACAGAAGAATCTTCAATCCAACGCCAAAAGCGCGAATTTAGGCCCGAATGGAGTTTTGCAACTGGCTCATTAGACCCAAACAGCCAACAACGAAGCCTCAGTACTCAATAAGAGGTCTGAGCCACGCTGCATCCTTAAGTCTGCATATGCACCGTTTAGGAGGTAGAATGACTAGCCTTAAACCTTCCTAAATGGTACATTTGTCGATATTAGGAGGTGTAGAGTGAATCTATTTCTTGGAAGGAAACTGGAGCTTAACCGCTTAGCACGCCTGAGGCGCCTAAAAAAGGCTTCATTAGTCGTGATCAAAGGGAGGCGAAGGGTGGGGAAAAGCACGTTGGTAGAGAAATTTGCCAAAAATAAGCGGCTTATTTCTCTCTCGGGGCTTCCTCCGGCATCGGGGATGACCGGGCAAAAACAGAGAGATGAGTTTGGAGATCAGCTTTGTGTGCAGCTTGGATTGCCTCGTGCGAGCTTTTCGACCTGGTCAGATGCATTCAGATTTTTAGGTGCGCAGATCGGGAATGAAGAAGTGATTGTATTGCTCGATGAAATTTCCTGGATGGGGGGACTGGATCCCAGTTTCTTGGGATCATTAAAAACATGGTGGGATCAGGAAGCGAATAAAAAGCAGGGGCTGATTCTGATTTTGTGTGGATCTATTTCGACGTGGATTGAAAAGAACATCTTACACAGCACGGGCTTTGTGGGAAGAATTTCTCTCGTGCTTCATCTTAAACCCCTATCGCTTCTGGAATCTGTATCTTTCCTGAGAAAGAAGGGGTTTACCGGCTCTGTTTATGAAATGTTGAAAATCCTGTCTGTGACGGGAGGTATTCCCTGGTATTTGGATTTGATCGATCCCAAGGAAAGCGCCGATCAGAATATTTATGAGCTATGTTTTGAACCGGCCAGTCAACTTGTCAATGAGTTTCAAACGATTTTTCATGACTTGTTCGAGCGCAAAGGAGAAAGCTATCGTAGAATCTTACAAAGATTAATCGATGGCATGAAGACGCAGCAGGAAATACGCACGCTTTTGAAGTTGGAAGAAGGGGGCTCACTGAGTGAATACTTAAGGAATTTAGTTGCAGCGGGGTTTATTTCAGAACATTATCAATGGTCGTTCAAAAAGGGCGCGCTGGGCAAACAAAAACTCTATCGACTAAGCGATTGTTTCCTCCGTTTTCAATTAAAATACGTGGAGCCTTATCGAGAGCTTATTGAACAGGGTTCTTATAAAAAAGCCGCTACAGGGAAGTTGCCTGGCTGGGATTCTATCATCGGCTTTCAGTTGGAAAGCCTTTTGCTCGCCAATCGGGAATTCATTTTTCATGCGTTAGGTATAGATCCAACAACCGTGATACGGGACAATCCCTTTATCCAAACGGCGACCTCAAGAAAAAAGGGGTGCCAGATCGATTATCTAATACAACTGAAGATGAATAGCCTCATGATCTGTGAATTTAAATTCAGCAAAAATGAATTGAGCTCTTCCATTATTGCAGAGTTAAAAGAAAAATATGAAACGCTATCGATTCCTAGAGGATTCGGCAAGGCCATCTCCCTTTTCCATATTGGAGGAGTGTCTTCAAAGGTAGAGGAGAGCTCATTTCTCTATCGCGTCGTTGATCTCAGGGATCTGCTCGAAAATTCTGTGAGCGATGGGGAAATGTCCTGATTACAAGGGAACGAAGAATCTTTCTATACCGGGAGTGAGAGCGGAGTTGCAACATACTGTCTCTGTGGTTCTTATCTCTGTGGTATTTTTTCGTTTAGTCTGCGCCTAACCAGGCTGGATGCCTGGCAGATCATTGCGCGATTCTGTCTTGGAGGGCGCAGGAGTAATGGTGGACTGAACCGGCACCGGAGGCGGAGGCGGCTGCTTGCGCTGCAGATCGTCCGCATCCTTGAGGCGCTGGCGTTTTCCATCCGCGTCCCAGGTGTCGTCCATGATCTTTTTGATATCGTTGGAATCGAGGGTTTCGAACTCCATCAGCATATCCGCCATGAGCTGTACCTTGACGCGGTTCTGCTCAATGATCTCGCGGGCGCGCTGATGCGCGGCGTCGATCAGCTGGCGCACTTCCGCATCGATCTTTTTGGCCGTCTCTTCGGAATAACTTTTATCATGATAGTTCGTCATCCCCAGATACTGACCCGACTCGGTGCGCTCGTCGTACGAAACCGTTCCCAGCAAATCGCTCATGCCCCATTCGCAGACCATGCTGCGCGCCATTTTGGTGGCCTGCGCGATATCATGCTGCGCTCCGGAGGACATATCGCCGACAAAGATCTCCTCAGCGGCCCTTCCGCCCATGCAAACGGCGAGCTGATCGATCGCTTCTTTTTTCCAATAGCTCAAGCGGTTTTTCGTGGGCATGAAGTGAGTCGCGCCCAATGAATATCCACGCGGGATGATCGTGACCTTGTCGACGGGATCGCTGTGCTCGACGACCAATCCGACCATCGCATGGCCCGATTCGTGGAACGCCGTCGTTTTCTTTTCAGCATCTCCAATCTCCATACTGCGGCGCTCTTTTCCGTAGCGAACCTTGTCGCACGCCTCTTTCGCCTCAACGCTCGTCACCGCCGAGCGGCCCATGCGCGCGGCGAGAAGAGCCGCTTCGTTGAGAATATTTTCCAGATCAGCGCCGGACGCTCCCGGCGTACTGCGGGCGATATCATTCAAATCGACGGATGCATCGATCTTGATCTTGCGGGCATGTACCTTCAAAATCTCGAGGCGTCCTTTGACGTCGGGCAAATCGAGGATGACGCGGCGATCAAACCGGCCCGGGCGCAGAAGAGCGCGATCGAGGACGTCGGGACGGTTCGTGGCCGCCATCAGAATCACTCCTTCGCGAGTATCAAAGCCGTCCATTTCCACGAGCAGCTGGTTTAGCGTCTGTTCCCGCTCATCATGGCCTCCGCCAATGCCGGCGCCGCGATGGCGGCCGACAGCGTCGATCTCGTCCATAAAAATGATGCAGGGCGCATTTTTCTTCGCCTGGTCGAATAAATCGCGGATACGGCTGGCGCCGACGCCGACGAACATTTCAACAAAGTCGGAGCCTGAGATCGAGTAAAACGGACGGTCGGCTTCGCCGGCGACGGCCCTGGCGATCAATGTTTTACCCGTGCCAGGCGGCCCCACGAGAAGAACACCCTTGGGGATACGGGCGCCCAAGGCGGTAAATTTTTGAGGATCTTTCAGAAAATCGACGATTTCCTTGAGCTCTTCTTTCGCTTCCTCGCATCCGGCGACATCCTTGAACATCACCTTGTTATTTTCGCGCGTCATCAGACGGGCCGGCGATTTGCCAAAATTCATGGCCGAAGAGCCGGCGCCTTTCATCTGGCGCGTAAAGAGGATGTATAAAAACACGAAGATCAATAGGGCAGGCAGGATCGTAATGAGATAGCCGACATAATTCGGAGCGGGCTCCTGGCTCTGGAAGGTGCGTTCCAAAACGGTATTGCGCGGCTGATCCGGCGCGCGGTACGTCAAGCCTTGATTGCTGGGGAAATGATCCCATTCCTGCTTGGCCGAGGCAAACCAATGGCCAAACGCTTCCGGATCCTGCTTTTCCAACGCGCGGGTCGATAGCTCCTGATTATTAAAATACCAGATAACGCTCGCCACTTTTTGACGCGCCTTATCCAGCAGAGCTTCGTTTTCACCCAACTCCTGCGCGACTGTGTTGAATTTTTGCAGCTCTTCGTGATAGCTGCGCACGCTGCGCAGAGCCATGAGGCGCACGCCGTCGCGCTCGCGATTCAAGTCTTGAAACAGAGCCACGATCTGTGGCAGCGCCGATCGATACACAGCCATTTGCTGGTCGATTGGCATATCCGTAGCGGACGAGAGCTTCTTGTCGATATTTTTCAGATCAAGCTTCATCGACTCGACGCCAATGCCAAGCGCTGGTGAGCGCAATAGAGCCACCAGAGCGCGCATATCTTTCCCCAGCTCCAGGGCATTTTCTTCGGCGATATTTTGCTGGGCGATCGTCATCATTCGCTGCACAAGAGCCAGATTGACGAGGTCGCGCTCGGTCAATGAGCGAATAACGATCGAATTCTCACGGCCCGGCGTGTCATACAGTGCTCCAATGATCGCATATCCCCCGCGAGGCAGCGGCTGGCCGTAGAGATGAAGAAACAAATCCGCTGAGTCGCGCACGCTTTTTTGCAATCCGTCCAAGTCCGACAGAAGCTGCTTTTGATTAATACCCAGTTGATGCTGGCGATTGAGCAATTCGAGATAATGGAACCGGTCACGGCTATCTTCAGAAAGAGATTCTCGAAATTTTCCGCTGAACGTCACGAGATTTTCATTCTGCGCGATCTTTCGGTTGTCTTCAGGCACCGTCAAGTTCAGATTGATCAAATGTTCGACTTGATGGCTGAAGGATACTTTTGCGCTCCCGTCCGACGAAATTGTTTGGATCACGAACATAATTACGATGGCTGCCAGCAGGAAAATAACGAATCCCCCCGGAAAACTGCGCTTTGCATCAGGTCTGAATTTGTTGTCGTTCGCCATATCCCTCGAAAGTTTTTAACTGCTCAACTTATTGTTTTTGTAACATTTACGGGCAAAAGCCATAGATAAATTAAACCATCTACTCACCATTTTCGTAAAGGAAAGATGCACCCTAAGGTTCCTATAACAGATAAAATTGATCTTGTCTCACTCCACAGATACGCAATCCCTGGCCCATTTGACCGCATCTTCCTGATGCAGAGTATCGTCGATCGCAATAAAAATTTTTACTAGCCGCTCTCCCCTGGCCCGCTTTCCGGAGAGCACATCCCCTGCCATCTTGGGCCCCTTCATCAAAATAGGGCAGATTTTTTTTAAAAATGCGGGCGCTTTCGCTGTGTTTTTCACGTCAGGCGGCGCAAGGCCAAGCAGTGAATCGACATCCATGCGCTGGACCACAGGCCCGCCTCGCCAAAGATCCGTCCAATGACATGGCCCTTCCTCATGAGTTTCCTCAACGATCCAATCCCCCGATCGCCATCGCACCCCTCCATCGAGCCGGATGTCGGTATCGAAACGAGGCTGACGCTTTGCCAATAGAAAAAACTGCCCCCGATCGACGATGATGGATCGATTATTTACGCTAATCTGGCGCATCTTCGAGGCTGAATCCATCCAATCTAAAATTGTCTCCAGAACGGATCGTGAAATTGTAAACTTTTCATTTTGAGCCATTTGCTGCAATAAACAACGCCGCTCCACGCGGTGGAGATTGTGACCATCCACCCGCCATCCGAAGGGACCCAGAACACATCGGTCCAGGAGCTGGCCTACGCGATGCGAGAGAAAATCGCCCATTTCATGCATTCGGCCGGACAGGGCGGATAAATTTTTGGAAACGCCCTTTCCGAAGACGTCTTTCAGCATCGGCAGCAGCTGGGATCGCATCCGGGCGCGCAAATAGTGCACATCCTCGTTCGATTGATCGTAAAGAGCCGACACCTTCCGCTCTTGCAGATACGCTTCAATTTCGCTGCGCGGGATCGAGAGCAGAGGGCGCCACAGCACGAGATCGCCCATGCTGGACACTTCTTTCATCCCGCCCAGCTGAGAAGGGTGAGCGCCTTCCAACACCCTCTTCAAAACCGTTTCCGCGAGATCGTCGGACTGGTGGCCGAGCAAGACAGCCTGAAATGAAATCTTCTCGCTCAGTGAGCGGAAAAAAGCGAATCGGCATTCGCGCGCCTCTTCTTCCGTGGTTTTTTTTTCGAGGCGGATGGTATGAAACGGACATCCCAACAGCCTGGCTTCATTTTGCAGGGCCGCCGCTTCATTTTGACTCTCCATGCGCCAGCCGTGATCGACATGAGCGATATGAATCGGCGCTCGCCCCCAATCAAGGGCGGCGTAAAGAAGCGCTTTGGAATCAGGACCTCCGGAATATGCGATGAGCAGAGATCTTCGCTCATCCCAATGCCGATCGAGGAAGCTCTTCACAACATGACCAATATGTCCTAGACTCTTTTTCATGCGATGGATCCCGATCCCTATCTTTTGGCGTTACGCACTATTGAGCTATGTGCGCGTGCTGCTGCTTTCCGTAGCGACGTTTCTGGCGGTATTGATCATCACCCGATTCAAGGAAATCGCCCGGTTTACCGCGCTCAGCGGCGACTGGGGCAAGACAGCTATGTTTACATTATACCAGTTTCCCCTCATTTTGCCGATCGCCATTCCGATTTCGGCCCTCATCGCTTCTTTTATCCTGTTCCAGCGCATGAGCCGGTCCCATGAATTGATGGCTCTGCGCGCATGCGGACTCGGTCTTCGATCCGTACTGGCCCCCCTTCTGTTTGGCTCCGCCCTGTTCGCTGTGGGGAATTTTTCCATGTGCGCTGAAATCGCCCCCTATTGCCGCCGCGAGTCCAAAGCCATGCTCTATCGCGAGACCTCGGCCAATCCCCTTCTCTTGCTACAGCGCCAACAGCTGATCCGGATCAAACACGCCTATCTCAATATGAACGTCGAACAGGAAGGCCTGCGGGCGCGTAACGTCATTCTCATCGCCCACAACGAAAGCAATAAGCGGCTGAGTCTATTGCAGGCCCGCGAGCTGTACATCCGCGGCGAAGAGCTTCATGGGCGCGATGTGGCGATCTGTTCCCATCTCGACTCGACCTCTTCCGATGAATTCGACCCTCTGATCATCGAGAACCAGGCCTCGATGTCGACGGCGGCGCCGATCCTCTCCGAGTTTTTGAAAAAAAACCGGCCCCGCCTCGAAGCCAACGCCTTGCCGCTCCGGATGCTGATTTTACGAGCCGAAATTGAGGAAAAAAAGCTCGCTGCCAGCGCTTTGGTTGAAATGCTGCGCCGCTTTTCACTTTCACTGGCTGTTTTCAGCTTTACTTTTCTCGGCTGTGCATTTGGCGTGGAAAACAGCAGAATCGCCACCAAGCGCAGCCTGATGATTGCCCTCGCTTTGACCATGACCGTTCTCATCAGCTATTTGATGGGCAAGGAGCTGAAAGCATTTCCCTTTCTGGCGACGCTGGCCTTTCTGCTGCCCCATCCCTTCATCTGGATTTGCAGTACGTACAAACTGCATCGAATCGCGCGAGGCCTGACATGAAGTTATGGATGCGCTACTTACTGGTCCGACTCTATTCCACGGTGCTCTTTATTTTGTCATGCCTCTTTGGGATTTATGTCGTCATCGATTTGTCGATTCACTCCGTCCGTTTTTTTGCGGACGGCAAAGTCAATGCCCTCGCTGTGTTTCTCTATTATCTGCATTCATTCGCGATGCATCTCGATCTGTTTTTTTCACTCGCATTCGTGCTGAGCTCATTAAAAGTTCTCTTTGATTTCACGCACCACTTCGAGCTGATCGCCCTTCAAATGGCCGGGCTGTCCAAACGGCGCCTCACACGGCCGCTATTCATTCTCGCCACTACGCTGAGCCTTCTTTCCTACGCTAACGCCCAATGGCTGGCTCCTAATGCGCAAGAATCAATTGATCTTTTCCGCATGGAACATGCGAAAAGAAAAAAACAGGCGCCGCAAGAACACATTCACTCAGTGACGCTCGACGACGGCACTGTCGTAGTCTATCAGCGCTTCGATCAGCGCCTAAAAACTCTTGCTGATGCATACTGGATCCGCAGCGAAGATGAACTTTGGCACATCAAAACCCTGGAACTGAATCAATCTCCGCTTCTCGGCCGGTTTGTCGACCATTTAACGCGCAACGATCAAGGCCAAATCGCCGTCAGCGAATCCTTCGATCGCCGTCCGATGCCAGACTTGCCGCTGGAAACGGCGCAAGCGCTGCAAAAATTTGTTCCGATCGAAAACCGTCCGCTGGTTACGATGCTATTGCAAAGCTTTTCGAATTGCGCGGATCGCGAAATGATCCGATCTCATCTGCATTACAAGCTCTCTATGCCTCTATTGCCTATATTAATCGCTCTTTCCCTGCCTCCCGTTTTACTTCGCTTTTCCAGGCAAAGCGCCGCGTTTCTCATCGCCGCCTGCTCTCTCTTCGCCCTGATCGCATTGTTCACCGTATTGGATGGGATGCTCATCCTGGCGGAAAACCACGTTCTGTCCCCCGCACTCGCCATCTGGACGCCCTGGTTTTTTTGCTTAAGCATTTCTCTGCGCCGATTTTTGAGATTTTCATAAACAGCAATTTTGCTATTGTTCAAAACATGACCAAAATGCGGCCGGAATATCTCGCCCTCAAGGAATTTTCTCTTTCCATCAAAACCTATTCATCGATATTGAGCCTGCTCCATTGGGATCAGGAAACCTATATGCCGCCCGGAGGCATTACAGCGCGCGGCCAGCAGCTGTCGCTGCTCGCCGGCCATATCCATGAATTAAAAACATCGAGAAAATACCGCAATCTGCTCGGTAAACTCGTTCACCTCTCTTCAGGCAAGCCGAAAAAAAAGGGCCTGTCGCGGCTCCAGAGAGTCGAGCTGCGCGAATGGTTTAAGGACTATGATCGCGACTATCGACTGCCGGCATCGTTCGTCAAACACTTTTCCCAAACTACGTCGGAAGCCAGCCAGATCTGGCAGAGCGCTAAAAAAACAAACAATTTTAAACTCTTCGCGCCGTTTTTGGATAAAATCCTGCAGTTGAACCGCGAAAAAGCCGGCATTCTTGGCTTTGAGGATCATCCCTATGACGCTCTGATCGAAAATTACGAACCGAGCATGACAAGCGCGAAGATCAAAGAAATCTTTGGCCGTCTGCGAAAAGAACTCGTGCATCTGCTGGACAAAATCCGCGGCTCGAAGCAAGTCGACAACCGATTTTTACTGGGCACTTTCGATCGAAAAAAACAGATGGAGCTCGGCTCTGCATTATTTTCCCAGCTACCGTTCGAAGCGGATTATTCGCGCATGGATTTGTCGGCCCATCCCTTTTCGATGGCTCTTCATCCCCACGACAGCCGCATCACGACGCGCATATTGAGCGATAGTCTCATGAGCAACATCTTTTCTGTCATGCACGAATCGGGCCACAGCATGTACGAGATGAATCTTCCCACCGAGCATTGGGGAACTCCGCTCGCAGAAGCCGTCTCTCTAGGCATCCATGAGAGCCAGTCCCGCTTTTGGGAAACGCTGATCGGCCATAGCCTTCCATTTTGGCAATGCTATTACCCCCTCGTACAGAAAACCTTTCCCTCTCACTTCAAACATGTGTCGATCGATCGATTCTATCGGGCCATCAACCGGGTCAGTCCGTCGTATATCCGCGTCGAAGCGGACGAAGTGACCTATTGTCTGCACGTAATTTTGCGATTTGAAATTGAGATGGCTCTTGTGTCCGGTCAATTGCAGGTGGCCGATCTGCCATATGCCTGGAACGATAAGATGAAAGAGCTGCTCGGCGTCACCCCTCCGACCGACCGGGAAGGCTGTTTGCAGGACGTTCATTGGGCTTTTGGCGATTTCGGCTATTTTCCTACTTATGCACTGGGAAATCTCTTTGCCGCCCAGTTCTTCAATGCATTCGCCAGGCAGCATCCCGACTGGGAGACGCGCGTCAGCGCCGGAGAGCTCGGCTTTATCAAGGACTTTTTGAAAATCAACATCCACTCTCTCGGAAAGCAATACAGTTCCGAAGAGCTCGTCAAACGCACCACCGGCAAGCCGCTGAGCGAGTCTGCGTATTGCTCCTATCTTAACAATAAATATACAGAAGTATATAATTTATAATTCAAAAAGAGTTGATGGAATTCATCGTTGTATTTTAAGCATTTCCAATGCCTCGATTTATTCACATGCTCATTAAAATTTTTGGAAAACGCTGAGTTTAAAAGAACTGAGGCACTAAGGCGCTGAGAAAGAAAAAAACGCAAAATGCAAAAGAGTGCAGGATACAAGCCGCCCATGTTTGCAAATGCATGCATGCGAAGCTGCGAAACTTTTAAGAAAGAAAGGGGGCTAATTAACGCCAGGTTTTGAAGTGCCCCTTCTTTCTTAAAAGTTTCGCAGCTTCGCATGAAGAGCTTCGCTCAACATAGGCGGCCTCAGCGCC